>NZ_BAAALG010000026.1:0-2212 GCF_039528155.1 Nocardioides dubius | reverse complement strand
GACGACCTCCTGCAGGAGGTCGTCGGCGAGGTAGTTCTCCTTGCCGCGCGCCTCAATCGTGGCCACCCGGTCGAGCCAACCCCGACTGTGCGCCAGTTCCTTGGCTGCCCTTCGGTCCATCACAACGCCACCGCATCCCGGCGGATGTCATCGTCGAGGCGGGGCTTGAGTCCCCCGTAGTCGATGAGGTCAACCTCTCGGCCGAGCACCTTCTCGATGAGCAACTTGAACTCGACAAACCCAAAGCTCGAAGTCCCCTCGGGCGACTCGATGATCAGGTCAATGTCGGAGTCCCCCCGTGCCTGCCCGCGCGCGACCGAGCCGAACACCGCGAGGTTCCTGTACCCACGCTCCCGCGCAAGTGACTTCAGGACCGGCGCAGCAGCCTGCACCAGAACCTCAGGGTGCGCCTCGCGCACAATCCCAGCTGACTTCAACTGCTGACTCACCGCCGGCTGAGTGATGCCGAGCGCCTCGGCGATCTGCCGCTGCGACATCCCCGTTGCCACCATCGCCCGCAACGCGAGCACGCGCCGCATCCTCGCGACGTCTTCGTCGCGCCGTGCTTCGAGGTACTCGTCAACCAGCGCCATAAGGACACCTTATCGGAGATGCCGAGCCGGTGTCAGCCACCGCCTTCAGGCGGTCCAGGACAAGCAAGTCGTCCATCAGCGCGGACCGGAAGACCCGTCGCAGTCCGACTAAAGGCAGCCTACTCGGCGCAGGGTTGCGCACTCCAGCGCCCCTCTCCACCAGCGCTGCAGTGGGAGCAACCGATGTGTATCACGCAGGCCTTCCAAGGTGTCGCGTACGCCTCGCGGCTATCCCTCGACCACCTAGTCTGATCGCCATGTATCCGCCGCCCACTGGTCCTGAAATCTCGGCCGATGTTGCTCGCACGCTTGACGACACATACTTCTCCGCCGATCCCTTCGGCTACTTCACAGCTCGCATCGCCGCCTTGCTCGCCAGCGTTGAGGACACGGGCCCGCGTGCCGGGCGTGAACCCGTCCCCGAAGGGTCCGCTTTCGATGCACTTGTTGGCGCAGCCGCGAGGGCCTACCGGGCTCCCACTGCGGAGGCTCGCAAGCTCCAAGCCGCCACCGACGCATTCGCTGTGCGTCACCACGCAGCTGAAACGCTCCTCCGGCTCACCTACGTGCTGCTCCGGCGCCTGGGCGGGCAAGGCAGCCCGAGCGTTTGGGCGGAGGTGGAGGCTACCCCAACTTTAATGAAGGATGTGCTGAAAGGGATCGGCGACAGTTTTGGTGCCGGCGACCGCTGGATGATCTTCCAAGACTTGGTGTACCCCGCCACCGAGCATGTGGAAGCCCAGGACCTGCAGAGGATCTCCGGAGTCACGACCTTCGCGGAATGGTTCAACTTCTCCATGGAGCTGTTTGCACCACGAACCTCGCTGGACGTGTCGGTCGCACACAACAAGTTCAAACACGGGCTAGGAGTGCGGGTTCGCGACGATTATCTCGTCACCTTCACAACCTCCGGTCCTGCAGAGGACGGGAAGCTCCCGCTCTCGGCAGTAACAGGTCCTCACGCCGTCAATCTCTTCGACAAAACGGTGCTGCAGTTTCTTGCTCGTCCGGGCCGGCTCAAGCAGGGCATGGGTCTCGAGAGTACGACGTTGCAACTGAACCCCACTGTGCTGCTTGCCCAAGCGGCACTCATTGCTCATACGTACGCCGCCATGTTCTGCGTCGCTGCCCATGAACACTTCGAGGGACGGGACGACGTCGACGAATTCAGGCTCGCGCCCTACCCAGGCTTGCTGTTAGACGGTCCGCTTCCGCAACACATCACCCGTGAGAATGACGTGCTGGCCATGCGCCAAGCACTGACGCTGAGACGAGACGGGACCGCGCCACGCGAAGCCATGATCTTCTACGCGGACGGCTCGTGGCAGCCGATCACCTTCACTGGGCCGGTTTCGTCCGGGCATATTGTCGACGATTGAGCGCTCCTCCCGATCTGCTAACCGCTTCCGCCTACGGGCGACTCTCAAGACGGCCATCCCACTCATCGACTTCAGCTTCTTGGGTGAACCATACTGCCGCGATCACAGGTTCAATTGTCCGGAGATCGGAGTCCCGAAACCGCAGACGAGAACTACCGATAGGTTGCGCACATGGTTGTCCTCACCACACTCAAGGCGTTTTGGCTCAACTTGCTGGCCATCGCCACACTCATTAGCGGC
>NZ_BAAALG010000025.1:0-1572 GCF_039528155.1 Nocardioides dubius | reverse complement strand
CGATCACGCCGCACTCCAATCCGAACGCACAAAGTTCACTACCGCCGTGCGAGAACGGGAGGCCACCGTCGACCGAAACAGCGAACTGGTAACTGAGTGCGCAAACCTTAAGGTGAAGGTGAGGAGACTGACGGCCGAACTCGATAATTCGCAACGAGCACTCGAGGAGCTTCGTCGAAAGCCCACAGATCGCGATAAGCAGATGTTCGCCGCCGTGATAGATTCGTTCCCCCGCGACGGCAAGTTGTTCCAATGGCTAGACGCCTTGTTTAGTGCAAAGATGTGGAAGGCGGGTGACATCGACGCACTTCAGGGCGTACTCAGTGTCATCAGCAGGCATCGGATGGTCGATGACGCCGAACTCGTCAAGCCGCTCGCGCTTCTCGAAGCCGCGATCAACCAGTTTCTCGATTGGACGGCACTCAACGGCGAAGGCGTTGATCATCTCAATGCGCGCAAGCAGGTAACCGACCCCACTTGGACCTACCGCGCATACGACGGTGAGGATCTGCGGAGAATGCGCGGCGCAGGCTGGGTCGAGGCCGACCAAGCGCGTGACGCAGGCATCGCATGCGGCAAGCGGATCCTCGCTGCGCGTGAGGAGTTCGAGCGCATTGGGCGTGCCCGGAAGCTCTAACTCCACCAGTAGTTGGCCACAGCCACGGTGGTGCAGAATCGGACGGCAGCCTGGCGACCAATTGGGCGGGCCGCTGCTGCGCCGCGTCATAGCGCCGCTTGTCACATAACGACGACCGGTCACGGCCGCGGCCATCGATCTGCGCTGACGTGATCAGCGATAGGTTCGCTGACAACCCCGACCCCGCGTCGTACGCCGACGATCCGGCAGTCGGCTTGTATGCGGTCGAATCAGACCGAGATGCGCTGCGGAGTTCGGAGAGCTTGTTCACTCGGTTGGCCCGCGTGGCGGGTGCTTATGAGCTTCATACCCTGCCTACGTTGGTCGGTCCGGACACCATCCAACTGAATCGGGCCAGGTGTGAGTCACTGCTGGAGGAGATCGCGTTCGTCGCGGAGCGGTTGCACGATCCGCTCGCCGCACAGGTCGCCCAAGCACTCACGGGCTACCTGACACGACGAACCTGGAATCCGCTCTGGAACGGCTTCGTGACGTTCGAGGGGAACTGAGTCGAGACATGCTGTCGGCGCGACGCCGATAGCTCCCAGATCAGTCGGCACCCGCGGCTACGCTCACCCCATGACTTCCGTGGCATCCCAACCCCGCCCTGCGTGGCGGGTGTTGACCACGTAAAGGAGAGCCACGGATGGCTCATTCACCTCATCGGCAGCACAAGGGCTGTCAGCTCTGCAAGCCTCACAAGAACCGTCGTAACGGTCGCGCTGTGCGCGAACCGTGGGCGGTGCTCCGTACGATCGGGAAGAAGCGGCGGGTCAGTCGGCGCGACCTCGGCGATCAGGACGCGTGATCCGCGACGCCTGACGTCACTCGCATGAAGCAGGACGCCGCTGGCCACGCGCCGGCGGCGTTCTCGCTCACGCCTGCACCCCAGGCAGGAAGCTCGGGGTGGTCGCCCGCGCCTCAGGCGCGGAACC
>NZ_BAAALG010000024.1:0-22100 GCF_039528155.1 Nocardioides dubius | reverse complement strand
GATAAGGAAGAGGTCACAGGTTCAAGTCCTGTTAGGCCCACCCCAGTTTGTGTGCGTCAAGCACTATTGGACGAGTCCAACCACTACCAAGGGAGACTCTCATGAAGAAGCTGCTTCTCATCGCACTGGCCGCCGCCGGCGCCGTGTTCGCGAAGAAGAAGTTGGACGAGTCCAAGCAGGAGCAGGCCCTCTGGGCCGCCGCGACTGACAACGTGAACAAGTCCAACTGAATCACCCTCGACCACCTCGGTGGTCGATCCGGGGCCTTGGCGCAATTGGTAGCGCATCTGCTTTGCAAGCAGAGGGTTAGGGGTTCGAGTCCCCTAGGCTCCACTGAAAGACCTGGAGGCTCCACTCCGGGTTTTTCTTCATTTGGGGGTGGGCCCGCGGATCTTAAAGACCCCGAGCGCTGAGATCCTTACTAGCCTCCCCTGAGGCGAGATGCCCAAGCTCTGACTCGTGGAGCACACGCACGGCACGTGAAGAGCGCCGTTCCCCAAGAGCACGTCACGGAGCTCTCTCTGGTGGATCAGCTCGCTGAGCGCCTTCGAGTGCACATTGAAGCGACGAGCGATTCGATCAGCGCACATTGCGGGGTCAACACGTCCTCTTCACCAAAGCCTAGGTCCTCCTTAAGAAGTAGGGCGAAGTGCCGCTGTATCGCCTGACTCTGGGCACCGTGCACATATAAGGCGGCTTGGTAACGCGCGCTCGAGCCGATTTCTTTCTGAGGCTAGGTATGGGTCGTGGAGTCATCGCCGAAGTGGAACGCGGGGGAACCCCGACCAACAACCAAGACCTGAAGGATCTCTGGAAGGCGCATATCGCGGCCGACGTCCAGCACCTCTTCCTGATCGTCCCGCACAGCAATTGGCGGGCAGACGGAACAGCGAGGGAGAAGCCCTTCAAGTTAGTGGCGCGTCGATTGAGTGCCTTCTCTGGCGACGAGCGGCGTGAGATCGACCTCCTCAGCGCACATGTCTTCGCCTATTGGAACCTTATTTCCACCGCCGCGTTTTCACAGGCAATCGGGCACCGGCCTACTCCGCCTGGTCGGACCGATCCAGGCGGTTGGCACACCGAAGCGGCCCGGCAGGAACAAGGGGACCCGCCGACCCGCAGTCCGGACTAGCTCAACGGGCAGCCCAGGTTGTTGTCGGCGTCGAGCCGGGCGGCCAATGCCAGCATGGCGTCGCGGTCGGCGTTGCCGAGCGCTGCGTTGACGGTGGCGACCAGCGGCGGTCGGGCGTCGAGGCCGTTGCTGTCCCACGTGTAGTAGACGTCCAGCTGGTCGTCGTATCCGGCGTTCCGCCGTGCTGGCGGTTGTCGCCATGGTCATCAGTAGCCAGGCGCTCGGATCCGTCCGCCCATCCACGCTCTCAAGCCTGGCATTCGGACGGGCATGCGGGTCGGTTTCTAATGTTTCCGTCCGTCCTCGCCGGTATCCTGACCGAGTTCCGACATGAGGAGAAGCTGCGTGGATCTGACGACTCGTGAGAAGACCGCGCTCGGTCAGATTGAGATGCTGATCAGGCAGGGCAAGTCCGAGGCCGAGGCAGCGGAGACGCTGAAGGTGTTGCTGGTGGGCGAGGCAGAGCTCGTCGACAATGTCGTGCAGTTCCGCCACGAGGTCGCTGAACAGCGACGGACGATAGCGACGAGCCAGGCGCTGTTCGACCCCGAGGAGGAGGGTGAGCCCTGGTACGGGGGGCCCGGAGAGTACGACGTCTTCTGGCCGGACCTCCGCGCCGCGCTGGAGGCCGATCCGTCGTGGGTCGACGCCGTGCCGAGCCTGGACGAGGCCTCGACAGACATCGTTGGGCTCTTGGCTGATCCGCACAGCCCGTCGATCCGCACCCGTGGCCTCGTACTCGGTTTCGTCCAGTCCGGCAAGACCGCGAACTTCACCGCGACGATCGCCAAGGCGGCTGATGCCGGATACCGTCTCTTTATCGTGCTCTCCGGTGTGCACAACTCGCTGCGTCGACAGACCCAATTGCGGATTGATGAACAACTCGTCGACCGGCATCCCACACGATGGGTGCCACTCACCGACGAACAGCGGGACTTCGGCAAGCCCGTGAAGGCGCTGCCTCTTCTAGGAGCCCCGGATCTTCGTTGCATCGCTGTCGTTAAGAAGAACGTGTCCCGGATGACACACCTGAGGGACTGGCTCAGGGAGGCTCAGAAGCACGGCGGTCTGGAGAACTGCCCGATCCTGATCATCGATGACGAAGCGGACCAGGCCAGTCCCAATGCCGCACGGGATCCGGAACTGGACAGGACGAAGATCAGTGAGCGTTTGACCGAGCTGCTTGCACTCCCACGGGTGGCTTACGTCGGATACACGGCCACGCCGTTCGCAAACGTTCTCATCAATCCGGCAGACGCGACGGACATCTACCCACGGTCTTTCATCTACGCGCTGCCGAAGCCACCCACCTACTTCGGATCGCGGGAGCTTTTCGGCGCACCTGTCTCGGAGGACGAGTCCACGACATCCGACCAGCCGCACGACATGATCAGGATCGTCCCGGACGCTGAGGCTGACGACCACTCGACGAGGAGTTTGCTAGCTGACGGACCCGAGGTGACGGAGTCGCTCGCTGAGGCGATCCGATGGTTCGTTCTGGCAACGACGGCGCGGCGCCTGAGATCCGGGGTCGCCAAACACTCGAGCATGTTGGTCCACACCACGATGCGCGTTGATCCGCAGCTCGCCTACGTCGATCCAATCCGGTCATTCGTCAGGAAGCTCGGAGTCGAGGTCCTCGCGGGTGAGCTCGACTCGCTTCGAAGCCTGTGGGACCGAGAGATCGTCGCGGAGCCGGCTTCGCGCCACGGGCTGCGGACGGTGGCCTTCGACGAGCTTGTTCCCGCGTTACTCACCACGATCGAGGAGCTCAAGGTCCTGGCCGACAACGGGTTGTCGACCCATCGCCTCGTCTACGACCATGAGCCGGCCACTGTGATCGCAGTCGGTGGCAACACGCTTTCCCGCGGACTGACGCTCGAAGGTCTCGTCTCCTCCTTCTTCCTCCGCAGTTCCAACACGTACGACACCCTGCTTCAGATGGGCCGATGGTTCGGGTATCGCTCGGGTTACGGCGATCTGCCACGCATCTGGACGACACAGCAGCTGGCTGATGACTTCGAATTCCTCTCGGACATCGAGGATGCCCTCCGGATCGAGATCACCAGATACCGGACGATGGACAACGCGACCCCGGCGAATCTCCCTGTCCGGATCGGGCTCCATCCGCGCATGCAGGCGACTGCCCGGGTCAAGATGCATTTCGCGATCCGCGGAGAGGCGTCGTACAGCGCCCAGCGACCACAGACGACCTACTTCGCACACCGCGACAAGGGAACGATCGCCGCGAATCTGGACGCTGGTCGCACGCTCCTGAAGGACGCCAAGGCCGACGGAGCTGTCGAGGACGTCCAGGACAGCAGAGTAATTCTCCGCGGTGTGCCGGTGGATCTGATCCGCAAGTTCATTCGTGACTATGCGTTCCACACGGACAGCGAGATGACGTCGGATCTGCTGCTCAAGTACATCGACGGTCAGGTCAAGTGCGGATCTCTCCAGATCTGGAACATCGCTGTGATTGGGATCCGGAAGCCGAAGAACGCGATCGCGCTCGGTCTCGACGCACCGAGCGCGCTGATCACCCGATCGAAGTTGGCTAGGCCGAGCACTGAAACGCGCGCTGTCATCGGAACCCTCATGTCGAAGCCCGATCGGGTAGCGGATCTCCTTCCTGCTGCGTCGGTGACAGCCGCGGATACCGACGAGGAGCTGCAGGCCGTACGCGACACCGACGGCCGTGGACTTGTTGTGCTCTATCCGATCGATAGATCGTCCGAGCCGAAGGCGAGCACCAAGGGCCGCGTCGCTCTGGACGCTGTCGGTGACCTCCTCGGGGCGGCGTTCTGCTTCCCCACGGCCGCTCCCAACAGTGAGGCCGCAGACACTATCCAGGTCGACGTGAGCCAGATCCCGACGACGGACGATGAGAGCCTCCCCGCGTACCAGGACCTGGAGGGCTCACAGGACGAGGTGGACCTCGATCATGCCTAGTCAGGATCTCGAGGGTGTATGGACGGTCCTCGCGACAACACCTCCGGCGTCCGGCATCGAGGTCGCACCGACTGGCAATGCCGTCGCTGCCGGTGAGGTCCTTGTGGGAGTGGATCACCTCAGCCGACGTCATCTGCTCATCCCGCTGCTGCCCGGCGAGGCCGCCCGGACCGACACCAAAGGCCGCGGCGTTCACCTCGCCCGGCTGAGCCATGGCAGCACCGCCTACCTCACGGTCCTCTGCCTTCTCCCTGAGCTCCATCACGTCTTCACACAGTTCTGCCGTGAACTCATCGATACGGTCGCAGGAGCCTCGTCACCCGCGCGGGAGGCCGCTGTCGCCCTCGATCGGTGGCGTGCACTCTTCTCGGACGCCGATCGACGCGGCCTCGTGAGTGACGAGGTGCTAACGGGCCTGCTCGGAGAGCTCCTCATCGTCGAGCGCCTGCTCAGACTCGGCGCCCCCGGTGACCTCCGGTTCTGGTGCGGCCCCTTCCACGAGCTCCACGACATCCGAAGCGCGTCACACGCGATCGAAGTGAAGGCGACCTTAGTCCGTGAGGGACGCATAGTCTCGATCTCGAGCGTGGATCAGCTGCAAGAGCCCGCTGGCTCCGACCTTCTCCTCGTTCACACCCGGCTCGACACCGATCCTGCCGGATTCAACCTGTCCGACCTCGTCCATCGGAATCTCGAGGCTGGCGCCCACCGGCGCGAGATCGATCGCCGCCTTCACGAGCTCGGCATCGCGGCGGGAGACCTCACGCCCTATGCCGCACGCAGGTTCAGCGTGCCGGAAGTTCGGTTCTACGACGTCGTCGGATTCGCATTCCCTCGTCTGTTGAGGTCGTCCTTCGCAGAGGGTGATGTCCCGCCTGGGACGCTTCGGATCGGTTATGCGATCGATCTCACGAACGAACCGCCCCAACCACTCGATCAGGCCGAGATCGACCTCGCTCTGACAGCGCTCGCAACGGAGGCCGCCAGTGAAGTGGATCCCTGAGCCGAAGCCACCGACCGGCGGACTCGCCGCTGAGGGCTTCTACAAGTTGCTGGGTCGCCCTCGGCTCGACCCTCTTACGGTCCTTGTCCGGGAGACCGCACAGAACAGCTGGGATGCCCGGCTCCAGAACGACTTGCCCGTCGACTTCAGCATCCAGGGTTGGGTCCTTGACGACAGAGAACGGCGAGCCTTGCGCGACCGAGTGTTCGTCAATGCAAGCAGTGCCACGGGAACCTCTCTCGCGGCGGAGCTGTCCCAACCGGTACTGCTCGGCCTCTACATCACTGATCGCAACACCAAGGGCCTCGGCGGCCCACTCCAGGCCGACCAGGTCGACCCCCACGACACCTACGACTGGGTCGACTTCGTCCTCAATGTCGGTGAGGCGAACACCCAGGGTCACACGGGCGGTACCTACGGATTCGGCAAGACCATCTCCTACGTCGTCTCGGCAGCTAATGCCGTCGTGATCCACTCCCGGACTGTCTATCGCGGCCGTCTCCAGACCCGCCTCATCGCCTGCGCGATCGGTAAGAAGTTCGCTCGTGGCGGGAAGTTGTTCACTGGCCGCCACTGGTGGGGTGAGACCGGCGACGAGGCCCCCATCCCGGTTACCGGACAGCAAGCGGACCGCATCGCAAGCGCCATAGGCATGCCGGAGTTCCACGATGGCGAGACCGGCACCAACATCCTCATCGTGGCCCCAGACCTGGGCGGGCGCACCGCCGAGCAGGCGATGAAGTTCATCGCCGAGTCGGTGACCTGGCACCTCTGGCCGAAGCTGACCCCGCGTAAGGGTCGTTCCGTTCCGATGTCGATCCACGTCGGCTGGAACGGCGATCCCGTGCCCATTCCGCGTCCGGAGGATCGGCCACCTTTGCATGGTTTCGCGCAGGCGTTCCGGGCAGTGCTCGACGGCGAGATCGCCAAGGACGTGCCCGGCCTTAAGGTGGATCCGATCCACTGCCTCCGACCGAAGGCACGGGTCGGCACCCTGGCCACCGTCCCGCTGATCCATCGGGATCGCGTCCAGGTCGATGACGGGCACGATCCGGAGGATCCGGATTCGCCACGCGCGGCCGCAGCGATCACGGGGGCGTCCCACCATGTCGCGCTGTTGCGTACGCCGGAACTCGTTGTGGACTATCTCGAAGGACCACCCCCGCCCGAAGGGGGGACGGAGTGGGCAGGCGTCTTCCGCGCGGACGATGATCAGGACAAGCACTTCGCCCCGGCTGAGCCGCCGACGCACGACTCGTGGAACCCGGAGCTCCTTCCCAAGGGGCGGGGTCGGACGATCGTCAATGTCGGCCTGCGCGAGATCAAGTCCGCGCTCGAGAACCGGTGGGCGAGTCGCAAGAGATCGAGGCACGCTGACGTCGCTAGCACAGCGCTGATCGCGGATGAGTTGGCCTACCTAATCGGGTCGGTCGACGGCCGCGGGCGAGGCCGGCGTCGTAGGGAGGCCGGCGGTGGACAACCGGGCGCGACGAGGCCGAAGGTGGACTTCGTCTACTCCGGACCGATCGAGATGGCCGGCGAGTTGGCGACCTTGGCCCGGTTGCGCGTCACCCCAGCGCCGTCTTCTCAGACCACACGGCTACACGTTGCAGTTGCGGCTGCCTTGGATGGCAGCTCGGCAGATCCTGCACTCGACCCGTCTCTGGCCCTTGTCGCCGCGAACGTGGCGGGCGAACCCGTTGAGGTAGGAGGACGGAGCCATGCGCTGACGCTGAGCCACTCGAGCTCAGTCGAGGTTGAACTCCTGGTACGCCGGGGGCCCGAGACGACGGTTCTGTTTGATCTCGAAGCCGAGCCGGTTCGATGAAGCGGCCGATCGTTCCATTTCTGACGCCACCGGAGACGGCCGTCAGCCACGGTGGGTGGCTCCTGCAATCCGGCGAGGGAGATGTCCCGCTCCCCAACGAGGTGCCGCATTGGGATTACCAGACCACGCTGGAGCTGGCCGCACCCGTCTCCGTCGACCGCCGCGCAGTCACTCAGGCGTGCCACTTGGATCAAGAGAGCGGCCTTGCCGTTCTGGTGATGGCCAAGTCCAGCCACACCAATGCGGAGGTCCTCGCCTCGCGCTTGGAGCTACCGATGGCGGACACGTTCGATCTCGCCGTCGAGCTTCAGCTCGATGGTACGGAGCTCGGCGGGCGACTCACGCTCAGCACTCTGCTCGTTGTCACGGAACCTAAGCCACTCGATCGGCTCGCGCCGCAGCACCCCGGCAGCATCATCTGGCGCACCAGCCATTGGACCGACCTCGAAGGCGTAGGGACGCAGTTTCCGACCGACACGATCGATTTCGCGGCTGCGGGCATGAATCCCGATGCCGGCTGGCAGTTCAGGATCGATCTCGCCGACCCAGACGCGCGATTCATGTCAGCGGCAAGACTCACGTTGAACTCCGGACATCCGGCGATAGTCCGTCTGCTTGCCGGCGCCAAGGACCCTGGAACCGAGCAGCTACTTCGCACCCTCAACTGGGACATCACCCGGCAGATGGTCTTCGCCGGTCTGGACAGTGACGACGTGGTCGGGCTCGAGATCGACCATGACGCCACGAGCGTCGCGGGCGTTCTGCGCAACCTACTGGGTCGGATATGGCCGACGGTCAGTACGGCGACCCTTCGGGAGTGGAGGCGATCAGATCCGTCGCGGGTCGAGATCCACCTCCAGCACAACGCGAAGTTGGTGAACTGAGAATGGGATCGCTGCTGTACCCGCGCCTGTCGCGATCGGCTGCACAGAGCCTAATCCTTGAGAGGGCGGATGCATCGCTGAGCGATCTCGCGGCCGAGTCAATGCTCGTACATCCCGACGCTCAACCGTCAGCCACTGGTGGTCACCCGGTCGATTCTTATCGGCTGAGCGAGGTCCAAGCCGCGATCCGAGGGATCGCCGAGCAGGCTGGCTATCCGAAACCTCTTGGCACATCGACACAGAACTTCGACCGCCCGTGCGGGTCGATGCTCCTCCAGCTCATGGACATAGTTCCCGCTGATGCGGCTGAGGAAGGAGTGTGGTCATTCCTCACGCTCGTCGTTGTTCCCGAGGTCGGACCTTGGCGCTTCCCAGGTCGCTCCGAAGAACGATTGCTCGGCCGACCACGGAACGTCCTCCGGCGGACGTGGTGGCGTGCGTGGGCGTTGGGGCCGGACTTGGAGAACGCTCCCGATGGCTGCACCCCACTCGGCGAGGACGAGTCCGTCCAGATCATGGAGAGACCATCACTGGGAGGGAACCGCCGAACTGCACGAGCTCTACAGGCGGCACTGTGGCGTGCGGAGCAGTCTGGGTTGTCGGTGGCTCGCTCCGAAGTCATGCGTGAGCTGGCGCGGCGCCTGAGAGCCGTCAAGTCACACATCGCGCTGGACGCACTCGACGATGCGGCATTGTCGTATCTGCTCGACCGCCTCACTATTGAGGCGCTTAAGAGTATGAGTGAGTAGCCCGGCCCGGCGCCGCAGCACTGTCGGACGTCGACGGGTCTGCTGCACGGATAGGTGACATCTTGACCTGCCCCACCCGATGGGTTCCAGTCATGGTGGCTAAGTGACGGCCTTTCCGAGAGGCTGAACAGCATGCCGAGTGCGTACCCAGCTGAGTTCCGCGCCAGGGCAAACCTCAGAAGCAGATCGCTCATGATCTCGACATCCATCCGGTCACGTTGTCGAAGTGGATGCGGCAGGACCGTATCGACCGCGGTGAGCTCGATGGGGTCGCGACTGCCGAATCGGCGGAACTTCGCCAGGCACGGCGCCGGATCACCGAACTCGAGACCGAGCTCCACATCGTGCGCCAAGCGGCGAAGTTCCTCGGGGAGGACCGGCCCCGCCCAAAAGGCTCTACCCGGTGATTGATCACCTGGCCTCGACGGGAGTCGCGGTGGACCACAGTTGCCGCGTGTTGGGCGTGACCCGGCAGAACTACTACAAACACAAGCGGACCCCGACCACCCCGACCCGGCTTCGTCGGGAGTGGTTGACCGGGCTGATTCGCGAAGTCCATGTCGCGTCCCGGGGCACCTACGGGTACCGGCGGATCCACGCCGAGCTGACCCTGGCGATGGGCATCACGGTATGTGAACGCACCGTGTGGCTCCTGATGAGTCTGGCCGGGATCTACGGGCTGCCGGGGCCCGCCCGGGTCAAGCGGCTACGCGGGGTGGCCACGGCAGACGACCTGGTGAACCGGAAGTTCCATCGAGTCCGCCCCAATGAGTTGTGGGTCACCGACATCACCCAACATCGAACTCGTGAAGGGTGGCTCTACTGCGCGGCGGTCCTGGACGCCTACAGCCGCCGGATCGTGGGCTGGTCCATCGACTCCAAGCAAGACTCCACGCTGGTCGTGAACGCACTCGACATGGCTATCCGGAACCGTCGACCAGCACCCGGCGGGATCGTGCATGCCGACCACGGCACCCAGTTCACCTCGTGGGTCTTCGGAGAGAAGATCAAGTCCGCTGGCCTGCTGCCCTCGTTCGGCACCGTCGGAGACGGTCTGGACAACGCGATGATGGAGAGCTTCTGGTCATCGATGCAGATCGAACTGCTGAACCGGAAGAAGTGGAAGACACGGGTCGAACTGGCGAACGCGATCTTCGACTACATCGAGATCTTCCACAACCGACAACGCCGCCACTCAGCGCTGGGCTACCGCACCCCGATCGAGTTCGAGCTATCGTCAGAAACCGACACCAAAACCGCTGCCAGTTAGCCACCCATGCTGGAACCCAGGCGGTGGGGCAGGTCAGACTGTTACCCGTTCGTGCAGCAGACCCCTTCTCGCTACGGGAGGTCTGCGTCGAGCACGGCATTACGCAGAAATTCATCAAACCGCACTGCCCCTGGCAGAACGGCAAGGTCGAGCGCCTCAACCGGACCCTGGCCACCGAGTGGGCCTACCGCCAGGTCTTCACCAGCAACGCTGCCCGCGCGGCGTCCCTTGCGCCGTGGCTCGAGCACTACAACACTGAGCGCCGCCACAGCGCAATCGGAGGCCGACCGCCGATCAGTCGGGTGCTACCAACCTGATGGCTGGGTACATCTAGAGCCGGACGAGCATCGTGCCGCGAACCGGTAAGATCACGGGACTTATCTCGTCCGGTGTGTTCACACGAAGTGCGGGGGACCCGAGAATCGCGTTTCACGGGTCCACGCCCATGCCTCGGGCTCCGGCTAGAATTGAACGGATGAGCGTTATGAGGCAGGCCGGTAAGCAGCGGATCGATCGTGGCCAAGCTCTGCGGCTTCCGCCCCATCCGGATCACTGCGACCACATCGAAGGTGTTGTCGCCCTCGCGAGCAGACTGCGCGCGAGCGATCCGAAGCCATTGATCGCCGCGGACCTGTTCTCCGGTGCCGGTGGCATGAGCCTCGGCCTTGAGGAGGCGGGCATGCGCGTCGTGTTCGGTGCGGACTTCGACGCCGACGCTCTGGAGACGCACGCACACCACTTCGCCGGGATGTCAGTCGGATGGGACTTGGGTGACCCTGACCGTGTCGCCGAGGTCGGACGAATCCTGCGTGCGGCGAACATCGATGTGTTGGCCGGGGGGCCACCGTGTCAGCCGTTCTCGAAGGCTGGGCGCTCGGGTATGCGCTACTTGGTCCAGCATGGTCTCCGGGAGCCCCACGACAAACGGCGGGATCTTTGGGAGTCGTACCTTGAGATCGTGCGTTTGGCGAAGCCGCGCGCGGTGATCATGGAGAACGTCCCTGACATGGCGCTCGATCGCGAGATGTTCATCCTCCGAACGATCGTGCGGCGCCTCGAGGACTGGGGTTACTCCGTACAAGAGCGTGTCGTTGACACTTACCGTTACGGGGTACCCCAGTTCCGACAGCGCCTGATCTTGGTCGCGTTCGCTGAGGGTCTTGACTTCGAGTGGCCGGAGGAGTCGAGCAAGAAGGTCACGCTCGGTAACGCGATCCGGGATCTGCCGCCTGTCGGGGCGAAGGAGGGATGGCTGTCCGATGAGACCCGTCAGATCTGGCGCAAGTACGGGGGCCCGAAGACCGAGTTCCAGCGCGAGATGAGGTCAGGGGTGCCGGCCGGCCAAGCCGACCGGATCTATGACCATGTGACCCGACGCGTCCGCGATGACGATGCCGCGGCGTTCGAGTATCTAGACACGAAGACGAAGTACTCCGAGTTACCAGACGAGCTCAAGCGCTACCGCGATGACATCTTCGACGATAAATACAAGAGACTGGATGCTGACAGTCTGTCCCGCACGATCACCGCGCACATCGCCAAAGACGGTTACTGGTACATCCACCCCGAGCAGAACCGCACGCTGACGATCCGGGAGGCTGCACGCATCCAGACGTTCCCGGACCGGTTCCGATTCGCCGGGCCGCCGACCGCGGCCTTCAAGCAGATCGGAAACGCAGTCCCCCCGCGTCTCGCGTGTGCGATCGGTGAGGCGGTCTCCCAAGTGCTTGACCATGGCGCCGCCGGATTCGCCGTCCAGACCTCCGCCACTCGCTCGGCACTGGCAGCGTGGGGGAGAACCTCCCCCACGGTGAGCCCTTGGCTGCGCTCAGGATCCCGCTGGCTCGTTGTGCTTGGCGACGCGTTGCTAGGCGACGAATCCCCGACCGCGGTGGAGGCCCTGTGGCCGATCGTCGGCTCATGGGTCTCCCCTGAATCCTTTGTCGCTGACGCAGCACGGGCACACGAGGTCGGGACCTGGTTGCAGAAGGATGCCGTTGTCGGTGCCTTGATAGAGGCCGCGGCTGCAGTCAGCGCAGACGACGCGTCGCTCGATGACGAACACCTCGAACTGTTGCTCAGTCGCAAGATGCTGCGGCGATCGGCAGCAGAACTTGCGATGATCGCTGACCCGGAAGGCGAAGAGCCAGTGATCGCGAACACCGCAGCCCTGCGCGTCGCGGGTCGCTTCTTCCAGGGCACCGAGCGCTGGCTCAAGAACCGGAACTCCGATGGCCGGATCGCAGTCGCACGCCTGATCGGTTTCGATGAGGAGAGTCGACAAGCACAGATCGCATTGGTGGAGCTCGGGGCTCGCGTATGCACTCCTAAGGCACCGACCTGTGACGTATGTCCGTTGTCTCAGTGGTGCAAGTACGCCCAACGCTGACAAGGCGAGCGAGGTCAGAGATTGAGCTGTTTGGCCAGCTCGGGATGCCTTGCTCTAAGCGTGTCCAAGGCAGAGCGGAACTCGGCCAAGGAGTTGTCCTCGAGCAGCGCTGCCTTCAACGCAATGCCGACGTCGCGGAGCGCTGTCTCGGATGCTCTGGTCCCCTTCGATGCTGTTTCGGTGCGACCCCTACCATTGGCAGAACGCCGGTAGGCGTCATCGGCCAGGACGCAGAGCTCTTGGACAGGACGTTCGAGCATCTGGCGGACCGCAGGCGGAAGCTCGACGCTCATCTTGGCGACATTGATCTGGAACGCCTCGTCGAGGTCGGTGTCGAAGTCGATTGACGCGCGCGCGAGCTTCATGTGCTCATCGATGCCTCGCAGCCCCGACCAGCCCCCGTGCTGGACAAGTCGGTTCGCTCGGTAGATGTACAGACCTTGCTGACGGTTCCATTTGAGCGGTCCGGAGAGCCGCTCGAACTCATCCAGTGACGAGAAGCGATCACGAGCAGGTAGAACGAAGCCCTGGAACCGCACCTCCGACGATCCGCTGCTCGTCTCGACCTCGAACACCTGCTGCGGAAGAACGGACCGCTCGGGCTCATCCGGGGCGAACGGCTCCCAAGCCCGCAGCTTCTGCTCGTCGACGCAGATCACGACCTCGCCACGGCCGGTTACATCACCGGCAATGAAACGGTGGAACACCATAGCGAGGTGCTCAGAGGTCTTGGCCGCGAGCGAGCGTAGGCGCCTGCGGCCCCAGCCGTTCTCGGCGTAGCGCTCTGGGAGCACGCGATCCAAGTCCTCCCAAACGACCACGGTGCCGGGCGATTCCTGCAGCAGTGAGCGAGCGCGCTCGATAGCCGGTGAGGTCTCGTTGGCGGTAATGTCCCAACGGTCTGTTCGTGCGATCCGATTCAGGTCAAGTGTCATGACGCGGATCGCCCGCTGCTTCTGTGACGTCCTGGTGAGGACGGTCAGCTTGCGGCACTGGGAGAAGGATCCCGTTTTCAGACCGAGCCCGAAGCGACCGAGTTCGTTCGTCTCGTAGTCGCGCCGCGTGCCGAAGCGGAGGGCCTCGACGAGACCCGACTCCGTCATGCCGGCGCCGTCATCGCTGATCAACACGTAGGAGCCGTTCGGCTCGAACTGCGTGAAGACGTTGATCCGGGAGGCGCCCGCGGTGATGGAGTTGTCGACCAAGTCCGCGACCGCCGTAGGGAAGTCGTACCCGATGTCGCGCAGGGAACCTGTGAGTCGCGCAGCAGAAGGTGCGACCTCGTACGTCTTGGTTCCTGTCATTGGGTGGAGCCTCCTACAGTCAAAGCATGCCAGGCGAAGCGGCTTCTCACCGGCGATTGCTTGGGTGTGTCGCGCCCGCAGTGTCGCTGACGCCCCCGACAGAGCCGCCAGTCTCGCTGGCGACGCGACGCACGATGCAGGCGAACCGGGGTCGAGACACAGTGCCCGAGCTTGCACTGCGCTCGATGCTCCACCAAGCAGGGATGCGCTTCCGCGTCGACCTCCCGCTTCCGTTCGATCGCCGCCGGCGAGCCGACATTGTATTCACGCGCGTCGGACTTTACGTCTTCCTCGACGGCTGCTTCTGGCACGGGTGCCCAGAACACTTCGTAACCCCGAAGACACGGCGGGAGTTCTGGGTCGCGAAGATCGAGGGAAACCGCGCACGTGACCGCGACACGGACCGGTGTCTTCGTGAGGCTGGGCTGGCCGTCCTTCGAATCTGGGAGCACACGCTTCCTAGTGACGCTGCAAGGCTGGTCGCAGACCTCTACGCGGAGTTGAGCGGTGGAGGTGCAACGGGCAGTCACGGTCGCTGATGGGACTGGTTCCGGAGTCGATACGTGCGAGGTTCGGCTGACGGTCCTGTGAGAAGGTCGGTGCATGAGTGGCGGTCAGCAGGGGAAGGCTTGGCTCCTGATGACGGTCGGAGACGACCGGCAGCACGGCGGCAACAGCGGCTATGACGACGATCCAGACGTCTATTACACGTGGGACAGTACTGTCCCGAACCACGCCAGCGTCGCCCGAGGAGACGCGATCGCGCTCTGGGATAAGAAGCGCCTTCTGGGAATCTCCGTGGTGGAGGACATCGAGGAGACGATCAGAGAGAAGCTGCTGTTCAGGTGCCCTCATTGCCACAAGGCAGGAATCAAGGAGCGCAAGAGTAAGGCGCCACGATTCAAGTGCTATAAGTGTCGTCGAGAGTTCGAGTCGCCAATCATTCGACCTGTGACTGTCAAGGAGTACCGATCCCGGCACGATGCTGCTTGGACGCCATTCGAGGCTCTGATCACAGGTGCCGAGTTGCGTGAACTCTGCGAGTCGCCGAAGAGTCAGCTGAGCATGCGCTTACTCAGGTGGGATGCGTTCCAAGAATTGCTCAATGACAGGGGTGCCGGTCGAGCGTTGGAGCGTGTGGCCCACCGAGCGCCTGACTACTTCTTCCCTCAAGGACATCGGCTTGAGGTAGTTCGCGTACGGCGAGGGCAGCGACCGTTCAGGGACCACCTGCTGGAGCTCCAGGGGGAATTGTGTGCGTTGACGGGAGAAGCGCCGGCGCGGATTCTTGAAGCCGGACACCTTTACAGCTATGCGGAGCTTGGTGTCCATCACAAGCATGGAGGTCTCCTTCTCCGAAGGGACATTCACCGGCTTTTTGACGATGGTTGGTTGGCAATTGATCCCAGTCGCCACACCATCGACGTGGCGGAATCTCTGGGCCGCTTTCCGCAGTACGCGTGGCTGGCCGGGAAGAGAGTTCGTGTCAGATTGAACGACGATCAGGTGGAATGGATCGAGCGGCATTGGTCAGAGCATCGGATGCGTTGATCGTTCCTCTGAAGGTTGCCGCTTTGCTGGCCCATCTCAGCGAAGGCGGATTTAGTAAGGCCGTCCTTCAGCGAGATCCCCGGCACCGGGGAGCTAAGTCGGACTTGAAGGCGAATGCACGGTCTAACGAGAATCCCTACGGCCATCGCGATCCGCGGGGCCACCTCGCAGCTCGCATCGCCGTCAACGAGCAGCTCAGACAGCCGCCCAGGGGTCATTCCCATCGCGCGGCGAAGTCGCGAACGAGCACGCGCGTGCGACCACGCGGAGAGCCTGCGCGATGAACCCAGGATCGTCGCCGGCCTCCTCAAGCACCGCCTCAAGGTAGGCAATGATGCGGTGGGGCGACGTCAGGTAGTCGGCGGGGTCGTAGTCCGAGAAGGTGGGCATGCTGGCTCCGGTCGGTCGCGCGGTCGCCGACGGCATCTGTGCTGGTGCGCGGCGACGGGCGCACCAACCTTCCGACGCTAGGCGCCCGGATGCGGACGCACAACAGAGTTCCACGCACGCCGAAGCGGGCCGGCAGGAACAAGGGGACCCGCCGACCCGCGGCCTTGGGGCTAGTTCAACGGGCAGCCCAGGTTGTTGTCGGCGTCGAGCCGGGCGGCGAGGGCGAGCATCGTGTCGCGGTCGGCGCTGGCGAGGGCGGCGTTGACGGTGGCCACCAGCGGCGGGCGCCCGTCGAGGCCGTTGCTGTAGCGGCGCCGGGGGTAGCCCAGGCCCTCGTGCGCGGCGTTGAGGAACGCTGCGGTCGCGGCCCGCGCGAGGATCTTCTCGGCACCGAGAACCCCAGGTCCGCCGCCTCCGGCGAGCGCCTGCTCGAAGGTCAGCCCGACCAGATAGCCCGACGTGCCCTCACTGAACTTGCTGCTGAACAGGGTCGTGGCCTTGGCCTCTTCCCAGTTGTCGGTGTGGTTCTTCCAGTACCCGGGCGTACAGCCCTCGTGGCCGATCTCCACCGCCTGGGCCTGCGGCACGGTCGCCCCCAGCCCACCGACGGCGATCGCCGCCACCAATCCTGCAATGACTCTGCGCATCTCGTCCCCCACGATCTCCCGACGCCGCCCGATCGGCTGCGCTCCCTCACAGCCTCGCTGGCCAAGACCCGCGGAGGCATCGCCGAAAGTAGGGACGTCGGCCCTCCCCCAGGACCGACGCGAAAACCCCCAAGCGGGCCGGCAGGCGAATCGGGGCACCCACCGACCCGCGGGTAATCAGCATGGCGAGGTTCGTGGGGCCTCGCATCACCGAAAGTGAAGACTGCTTCCCCCGGTTTGGCCCAGATGTGCCCAGGGCAGACTGTGCGGGTGTTGGTGCGCAGTCGACGTCGCGGAGTCGCCCTGGTCGCAGGGGTGCTCAGCCTTGCGCTGCTCACCTCCTGCAGCAGCGACGACGCGCCCACCGCCAAGCCGACGTCGTCGACGGCGCAGAGCGCACCCGCCCTCACCGCCGTCCCGGACGACGTCGCCGTGGAGCCCGGTGCCCCCGTCACCGACCCGCGCCAAGCGCTCGCACTGATCCCGGCCGACGCCACCGCGCTCACCCTCACCGACTACCGCCGTCTGCGCGAACGGCTCGGCTACCCGCGCCTGACCAGCGAATCCCTGATGACCGACCGGATCGCCTTCTGGGAGCGGGTGCGCACCGAGACCTCCGTCCTCACCGAAGGTCTGCTCCGCGACCAGGCCTCCCGCCTCTGGCTCGGCTACGACCTCGGCCAGGACGACGTCACCTGGGAAGCCCGCTTCGACACACCCCGCGGCGCCGGCTACGTGCTGGCCTTCCGCCGCGGCCAGGACATGTCCGCCGTCCGCCGCGCCGTCGCCGACCGCGCAACCGGCTTGAGCGGCGCGACCGTGCTCGCGAAGGAACGCCTGCTCGTCCGCCGGATCGCGGACGACGGCGCCCCGGTCCTCGCCTCGGTGCCGGGCATCGTCGACCTCCTCGACGACGATGCCGAGTCCAGCTACCTGCGCACCACCTGCGTCCCGCTCGCCGAGGCCCTGGGCGACGATGCCACCGTCGAGGACCAGGACGCCCTGCTCGCCCAGGTGGACATCCGCTACCTGCGACCGCTGGCTGCCTGGGCGGTGAACTTCGACAGCCGGGTGCTGACCGCTCGCCTCTCCCCGGAGCGTGCGGACCAGCGTGAGCGCGCCGACCTGCACCAGCGGGCCGACTTGGTGGACGTCTGGCCGGTGGTCGGCGCGATCGGTTGGGGCGACGGCTTCGAGGGGATGACCGTCGCGGACCCGATCACCGGGCGGATCGGCGCCCAGGTCCGCAACCCGGTCGCCGCGGCCAACCTCGTCCTCTCCGGCCGGATCCCGTTCGCGGTCTGCAACGAGGTGACCCCGATGGCGGAGCCGACCGGCCTTTAGGGCCTCAGCGCAGCCGCTCGAACTCCACCTGGTCATGCGCCGAGAAGACCGTCACCTCCGGGTGCCCGGCCGCCAGCACCCGCAGCCGCTCCTGGTTGGCCTTGCGGGCCTTGTTGTCGGTGGCCATCATCGCCTGGAACGCCGACAGGCCGGGGGCGGTGCGCGGCGGCGTCTCGACCTCGCCGTTGAAGAAGTAGGAGTCGCCGGCATGCAACAGCCACCGGTCGCCGTCACGGACCGCGACCCCGCTGTGTCCACGTGAGTGCCCACGCAACGGGATCAGCACCACGTCGTCACCGAGCACCTTCACACCGCTGAACCCGAACCAGTCGTCGCCGCCGCTCTGGTGCGCCACGAAGTCGGGCCGATGCGACCACTGCACCTTGCGGTACCGCGAGCGCTCGCTGAGTCGCGGGTTGCGGGCCGCGTCGAGCTCGGCGACGTCGACGTGCACCCGCGCCTGCGGGAAGTCGCCGAGGCCGCCGGCGTGGTCGAGGTCCATGTGCGTGAGCGCGATGTCGCGCACGTCGCTGGGGGAGTAGCCGAGCGCGGTCACCTGCTCGACCGCGCACTGCGCGGTGTCGAAGGCCGGGCGCATCATGGCGACGAACGGGCGACCGAGCCGCTCCGGCTGGGCAAGATCCGCCGTCCCGAAGCCGGTGTCCACCAGGAGCAGACCCTCAGCCCGCTCGACCAGCAGCACGTGGCAGATCATCTCCGGCGGAGCCAGCCGTCCGTTGAAGCCGCCGACCGGTCGCAGGGTGCCGCAATCGAGGTGATGCACGCTCATTCCACCGACGGTAGTGGAGCGGCCCCGCCCGCGTCCGGCGAAGTTGCGAGGTGTCCGTAGTCTTGACTGGTGCCGCCCCGCAACAACCTGCTCGCCCCGCGTTACTGGGGAGCCCACCTGTTGGCGCTGGTGCTGACCCTCGTCGCCTGTGGATTCGGCGTCTGGCAGTACCAGGCGTGGTCGGAGCGGCGGGCCTCCGAGGCCGCCGACCTCACCCGCCTCGAGCCGAAGCCGCTGGAGTCCGTGATGGGCCCCGACGACCGGTTCCCCGGCAAGTACGTCGGCCACCCCGTCGTCGTCGACGGCACCTGGATCCCGGAGAGCACGCTGTACATCAGCGGCCGCAAGCTGGACGGCGTCGAGGGCTACTGGGTGACGACGCCGCTGCGGGTCAGTGACGACTCGGCGCTGATGGTGGTCCGTGGCTGGACTCCCGACGCCGCCTCCGCGCCCGCGCCGCCCGAGGGCACCGCGGAGATGGTGGTCTGGCTGCAGCCCAGCGAGGGCACCGGTGACGTCGACGACGACGTCACCGACGACGTGCTGCCGCAGCTGCGGATCGCCGACGCGCTGCGCCATGTCGACGCCGACCTGTACAGCGCCTACGGCGTCGTGGCGGACAAGGCCGCGGACGGAGACTGGCCGGTCGGCGACGCCGCCGTCAACGCCGGCACCGACGGTCTGAAGCAGGCCACCTTGGAGCAGCTGCCCAAGACCGCCGGAACCACGGCCCTGAAGAACCTGCTGTACGCGATCGAGTGGTTCATCTTCGGTGGCTTCGTGGTCTTCGTCTGGTGGCGCTGGGTGCGCGACCAGCTCGAGGACGACGACGACGAAGAGGACGACCCGTTGAGTGGTGCCGCTCTGCACCCCTCAACGCCGAGCGGTGCAGAGGCGCACCACTCAACGGGGGTGGACGGCGAGCCCGACGGCGGCGCGGTTTCCGACGGCTCGGTACCCTCGCAGCCGTGAAGAACTCTGCGCTGACCCGCTACCGGGTCATGGCATCCATCGTCGGTGTCCTGCTGATCGTGCTGATCCTGATCGGCGTGCCGCTCGCGAACTTCGACGGCTCCGGCATGTGGGGGATCTTCCCCAGCACGCCGAACATCTGGGCCGAGGGCTCCTCGGCACACGACCTGGGCGAGGCGATCACCGAGTACCTCGGCGTCGCGCACGGCTGGCTCTACATGATCTTCCTGGTGACCGCGTTCATGCTGGCGCGTCGCGAGAAGTGGGAGATGGGCTTCACCGTCGTCACCCTGCTCTGCGGCACCATCCCGGTACTCAGCTTCTGGGCCGAGCACCGCGCCACCAAGCGGGTCCGGGCCGCGCACGCCGCGACGGGCGCAGCGCAGCCCGGAGGCACCGCTCAGGCCTGAGTCAGGGCCGCTGGTCGGGCTCGGCGGGGCTGACTTCGTTCTCGCCCGCCTCGGGCGTGCCGGCGTCGGGCTCCGCGATCTCGACGACCTCGATCGGGTCGTCGGGCGTGGTGTCCACGTGCGGCTCCGTGACGTTGTCGGCCAGCGCCTCGTCGGGCGTCGCCGCCGCCTCGTCGTCGGCCACCGCGACCGGTGGGGCCGGCGCCGGCTTCGGCGGGGCGTAGGACGACTGCCAGTTCTCGCCGCCGCTCTTGGCGGCCCGCATCTTCTTGAACACCGCCCCACCCAGGACGGCGACAGCGCCGGTCGCGAGCACCCACTTGAGGCGCCCACCGGACTTCTTCGGCTCCGGTTCGGCCGCAACCTCGCTCAGCTTGGTGACCGCTGCCTCCCGGCTCTCGTTGAGCAGCTCGACGCCGTCCGCGAGCTTCTCGCGCGCCGACTCCATGGCCGACTCGACGACCGGCGTCGCATGCTCGACGCCTTCGGCGAGCTTCTTGCGGGCGGTCTCCATCGCCGACTCGACCACGGGTGTGGCGTGCTCGACGCCCTCGGCGAGCTTCTTGCGGGCGGTCTCCACGGCCGACTCGACGACCGGCGTTGCCTGCTCGACGCCCTCGGCCAGCTTCTTGCGCGCCGTCTCCACCGCTGACTCCAGCACCGGCGTCACCTGGTCCACGACCTCGGTGGCGGAGTCGATCAGGCCCTTGTTGCGCTTGGACATATCTGTTGCCTCCCGGATTGGCTGCTTGCTCCCGATCCAACACCATCGACCCTGACGAGCCAACCGATTCGGGCCGGGCCGGTACGGGATGGCCTGCCGATGGTGGCAGCGGTGCAGGTGGGGTACCCACTTCAGCCGGTGCCGATGCGCCACACGCGCAAGTTCGGGCGCGGTGCGGGGATGGGTTGCCATTGCTGGGAGGATCTGGGGGAGACGCGACATGCGTACTTCATCGAGAGACGAAAGAGCTTCCTCATGTCTGAACTGAAGGCCGTCCTGAAGACCAACCGGGGCGACATCACCATCAACCTCTTCCCGAACCACGCGCCGGCGACCGTCGAGAACTTCGTCGGCCTGGCCGAGGGCACCAAGGAGTACGACAGCGGCAACGGTCGCAGCGGCCCGTTCTACGACGGCCTGACCTTCCACCGCGTGATCGACAACTTCATGATCCAGGGCGGCTGCCCGCTCGGCACCGGCACCGGCGGCCCGGGCTACACCTTCAAGGACGAGTTCCACCCCGAGCTCGCCTTCACCAAGCCCTACCTGCTCGCGATGGCCAACGCCGGCCCGGGCACCAACGGCTCGCAGTTCTTCATCACCACCACCGAGACCGCGTGGCTGACCAACAAGCACACCATCTTCGGTGAGGTCGCCGACCAGGCCGGCCGCGACGTCGTCGACGCCATCGGCACCACCGCCACCGGTGCCATGGACCGTCCGGTCGAGCCAGTCGTCATCGAGTCCGTCGAGATCGTTCGGGCCTGACTCAGTGTCCGAGGCTGCTCCCGCGCCCGAGTGCTACCGGCACCCGGGCCGGGAGACCTGGATCCGGTGCCAGCGGTGTGAACGACCGATCTGCCCGGACTGCATGAACGACGCCGCAGTCGGCTTCCAGTGCTCGGACTGCGTGCGGCAGGGCGCCAAGGAGACCCGCAGCGGTCGCGCGGCGTACGGCGGGCAGCGCTCCGCGGACCCGCGGCTGACCACCTACGTGCTGATCGGCCTCAACGCGCTGGTCTGGCTCCTGGTGGCCGCGACCGGCGGTGGTCGCAGCGAGTGGATCAACCGGCTGGCACTGCTGCCGACTGGCCGCTGCGTGCCGACCGACCAGCCGGGCAGCTACTTCCCCGCTGCGACCCAGGCGGACTGCGTCGCGGGGAACGAGCGCCTGTTCGGCGGCCTGGACATCACCTGGATCCCCGGCGTCGCCGAGGGGGCCTGGTGGCAGCTGTTCACCAGCATGTTCGCCCACGTCGAGCCGTGGCACCTGGCCATGAACATGCTCGCGCTGTGGTTCCTCGGCCCGCAGCTGGAGGCCGCGCTCGGACGCGTGCGCTTCCTGGCCGTCTTCCTCGGCTCGGGGCTGGCCGGCTCGGTGCTGGTCTATTGGCTCTCGGACGCCGGCTCCAGCACGCTGGGTGCCTCGGGCTGCGTCTTCGGCCTGCTCGCCGCCTACCTGGTGGTCGGGCGCAAGGTCGGGGCCGACCTGACGCCGATCCTCGGCTGGGTGGGCATCAATGTCGCGATCACCGTCTTCGGTCGCGACTACATCTCGTGGCAGGGGCACCTCGGTGGCTTCATCGGCGGCGCGATCGTGACGGCGATGATCGTCTACGCGCCGCGTGAGCGACGCACCTTGTGGCAGGTCGTCGGCTTGGTGGCGTTCGTCGTCGCCTGTGCCGTGGCGATCATGCTGCGCACCGCCGGACTCTCCTGACGCCGTCGACGTGAGCGCCCCGTGACCTCAGGGTCACGGGG
>NZ_BAAALG010000023.1:0-1156 GCF_039528155.1 Nocardioides dubius | reverse complement strand
ATCCCGTCGAGTTGGTCGCGTTCCCAGATCGCCCGCACCGCCTGGTCGTAGGGCTTGATCTCGTCCAGGTAGTCGACGTCGGGGGCGTCAGCGACGTGGAAACGGCCGGCGGCGAGGTCTTCGAGTTCTTGCGATGGCACGCGCGGCAGGAGGTCGCTAACCCACTTTGTGCGGCGGGTTCTGTCTCCGCCCTCCGTGCAGTCGCAGATGATGCGCCACCCGATCGCGGTCGCAGCCGGCCGCGTTTCGTAGATCGTGTCGTTGATCGCACCTGGCTCACCGACGTACTCCATTCCGACGACTACTTTGCCCGCTGTGAAGGTGCGGCCGGGACTGATGCACGATCAGGTGACAGTGTCACCTATCCGTGCAGCAGACCCGATCCATGCCCGTAGGCATCGGGCGCCCGAGAGGATCCCAGCTTCGATGAGGTTGGCGGCGGGCTGGGGGCGCTCGTTTAGCCACGCATCGCCATTCAAGGCGAGCCACACCAGCAGCACGGTGCCGATGCCGGCGCCGATCGCTCCCAGACGGATCAACACCGCGGCCACAGGCCAGACATTCACCAAGCAGGAGTCCACGCCCATCGGCTGGCGCCCAGTTCCCGAACAAGGACACCGCTCGACCAGACGCCAAGCCCGCGATCGACCACTCACAATACAGGGATCACCACATGTCCCAGTCGGACGTTCGGCCCACCCGCGGACCCACTCCGAGGCTAAGTGTCGGAGGGTCCTGATGGACTGTGCTCATGATCGAGATCGACGCTACGCACACTCCGTATGAGGTCAGTGACCTCGACGCGGGGTGCTTGCTTGCGGTGATCTCGGAGGATCGCGTGCGGGTGTTGAAGGGTGTGCGGCGGCAGTTGCGGTTGGCGCACCAGTGGTGCGTGGTCAATCCGGTCGTTCCTGGTGGTTCGGCTGCTTCGTGGTGTGACGATGCTGCGTTCGCCTCCTTGGATCTGGACGACTTCTTGGGCGGTGAGGGGACTCCGGCTGTCGCGGCGTTCGCTGCCGAGGAGTTCGCCGCCGCCTCTGGCATCTCCCGGTACGCCGCGTTGTCGCTGCTGGCAGACGCGCTGGATCTCCACCACCGACTCCCCTTGCTGTGGGCACAGGTGGAGTTGTTGGAGGTGCCGGGCTGGAAGGCCCGC
>NZ_BAAALG010000022.1:0-2578 GCF_039528155.1 Nocardioides dubius | reverse complement strand
CATGTGGTGGACACGTCTGCACCCGGTGACACTAAGGGCGTCTCAAGTCTTGTTTGGAATGAGGTGCAGGCAGGGGAGCCGGTGGACGCTTCAGGCAGGCCAACCTCGGGTCTGCCGTATGGCCTTGCTCAAGGGGTCGTGGGCCTGGTTGGCGACGCCGAGTCTGGTTACAGCGTGATCGTGGATGAGGAAACAATCACTCAGGAAGAGATGGAGGAGCGGCTCGACGGTGGTTTACCTTCCTCGAAGAGAGACTCCGTCGAGGTGGAACCGAGCTGTAGGGATGCATCGTTGCTGGCCGAGGCATGGCGCGCAGTTCATGACATCGACTGGGCGTCGTACGCCGGCGGCGAGCGGGTAGGTATCTATCTCGACGCAGCCGATGAACGAGTTGTCGTCGAAAGCGTGGCAGCAAAGAACCTGGCCCCTGGCATCGAGATGATGGATGCCGAATTGGCGGCCTTCGTGCGTCTTGACACGCTGCAAGACATGGAACTGACATCTCGCATGAATGATGAAGCTCCCTGGAACGGCGGGCTGAGGATCAACAGGGCGAACGGAAGTTTCTGTACGGGCGGATTCACTGTCATCCGGCGTAGCACCAACACTCGGGCCATGGTCACTGCTGGTCATTGCAGCGGCAACGGCATCGTGTGGCGAAACGGATCGGACGACGATCTCGTAGGCACGTCCACGGCACGCTCCAACTATCCGGAGTACGATCAGATGCTCCTGGTGGGCAGTAGCTACACCCCGAGGATTTGGGTCGGCGGAGGAACCGGAGACGCTGACGCGGACAACCTGCGGACCGTGACAGGTGCGGCGGACCCAGCCGAAGGCCAAGAAGTGTGCACTTCGGGCAGCGTGTCAGGGGCACTTTGCGACTGGGACGTCCGAAGCTTGAGCGCTTCGGATTGCTCGCTCGGTCCGGGCCAGTGCACGACCTACGTCATTCGCGCAGTGCGTGTCAGTGGTACCGCCGGGGTCCAGAACGGGGACTCGGGCGGGCCTGTGTACACCAAGCCCGGGGCCAACGCCGCAACGATCCGAGGCATCATCATCGCCCGCGGCGAGAACTCTGCCGGCCAGCCTGTTATGTGGGCTGAGCGTTACCGATCCATCGCGGGGCACCTGGATGTCTATGCCCTGATCGGCACGCCGTAGGTTCGGCCCTGGATCCGCTGTTTGCTCAGCAATTTTGCTGAGCAAGCAGCGGATCGACTGCTTCGTTCGTCTGTTAGGTGGGTGAGACCTCAGCAAGTGTTGAGCGATGGAGGCGGCGTTGAGTCAAAGCAGGGAGCGCGTGGCGTTCGAATCTTTTGTTGCCCTCCGCGGTCAGCAGCTGCTTCGACTCGCATACGTCATGACTGAGGATGCTCACCTGGCGGAGGACCTCACGCAGACGGTCCTGCTCCGGATGCACCAGCTCTGGGCGACGATTGACCACCCGTACTCCTATGCGAGGCGCGCCTTGACCAACTTGGTCATTGATCACGGAAGGCGCAGCGATCGGGAGCTGCCCGTGTCAGCAGAGGTCCTCGCAAGTCTCGAATCGGCTGGGTTAGACGAGGAGCCAGATTCGTGGCGCGCGGATGCTCTACCGGCACTCATCAGATCGTTGCCGTCTCGGCAACGTGTGGCGTTGGTCCTGCGTTACTACGAGCACCTTGAGACGGCGGAGATCGCGAAGGTCATGGGGGTTCGCGATGGGTCCGTCCGATCAGCCATAGCTCGAGCGATTGCCGATCTCCGAGCATCCTTGTTGGACAATGAAGGAAGGGCGCACAATGATCGACGATAAGATTGAGTCCGAGCTTTCGAAGTATTTTGAAGATGTTGCTCGCCGAAGTCCGCGACTTACGGCAGGTCCGGGAACGACCGTCGAACGTCAAAGGCGGCGTGCGGCGCCGATGTTGGCCGCGGCAGCAGCAGTTCTAGTGGTTCTTGGGGTGTCGTTTAGTGCCACTCAACTAGCTGGCAGGGGTCAGACTTCGGACCAAACCAGTCAAGACCCCAGATATAGCGACGGTCAGGACGGCACCAGCACAGTGACAACCAATGATCCGGTGCCGACTACCGCCGCGCTGCTGGAGGGGCGGTGGGAGCCGATCAGTCTGGATGGCCGCCCTGTCACGAAGCAGTCGGCGTGGGATCAAGATCCGTGGATTGCTTTCGCGGCCGGCGGGACGTTCGAGGCGTGGGATGGGTGCAATCGGATCTCCGGCGAATACGAGGCGTCGGGACAGGGCTCCCTGAGATTCACGTCTTGGGCTGGCAAGCCGCGGGGGTGCGCAAACTTCCTACACCCTCTAGACCTCGTGCGGTTCGGTCTCGTTTCGGGTGACGAGCTCGCGATGCTCAACGGCGCCGAAACCCGCCTGGCCACCTATCGCCGAGTCGAGTAGCTCGGACTGCTGGGGCAGGCAGTCGCGGTAGGCCGCCTGCCGGCCTTTGCGCCAGGACCTTCCGATGTCCTCGACCTTGCGTCGAAAGTCCATCGGGGGCTGCGGCGAGGTAGGTCACCGTAATGCCCGCTTCCCCCAGCGCTCCTACGCCGATTGACGGGTCATCCCGGCAG
>NZ_BAAALG010000021.1:0-3756 GCF_039528155.1 Nocardioides dubius | reverse complement strand
TTCGTCGCACCGAACGCTGGGGACCACTCAAAGTTGACCTGAACTTCATCGATGACCTCGCTCGTCAGCATCAGATGCAGAGAGGAACACAACTCTTTGGTCAGACCGACGGAAGAGGCGATGTTTAGCTCCTCGTCCGACAGGCCTTCAACATCGCGCTCAACCAGAGACCTAGCAGTTTGCAGTCCAGTCGCCAAGGTCCGAGTCGTCCTACGCTCAAAGGGCTCGATCTTGGTTTCACTGACGTCAAACAGTGTGGCGACTCGATCGCGGTTCAACGGAACGTAGAAGGGAAAGACAAACGATCCATCTTTTGTGTGCCCAAGTTCGGTTTCCTTGGCCAAGTCCTGCGCTTCGCGGCGGTACCTCCTCGCAACCGTCCAACCGGGAGCGAGCGCACTTGTCCCCGAGGAGGAAAAGAGCCTCCTACTGTTCTTCAACGCCTCAGCAGCCACATCGAGCGGGACCGCCCCAGCCTTTAGACGTTCGCCCTTGAGATGAAGTTCGACTTGATCTCGCAGCGGAGAGGCAACGAAGTGACGGATCGAAGAAACTTCCCGGCGCATCGCGCGGGCGATCCGTTCGATCACACCTGCTGTGATCTCGGGATCGGAGCCAAGGTCGTCGGGGATGCCGACACGAGTTCCGGGATCATCGGAAGTGGTGATCTCACTTGATCCAGCCACGTCAAAGGAAAACAGTTCTCCCACTTGGCCGCGACTCACGGACTCCCAGCCATGTTGAGTCAACCACGCCTTGAAGCTGCCAAGTTGGAGTGGGTGAAGAGCCTCACTCATGAGTCTCCTCCAGGATCGCCATAGCCAGCCGTCATGAGCTGCTGGTGCCAGCCTGCAAGCGTTTCGCTGGAAAACCTGACCGAGCGGTCGAAGACGACGTGCGTCGCAGTATCCGGAAGGTCGTCAACGCGAGCCCACAGCGCATACGAGGCTGCGAGCGTCTCGGTTGCGCCCAAGGCGAACCAAGAGTCAACGTCGCGCGACATCAGAACAAGGATGAAGTAGGCGGCACTGCGGTTCCTCTGCCACTTCTCTCGCCAAGCGTCTTCGATCGGTACAGTGAACTGTCCACCATGTGCCACCAGGCTTCGACCAGTGGTTCCCTTGATCTGAACCCGGATGCCTTGCTCGTGGTAGTCGATGGTCGCATCGATCGCGAGAACGTCCTCACCCGCACGAGTCTCCGTCAGGCCGATGTGGGCTTGAGCGCAGACCTTGCTCACATAAGCGACGGCGTTGCGCCCTACGGCAGCGGAGAGGTCGAGGGTCTGGTGACTCACAGGCACTCTCCTCTCACTGGGCCAACCTAGTCGAAGGTCATCCTGCCCGTCAGCGGGTTCGTCCCATGAGACCAGGGAAGGAAGGACTTGTCCTCGTGAGCCTCCCCCTCGGCGGAGACCTGTGACTAAGTTAGGAAGTAAGGATGTTAGGAAGTAAGGATGTTAGGAAGTAAGGATGTTAGGAAGTAAGGATGTTAGGAAGTAAGGAAGGCTTGTTAGGGTCCAGCCCGCTGGATCTACTTCCCCGGGACCTTCAGAACGTACCTACTGGACTTCCCCGACAGGTTGCTCCCTTGGCTCTCCTGCTCCACCCATCCGGACTCACGAAGATCCTTGAGGGTTGCCAAGATGCTTGACCGTCCCTTCCCTGTCACCTTCATCAAGGTCTCAACAGACGGGTAGATCCCATCCCCAGCGGGGTCGGCGTAGGTAGCCAAGACCAAGGCCAGGTGCTGAGTCGCAGGCTTCATGCCCTCTGCAGCCGAGCGATCTCGGAGCGCACGCTCCCATGTCCACCTGTTATGCGGGTCTGCCATGACCCTCCTCTCTCTCAGCGGCAACCTACTGGCTACCGAGTTGATCAGGCACACTGGAGCAGTGAACTTCGAAGGCTTCCCGGTCGCTGCCCTGGACTTCTACGACGACTTGGAGATGGACAACACGCGATCGTTCTGGGAGTCCCACAAGGAGACGTACGCGAACGCTGTCCAAGCACCCATGCGAGCGCTGATCGAAGCCCTTGCTGACGAGTTCGGCGCAGCGAAGATCTTCCGTCCCTACCGAGATGTTCGGTTCTCCAAGGACAAGGTTCCCTACAAGACCCACCAGGGGGCGTTCGTTGCTGTCGCCCCAGAGACGGGCTACTACGTGGAGATCTCAGCCCGAGGGGTTAGGACCGGGGGAGGTTGCTACTGGTTCTCCCCCGACAGACTGGCAGCCTTCCGAGCGGCGATCGATCACGACAGGCTCGGCCCCGAACTGGAGAAGTTGTTGAAGAAGGTCACCCGCCAGGGCTACGAACTCGGCGGAGACAAGCTCAAGACGAAGCCCCGTGGCTTCGAAGCCGACCACCCTCGGATCGATCTGCTTCGGCACAAGTCGCTGACACTCGGCCGATCGCTGGGCTTCGAACCGATCATCCATGGCCCTGAACTAGTCGAGCAGGTTCGGGCTGACTGGCAAGCCATCTCACCTGTCACGAAGTGGATCGCCAAGAACGCACAGGCCTGACTCGCCTGCCCGAGCGCCGCACTTCAGCGAAGATTACCTTGTGGAACAGACTCCAGAAGGCTCCTACGTAGTCAACGCGGAAGAGATGCACGTCCTCCGCCAGGCTCTTTTCGTGACCCTGCACCATGGCGACTCGGTGTTCCGGGGCGATGAACAAACCATCACCGGGTACGAGCTCAATGAGTTCCAGCAACTGATGTGGCAGATCGACGAACTGAACGGGCACAACAAAGAGATCGCTCGGCTGCTGTCCCACCAGATCGGACAACTATCAGCTTTGACCGACAGCGACCTTCTGCAACGCCTCAGCCACGTGAGGGACGTCGTTGAGTCGGCTGACCGCTATGGCGTCGCTGTCCCGAAGCGCTTGCTCCAGTTCCTCCGCTCCCAAACCTAGAGCCCCTTAGCCTCTGCCATGGCGCGTGCCGTGATCGGCAGCAAGTGGCTGGGCTTTGAGGCCTTGGCAGGTTCCCATCCCGTCGCACGGGGACGCAGCACCGGAACCCACTCAGACGATCCATCTGCCTCGGTTACCTTCACATCCATCTCGACCTGCTCAGAGATATGAAGGTTTCGCTTACCCCTGCCTCGGGGGTGAAGGCGGATCCGGGCAACGCGTGCCAAGACTGCACGCTGAGTGTCCAGGTCTGCATCTCGGAAGTTGGTCACGGCTTCAGCGTTCAGCCGAGATGGGTCAACGTCACCCACGGAAGCGGCTGATGCAGCCGCCTCGGCTGCTTCCAGATCTGCCGACAACGCTTCCATGGCAGCATCAAAGGCGATCCGTGGCAAGGTCGCGAAAGCCTTCCCCAACTCCCTCATCTGCTCCCGCTTCTCCTCAACAACAGCCACCAGTTCCAGCGACTGCCCCGGCTCGGGGATCGATAGAACCAGCCCTGGAGCGTGCACAGACGCAGCGAGAGACATGGCATCGACGACCCAGCCATCGGCTTCGCTACGCACCGTGGTCAAGTGGCGATGCTCGCACGAGTAGATGGGAACCGTCGCGCCTGTGTAGCCGAGCGTCCCCTTCGCTCCCTTGCGCTCACGTAGACGGGTGGTCTTCCCCTTCACCATCTCGTCACAGCGAGCACATGTAGCGAGGGAGGTCAGCAAGTTCTCAGCCTTGCGGCCCCTACTGGAGCCGCCCACCTTGCGAGCGGGGTCATTGAGACGGGCCGAGATGAGACCCCACGTGTCGGGGTCAACGATCGGCTCCCACGCTCCGA
>NZ_BAAALG010000020.1:0-823 GCF_039528155.1 Nocardioides dubius | reverse complement strand
GGCACTGTTGCAAAGTTAGCGATGAGGCAGCCTTTTGTCTTATTCAAAGGCCTTACATTTCAAAAACTCTGCTTACCAGGCGCATTTCGCCCAGGGGATCACCATAATAAAATGCTGAGGCCTGGCCTTTGCGTAGTGCACGCATCACCTCAATACCTTTGATGGTGGCGTAAGCCGTCTTCATGGATTTAAATCCCAGCGTGGCGCCGATTATCCGTTTCAGTTTGCCATGATCGCATTCAATCACGTTGTTCCGGTACTTAATCTGTCGGTGTTCAACGTCAGACGGGCACCGGCCTTCGCGTTTGAGCAGAGCAAGCGCGCGACCATAGGCGGGCGCTTTATCCGTGTTGATGAATCGCGGGATCTGCCACTTCTTCACGTTGTTGAGGATTTTACCCAGAAACCGGTATGCAGCTTTGCTGTTACGACGGGAGGAGAGATAAAAATCGACAGTGCGGCCCCGGCTGTCGACGGCCCGGTACAGATACGCCCAGCGGCCATTGACCTTCACGTAGGTTTCATCCATGTGCCACGGGCAAAGATCGGAAGGGTTACGCCAGTACCAGCGCAGCCGTTTTTCCATTTCAGGCGCATAACGCTGAACCCAGCGGTAAATCGTGGAGTGATCGACATTCACTCCGCGTTCAGCCAGCATCTCCTGCAGCTCACGGTAACTGATGCCGTATTTGCAGTACCAGCGTACGGCCCACAGAATGATGTCACGCTGAAAATGCCGGCCTTTGAATGGGTTCATGTGCAGCTCCATCAGCAAAAGGGGATGATAAGTTTATCACCACCGACTATTTGCAACAGTGCCGTT
>NZ_BAAALG010000019.1:56904-68015 GCF_039528155.1 Nocardioides dubius | reverse complement strand
CGCCTCCCGGGAGAGCTTGCGGGTCAGCTCCGCGACCCGGCGGGCCTTCCAGCCCGGCACCTCCAACAGCTCGACCTGCGCCCACAACAGCGGCAGCCGGTGGTGCAGATCCAAAGCGTCGGCCAACAAGGAGAGCGCCCCATAACGGGAGATGCCCGAGGCGGCCGCGAACTCCTCCGCCGCAAACGCCGCCACCGCCGGCGTCCCCTCGCCCCCGAGGAAGTCGTCCAGATCGAGCGAGGCGAACGCGGCGTCGTCACACCACGAGGCCGACGAACCGCCGTCCACGACAGGGTTGACCACGCACCACTGATGCGCCAACCGCAACTGCCGCCGCATCCCCTTCAACGAGCGCGTCCGATCCTCCGAGATCACCGCAAGCAGACACCCCGCGTCGAGGTCACTGACCTCATACGGAGTGTGCGTGGCGTCGATCTCGATCATGGAGCCAGCAGACCACGAGGGTCCGACACGAGATCCGGGCGCTCAACGTCTCACGCCCGTGAAGAAGGGTTTATCCCCCTGTTACACGAGCACAACGCGATGACAACACGCTGTTCCTAGGTTCTCTGCCACGGGTCGAGGAAAGGGAACGGCGATGAGTCACACGCGTAAGACACTGGTGGTGGTGGGCCACGGGATGGTCGGACACCGCTTCGTGCAGGCCGCCATCGAGCGCGGCGTCACCGAGCGGTGGGACCTCGTGGTGATCGGCGAGGAGCCGCGCCCGGCCTACGACCGGGTCGCGCTCACCTCCTTCTTCGAGGTCGGCGCGGACCAGCTCTCGTTCCTGCCCGACGGCGCCTACGCCGACCCGCGGGTGCGACTGCTGCTCGACACCGCGGTGTGCGGCATCGACCGCGAGGCGCGCACCGTCACGCTCAGCAACGACGAGGTGCTGCACTTCGACGGCCTGGTGCTCGCCACCGGTGCCGGACCGTTCGTGCCGCCGATCCCCGGCAAGGATCTGGCCGGCACCTTCGTCTACCGCACCATCGAGGACCTCGAGGCGATCCGCGAGGCGGCCGGCAACGCAAAGGTCGGTGCGGTGATCGGCGGCGGTCTGCTGGGGCTGGAGGCCGCCAATGCCCTGGTCCAGCTGGGGCTGGAGACCCACGTCGTCGAGATGGCGCCGCGGCTGATGCCGGTGCAGCTCGACCAGCCGGCCGGGATGACGCTGGTGCGGCACATCGAGAAGCTCGGTGTCACCGTGCATGCCGGGGCCGCGACCTCGGAGGTGATCGACGCCGGTGACGGCACCGTCGCCGGGCTGGGGCTCAAGGACGCCGACGCGATCCCGGCCGAGGTGGTCGTCTTCTCCGCGGGCATCCGCCCGCGTGACCAGTTGGCGCGCGACTGCGGCCTGGAGGTCGCCGAGCGCGGCGGCATCCTGGTCGACACCCAATGCCGCACCAGCGACCCGGCCATCTTCGCGATCGGCGAGTGTGCGGCACCGGGCGGCAGGATGTACGGCCTGGTCGCGCCCGGATACGCGATGGCCGAGGTCGCGGCGGACGCGCTGCTCGGCGGACCGGGCGAGTTCCTCGGTGCCGACATGTCCACCAAGCTCAAGCTGCTCGGCGTCGACGTCGCCTCCTTCGGCGACGCGTTCGGCGCCACCGAGGGCTCCCTCGAGCTCGTCTTCGCGGACGCCGTCGCAGGCATCTACAAGAAGCTCGTGGTCGTCGAGGGGGACGACGGCGCCTACCGACTGCTCGGCGGCATCCTGGTCGGCGACGCCTCCGCGTACGGCGTGCTGCGCCCGATGGTCGCCAGCGGCATGGCCCTGCCCGACAATCCGGAGGAGCTGATCCTGCCGGCCGCGCGCGAGGGCGCGCCGCAGCTCGGGCTGCCCGACGAGGCCGTCGTCTGCTCGTGCAACAACGTCACCAAGGCCTCGATCACCGCCTCCCTCGACGGCGAGGAGCACGCCTGCGCCGACGTCGCCTGCGTGAAGTCGTGCACCAAGGCCGGCAGCACCTGCGGCTCGTGTGTGCCGGTGGTCAAGAACATCATCGAGCAGCACTTCGCCGCCCAGGGCAAGGTCGTCGACAAGGGGATCTGCGAGCACTTCGCCCACACCCGCCAGGAGCTCTTCGACCTGGTGCTGGTGCACCGATACCGGACCTTCGACGAGATCGTCACCGCGCACGGCCGTGGCCGGGGCTGCGACATCTGCAAGCCGACCGTCGCCTCGATCCTGGCCAGCCAGTTCAACGGCCATGTGCTCGGCGCGGAGACCGGCACGCTGCAGGACACCAACGACGCCTACCTGGCGAACCTGCAGAAGAACGGCACCTACTCGGTCGTGCCGCGCATCCCGGGCGGCGAGATCACCCCGGAGAAGCTGATCGTGATCGGCGAGGTCGCTCGCGACTACGGCCTGTACACGAAGATCACCGGTGGTCAGCGGATCGACCTGTTCGGCGCCCGGATGGAGCAGCTGCCGGCGATCTGGACCCGGCTGGTGGACGCCGGCTTCGAGAGCGGACACGCGTACGGCAAGTCGTTGCGCACGGTGAAGTCGTGCGTCGGCTCCTCGTGGTGTCGCTTCGGCGTCCAGGACTCCGTGCAGCTCGCGATCGACCTCGAGCTGCGCTACCGGGGGCTGCGCTCGCCGCACAAGCTGAAGGGCGGCGTCAGCGGCTGTGCCCGCGAGTGCGCCGAGGCGCGCGGCAAGGACTTCGGCGTGATCGCCACCGAGAAGGGCTGGAACCTCTACGTCTGCGGCAACGGCGGCGCCACCCCGGCGCATGCGCAGCTGCTGGCGGCCGACCTCTCCACCGAGGAGCTGATCCGCTGCCTGGACAGGTTCCTCATGTACTACATCCGCACCGCCGACCGCCTGCAGCGGACCTCGGCCTGGCTGGACACGATCGACGGCGGGTTGGCCCGGGTGCGCGAGATCGTCGTCGACGACGCCCTCGGCCTCGGCGCGGAGCTGGAGGCGGCGATGGCCGAGCACGTCGGCAGCTACTTCGACGAATGGCGAGCCACGCTGGAGGATCCGGCCAAGCTGGCCCGCTTCGTCTCGTTCGTGAACGCGCCGGACACTCCCGACCCGAGCATCACCTTCGCCGAGGAGCGTGGGCAGATCTCCGCGGCGCTCACCGACGGTCCGGTGCAGCTCGGCGCGACGATCCCGGTCGGTGCCCCGTGACCGCCCCGGAGTGGCAGCCGGTCTGCGCGCTGGGCGACCTCGAGGTCGAGCGAGGCGCGACAGCTCTGGTGCACGGACACGCGGTCGCGATCTTCCGCACCCATGGCGGCGAGGTGCATGCGCTGGGCAACTACGACCCGTTCGCCCGCGCCAGCGTGCTGGCGCGCGGCATCGTCGGCACCCGCGGAGACGTGCCGTTCGTCGCCTCGCCGATGCACAAGCACGCCTTCGACCTGCGCAACGGGCACTGCCTCGACGACCAGCAGGTCCGGGTGCCGGTCTACAGCGTGAGGATCGTGGAGGGCATCGTCGAGGTCGGTCCGCGGGAGGTGACATGACCAGTCCCGGAGGAGTGCTGCCGCTGGCCGGCTGCCGGGTCGGCGTCACCGCGGCACGCAAGGCGGAGGAGCAGAACGCCCTGCTGGAGCGTCGTGGCGCGCGGGTCGAGTGGGCGCCGGTGCTCGCGGTCGAGCCGAGCCGCGTCGACGAGGTAGGGCTGCGGGCCGCCACCGAGGCCGTGCTCAGCCGGCCGGTGGACATCTTCATCGCGACCACCGGGATCGGTGTCCGCTCCTGGTTCCAGATGGCCGAGCAGTGGGGCGTGCTGCCGCGCCTGATCGCGCACCTCGACAGCGCGGAGATCCTGGCGCGCGGGCCGAAGTCGGTGGGCGCGCTGCGCCGCGCCGGGCTGCGCGAGCTGTGGTCGCCGGAGTCGGAGTGCTTCGAGGACGTGCTCGCCCACCTGCGGGGGAGATCCCTGCTGGGCGTGCGGATCGTCGTCCAGGAGCACGGTCAGTCGCTCTCCACGGTGGCGAACGTGCTGCGCCGCCAGGGTGCCGACGTAGAGGTGGTCACCGTCTACCGGGTCGAGGGGCCCGAGGACCCCGGCCGGGTCTTCGGTCTCGTCGACCTGACGGCGGAGCGCAAGCTCGACGCGGTCACCTTCACCTCGGCGCCGGCCGCTGCCTCCTTCCTGGAGACCGCCGCCGCGATGGGGCGCCGCGACGAGGTGGTGGCGGCGTTCCAGGCCGACGTGATCGCGACCTGCGTGGGACCGGTGACGGCGGCGGCACTGGAGCTGTGGGGCGTGCCCACCCTGCAGCCGGAACGGGCCCGGCTGGCGGCGATGGTGCGGGCGCTGGAGGTCGAGCTCCCGTTGCGGCGCAGCGGCCAGAGCCTGCAGGTGGCCGGCAGCTCGCTGCTGCTGCACGGCGACGTCGTGCATCTGGACGGGGTGGCGATCCACCTCGCCGCGGCCCAGCACGCGGTGCTGGCGGCGCTCGCGGTCAACCCGGGGCACGTGGTCTCGCGACGCGAGCTGCTCTGCGTGCTGCCCAGTGGCCAGGCCGCGACCGAGCATGCCGTCGAGATGGCGGTGGCGCGGCTGCGTGCGGTGATCGGCACCAAGCTCATCCAGACCGTGGTCAAGCGCGGCTATCGATTGGCGGTCGAATGAATCCCTTGATCACCGTGGCCCATGGCACCCGCCGCCGGGGCGGCCCGTTGGTGGCGATGGGGCTGACGGCGCGGGCCGGACGCCGGCTCGGGGTGCCGGCGGCGACCTCGTTCATCGAGCTCTCCCGGCCGTTCTTCGACCAGGTGCTGCGCCAGGAGTTCGCCGCCCCGCCGGTGATCGTCCCGCTGCTGCTCTCCGGCGGTGTGCACCTGGGCAACGACATCCCCGAGACGATCCGGACGGTCGGCGGCCCGGCGATCCTGGCACCGGCGCTGGGCCCGCACCCGCTGCTCGCCGAGGTGCTGGTGCGACGCCTGCTCGGCTCAGGGGCCAAGCCGGACGAGCCGGTGGTGCTGGCGGCCGCCGGCAGCAGCCAGCCTGCCGGACTGGCCGACCTGGAGACGGCGGGGCGGCTGTTGCAGGGGCGCTGGTCGGGCCGGGTGCGGATCGCGACCGTGACCGGACTCGGCCCCAGCCTGGCCGGACAGGTGGAGGCGGCCCGGTCCGAGGGCAGGGTGACGGTGGCGCCCTACCTTCTGGCGCCCGGCTTCTTCGCCGAGCGGATCACCCACCTGGCGTTCCATTGCGGGGCGGACCGGGTCACCGACGTGCTCGGGGTCGAGCAGCTGATCGCAGAGCTGATCGCGCGGCGCTACCGCTGGGCGCTGAACACCCAGCAGCAGCTGCCTGCAGCGGGCTGAGGGCAGCGCTCCTCAGAGGTGCTTGCCGAGCACCAGCTGGCGCGAGAGCGCGTGCTCGACCATCTGGATCAGGGTGCTCGACACCGCCGTCTCCCGCTCCAGCGGCAGCATGTGCCCGGCGCGTGGCAGGACGATGAGCTTGGAGCCGGGGATCGCGGAGGCGATCACCCGGCCGTGGTGCACCGGCGTCAGCACGTCACGATCGCCCGCCATCACCGTCACCTGCTTGCCGGCGTAGGCGGCCAGCGCGGCGGTGCGGTGGTGGTGATCGAGCATGTCGCGCAGGAAGCCCTCCATGGTGGCGGACGGCGTGTGCACGAGTTGGTCCATGGCCAGGCCGATGTCACGGGCCCGGGCGCCGGGGCCGAACAGGAAGCGGGCCAGCGCACGGCGCTCGGTGGCCGGAAAGAGGGTGTGCCCCCGGGCGAGCTTGTTGGCGCGCCGTCCGAGCATCCGGGGGAGCTGGGCCTTGAGGGTGGGGCCGAGGTCCGGCAGGCCCAGGGTGACGGTGTTGAGGTCGGCCGAGGAGGTGGCCAGGAAGAGCGCGCCACGGACCCGCTCGACGAGGTCGGGGCGCTGCTCGGCCAGCGCCATCATCGTCATCCCGCCGATCGAGTGACCGGCGAAGACGAGGTCGCCGCTCGGGGCGTAGGCGTCGATCAGCTGGGCGAAGTCGCGGCCCAGGTTGGTGACCGTGCAGGCCGCCAGCGGCGCATGGTCGGAGAGACCGTGGCCGCGGTGGTCCCAGGTGACGAGCTGGATCCGGTGGCCGAACTGACCCAGCAGGTCGCGGACCTGGTAGTGCCACAGCTCGGTGTCCGCCGTCCAGCAGTGCGCGAGGAACACGGTCACCGGCGCGTCGCTGGGGCCGTAGGATCGCACGTACAGGTTGAGGCCGTCGAAGGTCTGCATGACGCTGCTTTCTGCTCGCGACGCCGTGTGACAGCGTCTATGCGACATTGAGAATGTCATAATCGACGAGGGCGATGTCAAGGGTTGGCGAAACGAGGAGGTCGAACCGCGATGAGCGCGCGTGAGATGACCATCGAGCAACTCGCCTCCGCGGTCGGGATGACGGTGCGCAATGTTCGCGCCTATGCCACCCGCGGGTTGCTGCCGTCCCCGAGGCTGGTCGGGCGCAAGGGGTTCTACGGCCCCGAGCACGAGGCGCGGCTGCGGCTGATCCGCGACCTGATCGACCGTGGCTACACCCTTGGGGCGGTGGAGAAGGCGCTCGTCGAGACCCCGGACCTGCCGGACTCGCATGCGCTCGACCTGCTCGGCCTGCTGGCCAACCCGCTGGGCGGTGCCCCGGAGCCGGAGGAGATGAGCCGCGACACGCTCGCCACCCTGGCCGGCGTCGAGGAGCAGCCCGAGCTGCGCGACGCCCTGGTCGAGGCGATGGAGGAGCGCCGGCTCGTCGAGCGGATCGACGACGACACCCTGCGCCTGCTGCAGCCGGTGATGGTCCGCTCCGGTGCCAAGGCCCTGAACATCGGGATGTCGGTGGAGACGGTGCTCGCGCTCTTCGAGGTGATCACCCAGGACACCGGTGAGCTGGCTCAGCGCTTCGTCGACGCCGCCCGGGCCGAGGTCTGGAAGCCGTTCGCCGAGCGTGGCATGCCGGCCGCGGAGTGGGAGGTCATGCTCCGCTCGTTCGAGGCGATCATCCCGGTCGCCGTGCAGTCGGTGCTGGCCGGCTTCCGGCAGGCACTGACGGAGAGCATCGAGAGCGCGATGGCCGAGGAGATCAACGCGATCACGCCCGAGCAGCTGGCCCAACTGCTCCCGCCCGCCCAAGGCTGACCGAGGCGTGCGCCGTCCTGATCCTCTGTTCCGGGAGTCGGACGGTCCCGGGCTCCGCCTGCTGCAGCGCAGCGTCGAGCGACCGCTGAGCGCCTACCTGATCGTCCTGGTCGCCTTGGCGGCATCGCCGCTGGTCGCGGCCGGGCTCCCCGCCGCCGATCTCGCCGGGCTCGCCGTGCTCGCGCTCCTGCTGGTGGCGATCGCCGCGCGCACCTTCCGGGACGGACTGAGCCAGGCGGCGGTGGCCGCCTTCGCCGTCGTCTGCCTGCTTCTGCTCGCCGGCTCGGCGCGCTCGCCGGGATACCTCGCAGCGTGGACGATCCTGGTCGGCGGGGTGATGGTGGCGATCTGCCTCAGCTGGCAGGAGGGGGCCGCGCGGCTGATCGGTCTCGGCTATCTCGGCTGCTCGCTGGGTGTGGGCGTCGCCGCTGGGCACGGCGCGCCGACCCTCGATCTGGTGATGCTCGAGGTCGGCGTGCTGATCGCGGGCACCGTGATCATGGCGACCCTGATCGCCGGCACCCGGCTCCTCGACGACGTCGCCGCCCGGCAGGCGGGCCAGCGGGTGGCGAGGCAGGGCGAGCAGTCGGCGGCGCGCGCGATGGCGCGGGCACGTCGGGTCCTGCACGCCAGCGTGAACACCCTCGAGTCGATCGCGGGCCTGCACCCTGCGGCCGGCCATGACGACGCCGCGATCCGGGCCGCCGCCGGCCGGACCGTGGCCCGGATGCGTGCGGCGGGGGAGCGGTTGCCGCGACGCGCGGTGCCGGCGCACGAGGTGCCCGACCTGATCGCCGCGGCCAGCCCGGTGCCGGTGCGGGTGCGGACGGACGCGTTGGGCGGGCTGCTCTTGCCGGAGGTGGTGGCAGAGGCGTTCGGGGACGCCGCCGGTGAGGTGGTGCGCAACGCGATCAAGCATGCCTCGGCACGCAGCATGGACCTGGCCGCCTCGGGCCGCGATGGCGGACTCCGGCTCGTCCTGCGCGACCGCGGTACCGGGTGGCGCGGCGGGTCCGGGCAGGGGCCCACCTCCTCGACCGGGGAGGGGCTGGCCGAGATCGTCCGGACCATGGAGCTGATCGGCGGCGAGGCCGCCTACGGGGTCGCCCCCGACGGCGGCGCACAGGTGACCCTGAGCTGGCGGCCGGCACCGGAGCTGCCGGCCCAGATCGCCGTGTTGGAGGAGCTGCTCGGACACCGGTTGCTGCGCTCGCTCGCGGTGGCCGCGTGTCTGGTCTACGGCTATCTGTTCTGGCGACACCCACCGTCCACCGGGGCCGTGCCCTGGGTCGAGGCCGGGGCGTTGGTCGTGCTGTGCCTCTCCGTGTGCTGGGTGGGTCGCGGACCCGTCCGGACGATGACCGGTGTTGCCGCGGTGGGGTGGACCGTGTGGTTCCTCGCGCTGGTGGCGGTGGTCTTCGCCGTCCAGGAGAGCGGCACGGCGACCGGGCCCCGGTCGTGGCAGGTGGGGTTGGCCGGAAGTGGGCTGTTGATCCTGGCGATCCGCTGTCCCTGGCGTTGGGTGCTGCCACTCTCCGGTGCGTTCGGGCTGGTCCTGGCGGTGGTGCTGGTCGTCGACGACGTTGCGCCGGTGGCCGCGATCCCGTGCCTGCTGCAGCCGCTGCTCGTGCTGCTCGGCGGGCTGGTCAGCAGGAGGGTGCAGGTGGCCCATCGCGGGTTGGAGGCCTGGCACGAGGAGGTGGCGGCGCAGGCGGCGGCGGACCGCGAGGCTGCGGTCATGCGCGACGCCGAGCAGCTGTACCTGGAGCGCGCTGCGCTGGCCTACGCCCCGCTGCTGGCCTCGGTTGCGGAGGGCACCGCCGACCCGCAGGGATCGCTGACCCGGCAGCGTGCGGCGCGCCTGGTGGCAGAGGCACGCGACGACCTCGCGTGGCCGGGCCTCTTCGACACACGGCTGCGGGAGAGCGCCGCGGACTTCCGGGCCCGGGGCGGGCAGCTGGAGATGCGGCCCGCCTGGCAGCATCGGGCGCCGTCGGGGCTGACCCGAGAGATCGTCCGGGCCGGCCTGACGGCTGCGCTCCCCGGCAGTCGGGTGACCTTCTCGCCAGGCGCCGCAGGAGCCGCCTCGCGTCTGGCGCTGGTGCCCCCGCCGCCTCTCGCGAGCTGGACCTCCGTGTGGGCGGACGACGAGGTGGTGACGGTCCGCGCGAGCCCCCGGCTGCTGCGCATCGAGTTCGTCGAGACTGGCCGAACGGCGGGGGACAGCGGCGGTCCGGAGCTGGTAGAGGAGGAGTCATGACGATCTCGACCCCGGTCACGGTGGCCATCGTGGACGACGAGCAGGAGGTGCGCTCGGGCCTGCGGGTGGCCGCGTTGGCACACCCGGACAAGGTCCGGGTGATCGGCGACGCGGCGACCGTCGACGAGTTGATGGCGACCTGCCTGCCGCCGCAGGTGGTGATGCTGGACGTGATGCTGGAGCGGGACACGATCTCCTCCCTCGACCGGATCCCCGACCTGCATGCCTGGGGCGCGAAGGTCCTGGTCAACACGAAGGAGGACGGTCCGGAGACCTTGCTGCGGGCGATGATCGACATGAGGGCCGAGGGCGTCGCCCTCAAGTGGGACCCGATCGAGGACCGCTTCGACGCGGTCGTGGCGGTGGCTCGCGGCGGCATCGAGATCGCCGGAGGTCCGCTCGCCCACGCGCTGCTCTCCGCGGGGGGACGGGTGGTGCTCACCGACCAGCATCGCGAGATCCTCGAGCTGCTGGCCGACGGGCTCACCTACGCCGAGATCGGGCGCGAGCTCCACATCGAGGCCTCCACGGTGAAGTACCACCTGGAGACGCTGAAGCGGAAGATGCACGACTACGAGGCCCTGGCCGGGCCACCTCCCGGTGCGGCGCCGGACCACGAGCGGAGCAGGGCGCAGGCAGGTGCTGAGGCGCCCACGCGGCGCGGCGAGCTGGTCCGCTTCTACCGCCGGATGGGCCATCTGCTGCGACGTTGAGCGAGGCCCGGGACTGGCCGTTCGGCGGGTGCCGGGGTGCGTCGCTGCGACCTAGCGTCCTTGCCATCCGGACGGGGTGTCCGGGGCAGACGACGACGGAGGTCAGCAATGTCCGAGAGACGAGAGAACCCGCGGCGGCGCCGATGGCTGGTCGGCCTGTGCGCGATCCTGATGCCGCTGCTGGGCACGGTCGCGATCCAGGCCCCTGCCGAGGCCGCGAGCGGCACGGTGAAGGTGCGGACGCAGAAGATGGCAGGCCCCCATCTGTCCAGCTACAAGCAGCTCGGCTGGTACTCGGCGGGGACCCGGCTCACGCTGAGCTGCTATGTCTGGGGACAGACCGTCTCCGGCTGGGGCGGCCGGTCGAACCTCTGGTATCGGGTCTCCGACGGCGTCTCCTACGTCGCGGACGTCGACCTCTTCACGGGCAGTGACGCTCCGATCACCCCGAAGTGCGGCACCGCGCCCGCGACCGGTCTGTCCGCGCGGGTGGACTCCTTCCGCGCCACGTGGATCGGCAAGCGCGCCGACTACGACGGCGCGTACGGCGCCCAGTGCGTCGACCTGTTCAACTTCTACAACCGCGATGTGGTGAAGGCGGCACGGCCGGCCGTCTCCTACGCCTACCAGCTGTGGGACAAGTACGACGGCTCGCGCTACACCCGGGTCGGGGCCGGGAGCGCTCCGAAGAAGGGTGACGTCGCGATCTGGTCCTCGGGCCTGCCGGGCTCGGGCGGCGCGGGACACGTGGCGATCGTGCTGGGCACCAGTGGGTCGTCGCTGGTGGTCCTGCAGCAGAACTACCGGGGACAGCAGTACGTCAGCCAGAACAACGCCTCGAAGTCCTACCTGCGCGGGTACCTGCGGCCGAAGAGCTAGACGAGGGCGATGAGTGCCGTCGCGATCGCGGCGGCACCTTCGCCACGGCCGGTGAGGCCGAGGCCGTCGGTCGTGGTGGCCGAGACGGTGACCGGTGCTCCGGGCCCGACGGCGAGGACCTGTTCGGCCTCGGCGC
>NZ_BAAALG010000019.1:48010-56896 GCF_039528155.1 Nocardioides dubius | reverse complement strand
GGCTCGGCGCTTGCCGAGCCGGGGCCGGTTGCCGATCACCTGGACGGCGACGTTGCCGATCTCGAAGCCGGCCGCCCGCACCCGGCGGGCGGTCTCGCCCAGCAGCGCGACGCCGGACGCGCCCGCCCACTCGGGCTCGGCGGTGCCGAAGTTGCTGCCGAGGTCGCCGAGGCCGGCCGCCGACAGCAGGGCGTCGCAGGCAGCGTGCGCAGCGACGTCGGCGTCGGAGTGCCCGTCCAGGCCGAGGCTCTCCTCGGGCCAGTGCAGGCCCGCCAGCCACATCTCGCGTCCTTCGACGTAGCGGTGGACGTCGGTGCCGATGCCGATGCGGGGGAGTGCGTTCACGGACCCGATCATGCCGCACGGCACGCCGGAGCAGCCCCGGCGGTGGGCGCCGGGATCACCCGTTCTGACACCATGGCGACGTGAGAATGGCACGGTATGCCTGGCCACTGGCCGGAATGGTGGCGGGCATCGCGGGTATGGCGGTGAGCCATGCGCTCACCATGGCGCTCAGTCTGCGCCCCAACCCGCTGGTCTCGATCGCCGAGTGGCTGGTCGGGCATCTGCCGGGCTGGCTGGAGGACCTGGTCCACCAGCTCACCGGCATCAAGGACGCCGCACCGAGCGCCACCAGCGGTGCCGAGCTGCTCGAGCCGTACGTGATCGCCTTCCTCTTCGTGGTCTTCCTCGGTGTCGGCGCCCTCGCCGGCCAGCTCTCGCGGCGCGGCTGGTGGCAGGCGATCCCGCTGCAGGTGCTGGTGATCGCCGTCGGCGCGCTCGGCATGGTCGGTCGCTACACGCTGACCACCCTGACCGTGACCCCGGTCGTGGCGGGCGGCGTCACCTGGATCGTGCTCACCTCCTTCGTGGCCGGCCCCCTGCAACGCGCCCGAGCGAGCCAGCGACGGGTGGCCGCCGCACCGCCCGATGCGGACGGAAGCCCCGCGGTCTCCGCGGAACGGCTCGAGCGCTGGCTGCGCTTCGACCGGCGTGACTTCGTGGTCCGGGCCGTGGTGACCGGGGTCGGTGGTCTGGCGCTGTGGCTCTACGGCGGCAGGTTCGCCCAGAAGCGGCGGCGCGTCGACCAGACCCGTCGACTGCTGAACCTGCCGATCCACGAGCGCTCCCCGCGTCCCGAGTTTCGGATCGGGATCGACGGCGTGCAGCCCTGGCGCACCGCCAACGACCGGTTCTTCACCGAGCAGACGAGCTTCACCGATCCGGTCATCGAGCTCACCGAGTGGCGGCTGCGGATCCACGGCCTGGTCGAGCGGGAGCTGGTGCTCAGCTACCAGGACCTGATCGACCGCCAGATCGTGGAGTCCTGGATCACCCTGGTCAACGTCAACAACCCGGTCGGCGGAGACCTGATCGGCAACGCCTGGTGGAGCGGCGTGCTGATCCGCGACCTGCTCGCCGAGGCCGGTGTGGCCGAGGGCGCCGACGCGGTCCTGCAGACCTCGGCCGATGGCTGGAGCTGCCTGACGCCGCTGACCGCGCTGACCGATCAGCGCAACGCGATGCTGGCGGTCGGGATGAACGGACAGCCGCTGCCGATCGAGCAGGGCTATCCGGTCCGCTCGATCACCCCGGGTCTCTACAGCCACGTCTCCGACTGCAAGTGGGTCACCGAGCTCAAGGTCACCCGCTTCGCCGAGGACGAGGGCTTCGCGACCGAGCAGCAGGGATTCGCCGAGCGGGGCCCGATCAAGATCGGCTCGCGGATCGACACCCCGCACAACGGGGACGACGTCGCGGCCGGCACGGTCTCGGTCGGCGGCTCCGCGTGGGCGCCGCAGCGCGGCATCGTCTCGGTCGAGGTCGCCGTCGACGACGGCCCGTGGCTGGCCGCCGACCTGGCGCGGGTGCCGAACGCGGACACCTGGGTGCAGTGGGGGATCGCGGTCGAGCTCGCCAGCGGCTCACACACGGTGCGGGTGCGCGCCGTCGCGACCGACGGAGAGGTGCAGACCGGGGTCGTGGCCGAGGTCCATCCCGACGGCGCCTCCGGCTGGCACGAGGTCGGCTTCGACGTCTCCTGACCCCCCGGGTGTCGGCGGAATCGGCGGCGGGCTGTCCGGATCATTAGGATTGGCGGGTGACTCTGCGGATCCATGACTCAGCCACGCGCCAGGTGCGCGACTTCGTGCCTCTCCACGAGGGCAAGGTGGGCATCTACCTCTGCGGTCTCACCGTGCAGTCGGAGCCGCACGTCGGGCACATCCGCTCGGGCGTCAACTTCGACGTCCTGCAGCGCTGGCTGCGGGCCAGCGGGTACCAGGTCACCTTCATCCGCAACACCACCGACATCGACGACAAGATCCTCACCAAGGCCGAGGAGCAGGGCCGGCCCTGGTACAACCTCGCCTACGAGATGGCCCACGAGCTCGGCAAGGCCTACGGCCTGCTCAACGTGGCGCGCCCGACGTATGAGCCCAACGCCACCGGCCACATCCCGGAGATGGTGGAGCTGATCGAGCTGCTGATCGAGCGCGGGCACGCCTACCCGGCTGCCGACGGCTCCGGCGACGTCTACTTCGACGTCCGCTCCTGGAAGGAGTACGGCGAGCTCTCCGGCCAGCGGGTCGACGAGATGGAGGCGGCCGCCGACGCCGATCCGCGCGGCAAGCGCGACCCCCGCGACTTCGCGCTGTGGAAGGGCGCCAAGCAGAGCGAGCCGCGCACCGCCAGCTGGCCGAGCCCCTGGGGCCGTGGTCGTCCGGGCTGGCACATCGAGTGCTCGGCGATGGCCGGCAAGTACCTCGGCGAGGCCTTCGACATCCACGGCGGCGGGATCGACCTGCGCTTCCCGCACCACGAGAACGAGCAGGCGCAGAGCCGCGCCGCCGGTCACGGATTCGCGAACTACTGGATGCACAACGCGTGGATCACCACGGCCGGCGAGAAGATGAGCAAGTCGCTCGGCAACTCGCTGCTGGTGCCCAACGTGCTGGAGCGGGTGCGCGCGGTGGAGCTGCGCTTCTACATGGTCTCCGCGCACTACCGCTCGATGGTCGAGTTCTCGTTCGAGGCGCTCGACGAGGCGGCCACCGCGTTCCGCCGGATCGAGAACTTCCTCGACCGCGCACCGGAGGCTCCCCGGATCGCCGCGCTGCGCTCCGAGCTGCCGGGCGCGTTCAGCGAGGCGATGGACGACGACCTCGGCACGCCGGCGGCGGTCGCGGTGATCGCCAACCACGTGCGCGACGGCAACAAGCAGCTGGCCGAGGGCCAGTCGGAGCAGGCGGCGACGACGGCCGCCCAGGTCCGTGCGATGCTCGACGTGCTGGGCCTCGACCCGGCCGACGAGGCGTACGCCACCGGAGCCGGCGAGGAGACCGCCCTCGCGGGCGCCGTCGACGCGTTGGTGGCCGGCCTGCTGGAGCAGCGGACGGCGGCCCGGGCAGCGAAGGACTTCGCAGCCGCCGATGCGATCCGCGATCAGATCAAGGCCGCGGGGATCCAACTCGAGGACACCCCCGGCGGCACCACATGGAGCATTTGAGCGAGGCCCAGGCCTCCTACCCCAGATCGGAAGGAAACGGCTGTGGCCGGTAACTCCCAGCGCAAGGGCGCTATTCGCAAGGGCAGCAAGCCGACTGCTGGCTCGGGCGGCCGGGTGCGGCGCGGGCTGGAGGGCAAGGGCCCCACGCCCAAGGCCAAGGACCGCGAGTACCACAAGGCGCACAAGGTCGCGAAGCGCGCTGAGCGCGAGGCTGCCAAGCGTCCCCGCAAGCCCGCTCGCGGCGGTGACGCCGAGTGGATCGCCGGGCGCAACTCGGTGGTCGAGGCGCTGCGGGCCGAGATGCCGCTGACCGCGCTCTACGTGGCCGAGGGCGCGGAGCGCGACGGTCGGCTGCGTGAGGCGTTCGAGCTCGCCGCGGCTGCCGGCATCTCGCTGCTGGAGGTCTCCCGCGGGGAGATGGACCGGCTCACCGGCGGCGCCGTGCACCAGGGCCTCGCGGCGCGGATGCCCTCCTACGAGTACGCGCACCCCGACGACCTGCTGGACCGGGCCACCGACCGCGACGAGCAGCCGCTGATCGTGGCGCTCGACTCGGTCACCGACCCGCGCAACCTGGGTGCCGTCGTCCGCTCGGCGTCGGGGTTCGGCGCGCACGGCGTGCTGATCCCGGAGCGCCGCTCCGCAGGCATGACGGCGTCGGCGTGGAAGACGTCGGCCGGTGCCGCTGCTCGGGTCCCGGTCGCCCAGACGGTCAACCTCACCCGTCAGCTCAAGGCCTACCAGGAGGCGGGCTGCATGGTGATCGGCCTGGCCGCCGACGGCGACGTCGCGCTGCCCGACCTCGAGCTCTCCACCGGCCCGATCGTGGTCGTGGTCGGCTCGGAGGGCAAGGGCCTGGGCCGCCTGGTCGCGGAGACCTGCGACCAGCTGGTCTCGATCCCGATGGGCAACGACCTGGAGTCGCTGAACGCGGGTGTCGCGGCCTCGATCACGCTCTACTCGATCGCTCAGGCCCGCGCCGCAGGTCAGTGAGCTGAGCGGGTACCGCAGGGGCGACTTCTGGGACTGAGCCTGAGGCGGTGCGGGTTGGCGCGAGATGATTGGCTTGTCCATATGCAGTTCAACCGCCGACTCGCGCTCCGGATCACGCTCTACGTGGTGGCGTGGCTGGCGACGGCTGTGCCGGCTGCGCTGCTGATCTTCTTCAACTCCTCGACGACGATCGCGGTGGCCAGCCACGACACCGACGTCTCGCCGACCACCGACGGCTGGGTGACGGTGCAGACCGGGCCGTACCTGCCGGACCTGCGCTACCCGACCGACTCGTGGGTCGGCGTCGAGCTGACCCTGGGCAAGACCGAGGCCACCAGCGCCGAGGAGACCGCGCAGCGCTACGCCTTCATCGCCAGCCAGCCGGACGCGCAGGTGGAGATCGTCACCAAGGCCGTGCAGGACCTGGCCTGGGACGCGGTGATCCAGGGCGCACTGCTGGGCACGATCCCCTTGCTGGTCTGGGGTCTGGTCGGCTCGCGGCGCCGGCGCGAGCTCTGGGGGGAGACCACCCCGCGCCGGATCGTGGTCGGCGTGGTGGCGGTCGCGTTGGTCGGCGGCCTGGCCTCGGTGCTCACGGTTCGTCCCTGGCGCCCGGCCGAACGACTCCAGGACGATGCGGGGGAGTGGGAGTCCTTGGCCGACTTCCTTCCGGAGCTCACGGTTCCGGAAGCGGCCGCAGGCGTGCAGGTCCAGGTGAGTGCGACGACCACCGAGAGCAAGAAGCTGCTGCTGAGCGCGGTCGACACCTACGACCGCTCGCAGCGCTTCTACTCGGCGGCCCTGGAGGCGGCTGACCTCGTCGAGCTGCGGCAACCGGAGGAGGACGAGACGGTCGCGGTGATCGTCTCCGACCGCCACGACAACATCGGCATGGACCCGGTGATCCGCAAGGTCGCCGACCGGGCCGGTGCCACCGCGATCATCGACGCGGGCGACGACACCTCGACCGGTGAGCCGTGGGAGGCGTTCTCGCTCGACTCGCTGGAGCGGGAGTTCCACGACTTCGACCGGTACGCGATCCAGGGCAACCACGACCACGGCACCTTCGTCCAGGGCTACCTGGAGGACCGCGGGTGGACGACCGCGCAGGACGGGATCTTCGACGGGCCCGGCGGGCTGCGGATGATGGCCCGCAACGACCCGCGCTCCAGCGGGCTGGGCACCTGGCGCGACGCGCAGGAGCAGACCACCGCCGACGTGGACGCCGAGATCGCGGCCGAGGCGTGCGCCGCCGAGGAACGGGTCGGCCTGGTGCTGGTGCACGACGACGACATGGGCGCCTCCGCGCTGGAGCAGGGCTGCGTCGACCTGGTCGTCTCCGGGCACGTCCACGTCCGGATCGGCCCGGATGCCGTGAGGGGCAGCAACGGGGAGACCGGCTACTCCTTCACCAGCGGCACCTCCGGCGGTGCCGCCTACGCGATCGCGGTCGGCAGCAAGCTGAGGCGGCCCGCGCAGTTCGCGTTCCTGACCATCCGCGACGGCCGCCCGGCCGGCATCCAGTCGGTCACCCTGGAGACCAACGGGGTCTTCACGGTCGACGACTTCGTGCCGCTGACCTACCGCGACTCGGGGGAGATCTGAGCCTGCGGTTAGGCTTGCGCGACGGCGTTGCCGTCATGCCTCCTTAGCTCAGCTGGCCAGAGCACCTGTCTTGTAAACAGGTGGTCGTCGGTTCGAATCCGACAGGGGGCTCCATTGCTCAGAGACCGGCGAGGAACTCCACCAGGGCCGCGTTCACGGCGTCCGGCTGCTCCTGCTGGACGTGGTGGCCGGCGCCGGGGATCACCCGCTCGGTGAGGTCGGCGAAGAGCGCCGGGTCGGTCTGGGTGAACCTGCGGACCGGGTCGTGCTCGCCGATCAGCAGCAGCGCGGGCTGGGTGATCGGGGTGCCCAGCCACCCGGCCTCGAAGGCCCAGTCGGCGTCGGCGGCCCGGTAGGAGCCGAAGCCGCCGGCGAACTCGCGACCCGGGCCACCGGCACCGAAGGCCTCGGCGAAGACCGCGAACTCGGCCTCGCTGAGCCAGGGCCACGGCAGCGCCGGAGCCGACGGCAGGGCGTCGAGGTAGGAGGTCCCGGCCGAGGCGTGGCCGAAGACCGAGAAGTAGCCGCCGTCGGCCGAGAGCGCCCACAGCAGCCGGGCCAGGAACTCGTCGGCCCGATCCCCGCCGAGGTCGCGCTCGGCGACGCCGGGCTCCTGGAAGTAGTGCAGGTGCAGGAAGTGGTGCTCGGCGAGCTCGGCCCACAGCGCGCTGGGCGCCTTCTCCTGCGGCAGGTCGGCGAAGGGCACGGTGCCGGCGACGGCGCGTACCCGCTCCGGGTGGTGCCGGGCCAGGTTCCAGGCGTACTTGGCCCCGAAGTCCTGGCCGACGACTACCGCTCGGTCGGCGCCGAGGGCGTCGAGCACGCCCAGCAGATCCTGCTCGATCACCTCGGTGGTGTAGCCGTCGTGGGGCCGCTCGGATCCGCCGTAGCCGCGGGTGTCGACGGCGACGGCCTGCCAGCCGGCGGCGGCGAGCACGGGCAGCTGGTGGCGCCAGCTGTAGCTGGTGCCCGGGAACCCGTGCACCAGCAGGACGACCGGGCCCTGGCCGGCCACCCGGGCGTGCAGGCGGACTCCGTTGGTCTCGATCAGGCGGCTCTCCATGGCGGCACCCTAGCGATCCAGGTGCCGTGCCTGGGCGAAGCAGAAGAGTCCGTAGCAGGCGAGGCCGAACGCGATCAGGGTGAGCAGCCCGGGCCCGAAGGGCTGGTCGAGCACGGTGCGCAGGGCGACGTCGAGGCCACCGGACTCCTTCGGCTGGTGCGAGATCGCGGCATAGCCGAAGAGGCAGCCGACGATCACCAGCGCAACGCCCTTGGCGGCGTGCCCGAGCCGCGCCGCCCAGCGATAGAGCCGGCCGGTGTGCCCGCTGGTGCCCTCGCCGTCCATGTGCTGGAGGTAGGACTCGCGGTAGGCGACGACGAAGAGCCCGACGCCGGTGCCGATGATCGCCAGCGCCACGGCGCCGACCAGCAGCTGCCCGGCGGGCAGGTCCATCAGCTGCGCGGTGAGCGAGTCGGCCTTCTTCTCCTCGTTGCTCCGGCTGCCGAGCGCGATCTTCACGGCGCTGACCCCGATCGCCAGGTAGACCAGCGCCTTGCCGGCGCTGGCCAGGCGCTTGGCGGTGCGCTTGGCGCCCTCCTCACGGCGGTGGCCGGTGGCCGCCTCGATGCCCTGCCAGACGATCAGGCCGAGCATGCCGACTGCCACCGCCCAGACCAGCACGGTGCCGAACGGCTTCTCGGCCAGCTCCTGGACGGCGCCGCTGGTGGAGGCCTTGCCCTTCCGCTCGCCGAAGGCGAGGGCCACGGCGAGCCAGGCGAAGACCAGGTGCACCACGCCGAAGGTGATCAGACCGACGATGGCGAGTCTGTCGACCCACGGGCTCGCCTCGACCTTCCGTGCCGCTTGTCTGGCGCCGTTCATCGCCCCTCCTCGCGCTGCTCCGTCCACCTTAGTGGCGAGGTGTCCGGCAGCCGGTCAGCTCGCGGGCAGGCGCCACAGGTGGGCACCGCCCGCAGCCTGGTCCACGGCCCAGACACGACCAGCTGCGACGGCGACGTCGTGGGTGGCCGGCCCGGTGGCGATCTCGGTGATCCGGGCGCCGGTGCCGGCATCGGTGACCAGCACTGCGTCAGAGGTGAAGAGCGCGGTGTAGACGCGTCCGGTGACCGGGTCGACGGCGGTGTTGAGCGCCGAGCCGCTGGCCGGGACGGTGGCGATCACCGCGCCCGTGCGCAGGTCCACGGTGCGCAGGTCGGCCGAGGCCTGGCTGGCCACATAGGCCCGGCCCCGGCGCGGGTCGACGGCGACGCCGGAGGCGCGGACGCCGCCGGTGTGGCTGACCACCTCGGTGGTTCCGCGGCGCGGGTCGTGCGCGACGAGTGCGCCGTCCTCGAGGTTGACGGTGTACAGCAGCGTCCGGCCGCGGTGCTCGACGAGGGCGAGGCTCATCGGGGAGAAGGACGGCACCGGGTCGTCGCTGAGCCGGCCGACGACGGCGAGGGTGCGGGTGTCGATGGTGGTGATCGTGCCGTTGACCGGGTCCGAGACGTAGGCGCGGTTGCGTCGCTGGTCGATGGCGATGTCGCGCGCGTGGCCCAAGCCGCCGATGGTGGCGACGCGCTCGCCGGTGACCTGGTGGTAGACGACGACGGCCTCCTCCCGGGTGGCGCTCACCCAGAGCCGGTCGTGACGGTCGTCGACGGCGAGGCCGTAGCCGGCCTCGGGGCGCTCCTCGGGGGTGCCGGCACCGAGGGTGCGCGGGATGATCGTGGCCTCGACCGCGCGGGTGCGCGGGTCGAGGCGGTAGAGGGCCGAC
>NZ_BAAALG010000019.1:2478-47964 GCF_039528155.1 Nocardioides dubius | reverse complement strand
GGGTGGTGCTGGTGACCCACAGCGCGCGGTGCCGCCGCGAGTAGCCGATCTGGTACAGCTCACCGGGCAGGGGAGTGCCGGACGCCGTTGGCTGGGGTGACAGGCGGCCGCCCCGGCTGTCGGCGACGTGATGGCTGTTCGCCGGGGCCGGGGCCTGGCTGTCGGCTGGGGCGACGAGTCCTGCGCCGAGCAGGGCGGCGGCGAGGGCGAGTGGGGAGAGTCGGCGTAGGCGCGACATGGCGATGCTCCAATCTGCCGCCGGCGCGAGACGGCGGCTCCCGAGAATGATCGGAAGAAAGTTAGCATTGCCTAAGTTCTGCCCGGCGGGGCTCGCTCGGACTACAGCGCAGCGAGGAAGCTGGCCGCCCAGTGGTTCACGTCGTTCCCGCGCAGGTTGCGCCGCATCGCCGTCATCCGGCGGGTCAGCTCGTCCTCGGTGGCGTTGGCGGCCGCCAGGATGGCGGCCTTCATCCCGTCGATGTCGTAGGGATTCACCTGCCAGGCCTGGCGGAACTCGGCCGCGGCGCCGGTGAACTCGGAGAGCACCAGCGCGCCGTCGTCGTCGAGGCGACAGGCCACGTACTCCTTGGCGACCAGGTTCATCCCGTCGCGGTACGGCGTGACGACCATGATGTCGGCGACCCGGTAGAGCGCCGCCATCTCGTGCTGCGGGTAGGAGGAGTGCAGGTAGGAGATGGCGGGATAGCCGATCTCGCCGAGGTCGCCGTTGATCCGGCCGACCAGCCGGTCGACGTCGTCACGCAGCAGCCGGTACTGCTCGACCCGCTCCCGCGACGGGGTCGCCACCTGGATGAAGACCGAGTCGTGCACGTCGAAGTGGCCATCGGCGACCAGCTCGGAGTAGGCCCGCAACCGGGGGTAGATGCCCTTGGTGTAGTCGAGGCGGTCGATGCCGAGCAGAACCTTGCGGGGGTTGCCCAGCGCGGCGCGGATCTCGGTGGCTCGCTGCTCCACCGACTCGGAGCCGGCCAGCTCCTCGAAGGCGGCCACGTCGATCGAGATCGGGAACGCCTGCGCCCGCACCACTCTGCCGTCCGGCAGGTGCACGTCGTTGCCCTCGGTGTGGTGCCCCACCCGCTGCTTGACCAGGCGGACGAAGTTGTGAGCGCCGCCGGAGAGCTGGAAGCCGACCAGGTCCGCGCCGAGCAGGCCCTCCAGGATCTGGCGCCGCCACGGTAGCTGGCCGAACAGCTCGGTCGGCGGGAACGGGATGTGCAGGAAGAAGCCGATCTTGAGGTCGGGACGCAGCTCGCGCACCATCGCCGGGACCAGCTGGAGCTGGTAGTCGTGCACCCAGACCGTGGCACCGGGGGCGGCGAGCTCGGCGGCCCGCTCGGCGAAGCGCCGGTTCACCGCCACGTAGGACTCCCACCACTCGCGGTGGAACTCCGGCTTGGCGACGACGTCGTGGTACAGCGGCCACAGCGTCGCGTTGGAGAAGCCTTCGTAGAACCCCTCGACCTCGTCGGCGCTGAGGCCGATCGGGACCAGCGAGAGCCCGTCGAGCTGGAAGGGCTGCAGATCGCCGGCCTGCTCGCTGGTGACGCCCGGCCATCCGATCCAGGCGCCGTCGTGGATGCGCATCACCGGCTCCAGTGCGGAGACGAGTCCGCCGGGGGAGCGGCGCCAGGACGTCGAACCGTCGGGTTCGCGGACCTGGTCCACAGGCAGGCGGTTGGCAACGATCACGAGGTTCGCGTGGCCTGGCACGCTTCGACCCTAGCGGTCCGCGTCCGCGGTCGACATCCGTGGCCGTCTCAGTGACCAGGCCTCGAGACGCGTGTAGCCCTTCACCGGCACCACCCGCCAGCGGCGGACCCGGAACTGCTCGCGGTCCACCACGTCGGCCAGCGGGCGGTTGATCAGCACCCGCCCCGGCCGTGCCAGCGAGGTGAGCCGGGCGGCCATGTTCACCGGCTCGCCGAAGACGTCGCCGTAGCGCTCCAGCACCTCGCCGTGCCCGAGGCCGACCCGGACCTGCGGGAAGAGCTCGTCCGCGTCGTGCCGCTCGGCCAGCGCCAACGCGACCCGCGCCGCGGCGTCGGGCTGGTCGCAGACGAAGAGCACCTCGTCGCCGATGGTCTTGATCACCCGGCCGCCCCCCTCGACCACGGCTGCCGTGGTCGAGGCCTCGAAGACCTCGACCATCTGCTCCAGCTCGTCGGTGGTCATCGAGCGGATCCGGCGGGTGTAGCCGACGACGTCGACGAAGCCGACGGTAAGCGCGACGCTCTCGTCGGCGCTGCCGCGCACCAGCAGCCGACCGGCCGCGCTGGCGAGATGACGACGCCAGATGTGGCTGTGCAGCTGCTCCATCACCGGCAGCAGGTCGTCGGCCACCGCGCGCAGCAGCTCGAGGTCGATCTCGGGAGCGTCCTTCAACACCGTGTCGGCGAGCTCGGCCACCTCCCACTCCGCCAGCCGGGCGAAGGTGCGCCCCACCGTCCGCGCGATGGCGATCTCGGCGCGTTGGTCGATCATGCCGAGACGGAGCAGGGTCTCCAGGGCACGCAGCGCCTCGACGTCGGCGTCCACGTAGACGGGGGTGTCGTCGTCCGCGGCGGGCGGGAAGCCGAGCGACTGCCACAGCTCGCGGGAGCGCTCGCCGCTGACGCCGCTGCGCTCGCTGACCTGGTTGCGGCTCAGGTGCGGCTCCTGGCCGAGCAGGGTCAGGACCAGGGCGGAGTAGAGATCGTCGTCGATGGTGACCTCACGGAAGTCGTTCGCGGGTGGTCTGCTCGAGCGCCTCGCGGAACCGGGGCGAGGCCTTCAACAGGTCGTTGACCGACTCGGCGGTGAAGTGCAGCACCTGCAGCGGGGTCAGCGACACCACGCTGGCGCTGCGCAGCCGGTGCGCGACGATCGCGGACTCACCGACGGTGTCGCCGGGGCCGAGCCGGGCGATCTCGACGCCCTCGCGGCGCACCGAGACCTCGCCGTCGAGGATCAGGTAGGCCTTGTCGGCCGGGGTCTTCTCCCAGATCAGCGACCAGTCGGCGGGCACGTTGACGGCGGTGCCGGCGCGGGCGATCAGGGCGATCTCGGCGTCGGTCAGGTCGTCGAAGCGGCTGATCTGCTGGAGTCGGCCGGTGGCGTCGGGCATGAGGGTCCTCGTCTTCTACGTCGGGCTCCCCTCCCGGAGGCATCTTCGCACGGGGAGCCGAACCGTGACTCGCCGAAGCAGCGAATCACATCGATGTGGTTCGCATGCGTAGACTGACCGTGGCCAGAGGCTGTCGAGGAGCACGAAGGGGTCGAGCCGGATGGACGCTGCAGAGTCGGTCAGCACCAATCAGGTGGCGAACGACGGCACGGTGTCGGAGCGGGACGCCGACATCCTGGAGTTCGAGCGCCAGTGGTGGAAGTACGCCGGAGCCAAGGAGCAGGCCATCCGTGAGCGCTTCGACATGTCCTCGACCCGCTACTACCAGGTCCTCAATGCGCTGATCGACAAGCCGGAGGCGCTCGCCGCCGACCCGCTGCTGGTCCGCCGGCTGCGCCGGCTGCGCGCCGCTCGTCAGCGTCAGCGCTCGGCCCGCCGCCTCGGCTTCGAGGTCTGAGCGTGCGCCGGATCGCAGCCAAGCCTCGCAACGAGGCGGGCGTAGCCCTGCCCTCGCCGGTGGTCGCGCTGAGCGTTGTCGCCGTGGCGATGGCCGCGGTCGCCTTCGTGGTGACCAAGGACGACGACAACCCGGCCGCCGTCAACGTGGCGCAGGAGCCGACGTCGACGCCGACGGCCGAGCCCACCACCACGCCGCAGCCGCCGAAGAAGAAGGCCAAGCCTGCGGTCAAGCGCGGCGAGGTCTATGTCGAGGTCTACAACAACTCCAACATCGCCGGACTGGCCGGCAGGGTCGCCGGCAGGGTCGACGGCGCGGGCTGGAAGGTCGTCGGCTCCGACAACTGGCGCGGCAGCATCCCGGCCTCCACGATCTACTACCCCGAGCGCCTGGAGCGTGCCGCGAAGCTGCTGAGCAAGGACCTCGGCGTCAAGCGGCTCAAGCCGGCCGTCGCGCCGATGCGGCTCGACCGGCTCACCGTCATCCTGACCCCCGACTACGCGAGCTGAGCGGCCCGCACGTCGGCGACCAGCCGGCGTAGGAACGCGATCACGCCGTCGGGCCCGGGCACACAGAGGTCACTGAGCTCGCGCAGCGCGCTCTGCTCGGTGGACGTCGAGCAGACCAGCAGCGTGGCCAGGCCCGCCTCGCGCAGCTCGGCGACCGCCGCATAGGCGGCCAGGTCGCCCAGGTCGTCTCCGGCGAAGAGGAATCCCTCGGCCGCCGACTCGCGAGCGAAGGCCCGCACCGCGTCGCCCTTGTCGACGCCCGGTGCCCGCACCTCCAGCACGTTGCGCCCGGGCTCCACGGTGAGCTGATGCCGCTCGGCGAGTGCGGTGACCGGGCCCGCGAGCCGGGCGATCGCCGCCGCCGAGTCGGGCATCCGGCGGGTGTGCAGCGCCACGCCCAGGCCCTTCTCCTCGACGAAGGCGTCGGTCGCATCGCTCTCCCGCAGCAGGGCGGGGATCTGGGCCAGGAACGCGGCCAGCCCGTGGGGCGGTCGTGGGGTGCGGACCCGGCGATCGGTCGACGACCAGCGCTCGGCGCCGTACTGGCCGAAGATCGTCAGCGTGCGGCGATCGGCGGCCAGGGCGTCGCCGACGGCGTCGAAGCGGCCGAGCGCGACCGCCTGGCGGGCCGGGCGTCCGGTGATCACCGCCACCGCGGCGACGGTGCGGGCGAGGTCGGCGAGGACGTCGGGTGCCTCGGCATGGATCCTGGCCTCGGCCGGGTCGTCCACGATCGGTGACAGGGTGCCGTCCATGTCCAGCCCGACCACGCTCCGCGCCGCGACGCGCACCAGTGCGGCGTAGCGCTGCGGGCCCTCGGGGGAGACGAACTCCATGGTCCTAGCCAATCAGACCCGGTGTGCGACCACGCGCGCCGGGTGCGTTCCGATCGGCTCGTCCGGATCGCGGACCGGGTGTACGCATGTTGAGACGGTGCCGTATGGTGGTCGCAGCTCATCGAGAGGGACTGAGGGATACGGCCCGAAGAAGTCCCGGCAACCGCCGCGAACACCCCTGGATCGCACCAGTGATCCAGTCGCGGAAACGGTGCTAAATCCGTCCTGGTCGCGAGAGTCGCTCCAGGGAAGATGAGGAGGAGGACTCATGAGCGCTGTGACCACTGAACCAGCAACCACCGACACCGGTCTTCGTGCGGGCGCGTTCGGCAACGCCGTCGCCCTCTCCTGTCGCGAATGCGGCCACCGTCTCGACCTCGGGCCCTTCTACGCCTGTCCGGAGTGCTTCGGACCGCTCGAGATCGCCTACGAGTTCCCCACCGTCACCCGCGAGGAGATCGAGGCCGGCCCGGCCAACATCTGGCGCTACAAGGCGCTGCTCCCGGTGCCCGCGGACATCGAGCAGAGCCCCAACACCGAGCCCGGCTTCACCCGGCTGCTCAAGGCCCACAACCTCGGCGCCACCCTCGGCATCGACAACCTCTGGGTCAAGGACGACTCCACCAACCCGACGAACTCCTTCAAGGACCGCGTCGTCGCCTGCGCCCTGAGCGCCGCGCGCGAACTGGGTGCGAAGGTCTTCGCCTGCCCGTCGACCGGCAACCTGGCCAACGCCGTCGCCGCGGCCGGTGCGCGCGCCGGGATCAAGACCGTGGTCTTCATCCCCTCCAACCTGGAGAAGCCCAAGCAGGTCAACTCCGCGGTCTACACCGACTCGCTGGTCGCCGTCGACGGCAACTACGACGACGTCAACAAGCTCGCCCAGGAGATCGCGGCCGAGGAGGACGGCTGGGCGTTCGTGAACGTCAACGTCCGCCCGTACTACGCCGAGGGTTCCAAGACCCTCGGCTACGAGATCGCCGAGCAGCTCGGCTGGCGGCTGCCTGACCAGGTGGTCATCCCGGTCGCCTCGGGCTCGCAGCTGACCAAGGTGCACAAGGCGTTCCAGGAGCTGATCAAGCTCGGCCTGGTCGAGGACAAGCCGGTCAAGATCTTCGGTGCCCAGGCCACCGGCTGCTCGCCGGTCTCGGTCGCCTACAAGGCCGGCGTCGACGCGATCCGCCCGGTCAAGCCGGACACCATCGCCAAGTCGCTGGCGATCGGCAACCCGGCCGACGGCATCTACGTGCTCGACATCTGCCGGGAGACCGGTGGCGCCGTCGAGGACATCACCGACGACGAGGTCCGCGAGGGCATCCTGCTGCTGGCCCGTACCGAGGGCATCTTCACCGAGACCGCCGGTGGCACCACCGTCGGCGTGCTGAAGAAGCTCGTCGAGACCGGCCAGCTGGACACCTCGCTGGAGACCGTGGTGATCAACACCGGCATGGGCCTGAAGACGCTCGACGCGGTCGCCGACAAGGTCGGCCCGGCGGCCACCATCGCGCCCAACTACGACGCGTTCGTGGAGACCGGCCTCACCTCCTGAGCATCGCTCAGCCGACTGCGTGCCACCCCTCGGGGATGGGCTCGCCCTTGCGCACGCAGTCGGTGCGGGGGTCGTCCGGGTCGGGCCGGACCGGCTCCACCTCGACCCAGCCCCACCGGTCGTGGCAGGACAGCGGCCGGTTGCCGAAGGGGTCCCAGGAGGCTCCCTTGGGCAGTTGCGATCCCTCCTTCGCGCAGGCGCTCCCGCCCTCGGGATAGACATAGGGCGCCTCGCCGTCGGAGCACTGCCACTCGTCGATCAGTGGGGTCCCGCTGATCATCAGCCAGCCGGCGAACCCGCCGATCGCCAGCAGCGGCGAGAGCGCCACCAAGCTGATCGCCACCCACCACCGGGTCGAGCGACCCTTGCGCGGTGGCGGGGACGGGCGGTCCGAGGCGGGGAACGGCGAGACCGGGGGCGTGGTGTCCATGACTCCATCGTCCTTCGTGATCGGCTCAGATGCGATGAGCCGCGCTACTCAGCCGAGGCGTCGTTGGGCGATCAGCCGCTTCGGGCTGGTGCCGAACTCCTTGGTGAAGGCGGCGATGAACGCAGACGGGCTGCCGTAGCCGACCCGATGCGCGACCTCGGTCACCGAGGTGTGCGGGAGCAGGGCCAGGGAGGCGTGCAGCCGGGTCCGCGTGCGCCAGTCGCTGAAGGAGGCGCCGAAGCTCACCTGGAAGCTGCGCTGCAGCGTCTTGGTGCTCACGTGCATCCTGCTCGCCCAGGTGGCCAGGTCGGTGCTGTCGGCTGGGTCGTGCAGGATCGCGCGGGCCACCTCGCGGGCCGGGCCGCTGGGGGAGGTGGCGTGGGTCAGCGTGGTGCCGTCGCGCTCGGCGACGCCGGCAAGGCGGTGCAGGATCTGGCTGCGGGCGGCCAGTCCCTCCTGCTGCCCCAGACCTGGGCGCGACACCCGGTCGAGCAGCGCGGCCAGGTCCGCGTCGAGGTCGAGGACGGCGGCGCCGTGGGCGGTGAGCTCGTCCGGTGCGCGCCGCACGCAGACCCGGATCACGGTCTGCATGTCGAAGCCGCTCAGCTCGGCGACGACCCCGCGACGCACCCAGATGCACTGGTCGGCGGACGCGAAGTGGGTGCTGGCTCCACGCCGGATGCTGAGCGCGCCGTTGGGGGAGTGGAAGACCTGGTGGACCAGGTCGTCGCGGTACTCGGGGAAGTCGGGCACCGCGCGGCCGGTGGGGTAGCGCAGCACCAGCATGCCGTCGGGCTCGCCCAGGCCGTAGCCCTGGTCCTCGACGGCGATCTCGCCGACCTCGCTGGCAGTGTGCCCTGTCACCGACATCTTCTGTCCCCCTCGCGACACTTGATTGGTGTTGGCAAGGCTTACCTTACTTCCATGCGCTTCTCACCTGTACTTCGTCGTGCCCTCGTCGGTTCGACCGCCCTCGTCCTGGCCACCACGCTGAGCGGCTGCTGGGCCGATGACGACGACAAGGCCGACGCCCAGAGCGGCGAGACCCGGGTCGTCGTCGACGACACGACGGAGGAGGTCACCATCCCGAGCAGCCCCGAGCGGATCATCGCCACCGGGTACGCGGTGCCGGCCCTGCTCGAGGTGGACGCACCGCTGGTCGGGATCTCGGAGTGGTCGCGCGGCCTCAACCTGATGACCGACGAGGACCGGGCCAGCTATGAGGAGCTGGACAAGGTCGCCGGCGAGAGCGCCGCCTCCACGAACTACGACGCGATCGCCGAGCTCAAGCCGGACCTGATCATCATCGGCGTCCCGCAGCCCGCCGTGGTCGACCTCAACCTCGACCGGCTCGAGCAGATCGCGCCCGTCGTCCAGCTCGGCCCCTCCCGCCCGGACAAGTGGAAGGAGCTCAACGCCAAGCAGGCCGATGCCGCCGGCGTGAGCGCCACCCTGGAGGAGAACAAGGCCGCCTACGAGGCCAAGGCCGCCGAGCTCACCGAGAAGTACGCCGACGTCCTCGACGGCGTCTCCTTCGGCCACGTCGGTGGCTACGGCGACGTGTCGGCCGGAAACTTCCAGCGTGAGTTCGCGGGCTCCTGGGGCACGAACATCGCCACCGACATCGGCGTCACCTACTACGGCGAGGTGAAGAAGGCCGAGGGCGGCAGCAGCGACGTCTCCGAGTACCCGGCGATCGAGGAGCTCCCGGCCAGCCTGGGCGAAGCCGACGTGATCTCCTACTCCGTCGAGGACTCCGGCAAGCCGTCGGCCGCCGTGCAGTACGTGCTCGACTCGCCGCTCTTCCAGAACCTGCCGGCCGCCAAGGGCGGCCTCACGGTGCCGTTCAAGTTCACCGAGGCGGCCACCTACGCCACCGCGATGACCACCCTCGACGAGATCGACAAGGCGTTCGCGAAGGCGTTCGCCGAGGACCTCGCGTGACCGATCGCAGCAACCCCGGTCCCAAGGTCGCCGCCCACCGGGCCGGCGGCCGCGGGACGAGGAGGGTTCCCTACCCCGTCGGCATCAACCGGGGCGTGGTCACCCGTCGCGAGCTGGTCACGCCGCACATGCTGCGGATCACCATCGCCGGCGACGAGCTGCGGCGGATGATCAGCCACCAGGCCGACGACCACGTCAAGGTGCTCTTCGCCTTCCCCGACGGCACCCGCAACGATCCGGTGCAGAACGCCGAGCTCTCCCTCGACTGGATCAAGCCCTACGCTCCGGCCCGCAAGTACACGCTGCGCCGCGTCGACACCGAGGCCGGCGAGATCGACCTCGACTTCGTCCTCCACGAGGGTGGGTTCGCCTCCGCCTGGGCCAACGACGTCGAGGTCGGCGACGAGGCCGTGGTCGCCGGGCCGCCCGGCTCGATCGCCTTCCCCGACACCTACCGCCACTACGTGATGGTCGCCGACCCGACCGGTCTCCCCGCCGTCGCGCGGTGGCTGGAGGAGGGCGACTGGCTGGTCGAGCGCGGCGTGCACGTCGACGTGATCGTGGAGACCGACCACGCCGAGGAGGCCGGCTACCCGCTCGCAGCGCGCGACGGCGTGGCGGTGCAGTGGCACTCCCGGGCCGAGGGCAGTCGGCTCGGTGCCGCCCTCGAGGCGCTCGAGCTCGACGACGTCGCGGCCGAGGACGTCTTCGTCTTCGCCGCCGGCGAGGCCACCGACCTCAAGGCGGTGCGCCGCTTCGCCAAGGAGCGCGGCTACGACGCCCTGGTCACCGGCTACTGGAAGCGCGGCGTCGCCGACCTCGACGAGTGATGGCTGCGACGCTGGAGGAGGAGCGGAGCACCGGCCTGCGGGGCGCCGTGGTGCTCGGCGCCGGGGTGGCGCTGCTGCTGGTCTGTGCCGCGATCAGCCTGTTGGTCGGCAAGGGCGACGTCTCGCCGGTCCAGGCGTGGACGGCGCTGGTCGATCCCGACCCGACCGACTCCGCGCACCTCGCGGTGCGCACGGTACGGGTGCCACGGACCTGGCTGGCCATCCTGGTCGGCGCGGCGCTCGCCGTCTCCGGAGCGCTGATCCAGGTGCTGACCCGCAACGCCCTGGCCGAGCCGGGACTGCTCGGCGTCAGCGCCGGTGCCTCGTTCGCGGTGGTCCTGGTCAGCATGGTGCTCAGCCCCGGACAGACGCTGGTGCTGGTCGCGGCGTTGGTCGGTGCGACGGCGGCGGCGCTGGTGGTGCTGACTGTCGGCCGCGGCGACCCGCTGCGGCTGGTGCTCGCCGGGACCGCGCTCAGCGCCGTCCTGATGGGCTGGAGCCTGGCGATCCGGATCCGCAGCACCAGTGCGCTGGACGCGCACCGGTACTGGTCGGTCGGCTCGCTGGCCGGACGTGAGCAGACCGCATTGCTGCTGCCGTCGGTGGTGCTGCTGGTCGCGCTGGTGGCCGCGGCCCTGTTGGTGCGACCGCTCTCGGCGCTCAGCCTGGGCGACGACGTCGCCAGCGGGCTGGGGGTGCCGGTGGCGCGCACCCGGATCGCCACCGCCGTCACCGCGACGGCGTTGGCCGCCGTCGCCACGGCAGTGGCCGGGCCGATCGTCTTCGTGGGCCTGATCGTGCCGCACCTGGTGCGGCAGGTGGTGCCGGCCTCCGTCGGCTGGCTGGTCGGACTCTCCGCGCTGCTCGGGCCGACTCTGCTGCTGGTCTCCGACATCCTGGCGCGGGTGGTGCTGCCGACCGGCGACATGCCGGTCGCGGTGATCACGGCCGTGATCGGAGGCCCGGTGCTGATCTGGGTCGTGCGCCGCTACGGGGTGAGTGAGCTGTGAGGACGCTCGCCCTGCCGGTGGCGCCCGGACGGCGACTCCTCGTCGAGCGCCGGTTGCTGGTGGTCGCCGCGCTGCTGACGGTGCTGGTGCTCTGCAGCGCCTTCGCTGCGCTCTGCTTCGGCAACGGATGGGACCACCCCGCAGACGTCTGGTCGGCCCTCTTCGGGGGAGGGCCGATCCAGATCTCGGTGACCCAGTGGCGGATGCCGCGGGTGCTCGCCGCGGTGGTCTTCGGCGCCGGGCTCGGGGTGGCCGGCGCGATCTTCCAGAACCTGACCCGCAACCCGCTCGGCTCGCCCGACGTGATCGGGCTCGACGCCGGTGCCTACACCGGTGTGCTGGTGACGCTGACCGTGATCGGCGCGACCGGCGAGGGCGCGGTGATGGCGGGCGCCCTGGCCGGCGGACTCGCCGCGGCCGCGCTGATCCAGCTGCTCGCCTGGGGCCGGAGCTTCTCCGGCCTGCGCCTGATCGTGATCGGGATCGCGGTGGGCGCGGTCCTGGCCGCGGTGAACTCCTGGCTGGTGCTGCGCGCGGAGCTCGACGTGGCGATCGCGGCGACCTTCTGGAACGCGGGCTCGCTGGCCGGGCTGGACTGGGTCGACATCGACACCCCGGTGACGTTGATCGTGGTGCTGTTGGCGGCCGTCGCCCTCATCGCCCGGCCGATGCACCAGCTCGCCTTCGGCGACGACCTCGCGCGCAGCACCGGGGTCGCGATGCGGCCGGTGCAGCTGGTCCTGGTCGCGATCGGCGTGATGCTGACCGCGACCGTCACCGCGGTGGCCGGTCCGATCGTCTTCATCGCGCTGGCGGCGCCCCAGATCGGCCGGCGGCTGGTCGGCGCGGCCGGGGTCCCGCTGCTTCCGGCAGCGCTCACCGGCGCCCTGCTGCTGTGTGGCTCCGACCTGGTGGCGCAAGGGATCTTCGCCCCGGTGGCGTTGCCGGTCGGCGTGGTCACCACCGCCGTCGGCGGACTCTATCTGTTGTGGTTGCTCTTCAAGGAGGTTCGCTGATGACGCGGCTCGAGGCCCGCGGACTCACCCTCGGCTATCAGGACCGTGCCGTCGTGGAGGGGCTGGACCTGACGATCCCCGACGGTGCGTTCACTGCGGTGGTCGGCGCCAACGCGTGCGGCAAGTCGACGCTGCTGCGGGCGCTGGTCCGACTGCTGGAGCCGCGCGCCGGCGAGGTGCTGCTCGACGGCCGGGCGCTGTCCGGCTGGAAGGCGCGCGATCTGGCGCGGGTGCTCGGGTTCCTGCCCCAGTCGGCCACCGCGCCGGAGGGGATCAGGGTCGAGGCGCTGGTGCGTCGCGGACGCTACCCGCACCAGTCGCTGCTCGGCACCTGGTCGTCGGGCGACGCCGAGGCGGTCGCCACCGCGATGGCCGACGCCGGGGTCGCCGACCTCGCCGACCGTGCGGTCTCCGACCTCTCGGGCGGGCAGCGCCAGCGGGTCTGGATCGCGATGGTCCTGGCCCAGCAGACGCCTTACCTGCTGCTCGACGAGCCGACCACGTTCTTGGACATCGCCCACCAGTACGAGCTGCTCCGGCTGCTGCGACGGCTGGTCGACCAGGGCCGCACCGTGGTCGCGGTGCTGCACGACCTGAACCAGGCGTGCCGCTTCGCCGACCACGTGGTCGCCCTGCGTGCCGGGCGGATCGTGGCGTCGGGGACGCCGGCCGAGGTGGTCACCGCGGAGCTGGTCGCGGAGGTCTTCGCGATGGAGTCGATCGTGGTGCCCGATCCGGTCACCGGCACGCCGATGGTGGTGCCGGGGCGCTGAGCCTGGTGGGAATGCCCGTCCGGCGAGCACGGTTGTGTCTGCGTGACTGGACTCATCGTGCTGGTGGTGACCCTTGCCGTCGTCGCCCTCTTCGGGGCGTGGCGGGTGCTCACCGACGGCAGGTTCCGCCCCCGCAGCGCGGTGCGCACCACCGCTCCGGCTGAGGTGGAGGCGGCCGTCCAGCCGGCACCGAGCCTGCTGGCGGACACGCCCTTCGAGGCGCAGCTCGGCGACCGGGCCACCCTCGTGCAGTTCTCCACCGCGTTCTGTGCCCCGTGCCGCAGCACCCGCCGGATCCTTGACGAGGTGACCACGCTGGTCCCCGGCGTGGCGCACATCGAGGTCGACGCCGAGCACCACCTGGAGCTGGTCCGGCAGCTCGGCATCGTCCGGACGCCGACCACGATCGTGCTCGACGCCGCCGGCTCCGAGCACACGCGTGCGGTGGGCGCACCCACCAAGGCCCACGTGCTGGCGGCGCTCGCCGACGTGGTCTGAGGCCTCAGCCGCGCTGGACGAAGACCATCAGCGTGGGCGCCAGGGCCGGTGGCGTCAGCCGGTCCAACAGCTGTGCCGCGCGCCAGGCGGGCACCGAGGAGCCGAAGTACGTGGGCTCCGAGGCGTGCCCGTAGACGACGACCCGGTGCGGCGGTGCGAAGAGGCTGCGCAGCTCGCGGCGGGTGTTCATGTGGTACTCCACGGGGAAGACGTCCATCGCCTTGCGCCCAGGCTGGAGGCGCGACAACACCTTCGTGTGCAGGTGATTGGGCACCGCACGGGCACCGAGGCCGATCAGGCCCCACTTGTTCGGCGTCCGCGCGGCGAGCCAGCCGCCGGGCTTCAGCACCCGCATGATCTCGGCGGCCACTCCGGGGGCGTCCGGCTCGCTGATGTGCTCCAGCACGTAGTCGGCGAGCACCAGGTCGTAGGTGGCGTCGGCCCAGGGCAACGGCTCGCCCGGGGCCAACACCTTCGCCTCGGCCAGGGTCGGGTTGGTGGTGACCACCTCGTCGACGTCGACGCCGTCCACCTGCGCGACCCGCTCGTGGAACGCGCGCAGCCGGCGCGAGGCCTCGGGCAGCGGCTCGTGGGCCCACTGCCCGCGGCCGGCTCCGAAGTCCAGGACCCGGGAATCGTCGTGCAGCAAGGCGTTCACGCGGGTGTAGAACTCCACGAAGCCGTCGTAGCGGCTGAACCCGCCGACCGTGGCCTCGGGGTAGAGCCGGGCCAGCGTGGGCGTGGGTTCGAAGGGGGCGGGAGGCACAGCCCCAGACCCTAGGGCGGCCTGCGCGCGCTCCGCAAGGAGTTCGGCAAAGCCCGTAGCGACGGCCCGCCGACGTCGTTGGTTCAGAGCAGGGACGCCGTCGGGGTGTCGCGCCAGGGCCGGGAGGTGGCACCGCGTGGGTAGGTCGGCAGCGGGACGACGGCTGTCGGTGGTCGCCACCGATCAGGCGGTCTCGGCCGCCTCCAGCCTGCTGGTCACCCTGATCGCGGCGCAGCTGCTCGACGTCGCCTCGTTCGGGCTCTTCGGCCTGATCTTCATCTGCTTCGTCGCCGCGCAGGGCGTGATCCGGGCCTGGGTGGGGGAGCCGACCCTGCTGCACCACGACGACGCCCTCGCCGGGCCGGGGCCGATGCTCAGTGCGGCGGTCGCATTGGCCGCCTTCGTCGGCGTGGTGCTCGCGCTTGCCGGCGCCGCCACCTGGGCGTGGCATGCCGAGGTCGGACTCTCCCTGCTGATCCTCGGCGCGCTGATGCCGGGACTCACCCTCCAGGACTACGGCCGGTTCCTCGGTTTCGCGCGGCACGAGCCCGAGCGTGCGCTCGCGCTCGACCTGCTCCGCGTGCTGCTGCTGGTCATCGGCGCGGCCTGGGTGTGGTGGGCCGATGCCGGCCTGGTCCCGCTGGTGCTGGTCTGGTCCGGATCGGGTGCCGTGGCCGGGCTGCTCACGCTGGTCCACCACCGCACCCACCTCGCGGTGCCGTCGGTGCGCTGGCTGCGCAGCACCTGGACCTTCTCCTGGCGCTACATGCTCTCCTTCGCCGCGACCCAGGGCTCGGCCCTGGCGACCACGATCGCGATCGCCGGGATCGCCGGCGCTGCCGACCTCGGCGCGGTGCGCGGGGTGCTGCTGCTGACCGGACTCTTCACCATGGTGCAGGCCGCGTTCATGGCCGCCGGCGTCGCCGAGGTCGCGGCCGCGCCCGACGATCGTGAGCTGGTCCGGCGCCAGGCGCGGCGCGGCACCGTGCTGATGGGCGTGATCGCGGCTGCCAACGGCGCGGTGTTGTTGGCCCTGCCGGACGGCGTCGGCGAGCTGATCCTCGGCGACACCTGGGCCGGTGCCCGGACCCTCTTCTGGCCGGCCGCCCTGCACCTGGTGGCGCTGGGCATGATCACCGGCGTCCGCTCGGCCCTGATGGGACGGCGTGCGATCCGGGTGACCATGGTGATCGACGTCGTCTCCACGACGGCGATGCTGGCGGCGGTGATCGTCGGCGTCAGCGTGAACGGTGCCCTGGGCGCCTGGTGGGCATTGGCCTGCCTGCAGGTGGTGGTGGCCGTCGTGTGGTGGCTGGTCTACCTCGCGCACATGCGCCGCTTCGCCCCTGCCCCGCCCCTGGAGGCGGTTCCTGACGACCTGACCGAGGCGCGACCCGACCGGGGCGAGCCTGCCATGACCTCATCGATGGGAGACCACTAGTGGTGCGTTCGTTCCTGCGGTTCGTCTACTACCTGTTGCGGCGGATCCGCGACGAGGCGATCGGCGCGCACATCGCCGAGTTCAAGCGGATGGAGAAGGCCGGACGGGTCACCGTGGGTCCGAACACCCGCGCCTACCAGGTGCCGATGATCAAGAGCTTCATCCATGACGACACGAAGCTGACCCTGGGCGACTACTCCTCGCTGTCGTCCGAGGCGATGGTCTACCTCGGCGGCAAGCACAAGATCGACGCGGTGACCACGTACCCGCACCGGATCCTGTGGGGGATGGAGGGCGCCGGCGAGGACGGATTCCCCACGCCGACAGGCGATACCTTCATCGGCTCGGACGTCTGGCTCTGCCCGGGCTCGCACGTGATCAGCGGCGTGCGGATCGGCCACGGCGCGATCATCGGCGCCGGCTCGGTGATCACCCGTGACGTGCCCGACTACGCCGTCGTGGGCGGCAACCCGGCGAAGGTGATCCGCTACCGGTTCAGCGAGGAGCAGATCGCTGCCCTGCTGGAGATCCGGTGGTGGGACTGGCCGCGAGCCGAGGTGGAGAAGGCGGTCCCGTACCTGGCCAGCCAGGACATCGACGCCTTCATCGCCTACGCGCGCGACCTGCTCGCCCGGCGTCCCGACGTCCTGCCGCCGGCCACGCCCGAGCCCCGCCGCACCGAGGCCGAGCACATCGCCGAAGCCCTCGCCCGAAACGGTGGATGACTCCGACACCAACTCGCCTCAACGGGATAGTCCCTGACGTTTTCGTGGACAAAACGGACCGCAAACCACGAAAACGTCAGGGACTATCCGCTGGGTTAGGACTTTCGCCAGTAGGCGCCGAAGTCGTCGATCGGGATGATCTCGTCGGTGATGCCGTGCTGGGCGCGGTAGTCGTGGATCGCCTGGCCGGCCTGGGAGGCGTGGCTGCCGAAGTCGTCGATGATCAGGAAGCCACCGGAGGACAGCTTCGGGTAGAGCACCTCGATCGCCTGGATCGTCGACTCGTACATGTCGCCGTCGAGGCGGGCCACGGCGAGCTTGTCCAAGGGCGCCACCGGAAGGGTGTCCTTGAACCAGCCGACCAGGAACTCGACCTGGTCGTCGAGCAGGCCGTAGCGCTCGAAGTTGTGGCGCACCTGCTGCACGCCGACGGCGAGGCCGTCCCACAGGTGGTGGGTGTCGCCGGCGTCGGCGGCGTAGACGGCGGCGTTCGGCTTGGGCAGGCCCTCGAAGGAGTCGGCGACCCAGACCTTGCGGTCGGTGACGCCGTGCGCCTTGAGGATCGAGCGCATGAAGATGCACGCGCCGCCACGCCAGACGCCGGTCTCGATCAGGTCGCCCGGGACGTCGTCGGCGATCACGGTCTCCACGCAATGCTGGATGTTGTCCATCCGGCGCAGACCGATCATCGACTCGGCACGCGAGGGCCAGTCCAGGCCGTTCTCACGGCGCTGAGCGTCGTAGGGGCGTTTGTAGGCGATCTCCAGGTTGAACCGGGATGCCAGGCTGCCGGCGGTGTGTCCCGCCCGCTTCAGGACGGAGCCGGTTCCTCGGCTACGCGCCCCACCCAGCACCGTGTCGTTGTCTTCAGCCAGGGCGCCCGTGAGACTGCGCTTGATCAGGTCCAAGTACAGGTCTCGCGCCGCGGTCATCGCCGCTTCATTGGTTGGCACGGCGCCGAGGCTAGCAGCGAAGAAACCAGCGTGGGGAGGGTTTTGCTGGGTACTCTTCGCACGCATTGCATCGGATGACGCACCTGCCCCTGCGTAAGGATCGAAGATGACGGACATCGCCTACTGCACGATTCTTTCCACCAACTATCTGCCGAAGGCCTTGGCACTCGCCGAGAGCCTGCGGCGGCACGAAGGCGACTTCTCGCTGACCATCCTGGTCACCGACGCCCACTCCTCCGCGCAGCTGCCCCAGGTCCCGCCACTGGACGGCGTCCGGGTGGTCGGCACCGACGTGCTCGGCCTCCCCGAGCGTGACCTGCTCAAGCTGGCGACCATCTACGACCTCGTCGAGTTCGCGACCGCCGTCAAGCCGTTGCTGCTCAAGGGGTTGCTGGAGGAGAGCCCCGCTGCGGCCTACCTGGACCCGGACACCTATCTGACCGCGCCGATGGTGGAGCTGCCGATCGACCTGGCCGCCACCGAGGGCGGCATCCTGCTGACGCCGCACTTCCTGGAGCCGGTCACCGACCCCGAGGCGATGCTGCAGGAGGGCCATCTGCTCAACGTCGGGGTCTTCAACCTCGGCTTCTGTGCCGTCGACCGGCGCGCCATCGGATTCCTGGACTGGTGGTGGGGCCACCTGGAGCGCGAGTGCCTCTGGGACCCGCTGTCGGGTCTCTTCGTCGACCAGAAGTGGGTCGACATCGGCGCCGTCCTCTTCCACGCCGGAGCCTGGCAGCACGCCGGCTACAACGTGAGCGTCGCGAACCTGCACGAGCGACCGATCGCGCTCGACGAGGACGGGCTCTACGTCTCCAGCACCAAGGACCGGCTCCGGCTCTTCCACTTCCACGCCTTCGACACCGCGCACCCCGAGGAGCTCTCGACCCGGCTGATCGGCTCGACCTCGCACCTGCGGGAGCAGTCGCGGACGCTGGACGGACTCTGCCGTGAGTACGCCGAGATCGTGATGCGCTACGAGGCAGAGCTGGCCAAGGCCCCGCGCTACGCCTATGCCGCGGACACGGCGGGCAAGCCGCTGAGCCGGCAGCTGCGCCGCGCCTACCGGCTGAGCATGGACGAGGACGCGACGCTGCCGGTGCCGTTCCTGCCCGAGGAGGCCGAGGCCTGGGCGTCCTGGCGCCGGGGCGCGTGGCGCACGGAGGCCAAAGAGCTGGCCGGCGACGCGGTCAAGAGCGTCCGCCTGGTGCTGCCCGAGGAGTACGGCCGGCTCAAGAAGCGGCTGCCCGGCGTCTCCTCGAAGCTCAAGGCGAAGCTGGTCCGCAACCAGGGCATCTGGCACTGAGCCTCGTGGCCCGGCCCGTCCTGCTCAGCGCAGGGCGGCCCGGGTCTGCTCCGCGGTGCGCTGCCAGGTGAAGGTCGCGGCATGGGCCCGGGCAGCGGCCAGATGATCGTCGTCGAAGGCGCAGCCCGCGACGACGGCGTCGAGCAGCGCCTCGGCGGTCCAGACGGCGGCGACCGACGCCCAGCCCCCGGCGACCTCCTGGGTGGCGGGCTCCGGGCCGATCACCACGGGTGATCCGATCAGCATCCCTTCCAGGACAGGAAGTCCGAACCCCTCGAACGACGACGGGAAGACCACTGCCGCCGACTCGGCCAGCACCGCGCCGAAGGCGGCGTCGTCGAGGTAGGGCGCCATCGTCACCCGATCCGCGATGCCCAGGCGCTGCGCCTCCTCGGTGAGGGCTTGGCGCTCGCTGCCGGTGCCGACGAGGATCAGCTCCGGCAGGGCGATGCCGCGCCGCTGGGCGAGGGACCACGCCTGGAGGACCAGGCGCGGATTCTTGTTGGTGTGGTGGGCGAAGGCCACCGCCGGACCGGTGCGCTCGCCGGCGGCGGCCCCGACATGGTCGGCGCCGTGATGGACCACGGTGCTCGGCGTCGCCCGTAGGCCCGGATGCAGCCGGTGCAGATCGTCCAGGCTGCGCTGGGAGACCGAGACGATGTGGTCGGCCAGGGCGTAGGCCCGCCGGTAGGCGAGGGCGCGGACCAGACGACGGCCGCGGGAGAACTGCTCGGGGCGGATCTCATGGCGCAGGTCGTGCACCACCACCGTCAACGGCACACCGGGGTGGCGCAGGCTGGTGTTGGGCAAGGTGGCCAGCACCGCGTCGGCGTCCGACTCGGCGACCAGACGGCGGATCGCCGCGGTGTGCGCCAGCGGCCGGGCGACGATGTCGGGGCCCGGGATCGCCAGCTCGCGCCGGCGGTGGCCCGCTATGTGCAGGTCGCTGCCCTGAGGCACCAGGACGGTCAGATCGTCGTCGGGGAAGGCGCTCTCCCATGCTGCGAGCAGGTGCTCGACATAGGTCCGGATGCCGCCGAACTCCGCGGCCAGGGCTTCGACGAGCACCTTCATGGCGGGGAGTGTAGCGATGCGCGCCGGTGCCGGGTGCGGAGAATTCGGAACTGTTGTGGCGTTTATCGAGCAGGGTCGGGCGCGGTGGTGCCACACTGTCGCGCGTGAGTGACGAGCGGCAGGTGCTGAAGGCGCAGGACGACGCGCACGGGGTTGGTCACGACTACGTGAAGGGCTCGCCGCACCTGCGGCATGCGGCGTTGCGTGGCGACATCGAAGGGCGCCTGCAGCGTCTCGTCCGGGCGGCGATCGCGCGCACCGGTGCCTGCCGGGTGCTGGAGATCGGCGCTGGTCACGGCACCTTCACCCAGACCCTGGTGGACGCCGGCGCACGGGTCACGGTGACCGAGGCCAGCCAGGCGAGCGCCGAGCATCTGCGGCAGGCGTTCGCCGGCGACGAGCGGGTCGAGGTGCTCTACGACGAGGTCGGTGACGGCGTCCTGTCGGGCACCGGGAGCTGGGATCTGGTGGTGATGATCAGCGTGATCCACCACATCCCCGACTACCTGGACTTCCTGCGTCGCCTGCAGCCGCGGATCAGCGAGGGCGGCGCCTTCTTCTCCGTCCAGGACCCGCTCTTCTACCCGCGTCGGAGCAAGGTCTCGCACCTGGCCAGCCGGGGCAGCTACTTCGCCTGGCGCCTGGTGCAGGGGGACTATCGCCGAGGGATCGCGACGCGCGTGCGTCGTCTGCGCGGGGTCTACGACGAGACGGCGGAGTCGGATCTGGTCGAGTACCACGTGGTCCGCGAGGGCTGCGACGAAGAAGCCATCCGTACCCTGCTCGCCGAGCACTTCGACGTCGAGATCTTCACCTACTGGTCGAGCCAGGGCGCGTTCTTCCAGCGGCTCTTCGCCGGCACCGGCCTGCGTTCTGACTTCGGCGTCGAGGCGGTCGGCAACCGCGGCTGATCCCGAACTAGCGCAGGTTCGGGGGTGAACTAGCGCAGGTTCGGGGGTGAACAAGCGCAAGTTCGGGCGCTACAAGCGCAAGTTCGGGAGGTAGGCGGGGGACTCTGCGAGCCCTGTCTCCAGGCGCGCTACGTCGGCCTTGACCATCTCGGCGATCACCTGTGACAACGGGGTTGTGGCGCGCCACCCGAGGACCTGTTCGGCGCGAGCGAGGTCGCTGGGCGAGGCGGCCAGGACCGAGGTGTCACTGGGCCGGACCAGGGAGGCGTCGTGGGCCAGGTAGCCCTCCGGCTCGCCGAGGCCGGCGGCCTCGAACGCCAACGCCAGCACGTCGCGCAGGGTGTGCAGCACGCCGCTCGCCAGCACCAGGTCCACCGGCTCGGCGGCGGCGAGCATCAATGCCATCGCCTGCACGTGGTCGGCGGCGGCGGCCCAGTCGCGGGTCACCTCCAGGTTGCCCAGCGTGAGGCTGTGGGCTGCGCCGGTGGCGATCTCGGCCGCGCCCCGGGTGATCTTGCGGACCACGAACCCGGCCCGGCGCAGGGGACTCTCATGCGGATGCAGGACGCCGACGCAGGCGAACAGGCCGTGCTCCTCGCGGGCCGCACCGACTGCGGCAGTGGCGGCGATCTTGGCCTGGGCGTACGGGCTGTCGGTGGCGTGCCCGTGCTCCTCGGCGGAGGCGGCCTGGAAGTAGCGCGGCTCGATGCCGCTGCGCGCCCGGTAGTCGAGCAGCGCGTCCAGCTGGGCCAGCACCGCGTCGCGGTTCAGTGCCCGGGTGCCCTCGGGGTCCGCCCAGCTCGAGCCGACCGAGGTGTGCGCGGCGAGGTTGTAGATCCGCTCGGGACGCACCGCATCGAGCAGTGCTGCGAAGCCGGCCGGGTCGGTGAGCTCGTGCTCGCGTACCTGGACGCCGTCGAGGTAGGGCGCCATCGCGGCCCGCTGGGGGCTGCCGCGGCGGACCGTGCCGACCACGCGCTCCCCGCGGGCGAGCAGGTGGCGCGCCAGCAGGATGCCGTCCTGGCCGGTGACGCCGGTGATCAGGTGCGTGGTCACCGGCCGAGCAGACGACCGAGTTGCTCGAGGTCGGCGTCGACCATGATCCGGGCCAGCTCCGGGGCGTGCACCTTCGCCTCCCAGCCGAGCACGTCGCGGGCCCGCGAGGCGTCGCCGATCAGGGCGTCCACCTCGGTCGGCCGCTCGTACTGCTGGTCGTAGGTGACGTGCTCCTTCCAGTCCAGGCCGGCGTGCGCGAACGCCGCCGCGCAGAACTCGCGCACGGTGGCGCCGGTGCCGGTGGCCAGCACGTAGTCCTGCGGCTCGTCGTGCTGGAGCATCCGCCACATCCCCTCCACGTACTCGGGCGCATAGCCCCAGTCGCGGACGGCGTCGAGGTTGCCGAGCACCAGCTTGTCGGTGACGCCGTGCTTGATCGCGGCCACGCCGAGGGTGATCTTGCGGGTCACGAAGCTCTCGCCGCGGCGCGGCGACTCGTGGTTGAAGAGGATCCCGGAGACCGCGTACAGGCCGTAGGCCTCGCGGTAGTTCACCGTCACCCAGTGCGAGTAGAGCTTGGCGGCGCCGTAGGGCGAGCGCGGGTAGAACGCGGTGCTCTCGCTCTGCGGCGGAGGCGTGGCGCCGAACATCTCCGAGGTCGAGGCCTGGTAGAAGCGGCAGTCCAGGTCGGCCGCGCGGATCGCCTCCAGCAGCCGCAGGGTGCCGACGGCGTCGGTCGAGGCGGTGTACTCGGGCATCTCGAAGGAGACCTTGACGTGGCTCTGCGCACCGAGGTTGTAGACCTCGTGCGGCTCGATCGCACGGACCAGGTTGACCAGGCTGACGCCGTCGGTGAGGTCGCCGTAGTGCAGGTGCAGGTTCGGGTCCTGGTGCAGGTGGTCGATCCGGCTCCGGTTGAGGGTCGAGGACCGCCGGACTAGACCATGTACCTCGTAGCCCTTGCCCAGCAGGAGTTCGGTCAAATACGAGCCGTCTTGACCGGTGATCCCGGTGATGAACGCGCGCTTCACGTGCTCTGCTCCTCGCTCCCAGCAGCCGGTTGCCGCCCCTTCAAGCCTGGTGAGCATAGCCGGTCGTGATCTCCGGCACGCCTGGGTCGTGACTCTGTGCGCGATCGGTCGTTTGTCCTCCCGTGAGGCGCCGTCTGCACCGGTGCTCCGTTCCCGATCTGGAGGTATGCCGTGGGTGTCGACGTTCTGGTCGCTGGTGGTGGCGGCTTCATCGGCGGGCATCTGGTCGCCGACCTGCTGCGCCAGGGCAAGAGTGTGCGCGCGGTCGACGTCAAGCCGACGTCGCAGTGGTACCAGGTGCACCCCGAGGCGCAGAACGTGGTCGCGGACCTGTCCCTGCTGGAGAACGCGGTCGCGCAGACCGATGGTGCTCGCGAGGTCTACATGCTCGCCGCCGACATGGGCGGGATGGGCTTCATCGAGAACAACAAGGCGCTCTGCATGCTGACGGTGCTGACCAGCACCCACATGCTGCAGGCCGCGCGCCAGGCCGAGGTCGAGCGCTACTTCTACTCTTCGAGCGCCTGCGTCTACGCCGCCGACAAGCAGACCGACACCGACATCACCGCGCTGCGTGAGGCGGATGCCTACCCGGCCATGCCGGAGGACGGCTACGGCTGGGAGAAGCTCTTCACCGAGCGGATGTGCCGCCACTTCGAGGAGGACTTCGGGCTGACCACCCGGATCGCCCGCTACCACAACGTCTACGGCCCCAACGGGACCTGGACCGGCGGCCGGGAGAAGGCGCCGGCAGCGGTCTGCCGCAAGGTGGCCACCGCGGTGCTGACCGGCGACCACAAGGTCGACATCTGGGGCGACGGCGAGCAGACCCGCAGCTTCATGTACATCGACGACTGCGTCCAAGGCAGCCAGATGATCCTGCGCGGCGACTCCAACGCCCCGGTCAACCTGGGCAGCGACGAGCTGGTCAGCATCAACCAGCTCTACTCGATCGTCGAGGAGATCGCCGGGATCTCCTGTGAGCGCGAATACCTGCTGGATGCGCCGCAGGGCGTGCGCGGCCGCAACTCCGACAACACCCAGATCCTCGACACCTACGGCTGGGCCCCCTCGATCTCGTTGGCCGACGGCCTCGCGAAGACCTATGCCTGGGTCTACGACGAGGTCAAGCGGTCGATCGGCTGAGCACCATGAAGATCCTGGTCCACGACTACTCCGGACACCCCTTCCAGGTCGAGCTCAGCCGCGAGCTCTCCCAGCGTGGGCACGACGTCACGCACTCGTGGTGCGAGGCGCACGTGTCCGGCAAGGGTCATCTGCAGGCGAAGCCCGGTGAGGCGCTGCGCTTCTCGCCGGTCGGCGTGGGCGAGGTCATCGACAAGCTCTCCTTCGGCTCCCGGCTGGTCCAGGAGCTGCGCTACGGCGTCCAGCTGGCCCGGCAGACCCGGCGCCTGCGGCCCGACGTCGTGCTGGTCGGCAACGTGCCGATCCCGATGCTGGTCGTCTTCGCGACCTTCCTGATGGTGGCGCGGGTGCCGTGGGTGCACTGGCAGCAGGACGTCCAGTCCGTGGCGGTCCGCTCCTTCGCCGGCCGGCAGCTGTCGCGGGCGTTCGTCCTGGTGGCGGCGGTGATCGCGGCCGGCGAGCGCTGGTGCACGCGACGGGCCCGGCACACCGTGGTGATCGCGGACTCCTTCCTCGACGTGCACCGTCGCTGGGGGACCGAGGAGAAGGCGACGGTGATCCCGAACTGGGCACCGCTCGACGAGCTGGTGCCGACCGAGCGCGACAACCGGTGGGCACAGGAACAGGGCACCGCGGGGGTGCAGACCCTGCTCTACTCCGGCACGCTCGGTCTCAAGCACAACCCGGCGCTGCTGGTCGCGCTGGCGTCCCGGGTGATCGCCGCGGGCACTCCGGTCCAGCTCTGTGTGGTGACCGAGGGACCGGCCGGCGAGGTGCTGCGCAGCGAGGCGGATCGGCTCGGCGTTCCGCTTCGCCTGCTGGAGTTCCAGCCCTACGAGCGGCTCAGCGAGGTGCTCGGCGCGGGTGACGTGCTGCTGGTCCTGCTGGAGAAGGACGCGGGTGCCTTCTCGGTCCCGTCCAAGACCCTCTCCTATCTCTGCGCCGGGCGCCCGGTGCTCGGGATGATGCCGGGCGAGAACCTCGCCGCACACCTGATCGACCAGGCCTCCGGCTGCGTCGTCGCGCCGGAGGAGTCCGCGCTCGACGAGGCTGCCGAGTGGGTCGCCTCCGTGCTGGCGGACGCCGACCACGCGGCCAAGATCGGTGCGCTGTCGCGGCAGCTGGCCGAGCGCGAGTTCGCCCTGGCCGGCTGTGCCGACCAGTTCGAGCGGATCCTGACCCGGGTCACCGGGCGTCTCGGCGACCTGGTCGTGCGGCCGCGCACCTCCGGCGACGCCGTCCGCGGCGGCGTGGTGCGACAGCCCGACGAGGTGACCGTGTGAAGTCGGCCCTGCAGATCCTGCTGGTGCTGCTGCCCCAGTCGCTCAAGCGGCTGGTCGCCCATCGCCTGCTGGGCTGGGAGATCCATCCCACCGCACATCTGGGCAGGAGCCTGATCCGGGTCGGCCGGCTGACCATGGGGCCGAGCGCGAGCATCGGTCCGTGGAACGTGATCAAGGACCTCGACGAGGTGCATCTGGCGGAGGGCGCCGCGATCGCGACCCGCAACTCGATCACCGGCATCGCGGGCACCTCGGGGATCTTCACCCACTCGCCGAACCGGCGTCCGGCGTTGGTGATGGGGCGATTCTCGATGATCACCAACGCCCACGACATCGACTGCTCCGACCTGGTCGAGTTCGCCGACTACGCGGTGCTGGCGGGGTTCCGCTCGCAGATCCTCACCCACAGCCTGAACCTGGTGCAGGACCGGTTCGTCACCGGCCCGGTCCGCCTCGGCGAGCACTGCGCGGTGATGTCGGGGTGCACCATCCTCTCCGGCATGCAGGTGCCGGACCGCTCGATCATCTCGGCCGGCTCGGTGATCACCACCAAGCTGACCGCCGAGCACACCTTCTACCGGGGCAACCCGGCCGAGGCGGTGCGGGACCTTCCGCCCACCTTGAAGTACTTCCATCGGGAGGGCCTGCAACACCAGGTCGCCGCCGAGATCGAGTCGTGGCGCGCGGCTCAGAGCCAGCGGACCGGGTGAGCATGGTGGGCACACGCGAGCACGAGACGAGCCGAGAGGTCGAGCGATGACCAGTTCCGTTCAGGGGGTCCAGCCGGTGAACAACACCGAGCCAGCGCAGCACTACGACCGCATCCACGAGGCGTGGGAGCTGTTGATGGGAGCGGAGTTCCACTACGGCTTCTTTGCCGACGCCTCGACGCCGCTCGCCGCCGCCACCGCTGCGCTGACCGAGGAGATGATCCGGCGGGCCGGCTTCCAGGCGGGGGAGCGGGTGCTCGACGTCGGCTGCGGCACCGGACGCCAGGCCTGCGACCTCGCCGAGCGGTTCGAGGTCGAGCTGGTCGGGATCACCACCAGCGAGACGGGGGTCGCCGCGGGCCGGGAGCTGGCCGCGCGCCGGCACCGCTTCGACGTCGACTTCGAGCAGCGCGACGGCACCGACAACGGCTTCCCGGACGCCTCCTTCGACGTGGTCTGGGTGTTGGAGTCCTCGCACCTGATGCGCGACCGGCGCGCCTTGCTGAGCGAGTGCGCACGGGTGCTGCGTCCCGGTGGCCGCCTGGTGCTCTGCGACATCATCCGGCGTCGCGAGATCCCGTTCCTGGAGGTACGCGAGCGGCGTCGCGAGTTCGGCGTGCTGCGGGCAGCCTTCGGCGATGCGCACATGGAGCCGCTCACCGACTATGCCGCCTCCCTCACCGATCTGGGGATGACGGTCACCGACGCCACCGACATCAGCGCCGAGACGCTCGGCACCTTCGCCGCCTGGCGGGAGAACGCCCGCATCCACCGCGACGAGGTGATCGCGCTGATCGGCGTCGACAGCCTGGAGGAGTTCGTGGAGGCCACCGAGATCCTCGAACGCTTCTGGAACGACCGGACCCTGGGCTACGGCATCATCGCCGCCACCCGCTGAACCTGCACCGCCCCTGCACCGCAAGCCTGCACACGAAAGTAGGAACGACGTGACCACGACGCCCGAGAGCATCCTCGCCCTGATCGGTGAGTTCCTCACCCGCGCCAGCAAGTCCCGCGACGACCTCTCCGCCCAGACCAGCCTGTGGGCCGATGGCCTGGAGCTGGACTCGCTGGAGGCGGCCGAGCTCTCCGCGATGCTGGAGGACGCCTACGGCACCGACCCGTTCTCGGTCGGCGCGACCATGCCGGAGACGGTGGCGGACGTGCTCGCGTTCTACGAGGGCGCCCGCACCGCATGATCGACCTGCTCGCACGCACGGCCGCCGTCGCCCCGGACCGGGTGGCCGTGGTCACCGACCTGGGCGAGGCGACGTACGGCGAGCTCGCCGCCGAGGCCAGGTCGGTCGCCGCGGCACTGATCGAGCGTGGGCTGAGCCGGGTGGCGATCGTCGAGCCCGATGCCCGCCTGGTGATCGCCCTGCTCGCCGGCGCCGCGAGCGCCGGGGTCGAGGCGTGCCAGTACCTGCCGGATCTCGACCCTGACGAGTTCGCCGTGCAGGCGCAGGCGAACGGGCATGATCAGGTGATCACCCGGCGCAGTGATCTGGTCGGCGAGCTGATCGATCCCGAGGCGCTGACCAGCGGGGTGCCGACGGACCACGGCCACCCCGGCGCCGCCGTCCAGCAGCTGCTGATCCTGACCACCGGCAGCACCGGTCAGCCCAAGGCTGCCCGCCACGACTGGCGGGTGCTCGCCGGGCGACTCGAGGAGGTGGCCCCGACGCCGGAGTGGCGTTGGCTGCTCGCCTACGGCCTGCACCAGTTCGCCGGGCTCCAGGTGGTGCTGCACGTGCTGGCCTCCGGGTCCACACTGGTCGCTCCGTTCCCGCGCCAGCCGCGCGATGGCCTGCGGGCGATCACCGAGCTGGGCGTCGACGCGGTCAGCGCGACGCCGACCTACTGGCGCTTCCTGTTGGCCGAGGCCCGGGGCCGTGGCGCCACGATGCCTCCGCTGCGCCAGATCACCCTGGGCGGCGAGGCGGCCTCCGAGGCGCTGCTGCTGGCTCTGCGCGACTGGTTCCCCGCCGCCAGGATCACCCACGTCTACGCCTCCACCGAGGTGGGCTCCGTGCTGGCCGTCAACGACGGCCGGCCGGGCTTCGACGCAGCGCTGCTGCGCAGCCCGCAGCGGCCCGAGGGCCGGTTGGAGATCCGGGACGGCGAGCTGTGGGTCCGTGGCAGTGCCGGCATGGTGGAGTACGCCGGACAGGCGACCCTGGCGCCCTTCTCCGCGGACGCCGACGGCTGGCGTCCGACCGGCGACCTCGTCGAGGTCGTCGGCGAGCGGGTGCACTTCCGGGGGCGTGACTCCGAGGTGATCAACGTGGGCGGTGTGAAGGTGCACCCGCTGCCCGTGGAGGAGCGGATCGCCGCCGTGGCCGGCGTGGCGATGGTGCGCGTCTACGGCCGGGCCAACAAGCTGACCGGCGCCATCGTGGCGGCCGAGATCGTCGCCGAGCAGGGCGTCGTCCCCGACGAGCTGCGTGCCGCGGTGCGTGATGCGGTGGCGGACCTGCCGCGTGCCTGGCAGCCGCGGAGCCTGCAGTTCGTCGAGCAGATCAAGACAGTCGGATCGAAGACCATCAGAAGGGTGGAGGCGTGAGCGCAGGAACCGAGGCGCGGGTGGCTCTGATCACCGGAGGCAGCAAGGGACTGGGCGCGGGCCTGGTCGATGCCTTCCTGGCGGCGGGCTACGTGGTCGAGACGTGCTCGCGCTCGCGCACCGAGCGGGTGGCCGAGTGGGAGCGGGAGTTCGGCGACAGGTTCGCGTTCACCGCAGCCGACGTCTCGGTCTCGGCCGAGGCGGACGCCTTCGTCAAGCAGGCCGCCGCCCGCCGCGGACGGATCGACGTGCTGGTCAACAACGCCGGGGTCGCGCCCGAGGGCGTGATCGGCCTCTTCGGCGACGACGCGATCGATCGGGTGGTCGACCTCAACCTCAAGGGCAGCGTCTATGTGGCTCGCGCGGCCAGCCGGGTGATGCTCGCCCGCCGCTCCGGCGCGATCGTCAACATCTCCTCGGTGGTCGGGCTCTCCGGCTACCGCGGCCTCTCGGTGTACGGCGCGACCAAGGGCGCTCTCGACTCCTTCACGCGCGCGCTCGCGCGCGAGCTGGGCTCGCGGGGGATCATGGTGAACAGCGTGGCGCCCGGCTACCTGCGCACCGAGATGAGTCACGGGCTCGACGACGGCCAGCTGGGTCAGATCACCCGGCGCACCCCGGTCGGCCGCCTGGGGGAGCCGGAGGATGTTGCGCGAGCGGTGCTCTTTCTTTCCGACCCCGCCAACACCTACATCACGGGGCAGGTGCTCATCGTCGACGGCGGCTTGACCTGCTGATCTCAGGATGCGAACTCGCTGCCCAACATGTGAGATCCGAGTTCGTGTTCGCTGGGGGCGCCCTCTAGAGTTTCTGCCATGTTCTCGACCATGTTGACCAAGCGCCGCGCAGTGGACCACTGCCGCGTGCGCTCGGCGCTGTGTCGAATGTCCTGATCGGACACCCCTCATTTGGTCGGTGCCCGCGTGGCTGCCCTGTCGGTGGCTCATGTCGGCCTGACCATCTCCGCCCATCGGTCCCGGGTGTCCGCATGCCTCGCCCCGCGAGGAGCTGAGCACCACCCAGGACATCGAAGGAGCAGAGATGAGTGAGCAGCAGGGCATCGACCCTCGCGGCCCGCGGTTCGCGGCAGGCGTGACCTCCGTGGTCCTCGCCGTGGTGCTGCTGACCGCTCCGCACCCGGCCGGCGTCGCCTTGCTGGCGGTCCAGGCGCTCCTCTTCGCGAGCGGCGCGCTGCTCGGACTGGGGCGCACCCCGCTCGGCTGGCTCTACCGCCGTGTGGTCCGCCCACGGCTGGCTCCGCCCGTGGAGCTCGAGGACCCGGCCCCGCCGCGGTTCGCGCAGAGCGTGGGTCTGGCCTTCGCCGTCGTCGCCCTGGTCGGCTACCTGGCCGGCCTGGAGACGCTCGGCGCCATCGCTGTCGGCTTCGCGCTGGCGGCAGCACTGCTCAACGCGGTCATCGGCTTCTGCCTGGGCTGCGAGATGTACCTGCTGGGCAAGCGCTTCGCCGCGCGGGCTCCGGCCCCGGCCCGCTGAATCGCCGGACAACCACCACCAAGCTTTTCCAATCCATGCGAAAGAGAGAGAAATGAGCCGCGAGAACGTACTCGTCACCGCCCAGTGGGTCGAGGACAACCTGGAGACTGACGGCGTCGTGGTGATCGAGGTCGACGAGGACACCGCGTCCTACGACCGCAGCCACATCCGTGGTGCGATCAAGCTCGACTGGACCACCGACCTGCAGGACCAGGTCATCCGCGACTTCGTGAACAAGGCCCAGTTCGAGGCACTGCTCTCCGAGCGTGGCGTCGCCAACGATGACCTCGTCGTCCTCTACGGCGGCAACAACAACTGGTTCGCCGCCTACGCGTACTGGTACTTCAAGCTCTACGGCCACAAGAACGTGAAGCTGCTCGACGGTGGCCGCAAGAAGTGGGAGCTCGACGCCCGCGAGCTGGTCTCCGAGGTCCCGACCCGCCCGGCCACCACCTACGTGGCGACCGAGCAGGACCAGTCGATCCGCGCCTTCCGCGACGACGTCGTGGCCGCCATCGGCACCCAGAACCTGGTCGACGTGCGCAGCCCCGACGAGTTCGCCGGTCGCCTGCTCGCCCCGGCCCACCTCCCGCAGGAGCAGGCTCAGCGCGCCGGTCACATCCCCACCTCGGTGAACGTGCCGTGGAGCAAGAACGCCAACGACGACGGCACCTTCAAGTCCAACGAGGAGCTCGAGGCGCTGTACGCCGAGGTCGGCTTCGACGAGGACAAGGACACCATCGCGCTGTGCCGCATCGGTGAGCGCTCCTCGATCACCTGGTTCGTCCTGCAGGAGCTGCTGGGCAAGAAGAACGTGAAGAACTACGACGGCTCCTGGACCGAGTACGGCTCGCTGGTCGGCGTGCCGGTCGTTCTGGGCGACGAGCCCGGGGAGGCCTGAGCATGTGCGGTGCAACTGAGGGCGGTCTGCCGCTCGACGGTGTGAACGTGGCCAAGGAAGCCGTGGTCCAGGGTCAGGTCGTGCGGGACGGCGAGCCGGTCGGCAACGCCTACGTGCGCCTGCTCGACAAGACCGGCGAGTTCACCGCCGAGGTGCCCACCTCGGCGACCGGTCACTTCCGCTTCTTCGCCGGTGACGGCGAGTGGACCCTGCGCACGCTGGCCCCCAAGGCCGACGTCGTGGACAAGAAGGTCGTTGCCGCCACCGGCTCGGTGGCCGAGGTCCTGATCAGCATCTGATCCGGGCGGTCAACGCTTGCGAACGCCTCCGGCTCCTTGGAGCCGGGGGCGTTCGTCGTTCTCCGGATCCGGCTCCGCGGCGCGGCTGCGGGCCTCCGGGTTGGCCGAGACCACCAGGGCGAGCACCAGCACCAGCCAGATGTAGCGGTCCCAGATCAGCGAGGTCAGCAGCGCCGTCATCGCGTAGCCGATGGCGGGGTAGCCGATCCGGTGCAGCGGACGCGGCAGGGAGACCAGCGGCAGGCAGGTGGCGAGCAGGATCAGCACCCAGCCCACCAGGCCGAAGACGCCGATGCAGACGGCGATCTGCAGGTAGACGTTGTGCGCGTGCAGGGCGTCCTCGAAGCCGTTGCCCAGCAGGGGATGCTCGAAGAAGGCCTTGATGCCCTTGTCCAGCGCCTGCTCGCGCTCGATGTCGGAGTTGCTCGCGCTGCCGCCGCCGAGCAACCGGCCCAGGGCGTTGTCGCTGCGGGTCAGCAGGCGCTCGGCGAAGGGCAGGACCAGCAGTGCGGCGGCCATCAGCCAGCCGACGGCCTTGGTCGAGCGCTCGACGGCCACATAGAGCGCGATCAGCGCGATGATCACCAGCAGCGAGGCGCGCGAGCCGCTGATCCAGATCGCGAAGAGGTGGATGGCTCCCACGCCCCACCACAGCCACTGCCACGACGGCTTGGTGTGGCTGACGATGAAGGGGATCAGCGCCGCGGCGAGCACGCCGGTGAGGCCGAAGGCGTTCGGGTGCTCGGTCAGGCCGATGTAGCGACCGGTGTCGGCGGCGGTGCCCTCGACCAGACCCCAGCCGGTGCTGAAGACGGTGCCCAGCGCATAGGCCCGGGCCAGGTTGACGGTGACCTGGATCGAGGGCGCCCAGAGCAGGAAGGCGATCGGCAGGATCACCACGGAGGCGAGGAAGCGGGCGAAGAGGTTGGCGCTGACGAACGGGTCCTCGGCGTTCAGGGTCGCCACGATCCCCATCACCACGGCCAGGGTGACGCCGGCCAGGTAGAGCGGGGGGAGCTGGAAGCGGTGCACGAAGAAGCCAGGCGCCAGCAGCCCGAAGCCGACCACCAAGAAGATGTCGGCGAAGGTCACGAAGGTGGCGCCGGGCAGCGGCGTCGCGCCGCCCATCGGCCCGCAGAACAGGGCGATGGTGACGAACAGGGTGCCGGCCCGCTCCGGGCCTAGTTGGACGCAGATCGCGAAGCTCAGCGCCACCGCCGCGGCGACCGCGCCGAGGATCAGCGAGTCCCGCGCGGCCAGCAGCAGGCCGGCCAGCAGGACGACGCCGACGAGGTAGGTCGCCAGCGACTTGCCCCAGGTCATCGGACCGGGCGAAGCGTCTCTTCCTCGCCGTCTCCGTAGTAGTAGTAATAGTGGCTGGTGGCCCGGCGCGGAGCGCGGTTGATCACCACCCCGAACATCCGGGCGTCGACCTGCTGGAGGCGGCCGGTGGCCTGCTCGAGCTGGTCACGGGTGGTCTTGCCGTAGCGGACCACCATGATCGCGCCGTCGGCTGCGCGGGCCAGGATCGCAGCGTCCGCCACGGGGAGCAGCGGGGGAGCGTCGATGATCACCACGTCGAACATGGTGCGCAGCCGCTCGATCAGGTCGCGGGTGGCCTGCGACTGCAGGACCTCGGTGGGGTTGGGCGGCAGCGGACCGCCGGCCAGGAAGGAGACGCCGCTGGCCTGGTGCACCTGGATGCTCTCGGCCAGGGTGGACTTGCCGACCAGGACCGTGGTCATGCCCACCGAGGCCTCCAGGCCGAGGATGTCGGCGATCCGGGGGCGGCGCAGGTCGCCGTCGACCAGCAGCACGCGCTGGCCGGCCTGGGCGAGCGCGATCGCCAGGTTGGTCGAGGTGGAGGTCTTGCCCTCGCCGGGGATCGCGCTGGTGATCACGAACGAGCGCGGCTGGTTGTCGAGGTCGAGGAACTGCAGGTTGGTGCGCAGCACCCGGAACGCCTCGGCCCGCGGCGCGTAGCCCGACAGGTCGGTGAACAGCGGGTGCTTGGCCATCTCCGGGTCGTGCGCGAGGTGCGCGATCACGCCGGCGCCGCCGCTGTACTTGTCGACGTGCTCGGCGGTCTTGACGGTGTTGTCGATGACCTCGCGGAGCAGGGCGATGCCGATGCCCACGATCAGGCCGATGATGCCGGCGATGATCACGTTCAGCACAGTGCGCGGGGCGACCGGATCCGGGTCGTAGGAGGCGGCGTCCGCCACGGTGGCCCGGATCGGGGTGACCGCGCCCTTGGGGGCGTCGATCTTGCCGATGTAGTCGGTCATCGCCTCGGAGTGCACCCGAGCGATCTGCTGCGCGACCGCGGGGTCGGGATCGGTCACGGTGATGTTGATGATCACCGTCAGCGGCTCGACCTCGGCCTTGATCTGGTCGGCCAGCTCGTTGGGGGAGCGGTCGAGGTTCAGCTCGTCGATCACCAGCTGCATGATCTCGTAGTTGGTCGCCAGGTCGGCGTAGGAGGTCACCCGGCTGGTCGAGATGAAGTTGGCGGCGATCGCCTCGGTCGGATCGTCGACGTCGGTCGAGATGAAGATCCGGGCCTTCGACTCGTATTGCGGCGTCGCCAGGAAGGAGTAGACGCCGGAGGCGATGACGGCCAGCAGGAAGAGGGAGACGATCGTCTTCCAACGGCGCCCGAGAACGTGCAGGAGATCCTTGAGGTCCACACCAAGCCTTAGTGATCAATGGGGAAACTGGCGACGCGCAGTCAACGAAGCGTAGAGGCTCGGGTTACTGCGCCGCCGCCCTTTGGCATCAATCGCGAGCAGGCGAATCCAGGATCAGGGTGATCGGTCCGTCGTTGATCGAGGCCACGGCCATGTCGGCCCCGAAGATCCCACGCTGCACAGGGGATCCGGCGCGCTCGAGCTCGGCGCAGAAGGCGTCGTAGAGCGGTTCGCTGACGGCGCCGGGCGCGGCCGCCTTCCAGGTCGGGCGCCGGCCCTTGCGGGCGTCGGCGTAGAGGGTGAACTGGCTGACCACCAGGATCGGGGCGCCCAGGTCGCCGGCGGACCGCTCCTCGCGCATGATCCGCAGCTCGCGGACCTTGCGCGCCAGCCAGGTCACGTCCCGGGCGTCGTCGTGGTGGGTGACGCCGAGCAGGACGAGCAGGCCGGGCTCGCCGATCTTGCCGACAATCTTCCCGTCAACTGTCACTGAAGCCTCGATTACTCGCTGAACTACGGCACGCATCGGGAAAATCTTTCGCTCGGGGCTGTCGGAAGGACGCGTGATTCTGTCACGATGCCGGGTATGGAGAAGGTCAGTGCACAGCAGGTGATGATCACGGTCGCGCCCACCGGCGCGGAGACCAGCAAGCAGGCCTGCCCGGCCCTGCCGACGACGCTCAAGGAGCTGGTCGCCACCGCGCAGGAGTGCGAGGCTGCCGGTGCCGCGATGATCCACGTGCATGTGCGCGACGACGAGCACCTGCCCACCTTGGAGGTCGCTCGGCTCACGGAGACCGTCGCGGCGCTGCGTGAGGGCTGTGGGCTCGTCGTGCAGCTCTCCACCGGTGGCTCGGTGCATGACGGCTTCGACGCGCGGCTGCGGGTGTTGGAGGCGGGGCCGGACTCCTGCTCGCTGACCATGGGCACCACCAACTTCGGCGACGACGTCTTCGCGAACCCGTGGCCGTTCGTCGTCGACCTCTACCAGCTGAGTCAGGAGCGCCGGGTGGTGCCCGAGTTCGAGCTCTTCGACCTCGGTCAGGTGCATGCCCTGGGCCGGCTGCTGCGCGAGCACGGGCTGCCCTACGGAGGCCGGGTCCACGTCGACCTGGTGATGGGGGTGCCCGGGGGCATGCCGGGGGACCTGCCCACCATGGTCGCCGCCGTCGCGGCGCTGCCGGCAGAGGTGACCAGCTGGTCGGCCACCGGGATCGGTCGCAGCACGCTGCCGGTCGCGCTCGGCGCGCTGGCGATGGGCGGGCATCTGCGGGTCGGCATGGAGGACGTGCTGACCCTGGCGCGGGGCGTCCCGGTGGAGCGCAACGCCCAGCTGGTCGAGCGGGCGGCGGCGATGGCCGCACTCGCCCAGCGGAGCCCGATCACCGCGGCCCAGGCGCGCGAGCTGCTGGCGGTCGCGCCGCGCTGAGCGCGCTCCGGTCCAGACCGGCCCGAGCGAATTCACGCAGAACTCGCGCTGGCGGTGTGACCTCAGGTTCGTTGGCTCGTTGACCCGGTGTCAGCACGTGGGGCGCTGTTGACGGCGTACCGCGCGATCCGTTGAGTCGGGGATAGCCATGAGCGAGTTGATGCGTGAGGTTGCGATCGGCTCCGGCGCGCCCGCGGTACCGGCCGCCCGGCGTGAGCTGGCCCCGGCGTCGGCACCGGTCCTGCCGACCGGTTCGCTCGCACGGCGGATGTGGCGCCTGGTCGTCGTGATCGCGGCGGTGGACGCCGCCCTGCTCGCCTTCACCTCCTTCATCGCGGTCTCGATGCGGGCCTGGCTCGACGGCATGATCGCGCCGTCCCAGGAGACCCTGGTCTTCTCGATCAACAACGGCATCACCCCGTGGCTCTTCGTGGCCTGGTTCTGCTGCCTGGTCGGCTTCGGGGCCTATGCCCGGCGCAACCTGGGCGGCGGGCTGGAGGAGTTCCGGGTGGTGGCGATGGCCTCGGGCATCGCGGCCGGGGCGGGTGGCACGCTCGCTTTCCTCACCCAGAGCTACCTGTCGCGCGGCTACTTCATCGTCTGCTTCGCCGGCGGCACCGCGATGCTGCTGACCGGTCGGTACCTGGTGCGCAAGGTGCTGCACCTGCTGCGCTCGCGGGGATACCTGCAGGAGCGGGTGGTCGCCGTCGGCAGTCCGGCCGCGCTCGGCGAGATCCAGGCGAACTTCGATCGACTGCACTGGACCGGGTACACCCTGGTCGGTGCCTGCCTGCCGGGCAGCGCGGCGTCCGGGGGCGCCGCGCTGCCGGCCGATGTGCACGGCGTGCGGGTCTTCGGCGGCACGGACCGGCTGGTGGCCGCCTGTGAGGCGACCGGCGCCGACACCGTGCTGGTGGCCGGTGGCGGACACGAGTCGGCCGCCGCGTTGCGGGACATCGGCTGGGCGCTGGAGGGGCACCAGGTGAACCTCGTCGTGGCTCCCGCGCTGCTGGACATCGCCGGCCCGCGGATCCACATGCGCCAGGTCGGCGGGATGCCGCTGGTCTACGTCGACAAGCCGCAGGTGAGCCGGGCCCAGGGCCTGCTCAAGCGGAGCTTCGACCTGCTGGTCGCCTCAGCGATGCTGCTGGCTGCTGCGCCGGTGATGCTGCTGGCTGCGCTGGCGATCAAGGCGGACGACCGGGGCCCGGTCTTCTATCGCCAGGAGCGCAGCGGTCGCGACGGCGTCCGGTTCGCGATGTGGAAGTTCCGCTCGATGGCGGTCGACGCCGACCAGCGGCTGGCCGAGCTGGCGGCGCACAGCGACACCGACGGCGTGCTGTTCAAGATGAAGGACGACCCCCGGGTGACCCGGGTGGGGAAGTGGCTGCGCCGGTTCTCGATCGACGAGCTTCCGCAGCTGTTCAACGTGATCCGCGGTGAGATGAGCGTGGTCGGGCCGCGCCCGCCGCTGCCGGCCGAGGTCGAGGTCTACCCGGCGCACATGCATCGACGGCTCCTGGTCCGTCCTGGCCTGACCGGTCTGTGGCAGGTCTCCGGGCGCAGCGACCTGCCCTTCGACGAGGCGGTCCGGATGGACCTCTACTACGTGGACAACTGGTCGCTGGTGGGCGACATCCTGATCATGCTCAAGACGATCCGAGCGGTCGTCCTGAGCCGCGGGGCCTACTGACGTAAGTTTTATTCGCGAACCCCTGGATTTATGGCAACGAGTGCCATTAACCTCCTGGGTGTGGCGCACGCCACCCCGACACCAGGAGGTTGCCCATGAACACCCAGATCGACCCGATCGACGGTGCCGACGAGCAGATCACCGCAGACATGCTGATCGAGGAAGTCTCGATCGACGGCATGTGCGGCGTCTACTGATCTGCGGGGGCTCCGATGCTCGACCAGGCATGGCAGCTCTCGCCCGCGGTGGCCCTTCGGCCCGAGCCGTTCGGCGCGTTGGCGTACCACTTCGGCAATCGTCGTCTCACCTTCCTGCGCCGCCCCGAGCTGGTGCGGGTGGTGACGGCGCTGGCGGAGTGCGATGACGTGCGCTCCGCCCTGCTGGAGGCAGGAGTGCCGGAGCCCCAGTGGGCGGCCTACGCCGCCGCCCTCGACTCGTTGGCCCAGGCCGACATGATCCGTCCCCGAGAAGGAGCAGCCTGATGACGACCCTGCAGAATCGCGAGGCCGCCCCGGCGCGACCGCTCGGCGGCACCCTGATCGAGCAGTTCGAGCTCGGTCTCGACGCCCCGATCTGCCTGACCTGGGAGCTCACCTACGCCTGCAACCTGGAGTGCGCGCACTGCCTGTCCAGCAGCGGTCGCCGCGACCCGCGCGAGCTCAGCACGGAGCAGTGCGAGGCGGTGATCGACGAGCTGCAGCGGATGCAGGTCTTCTACGTGAACATCGGCGGCGGCGAGCCCACCATCCGCCCGGACTTCTGGCACCTGCTGGAGTACGCCGTCAACCACCAGGTGGGCGTCAAGTTCTCCACCAACGGCGTGCGGCTCGACGCCGAGCGTGCTGCGTTCCTGGCCTCGCCCGCCTGCAACGGCTATGTGGACGTGCAGATCTCCCTGGACGGCGCGACCGCCGAGGTCAACGACTACGTGCGGGGGCCCGGCTCCTACGACACCGCGCTGCGGGCGCTGGCGAACCTGCAGGACGCCGGGTTCAAGGACGCCAAGATCTCGGTGGTCTGCACCCGGCAGAACATCGGGCAGCTCGACGAGTTCAAGGCACTGGCCGACCGCTTCGGTGCCACTCTGCGACTGACCCGGCTGCGGCCGAGCGGCCGGGGCGCCGACGTCTGGGACGAGCTGCACCCATTGCCGCACCAGCAGCGTGAGCTCTACGACTGGCTGATGGCACACGGCGAGAACGTGCTGACCGGTGACTCGTTCTTCCACCTGGCGGCGTTCGGCGAGTCCCTGCCGGGGCTCAACCTGTGCGGCGCGGGCCGGGTGGTCTGCCTGATCGACCCGATCGGCGACGTCTACGCCTGCCCGTTCGCGATCCACGACAACTTCCTGGCCGGCAACCTGCTCGACGAGGGCGGATTCCAGAGGGTCTGGCAGACCTCGGCACTGTTCACCGAGCTGCGCTCGCCGCAGACCGGCGGAGCGTGCTCCTCCTGCCAGTTCTTCGACTCCTGCCGGGGCGGCTGCATGGCCGCGAAGTTCTTCACCGGTCTACCGCTCGACGGGCCCGATCCCGAGTGCGTGCAGGGATATGGCGAGCAGGCGCTGGCCGGGCCCCGGGAGATCCCGGCCGCCAGCCAGGACCACTCAAAGGCCAACCCCACCCGCAACCAGCCGGTGATGCTGACGTTGAGCCGGCGTCCCGACGAGCTCTCGCTGCCTGCCGCGCCGCCGGTCTCGGCCTGCGCGGAGAACCCGTTGGCCGGCTTCGATCCGGCCTCCCTCGACACCCTCCCCGGCGGCTGCGGTTGCAGTGCCGGCGGCACCGGAAAGGCATGCTGCTGATGAAGATCGAGAACCCCTGGAAGCAGAACCCGTGGTTCGAGTCCGTCGCCGTCGCTCAGGAGCGCGCCCGTCGACGGTTGCCCAAGCCGGTCTACGGCGCGCTGGTGGCAGGCTCCGAGCGCGGTCAGTCGATCGCCGACAACCAGGCTGCCTTCACCGAGCTCGGCATGGCACCGCACGTCGTCGGCGCCACTGCGGAGCGGAGCCAGAGCACGACGGTCTTCGGCCAGCAGATCAACTCGCCGGTGATCATCAGCCCCACCGGGGTCCAGGCGGTACACCCCGACGGGGAGGTCGCCGTCGCCCGCGCTGCTGCGGCCCGCGGCACCATCATGGGCCTGTCGAACTTCGCCTCCAAGTCGGTCGAGGAGGTCGTCGCCACCGGCGCGACCACCTTCTTCCAGATGTACTGGACCGGCGACCGCGACACCATGATCCAGCGGATGCAGCGGGCCCACGAGGCTGGCTCGAAGGGCCTGATCGCCACCCTGGACTGGTCGTTCTCGATGGGGCGCGACTGGGGCAGCCCGGAGATCCCGGAGAAGGTCGACCTCAAGACGATGGTGCGGATGGCTCCGCAGGTCGCCACCAAGGTGCGCTGGGGCATGCGGTTCCTCAAGGCACGCAACATCCCCGACCTCACCGCGCCCAACCTGGCCCCGCCCGGTGGTGCCGCGCCGACCTTCTTCGGTGCCTACTACGAGTGGATGACCACCCCGGCGCCGACCTGGGAGGACGTGGCGTGGATGCGCGAGACGTGGTCGCAGATCAGCGGCGGTGCACCGTTCGTGCTCAAGGGCGTCTGCCGCATCGACGACGCGCTGCGTGCGGTCGACGCCGGCGTCGCCGGGATCTCGGTCTCCAACCACGGCGGCAACAACATCGACGGCACCCCGGCCGCGATCCGGATGGTCCGCCCGATCGCCGAGGCCGTCGGCAGCCAGATCGACGTGGTCATGGACGGCGGCGTGCGGCGTGGCTCGGACGTGGTCAAGGCGGTGGCACTCGGCGCCAAGGCGGTGCTGATCGGTCGCGCCTATCTCTGGGGCCTCGCCGCCAACGGCCAGGCCGGTGTGGAGAACGTGATCGACGTGATCAACGGCGGCATCGACTCCGCGATGCGGGGACTCGCCGTCTCGTCGCTGACCGAGCTCACCCCCGAGCACCTGCTGGTGCCGGCCGGCTTCGACCGCGCTCTGGGCGCCGACCCGGCCCGGCACCTGGTCGGCTGAACCGATGCCCGGCACGGACCGCTCGGTGCTGATCCTGGACGACCTGACCTGGCCCCAGGTGCCCGAGGACGCCCTGGTGCTGGTGCCGATCGGCTCCACGGAGCAGCACGGCCCGCACCTGCCGCTGAGCACCGACACCTCGGTGGCGGCCCGGGCCGCGCACGCGGCTGCCGAGCTGATCGCCCTCGGCCGGCGCGACGCAGGTCGCGGACCGGTGCTGCTGGCTCCCGCCCTGCCGTACGGCGCATCGGGGGAGCATCAGGGCTTCGCCGGCACCGTCTCGATCGGCACCGAGGCGCTGGTCGTGGTGCTGATCGAGCTGGCCCGCTCGCTGCGGCTCTGGGCCGGCTCGGTGGTCTTCGTCAACGGCCACGGCGGCAATGTGATGGCCCTGTCGCGGGCGGTGACGCAACTGCGCGACGAGGGGCACGACGTTGCCTGGGTTCCCTGCGCGAACGGTCATGCGGACGCTCACGCCGGCCACACCGAGACCTCGTTGCTCCTGCATCTGGCGCCCGAGAAGGTCGCGGTGGAGCTGGCCGAGGCAGGGGACGTGCGCCCGATCGGCGAGATCCTCGCGGAGCTGATCCGCAGCGGGGTCCGCGGCGTCTCGGCCAATGGCGTGCTCGGCGACCCGAGGACCGCCGACGCCGAGGCGGGCCGGGAGCTGTGGCAGGAGCTGGTCGCCGACGTCGCGCGCCGGGTCCTCGGCGGGCAGGGTGACGCCCGCGGCTGCCTGACGGCGCCCGCTGCCATCGGCGAGCCGGCGGAGTCGCGGTGAACGCCCCGCGGAGTGCGTTGGTGACCGGCGCGGCACGGGGGATCGGAGCCGCCACCGTGGCTGCGCTCTGCGCGCAGGGGTATCGGGTGCTGGCGTTGGACTCCTGTGCGGGCACGCAGAGGCCACCGGGTGTGGTCGGTGCGCTGGCCACCTCCGACGACCTCGACGCCGTGGTCGCCGCCCATCCGGACCAGGTCCTCGCGGTGGTCGCCGACGTCCGTGACCAACAGGCGCTGGAGCGGGCCGCGGCGCGCGCCGTCGAGGAGTTCGGGGCGCTGGACGCGGTGGTGGCGGCGGCCGGCGTGATCGGCGGTGGGCGCCCGCTGTGGCAGACGCCTGCCGAGGACCTGACCGCGCAGTGGGAGGTGAACGCACGTGGCGTCTGGAACACGGCCGCCGCAACGGTTCCGCACCTGCTGGCCAACCCCGACCCGAGCCGGGCACGCTTCGTCGCGATCGCCTCGGCCGCCGGCCAACGGGGCATGTTCGGGCTCGCTGCCTACGCGGCCAGCAAGCATGCGGTGATCGGCATCGTCCGTGGGCTGGCGGCAGACCTGGTCGGAACCGGCGTCACCGCGGTGGCGGTCGCCCCCGGTGCCACCGACACGGCGATGCTGCGGGCCACCGCCGAGCTTTACGGCCTGCCGGACACCGAGGAGCTCAGCGCGCACCAGCTGCTGCGTCGTGCGATCGACCCCGCCGAGCAGGCAGCCGTGATCGCCCTCTGCTGCTCGCCGGAGGGCGCCGCGCTCAACGGATCGGTGGTCTCCGCCGACGGCGGATTCGTGGGATGAGCACCCTCCCTGACCGTGCGGTGGTCCGGCTGGTGCCGGCCGCGCGCTGGCTCGATGGGCAGACGCTCATCGGCGGCAGCCCGGCCCGCTTGTTCCGGCTCACCAGCGCCGCTCGCCGGCTGTTCGTGGACGACGCGATCGCCGTCCGCGACGGCGCGAGCGCTGCGCTCGCCACCCGGCTGCTGCGTGCCGGGGTCGCCGAGCTCGACCTGGAGACCGTCGCCCAGCTGCAGCGGAGCGAGGTCACGGTCGTGATCCCGATCCGGGGCCGGGCCGCGTCCTTGCGCAGGCTGTTGGAGTCGGTGCCCTCCGGCTGCGCCGAGGTGATCGTCGTGGACGACGGCTCCTCGCCACCGGAGGCGGCTGCGATCCGCGACGTCGTCGGTGACCGGCCCGGACATCGGGTGCTCCGGCTGCCGGTCAACCAGGGGCCGGCGGCCGCCCGCAACGCCGGGCTGCGCGCGGCTCGGACCAGGCTGGTGCTCTTCGCCGACTCGGACGTCGTCCTCGACGCCGCCGCGGTGGATCGACTGCTGCGACACTTCGCCGATCCGGCGCTGGCCGTGGTGGCGCCGAGGATCGCGGCCCTGGACGGCTCCGGGGAGTCCTGGCTCGCTCGCTACGAGCAGGGTGCGTCGGCCCTCGACATGGGTCAGTTCTCCGGCGTGGTGGCCCCGCGCAGCGCGGTCGGCTGGGTGCCGAGTGCCTGCTGGCTGGCCGCTGCCGACCTGCTCGGCGACGGCTTCGATCCGCAGATGAGAGTGGCCGAGGACGTCGATCTCTGCTGGCGCCTGCACACGGCGGGCGGTGTGGTGCGCTACGACGCCGACGCGGTCGTCCGCCACGAGCACCGGGTGGGCTGGGGTGCGTGGCTGGAGCGGCGCTTCCACTACGGAACGGGCGCGACCGCCTTGGCGCAGCGACACGGCGACCTGGTCGCGCCGGCCGTGCTCGCGCCGTGGACCGCGGCGCTCCTGCTGGCACTGGCCCTGCAACGGCGTGGTGCGGTGCCGCTTGCGGCGGCGGCCTGGGTGGTGGGGTGGCGCGGTTCGGCCCGGCGGCTCCCCGGGCCGGCGGGCACTGCCCGGCGTCAGGCGCTCTCGTTGAGTGCGCGCGGTGCGCTCAGCGCGGCGGAGCAGGTGCCGGCCTTGATGCTCCGCCACGGCTGGCCGTTGAGTCTCGCGCTGAGCCTGGGCTCGCGGCGGGTCCGCCGGATGCTGGTTGCCAGCCTGATCGTCGACGGGGTGCGTGCCCGACAGCGCGCGGACGTTCCGCTCGACCCGTGCCGACATCTGCTGGCGCGGCGCCTGGACGACCTCGCCTACGGCGCGGGTGTGTGGACCTCGGCATGGCGGGGGCGCTCGGTGCGGGCTCTGCTGCCTGCCGTGGTCCGCGGCAGAGGTGCCCGGCCCGGGGCCGCTCAGTCGGACAGGTAGCCGCGGAGGTGGTCCATCGACCGGGCCAACACCTCGGTCAGCGACGCCTGGTCGTCCTCGAGCCAGGTGTCGTAGGACGCCAGCGCCAACGCCAGGCTGACCTGGCCGATGGTGCGCGGCAGGAGCTCGGTCGGCGCGCAGCCGGTCCGCTCGGCGACGTACTCGGCGATCACGTCGCGCCACTGGCCGTAGCGCAGCACCGAGTGCGCCTGGAGCGCCGGCGTCCGCAGGATCAGCAGCATCCGCTCGCGGTGCGGCGGGGAGGCGTCCGCAGGGAACGTGTTGAACTCCAGCACGGCGCGGTGAACGGCCTGCCAGAGCGGGACGTCGTCACCGTCGCGGCGCAGCACCGCGCGGAAGTGATCGAGGGTCTGGTCGAACTGGCCCCACGGGATGTCGTTCTTGGAGTCGAAGTAGCGGAACAGCGTGCGCTTGCCGACGCCGACCTCGCGGGCGATCGCGTCCAGCGTGGTCTGCTCGAAGCCGTGCTCGGCGAACAGCCGGAAGGCAGCCTGCTCGATCTCGGCATGCGACGTCGCCCCCGGGCGACCGCGTGTCCGCTCCCCGGACCGGCTCTGCTCGGACATCAGGCGGAGCCTACCAACCGGCGAGGGCCCTGGTGGGCGCATCCGAGCCGGGAACTAGGCTTCCCGGGTGCGCCCCACTGTGCTCTTCGTCTGCGTCGCCAACATCTGCCGGTCACCGGTTGCCGAGCGACTCTTCGAGCTGCGCCTGGCGGACGCCGGGTTCGGCGGCTCGGTGGAGGTCGCCTCGGCGGGCGTCCGGGCGATCGACGGCCGGGAGATGGCACCTGAGTCCCAGCGCACGTTGGTCGAGCGTGGTGGGAACGCCGAGCGCTTCGGCTCGCGGATCTGCGACACCGAGCTGCTGGCACACGCCGACCTGGTGCTGACCGCGACGCGCGGGATCCGCTCGGCGATGCTCGCCGACACGCCGCAGGCGCTGCGCCGCAGCTTCACCCTGACCGAGTTCGTGGCCCTCGCCGAGGAGGTCGTGGCACGCGGACCTGCCCCGGAGGACATGGCCTCGCTGATCGCCTCCTGCGCGATGGTGCGGGGCTCGGTGCCGGTGCCCGAGCCGGACATCGCCGACCCGTACGGCAAGGCGCCGAAGAACTACGACCTGGCGGCCGAGCAGATCGACGACGCCGTCACCCGCCTGGCTGCACTGCTGGGGCCGATCGTCGCCTAGTGGCCCGGGTCGCCACTAGCTCGTTGCGCAGTCGACGCAGGTGCCGAACATGGTGAGGTGCCCGACGTCGGGGATGAAGCCCTCCTGCGTGCGCAGGCGTGCGATCACGTCGTCGAGGATCGCGGGGTCCACCGAGATCACCTTCTGGCAGGCGCGGCAGACCAGGTGGAAGTGCTCGTGGCTGCCGAGGGCGTGGTAGGTCGGCGCCCGATCCGAGAGATGCGTGTGCCGCACCAGGCCGAGCTCCTCGAGCACCTCGAGGTTGCGGTAGATGGTGGAGAGGTTCACCGCGGAGGAGCGCTTGCGGACCTCGGTGAAGACCTCGTCGGGCGTGGCATGCCCGAGGGTCTCCACCGCAGCGAGGATCAGCTCCCGCTGCGGGGTGAGGCGCTTGCCGCTGCTGCGCAGCCGGTCGGCGAACTCGTTCATCGTGCTACTGCCGCTTGAGTCGTGCCCACAGGTGCGGCTGGAGGGCCTGGTCCATGGCGGCCATGTCGTAGGCGTAGAGCAGGTCGCCCTCGACGTTGCCGTACAGACGGTGGCCGGCCTGCACCTTCTTGGCGGTCTCGGTGGTGGCGATCGCGTCGGTGGTGATCTCCAGCTTGCCCTCGCCGGCGGTGCCGTACCAGATCTCGGCGACGCCGGAGCTGTGCACCAGCAGCACCTCCACCTTGCCCTCGGGCTGGCAGCGCACGAACCCGGTCTCGATGGCGGCGTCGCGGACCTTGTTGCCCTCGTCGTCGACGATCCAGGAGCGGGCCATGTAGTGGAAGAACGGGCGGCCGTCGTGGGTGAAGATCAGCTCCTGGCCGTACTGGAACTTCTCGATGGTGGGGTAGTCACCGTGCCCGTTGCCGCGCCAGGTGCCCAGCATCCAGGCGAGCGGGGCGCAGTTGGGGTGGAGGTTCTCAGGGAGCTCGAACGGCATGCGGGCCAGTCTAGTGGTGAGCGGCGCTGCTTCCGCGCAGCATTAGGCTCAGGCCCATGACACGCTCTCTTCTGGTCAAGGTCACCTGCGGCGCCGACGAGCCGGAGCGTTGCAACCAGGCGTTCACCGTCGCTGCGGCTGCGGCAGCGTCCGGCGTGGAGGTGGGCCTGTGGCTGACCGGTGAGGCCTCCTGGTTCGGTCTGCCCGGACGCGCTGAGGAGTTCGAGGTGCCGTTGGCCACGCCGCTGGCCGACCTGCGCGACACCATCCTGGCGGCCGGCCGGATCACCGTCTGCACGCAGTGCGCGGACCGGCGTGAGATCACCGCCGAGCAGCTGCTGCCCGGGGTCCGGATCGCCGGAGCAGCGGTCTTCGTGGAGGAGGCGCTGGGCGAGGGCGTCCAGGCGCTCGTCTACTAGGCGGCCCCGCCCTTACCTGCGCCGGGTGAAGCGGATGCCTCCGTGGGGGAGGTGTTCGACGGTGTAGGTGGGGTCGTGGATGTAGTGGTGGTGCTTGCTGCACAGGAGGCTGCCGTCGGCCAGGTCGGTGTTGCCGCCGAACCAGGGGAAGTCCACTTCGCACCAGGTCGCCGGAACTCGGCAGTTCTCGGCTAGGCAGTAGGGGTGGATGAGGGCGAGGGCTCGGTGTTGGGCGGCGCTGTAGAAGCGCTTGGTTCTGCCGAGGTCGAGCGGCTGGCTCTCTCCGCCTAGGACGGCGGGGATGATGCCGGCGTTGCAGGCGAGGCGTCTTGCTTCGCCTGCGGAGATCCTGTCGTGGAAGCCGTCGCGTTGGGTGGTCAGGGTGGCGGTGCCGATCTCGTTGCGCAGCGCGTCGAGGCTGATGGTGACGACGACGGTGGTGGCGTCTCCGCCGTGCAACGGCAACCGCTTCGGGTCGAGGGTCTCCAGGAGG
>NZ_BAAALG010000019.1:0-2412 GCF_039528155.1 Nocardioides dubius | reverse complement strand
ATCGCTGGTTCCGGTCGCGTCGTCGCTGGCTGGATCGTCGAACTCGCCGTGGTGCGCATCGCGGCCGGGACATTCGAGGTCCCCACACGACTCGGCATACGCGCCTGTCTCGTCGGGCACACAGCCGCAGGGTGCGGGGGTGAGGTGGTCGCGGCGTGGGTTGGTGATGGCGTTCAGGGCAGTCGCCAACCGATTCGCGCAGCCGTCGGTGAGCAGGCCGCTGATCCGGGTCGTCCCGTCGCCTTGCGGCTTCAACGTCAGTTGCTGGCGTTCGCGGGCTGAGCGCTCTTCATCGGCGAGGCGTTGCCTTCGACGGCTTCGGCGATGTCGGGCGCGACGATGTCGATGATGCGTTTGCCCATCCGGCGGAGGTCGTTGGGTCCGAACTCCTCGGCGTGCTTGACGAGGGTCCGTTCGGCGTCACGACGCACGCCTGCGTCGAGGTCGTCGGGCAGTGCGTTCAGCGAGCGGATGATCTCGACCGATTGAGCCAGGTTCACGCGCCCTTCGCGGAGTGCGGCGTGCAGGTGCATCCACCTGCTGTCGAGCTCGCGTGCGATCCGTAGCTCGCGGGCCATGGTGCCGTGGGCCTGGTGCGTTTCGTGGGCGAGGTAGTCGCCGACATTGCGGGCGCCGTGGGCGTCGGCCACGTCGAAGGCACACGCCAGGAGCCGGTAGTTCAACTCGGTCAACCGGGCCTGCAGCACGGGCATGCGCAGTAGCACGGCTTCCTTCTCGGCGGTGGTCAGGTAGATCGGGTTCGCGTCGAGGCAGGAGTCGAGTGCGGCTTCGATCGCGAGTGTGGCTTGGCAGATCGCCTGTTGGCTCAACGTGAGCGCGTCTGGCTGGGTGGTGGTCGTGGTGGGCGGGTCGGGTGGGGGAGTGATGCGTGGCATGGGTGCCTCCGAGGGGCGGGTGTCACGGGGTGGTTCCCGAGCACACGAATCACGCTAGGAGTGGCCTCCGACACAAACCGGCGGGCGGCGTTGGAAGCCGTGGGTCGCGGGTGGTTGGGGGTGTTCTGGGCGGTCGTGGTGGCGGGGTGGTTCTGGGGTGCGGGGTGTTCTTGTTCGTGGGGTGGCTGGGGTGTCGGCGGGGGTGTGGGTGTCCGCGTTGGTGGGGTGGCTGGGGTGCCCCGGTGAGGTTGGGTTGTGCACAGGTTGGTGTGGAGGGGTTTCGGTGGGCGGTGGGGGTGCTTACTCTCGTGGGGAGCGTTGACTTGGGGCGACGTCTCTCGGAAGGTCCAGGCGGATGGTGCGACGCGGTAGTTCGGGCGCGGCGTGGGTAGGTAGGTCGACGGGGTGGCCGTTGGCGTTGGTCGGTGCGGCGGCGGGTGTGGTGCTGCTGCTTGCGGCGGCACTGTTGGTGGGTGGTTGTTCGGGCAGTGAGGCCGAGCCCACGGGGTCTGGGTCGCCGTCGGTGAGTGGTTCGCCCGGTGTGGAGTTGCCGTCGGGTTCGGAGTCGTCAGAGGCAGCACCGTCGGTGGGTGTGCCGGTGCCGCCTTCGGCGATGAGGTCGGCGGATGAGGCGGGTGCGGAGGCGTTCGTGCGGCATTACTTCGCGTTGGTGAACTATGCGCAGGCGACGGGGGATCTGGAGCCGTTGCGGGCGGTGAGCGGCGCGGAGTGCTCGGGGTGTCAGGCCGGTGTGCAGTGGTTGGAGAAGGTTGCGCGCAAGGGATGGACGATCAAGGGCGGCAGCTACGGCACACGCAGCGAGACAGCGGTGGCGCTGAGTACCGCGGGTCGGTTTCGGGTCAGCTTTACCTTGAGTTCGCCGGGGCAGAAGGTGTTGGGTCCTGCGGGCGAGGTCCTCAAGCGATACGAGGGCGGCTCTGCTGAGGCCGTCATGCGGGTGCGGGTGTCAGCCGGTGTCTGGACGGTCCTGTTTTGGGAGACGCTGTGACCCGCGGTGTTGGTGCTTGCGCAGTGTCGGCGCTCGCCCAGGTCGTGCTGTTGGTCGGGGTGGCGGCTGCGGTGGGCATGGAGCCCGAAGTCCCGCAGGTGTCTCCGGGCCTAGGGGCGTTTCAAGCAGAGGTGGATGAGCAGGTCGCCGACGACAGGGAGCAAAGCGGCCCGCGGCTCGGTCAGGACCAGAGTTCGACCGGCTCGACCTCCGCCGCGTCCGGGTGCGATTCCAGCGATCCGTCGTGTGTGGTGGTGCCGGGGTGTGGTCCGGTGACGGGTGCGTTGGGGGTGGCGGGTGTGGGGGCGCAGGAGGCGTTGACGGTGGCGGGGTGTGTGCCGGGGGTGGATGAGGCTGGGGTGCCGGTGGTGGCGCGGGTGTCGTCGGGGTTGGTGTTGCGGGCGTTGCGGCGGGTGGGTCTTCCGGTTCCGGTGTTGGTGGTGCAGCCGCCGGGTGGTCGGACGTTGGTGAATCTGTCGACGTTGTTCTCGACGTCTGCGCCGCGGT
>NZ_BAAALG010000018.1:8646-44667 GCF_039528155.1 Nocardioides dubius | reverse complement strand
TGCGGAGCAGGGGAGCAGCTGCTCCGTCCGCATGACGTCCGCGACGCCGTCAGCTCAGCGCTCCTCCTCCGACAGCGTCACCTCGACGCCGCCGAGCAGTGCCGCAGCCATGTTGTACAGGTACGCCGTCAGCGTGGCGATCGCAGTCAGCAGCACCACGTCGATCACCGCCACCAGCATCGTGAAGCCCATCACGCGCCCGGTGCCGAGGTAGTTCTCCACCTCGAAGTTGGTGCCGTCCTCGCCGCCGATCACGTCGTGCACCATCTGGTTGATCGAGTCCCAGACGCCGGCAGCGCCCAGCACCATCCAGACGATCCCGACCGCCACCACGGTGACCACGCCGAACGCCACCGACAGCAGGAACGACGCCTTCATCACCGACCACGGGTCGACCCGGGTCAGCCGCAGCCGCGCCCTTCGCGGACGACGTCCGCCCGACGACAGCGCGGCTGCCATCGCGGCGTCCTCCGACTCCGGGTTGGCGTTGGCGCGCATCTGGTCTGCCGCGGAGTTGATCGCGGTGCGAAACCGCGCAGTCAGCGGCTCCTTCTGGCTCTCCGACATCGACTACTCACCGTTCTCGGTCGTGGAGGGGGCATCGGGCGTGGCTTCGATTGTCGCATCCGCCTGGTCAGCGGCCGCGTTCTCGACGTCCCCAGCACCCTCGACGGCGCCGTCGACGACCTCGCCCTCGACCACGATCGGCTCGCCGTTCTCGTCGAGCTCGATCTCGTCCTCGTCGCGGGTCTCCACCGAGCGGGTGACGACGGCGACCGAGTCCTTCTTCTTCGGCGTCACGAACTTCACGCCCTGCGTGGAGCGCCCGGTCGGCCGGAAGTCGGCGTTGATCGGGCTGCGCACGACCTGACCGCTCTGCGTGATGGTCAGGATCTCGTCACCGTCCTCGACGATGAACGCACCCACCAGCACCCCGCGCTCCGAGTTGGCCAGGGTCATCGCCTTGACGCCCTTGGTGCCACGGTTGGTGCGCCGGTACTCGTTGATCCGGGTCCGCTTGGCGTAGCCGCCATCGGTCATCGTGAAGACGTACTGCACCTTGGCGCCCGACTCCTCGTCGGCGTCCTCCACCGCAGCGTCCGCAGCCCGGATCACCGACATCGAGAGCACCGAGTCGCCGTCGGCGGTCGACATGCCGGTCACACCGGAGGTCGCGCGACCCATCGGCCGCAGCTGGCCGTCGTCCGCGGTGAACCGCACGGCCTGGCCCTTGCGCGAGACCAACAGGATCTCGTCGTCGGGGGAGACCAGCTCGGCACCGATCAGCACGTCGTCGTCCTCGCGGAAGTTGATCGCGATGACGCCGGCCTGGCGCGGCGAGTTGTAGTCGCCCAGACGCGTCTTCTTGACCAGGCCGCTACGGGTCGCGAGCACCAGGTATGGCGCCTGCTCGTAGTCGCGGATCGCCAGCACCTGCGCGATCGACTCGTCCGGCTGGAACGAGAGCAGACCCGCCACGTGACCACCCTTGGCATCGCGCGACGCCTCGGGCAGGTTGTACGCCTTGGTCCGGTACACCCGGCCGGCGGTGGTGAAGAAGAGCAGCCAGTGGTGGTTCGTCGTCGAGATGAAGTGCTCGACTACGTCGTCGCCGCGCAGCGAAGCCCCGCGCACGCCCTTGCCGCCACGCTTCTGGGTGCGGTACTGGTCCGCGCGCGTCCGCTTGGCGTAGCCACCGCGGGTGATCGAGACGACCAGGTCCTCATCGGGGATGAGGTCCTCCATCGACAGGTCGCCGTCGGCCGCGATCAGCTGCGAGCGACGCGGGGTGCCGAACTTCTCGACGATCTCACCGAGCTCGTCGATGATGATCTGCCGCTGGCGCGACTCGTTGGCCAGGATGTCGAGCAGGTCGGCGATCTCGCGCTCGAGCTCGGCAAGGCGGTCCATGATCTTCTGGCGCTCGAGAGCGGCCAGACGACGCAGCTGCATGTCGAGGATCGCCTGCGCCTGCAGCTCGTCGATGTCGAGCAGCTCGATCAGGCCGTTGCGGGCCTCCTCGACGTCGGGGGAGCGGCGGATCAGCGCGATCACGTCGTCCAGCGCATCGAGCGCCTTCACCAGACCGCGGTAGATGTGGGCCTGCTCCTCGGCACGGCGCAGCCGGTACCGGGTGCGCCGCTGGATGACCTCGATCTGGTGGGTCACCCAGTTGGAGATGAACTGGTCCACGGTCAGCGTGCGCGGCACGCCGTCCACCAGCGCCAGCATGTTGGCGCTGAAGTTGGTCTGCAGCTCGGTGTGCTTGAACAGGTTGTTCAGCACCACTCGGGCCACGGCGTCGCGGCGCAGCACCACGACCAGGCGCTGACCGGTGCGCGACGAGGTGTCGTCACGCACATCGGAGATGCCCTGCACCTTGCCGGAGTCGGCCAGCTCGGCGATCTTCAGAGCCAGGTTGTCCGGGTTGACCATGTAGGGCAGCTCGGTGATCACCAGGCAGGTGCGGCCCTTGTTGTCCTCGTCGATCTCGACGACGGCACGCTGGGTGATCGAGCCACGACCGGTCCGCTGCGCCTCCTCGATGCCGGTACGGCCGACGATCAGCGCACCGTTCGGGAAGTCGGGGCCCTTGATCCGCGCGACGGCGGCGTCCTGGAGCTCCTCACGGGTCGCGTCCGGGTGCTGCAGCGCCCAGATCGCGGCGTCCGCGACCTCGCCGAGGTTATGCGGCGGGATGTTGGTGGCCATGCCGACGGCGATGCCGGCAGAGCCGTTGACCAGCAGGTTCGGGAACCGGCTGGGCAGGATCGTCGGCTCCGAGGAGCGCCCGTCGTAGTTGGGCTGGAAGTCGACGGTCTCCTCTTCGATGTCGCGGACCATCTCCATGGCCAACGGCGCCATCTTGCACTCGGTGTAACGCATCGCGGCTGCGGGGTCGTTGCCCGGCGAGCCGAAGTTGCCCTGCCCGAGGATCAGCGGCGCACGCATCACCCACGGCTGCGCGAGACGGACCATGGTGTCGTAGATCGCGGAGTCACCGTGCGGGTGGTACTGACCCATCACGTCGCCGACGACGCGCGAGCACTTGGAGAAGCCGCGGTCGGGGCGGTAGCCGCCGTCGAACATCGCGTACAGCACGCGGCGGTGCACCGGCTTCAGGCCGTCGCGGACGTCGGGCAGCGCACGGCCGACGATGACCGCCATCGCGTAGTCGATGTAGGAGCGCTGCATGGAGGTCTGCAGCTCGATCTGGTCGATCCGGCCGCCGCCGCCACCGTCGCCACCGCCCACCGCGGCGGGCACGTTCTCGGGTGTGTTCTCGCTCAATGGAGTTCCTTCTGAAGTCGTCTACTCGAATCTAGGGATTTCTTTAGAGATCTAGATATCGAGGAATCGGACGTCCTTGGCGTTGCGCTGGATGAAGGACCGCCGCTGCTCGACGTCCTCACCCATCAGGATCGAGAAGATCTCGTCGGCGTGCGCGGCGTCGTCGAGGGTGACCTGCAGCAGCAGCCGCTGCTCCGGGTCCATCGTGGTCTCCCACAGCTCGTCGGCGTTCATCTCACCGAGACCCTTGTACCGCTGGACCGGGTTCTCCTTGGGCAACTTCTTGCCCGACTCGATCCCGGCCTTCATCAGCGCGTCACGCTCGGCGTCGGAGTAGACGAACTCGTGCTCGTGCGGCTTGTTCCAGCGCAGTCGGTACAGCGGCGGCTGCGCCATGTAGACGTAGCCCTGCTCGATCAGCGGCTTCATGAACCGGAACAGCAGCGTCAGCAGCAGCGTGTTGATGTGGTGGCCGTCGACGTCGGCGTCGGCCATCAGCACGATCTTGTGGTAACGCAGCTTGTCGATGTCGAACTCTTCGTGGATGCCGGTGCCGGCGGCCGAGATGATCGCCTGGACCTCGGCGTTGCCCAGCACCTTGTCGATGCGGGCCTTCTCCACGTTGAGGATCTTTCCGCGGATCGGCAGGATCGCCTGGATCCGCGGATCGCGGCCCTGCTTGGCCGAGCCGCCGGCGGAGTCACCCTCCACGATGAAGACCTCGCACTCGGCGGGGTTGGTCGACTGGCAGTCGGCCAGCTTGCCCGGCAGGCCTCCGCCGCCGAGCAGGCCCTTGCGGTTGCGGGCCAGGTCGCGGGCCTTGCGGGCCGCGATCCGCGCGGTCGCGGCGGCCTGCGCCTTGCGGATGATCTCCTTGCCGTCCGACGGGTTCTGCTCCAGCCAGGCACCGAGCTGGTCGTTGACCACCGACTGCACGAAGCCCTTGGCCTCGGTGTTGCCGAGCTTTGCCTTGGTCTGGCCCTCGAACTGCGGCTCGGAGATCTTCAGGCTGATGATGGCGGTCAGGCCCTCCCGGATGTCGTCACCCGTGAGCCTGTCCTCCTTCTTCTTGACCAGGCCCCACTCCTCGCCCCAGCGGTTCATCAGCGAGGTGAGCGCCGAACGGAAGCCCTCCTCGTGCGTGCCGCCCTCGGGAGTGTTGATGTTGTTGGCGAAGGTGTGCACCGACTCGTTGTACGAGGAGACCTGCCACTGCATAGCGACCTCGAGGCTCATCGGGTTCGCCACGGAGTCACCGGTCTCGGCCTCGAAGGCGATGATCGGCGAGACCGGCTGCTTGCGCCGGTTGAGGAAGTCCACGTAGTCGGCCAGACCCCGCTCGAACTGGAAGACCTGCTCCAGCGTGGCGCGACCATCGACCTGGGCGGCGTGCACCTCGGCCTCGCCGTCCTGGACGCCGGTTCCGTCGGAGACCGCCTCCGCGATCTCGCTGGCCTGGGGGCGCAGGTCCCGCAGCTCGATGCGCAATCCCTTGTTGAGGAAGGCCATCTCGCGGAACCGGGTGGAGATCGTCTCCAGCGAGTACGTCGTCGTCTCGAAGATCTCGGGGGAGGCCGACCAGGTGACCGTGGTGCCGGTGCGCTCGCCCTCCTCCAGCTCACGGACCTGCCGCAGCGGGTAGTCCGGGACGCCGATCGAGAACTCCTGCTCCCACAGGTAGCCGCGGTTCTTGATCTCGAGCTTCAGGTTCGTCGAGAGTGCGTTCACCACCGAGGAGCCGACGCCGTGCAGACCGCCGGAGACCTTGTAGCCGCCGCCGCCGAACTTTCCACCGGCGTGCAGCACCGTCAGCGCCAGGGTGGCCGCCGGAAGCTCCTGGCCCGGGGCGGTTCCGGTCGGGATGCCGCGACCGTTGTCGGCCACGGAGACCGAGCCGTCCTCGTTGAGGGACACCTTGATGGTGTCGCAATAGCCGGCCAGCGACTCGTCGACCGCGTTGTCCACGATCTCCCAGATCAGGTGGTGCAGTCCGCGCTCGCCGGTGGAGCCGATGTACATGCCGGGCCGCTTGCGCACGGCCTCGAGGCCCTCGAGAACCTGGATGGCCGATGCGTCGTAGGTGTCACCATCTGCTGGGGCCGTCGACGTGGGGTCGGTCGGGTTCTCGACAGCTTCGTTCTCGCTCACGCGTTCCTCTATCTGGTGGGCTGCACTGCGTAGGACATGCAGAGGGTCGCGGCTCAGTGACTCGACGACTGGCCCGACGACCCGACTGTCATCTTACCCCGCGGAAACCACGATCCCAGGCATGTAGCCCCCGGCCTGGGGATAAAGATCGCGAAAAATCGCCTCTCACAGTCCCGGAAAGCCGTCAGGAACGGCCCAGCAGGGGGTCCGCTGAGTCCCCATACCTCCGAAGGGCCCTCAGATCGGCAGAACGCTCACCCGTAGGTGTCGCGCGGTCCGCGACCGTCGCGGGTGCTGAACCGGCCCTTGCGCCACGACGGGAGGTGCGGCCCTTCGACCTCGATCACCACCACAGTCCCGTGGCCCAGCTCCTCGTTCAGGCGGCGCACCAGGGTCGGCGCCAGCAGCCGGAGCTGGGTCGCCCAGGCCGTGGAGTCGGTGCGCACGGTCAGCTTGCCGTCGGCGAAGGCGATCGGCGTGCAGTGCTGGGCGACCTCGTCGCCGACGATCGCCGGCCACCGGCCGAAGACGCTGTGCACCTTCAGGTCGAGCGCCCAGCCCAGGTCGGAGACCAGGCGGCCCATCGTGGAGTCGAGCAGCTGCGGATCGCGCTCGTCGGGGTGTGCTCCCGAGGACTTCGGGACGCCGGAGCGACGCAGCCGGCGCAGGCTCTTCGGCTTGCGGCGCGGCGCCGTCGACGCAGCACCGGCGGTCGCCTTGCTGATCGCACGGGCAAGATCGAGCCCGGAGGCGTCGTGGTCGGGTGCGGCCCAGAACTCCGCGCCCTCGGGCACCTCCTCGTGCTCACTCTCCGACGGCTCCGCCACGTTCCACCTCCCCGGCTGCGACCAGGTGCCGCACCCCACCCAGCTCAGGCGGGACGTCGGCACCGACGGCTGCGGTGACCAGCACCTGTTCGGCGTCCGCGACCAGGCCGGCCAGCTGACTGCGCCGCTCACTGTCCAACTCCGCGAAGACGTCGTCCAAGATCAGGATCGGGTCATCGCCCTCGTGGCGCAACAGGTCGTAGGACGCGAGCTTGAGCGCCAGCGCGAACGACCAGGACTCGCCATGCGAGGCGTACCCCTTCACCGGCAGCCGCTGCTCGGTGGAGCCCAAGGTGAACAGGACGTCGTCGCGGTGCGGGCCGACCAGGCTGACGCCGCGCTCGAGCTCGTCGCGTCGCCGCTCCTCCAGCTCCGCGCGCAGCGCACCCTCCAGCGCCGTCACCTCGGGCAGCACCACGCCGAGCTCCAGCGACGGCTTGTAGGTGAGATCGGCGTCGTCGCGACCGGCGCCCCGCGCGACCGTCTGATACGCCGCACCGAGGTAGGGGCGCAGGTCCTCGACCAGATGGATCCGAGCAGCGAGGATCTCAGCACCCGTGCGCGCCAGGTGCTCGTCCCAGACCACCAGCGTGTCCAGGATGGTCGGGTCGCTGTGCACCGCACGCGATCCGCCGCGCGAGCGCGCCGTCTTGAGCAGCGTGTTGCGCTGCTTCAGCACCCGCTCGTAGTCGGCGCGGACGCCGGCCATCCGCGGAGCCCGCAGCATCAACAGATCATCGAGGAAGCGACGACGCTCCGACGGGTCGCCCTTCACCAGGGCCAGGTCGTCGGGCGCGAAGACCACCGTGCGGACCAGACCGATCAGGTCCCGGGTGCGGGGGAGGGGGGAGCGGTTGATCCGAGCCCGGTTCGCGCGCCCCGGATTGATCTCGACCTCGAGCACGGCGGTACGGCCGTCGCGCACCACGGCGGCCCGCACGATCGCCTGGTCGGTCTCGGCCCGCACCAGGGGCAGGTCGCTGGAGACTCGGTGCGAGGAGAGCCGGCTCAGGTAGTCGATCGCCTCGACCAGGTTGGTCTTGCCCTGCCCGTTGCGACCGACGAACGCGTTCACGCCGGGTTCGAGCGGAAGCTCGAGGTCGGCGTAGGAGCGGAAGTTGTGGAGAGTCAGATGGGAGACGTGCATCAGCTCGCGCCGGGCGCCGTACCCGGATCGTTCGTGCGGATCGCGTGGCCCCCGAACTGGTTGCGCATCGCCGCGATCGCCTTCATCGCGGGGGAGTCGTCCTGGCGGGAGACGAAGCGGGCGAAGAGCGCAGCCGTGATCGCCGGCACCGGGACGGCGTTGTCGATCGCTGCCTCGACGGTCCACCGGCCCTCGCCGGAGTCCTCTGCGTAGCCGCGCACCTCGGCCAGGCCCGGGTCCTCCTCCAGCGCGTTGACCATCAGGTCGAGCAGCCAGGAGCGGATCACCGTGCCCTCGCGCCAGGAGGCGAAGACCTCGGTCACGTTGTCGACCAGATCCACCTTCTCCAGCAGCTCCCAGCCCTCGGCGTACGCCTGCATCAGTGCGTACTCGATGCCGTTGTGCACCATCTTGGCGAAGTGTCCCGCGCCGACCTTGCCGGCATGCACCGCGCCTGAGTCGCCCTCGGGCTTGAGTGCGTCGAAGGCCGGCTGCACCTTGGCGATGTCGTCGGCTGCGCCGCCGTACATCAGCGCGTAGCCGTTCTGCGCGCCCCACACCCCGCCGGAGACGCCGCAGTCCACGAAGCCGATCTGGTGCTCGGCGAGCAACTCGGCATGCTTCTGGTCGTCGGTCCACCGCGAGTTGCCGCCGTCGACGACGACGTCGCCGGCACCGAGCAGGCCGGACAGCTCCTCGACGGTGGCCCGGGTGGGCTCACCGGCCGGCACCATCACCCAGACCACCTTGGGGCTGGGCAGGGCGTCGACCAGCGCGGGCAACGAGTCGACGTCGGCAAGGTCGGGGTTGCGGTCGTAGCCGGTGACCGTGTGTCCGGCCGCACGCAGCCGGGCACGCATGTTGCCCCCCATCTTGCCGAGTCCGACGAGTCCGATGTGCACGGTGACCTCCTCGATCGTGGCGGTTGGGGGAATGACTCAGGACAGCAGGCGGCGCGGCATCAACAGGTAGCGGAAGCCGCCACCCTCGCCGCCGTCCCCGCTGGTGCCACTCATCACGACCGGCTTGGTCGACTGGGTGAAGGCGAGCTCGACGACCGGCTCCTCGATGGCACCGAGGCCGTCGAGCAGGAAGCCCGGGTTGAAGCCGGTGGTGATGTCGTCGCCGTTGATCACGGCCTCGATCGACTCGCTCGCCTGCGCCTCGTCGCCGGAGCCGGCGTCCAGGGTGAGCACGCCGTCGCTGAACGCCAGCTGGACGGCGGTGTTGCGCTCGGCCACCAGGGAGACGCGCTTGACCGACTCGATCAGCGCCTCGCGGTCGACGGTCGCCACGGTCAGGTGCTCGGCCGGGAAGAGGCTGCGGACCTTGGGGAACTCACCGTCGAGCAGACGCGTGGTGGTGCGCCGGGTGCCGCCGGCAGCAGTGCCCTCGAAGCCGATGATGCCCTCACCGGCACCGCCGGCCGAGAGCGCGATGGTGATCTCGACGCCGGAGCTCAGCGACTTCGCGGTGTCAGCGAGCACCTTGGCGGGCACCAGCGCGGCGACCGTCTCGTCGGGAGTGCCCGGCGTCCACGGGATGTCGCGCAGCGAGAGCCGGAACCGGTCGGTGGCCAGCAGCGAGATCGACGAGCCGTCGATCTCGATCCGGACGCCGGTGAGCACGGGCAGCATGTCGTCACGGCCGGCGGCGGTGACGGCCTGGCTGACGGCGCGGGCGAACACATCGCTGCGCACGGTGCCGGTCGCGGCGGGCATCTCCGGCAGGGCCGGGTACTCCTCGACCGGCAGCGTCTGCAGGCTGAAGCGGGCCGAGCCGCAGGTCAGCGAGACCCGGGCGCCGTCGAGCACCATCTCGACGGGCTTGTTCGGCAGGCTCTTGCAGATGTCGGCGAGCAGCCGGCCGCTGACCAGGGCCTTGCCCTCGTCGCTGACCTCGGCGTTGAGCTCGGCGCGCGCAGAGGTCTCGTAGTCGAAGGTGGAGAGCACCAGACCTTGGTCGGTGGTCTCGATGAGCAGGCCTGCAAGGACGGGGACGCTCGGCCGGATCGGGAGGCTGCGGGCAGCCCAGGCCACAGCATCGGCGAGCACGTCACGCTCGACGCGGAACTTCACGTAACTCTTCCTCCGGTGCGATCTGTGAGAGCGAATAACAAGTCCTGAGCCTGCATCCTGCCATGCGAGGCGTGGGCCAGGGGAGGCCTGGGGGGATCGAAGCCTCCTCCAAGGTTCTTGTCATTCGCTCGTCATCCACAGCTGGCCGGGCAGTTGGGGGTTCGCGGTCCTTGGGAGGCAGAAATTGGTCTCACAGTTGTCATAGGGTCCGTGGAAATTGTGGAGAACTCGTCTTTCCGCAGGTCAGGCCGGATTTTCCTGTGCACAGGGGCTGTGAGTGGCGCAGTGGACGCACTGCGACCCGGTGTGGAACTCCCCCGCTCAGAACTACAACTTCTCTGCTTCCCCACAGAATCACTCATTTGTCATTCGTAGGGTTCGGGGGAGTTCTCCACAGGTTGTTCAGCTCTGGCGGGCCTGCATCTTGATGCGATTCGTGAGCTCCGAGACCTGGTTGAACACCGATCGGCGCTCGGCGATCAGCTGGTTGATCTTGCGCTCGGCGTACATCACCGTGGTGTGGTCGCGGTTGCCGAACTGGGCGCCGATCTTCGGCAGCGACAGGTTGGTGAGCTCGCGGCACAGGTACATGGCGATCTGCCGGCCCTGGACCAGGTGCCGGCCACGCGACGGGCCGGTGAGGTCCTCGATGGAGACGCCGAAGTAGGCAGCCGTCTGGGCGATGATCGCGGCCGCGGTGATCTCGGGCTCGGCGCCCTCGGGGATCAGGTCCTTCAGCACGATCTCGGCGAGGGTGGTGTCAACCTCTTGGCGGTTCAGGCTCGCGAAGGCGGTGACCCGGATCAGGGCGCCCTCCAGCTCGCGGATGTTGGTCTGCACCTTGGAGGCGATGAACTCGAGCACGTCGGCGGGCGCCGACATCCGCTCCATCGCTGCCTTCTTGCGCAGGATCGCGATCCGGGTCTCCAGGTCGGGTGCCTGGACGTCGGTGATCAGACCCCACTCGAACCGGCTGCGCAGCCGGTCCTCCAGCGCCTCGAGGCGCTTGGGCGGCCGGTCGCTGGTGAGCACGATCTGCTTGTTGGCGTTGTGCAGCGCGTTGAAGGTGTGGAAGAACTCCTCCTGCGTCTGGGTCTTGCCCTCGAGGAACTGGATGTCGTCGATGAGCAGGACGTCGACGTCGCGGTAGCGGCGCTGGAAGGTCTCCGGCCGCTTGTCCTTGATCGCGTTGATGAACTCGTTGGTGAACTCCTCGCTGGAGACGTAGCGCACCTTGATCCCGCGGAACAGGGCGCGCACGTAGTGCCCGACCGAGTGCAGCAGGTGCGTCTTGCCCAGTCCGGAGTCTCCATAGATGAGGAGCGGGTTGTACGCCTTGCCCGGCGACTCGGCCACGGCGACGGCGGCCGCGTGCGGGAACCTGTTGGACGAGCCGATGACGAAGGTCTCGAACGTGTACTTGGGGTTGAGCCGCGTCTCGAGGACACTTCCCTGTCCACTAGTCGATTTGTCGACAAGTTGACTTTCCCCGGTGAGCTCCGGGAGTGGAGCAGGCTCCGGCTCCGGAGTGGGCTCGGGCGCGAGCGGCTCGGGGTCGGCATCCATCGCCTGCTCGAGCTGGGGGTTCACCGTCACCGCGATCCGGATCTGTTGGCCATAGGCAGCGGTGAGGGAGTCCTCCAGGCGGGTGCGCAGCCGGCCCTCGAGCTGGTTGCGGGTGAACTCGTTGGGAACCGCGATGATCGCGGTGCTCTCGTGCAGGGTCACCGGCTCGCTGGTGCGCAGCCAGCCGCGGTGGTTGGGCTGAAGATCGTCGACCAACCCCCGCCAGACCTGATCGAGGTTGGGCTGATCGTCGCCGCTGGACACCGTGTGATTCTCCCTTGATGGCGCGCCGGGCAACCGCTCGGCAACTATTTCTTCCACAACTTTCTCCACAGGTTGTGCATGGCCACCCCGATCGGTGGAATCGGGGCCGCTCCGCGCTGGTCCAGGCCTCGGGTCGAGGACTGTTTTCCCAGGTCAGCAGCAACATTCCGGTGAATGTGACGTGCCTCACGTGGACCAGTTGGAGGGCTGTGGAAAGTCGCCTCAGCCACCCGTGAAGGGGTCGAACCTATCGCCGGTTGTGGGTAACGTTCAACCCGTCATCCACAGGTTTCGGCGTGCTGAGTTTGACCCTCTCATCGGCGAGCACGTACCGTTACAAGGTCGCGTCCGGTCTCGACCGGTGCCGCATGTCCACGAAGCCCACCTAGCGGGCGTCCTGGGCGGGCGGTGCCAGCCGAAATGTGCCGCCTGTTCGGGCATCGGACGTGGACAAGCCCTGCACTCGAATATCGAAAGAGCGAAGCCGTGAGCAAGCGTACTTACCAGCCGAACAACCGTCGCCGTCACAAGGTGCACGGCTTCCGCCTGCGCATGCGTACCCGCGCCGGCCGCGCGATCCTGTCGGCTCGCCGTCGTAAGGGCCGCGAGAAGCTCGCCGTCTGAGCTCACGCGCGAAAATCCGACCGGCCTTGTTGCCGAAGGAGTCCCGTCTCACGACTGGTGACGATTTCCGTCGGGCAAGCCGTCAAGGCCGTCGAGCCGGTTCCGCAACCTTGGTTCTCCACCTGTGGGTGGATGGATCGGAGCGGGGACCGGCTCGTGTCGGTTTCGTGGTGAGCAAGGCGGTGGGTAATGCCGTCGTCCGCAATCGCGTGCGTCGCCGACTCCGACACCTGATCCGGGAGCACCTCGCTGTGCTTCCGGATTCTGGCGTGCTCGTGGTCCGTGCGCTGCCGGCTGCTGCGGAGGCTGACTCCTCGCTGCTGGGCGAGGACCTCGCCCATTGCCTGCGCCGGGTGCTGCGATGACCGGTGCGCTGATGAAGTACGACCCGATCCGGCTGCTGCTGATCGGCTTCCTGAAGCTCTACCGGATGTTCATCAGTCCGTTGTACGGCCAGGTCTGTCGCTACCACCCCACCTGCTCCGCGTATGCGTTGGAAGCGGTGACGGTCCACGGAAGTCTGCGCGGCACCTGGCTGGCGATCCGCCGGCTCGGCCGCTGCCACCCGTGGGCCGCCGGTGGTCTGGACCCGGTTCCCCCAGCCCGCAACACTCCTTCCCCCTCCTGAGGAGCCTCTGTGTCCTTCTTCACCTCGATCGGCAGCTTCATCATGCAGCCGCTGTACTACGCGATCTCCGCGGTGCTTGTCGGCTGGCACAACTTCTGGAGCCTCTTCTTCGACCCTGAGTCGGGTGCGGCCTGGGTGCTGTCGATCGTCGGCCTCACGTTGGTGGTCCGTGCCGCGCTGATCCCGCTCTTCGTGAAGCAGATCAAGTCGTCGCGCAACATGCAGCTGCTCCAGCCCAAGGTGCGTGAGCTGCAGAAGAAGTACGGCCACGACCGGGAGCGCCTCGCTCAGGAGACGATGGCGCTCTACAAGGAGGCGGGCACCAACCCGTTCGCCTCGTGTCTGCCCCTGCTGCTGCAGATGCCGATCTTCCTGGCGCTCTTCCGGCTGCTCGACCAGGCGGCGAAGAACGAAGAGGGTCGCGGCATCCTGAGCGACGAGCGGGCCACCGAGTTCGCCCACTCCGAGCTGTTCGGTGTGCAGATCTCCAAGACCTTCCTCGGCGCCGACGGCGACCTGGGCGTCCAGATCATGGCTGCGGTCCTGGTCATCGCGATGCTAGTGACGACCTTCACCACGCAGCGTCAGTTGATGACGAAGAACATGCCCGAGTCCGCCATGAGCGGTCCGTACGCCCAGCAGCAGAAGATGCTCCTCTACGTGCTCCCCGTGGTCTTCGCCATCGGTGGTGTCGCCTTCCCGATCGGTGTCCTCGTCTACTGGACCGTCTCGAACCTCTGGACCATGGGCCAGCAGTTCTACGTGATCCGCCGCAACCCGGCCCCCGGCACGCCTGCTGCCGACGCGAAGGCCGAGCGCGAGAAGGCGAAGGCCATCCGCAAGGGCAAGCCTGTCCCCACCGAGGTGGTCGAGGCAGAAGAGGTCGTCGAGGACCGCCCTGCCCCCCGTGTTCAGCCCAAGCGCCAGACCAAGAGTCAGCGCAAGAAGGGCCCGCAGAACCGCGGCCCCAAGGGCTCCTGACCTGATCGTTCCCTCCAGTACAAGGAGTAGTGACAAGTGACTGATGACGTGACCACTGAGGCCCCGAGGCCGTCGAAGGTCGAGCGCCTCGAGAACGAGGGCGAGATCGCGGCTGACTACCTCGAAGAGCTTCTCGACATTGCTGACCTCGACGGCGACATCGACATGGATGTCGAGGGCGACCGGGCATCCGTGTCGATCGTCGGCTCGGAGCTCAAGCAGCTGATCGGCCGCAACGGTGAGGTCCTGGAGGCTCTGCAGGAGCTCACCCGCCTGGCCGTCTACCGCGAGACCGGTGAGCGCTCCCGGCTGATGCTGGACGTCGGTGGCTTCCGGGCTGCTCAGCGTCAGCGCCTGACTGAGCTTGCCGAGCGGACTGTGGCCCAGGTGAAGGAGACGGGTGCCCCTGTCTCCCTGGAGCCGATGTCCCCGTTCGAGCGCAAGGTCGTTCACGACGCCGTCGCCGCCGGTGGCTGCAGCTCGGAGTCCGAGGGCGCTGAGCCCCGCCGCTACGTGGTCGTCCTTCCCGACTGACGACGTCATGGTGGATGTTTCACGTGAAACACCCCCCGGGCCGCCGGCAACGCCGGCGGAGGCCCGGGGGGTTTTCCCTTCTGAGCGGTTGTCCCTTGCTGAGCGCTACACGGCCTGGTTGGCCGATGCCGGCGTCGTCCGTGGCCTGATCGGACCGCGGGAGGTGCCACGGCTCTGGGAACGGCACGTCCTGAACTGTGCGGTCGTGAATGAGGCGCTTCCCGACGAGGCCTTCACGCTCTGCGACATCGGCTCCGGTGCCGGTCTTCCCGGATTGGTGCTGGCGATCATGCGGCCCGATGCCGCCATCACGCTCGTTGAGCCGTTGCTCCGGCGTACTGACTTCCTGACCGAGGTCGCTGAGAATCTCGGTCTCTCCAACGTCACCGTTCACCGGGGGCGCGCTGAGGACCTGGCAGGCGCCCAGCAGTTCGATGTGGTGACCTCGCGTGCCGTGGCCCCGCTCGATCGCCTCCTCCGCTGGTCGATGCCGCTCGTAGGTCCCGATGGCGAGCTGGTGGCCATGAAGGGAAGCTCGGCCGCCGAGGAGATCGAGACCCACGCAGCTGTTTTGAAGAAGCTCCGCTGTGCGGCCCCGATCGTTCAACAGGTGGGCGCAGGCGTCGTTGATCCCCAGACCACCGTGGTCCGGGTTTCGTGGGCCGATCCCACACGAGTAAGTTTGCCGGGTGCGACTCGTCGCAACGGTTCAACCTCGGGCAAGAAGGACAGGCGATCTCGCCGCCGCTAGGCGGAGTTATCCACCGGTTTTGGCTGGGCGCTGAGCGTGCCTGTCCACAGAAATGCCCTGATCATCCACAGGAAGAGGCGCTGATGGTTTCACGTGAAACAGAGCCGGAGACTCCGACCTTCACGGTGCGCACCGCGGGCGATCTCGCCAAGAACCAGGACCTGTACGAGGATGAGGCGACGCCGCTGGCACAAGCGGCCGAGCACACTGTCCTCGCTCGTACGACGACCCGGATGGCGAGCCAGCGGCCCGACGCGACACGAGTGATGGTCGTGGCCAACCAGAAGGGTGGCGTCGGCAAGACGACGACCACCGTCAACGTGGCCGCCGGCCTGGCCCAGCTCGGGCAACGCGTGCTCGTCATCGACCTCGACCCGCAGGGCAATGCGTCCACGGCGCTCTCTGTCGACCACCGGCGTGGCACTCCGTCGACGTACGACCTCCTGGTCGATGGCGCGCCGCTGAGCGAGGTCATGCACGCCAGCCCTGAGCACGACCTGTTGCAGGTCGTGCCCGCCACCATCGACCTTGCCGGCGCTGAGATCGAGCTGGTCTCGGTGGTGGCCCGTGAGAGCCGCCTGCGCAAGGCGATCCACGCGCACCCCATGGTCGGTTCCGCCGACGAGGTGGGCGAGGAGCGGTTGGACTACGTGCTCATCGACTGCCCGCCGTCGCTCGGGCTGCTTACCCTGAACGCTTTGGTCGCGGGTGACGAGATGCTGATCCCGATCCAGGCTGAGTACTACGCCCTGGAGGGCCTGGGCCAGCTTCTGGAGACCGTGGAGATGGTGCGGGCTCACCTGAACCAGGCACTGAACGTCTCCACGATCCTGATCACCATGTTCGATGGCCGCACGCGGCTCTCCTCCGGTGTGGCGGAGGAGGTGCGCGAGCACTTCGGCGACACCGTGCTGAAGACGGCGATCCCGCGCTCGGTGCGTGTCTCCGAGGCTCCCTCCTACGGACAGACCGTGATGACGTATGACCCGGGATCTCCGGGTGCGTTGAGCTACCTTGAGGCTGCCCGTGAGATCAGCACGAAGGGAGCACCCGCATGACGAAGTCAGCGCCGCGCCGTGGTCTGGGCCGGGGGCTCGGTGCCCTGATCCCTACCGCTACGGAGCCTGTGGCGCCTCCTGCAGGCCCCAATGGGGTTGCTGGGGGATCCACGACGGTGGAACGGGCCGTGGCGGCCTCAGGTGGCGCTCCAGAGGCTCCTGTCGCCCCGGAAGAGCCCGCTGCCGACGGCACCGCCTACTTCGCTGAGCTTCCGATCGGCTCGATTCACCCCAACACCCGCCAGCCGCGCCAGGTCTTCGAGGAAGAAGCCATGGCCGAGCTGGTGCACTCGGTGCGCGAGGTTGGGCTGCTGCAGCCGATCGTGGTGCGCCGCGATGGAGCAGACTCCTACGAGCTGATCATGGGCGAGCGGCGGTGGCGCGCCTCGCAGCAGGCCGGCCTGACGGTCATCCCCGCGATCGTCCGTCAGACCGAAGACGACGACATGCTCCGGGACGCCCTCCTGGAGAACCTGCACCGCTCCCAGCTGAACCCGTTGGAAGAGGCTGCTGCCTACGGCCAGCTCCTGGAGGACTTCGGTTGCACGCATGACGAGCTCGCGCAGCGGATCGGTCGCTCGCGGCCGCAGATCAGCAACACGCTTCGTCTGCTGAAGCTTTCGCCGGCTGTGCAGCGTCGGGTCGCGGCTGGCGTCCTCTCTGCCGGGCACGCCCGCGCGCTGCTTGGCGTCGAGGACCCGGACCTCCAGGACCGGCTCGCGCAGCGCGTGGTCTCTGAGGGGATCAGCGTGCGTGGCCTCGAGGAGATCGTGGCGGTAGGGGAGCACGGCAAGAAGGAGCGGGCACCCCGTCGCAAGCTTCAGGCACCCGGTCTGACTGAGTTGTCGGACCGGTTGAGCGACCGCTTCGAGACGCGGGTCAAAGTGGACCTGGGCAAGTCCAAGGGGAAGATCACCGTGGAGTTCGCCTCCATGGATGATCTTCGCCGCATCGTCGAGGTGATGGATCCGCGGAACCGGACGGATCGCCCGATCTGATCGGAGCATCACACGCGGTTGCCGAAGCGAGTTGGAAGTGGCGCAGACCTGATGGTCTGCGCCACTTCTGTCTTCCTAGCGGTCTGTCGACGGGTAGCTGGGTGGGGACTCTGGGTTGGTCCGGTACAGCTGAGCGCGTGGACTGCGCGGCGAATTAGCAATAAGTCGATAAAGTGATGTGGGCCGCGTGGCCGGAGAGCGGATTCGGACATTTCGGTCGCGTCGCCGCCGAACTGGGTGAGCGTGGGTGGTTGGGCGACCGGATCCACTCCGCTCAGAATCCGCCTGACAGAACTCGTCGATCGTCGTCCCCGGCTTGGGACTGGTGCTGAATCGGCCAGAAAGCGCCATTGGAAGCCCTAGTGGGCCGCTCTGGCGCCAAAACTTCAACGGTGTAGTTCTCGTCCGTGTGAGCGCGTCTGAAGTCCGGTTCGCGGAGGTTCTGGTCAGCTGGTCCTTGGCAGCACGTGATCTCGGGCCTCGGTCGACCTCCAAAGAGCGATTCTTCGCCTTGAGTGGCCTCGAGAAAGGGGGCGCGGCCTGATGGCCAGGCTCGGGGCGTCGGGCGTCGGGCGCAGGGCACCGGGCGAACGGTCGGCACGTTGGCGCGAATCCGCCCGCAAGGTCGATGATCCCTTGCACCTGGTGGGCGCGGCCTACAGCATGCCTAGCCCGTATGCGTCCGAGCAGCCGGTCCCCCGCGGGCATCTGGAGGAGCGTGGAAGGGCGTGGTCTCGAAGGGGCGGTGCGAGCTAAGAAGGGTGACGCGGCCCCACCTCGCCGTGCCGTGCGTTCCTTTCGATGCGGGCGATGCAGCGCTATTCCGGTTCCAGGGGCCGGTCGGTCCGTCCGTATGGTCGCGCTCCGATGCCCTCCGCGCCGATGGGCTGGGCCACTGGACGAGGCGGGGTCCCGGTGCACAAGAAGCGCCCCTCGGGGGGGGGGGGGGGGGGGGGGGGGGGGNGACTGATCGGGTGGGCTGCTCCCAATTGCCCGCAGATCAGGCGTGTGCTGGATGTTTCACGTGGAACCAAGAACCGTGAAACCGCACGCGGAGGCGTTGGTAAGTAAGTGCTGCCCACCCGATCAGTCGCGAGGGGCGCCACTCCGCCGCACGGAGGTGCCGCGGTGGCTTAACGCACCGCGCTCTCGCGGACCACTGGAATCTAGCCGGGCAGGATCTGCAACGCGCACGCCAACGCGGCAGGGCGTCCGTGCGACCGACCGCGAGCCGATCCCCGCCAGCCTCATCAGCTCGTACCCAGCAGCCGGTGGCAATCACAAAGTGGACCGCCTCAGGCCGCCAGCGCCGAGCCGCCAGCCGCCAGGGCCGAGCCGTGCGCCCCCAGCGTCGAGCCGTGGGCCGCCGGCGCCGAGCCGTGGGCCGCCCGCCATCGCCGCGAGGCCGCCGGCGCCGAGCCGCTCGCTGTACCCAGCATCAGGCCGGTAACAGGCAACGACGGGGCTAGAAGGGCCCGACGGGCGTGGTGGCGCTTCTCGGGGCTGCGTGGCTGTGAGGCCGGCGCTGAGGGACAGGTAGCGATCCCAAAGCGTCAGTCTGGGCGAGCCTTGGGCACCTCGTGACGAGTGCTGGAGAGCCGATACGCGCCGCCACCGGGTCGAGGCGGCCCCGCGTGGCTGCGAGGCCGGCGCTGAGGCACCGGCAGTGAGCCCAAAGCGTCAGCGCAGGCGAGCCTTGGACTCCTCGTGATGAGTACTGGATCCAATGCGCGCCACTACCGGGTCGAGGCGGCCCCGCCACCCCACTGGCGTGGCATGGCGGGCAGGACACCGCGGCGCGCACAGCAGGGCCGGGCCGCATGGCCGGCGGCGCGCGGGACCGCTAACAGCCCCAGCCGCCAGCGGCACTGGTTGGGTCTGCCGCCGCGATGCTGAGGGGAGCAGGCTCGCGTCAACGCGCGTCCGAATCCGATCGCGGCGCGCCGACTCCTGGCCTCAAGGGAGGAGGTGGACCACGACCGTGAGCGAGTCGTCGCAGCCCGCAGGGCCCTATGTACCGACCAGACCGCGGACGCTAGGCGTCTATAGAGAGAAGGGTGACGGGAGGCACGGCTGCACGCCGGACCTGGACCCGATGCGCACCCTGCGCTGCGATCCCTGGAGGGAGGGGAGGGAAGCGGCCAGGCCGCGCGGCGATCCGACCGCTCTGGCCGAAGCTCGGCCATCCCGCGGGCCTGTCCGGCCATCCCGGGCGTGGACCGGCCCTCTCGGTGGGGATTGGCCTCCCAGGGAGAAGCCGTGGTGGACGTGGCACTGGGGTAGCGGGCCTCGTCCAAGCGCCCAACAAGCGGGCACGCCAACCCGGGCCGAACTGCCTCCCACGACTCTGTCGGCTGCAGCGCTACTGCCCTCTCTGGTCGACGACCTGATGCTGCACCGTGCAACCGACAACGGGAGGCCGCGATTGCGACAGGATGAGTCTGGTGGGTCGCCAGAGGCGTGTGTGGATCACTGGGGCATGCGGCGTGCGTTGGGCGCCAGGAGCACGGGGCATCGAAGATCACGGCAACTGGGGAGTCGTTTTCCCGGGTGGCGACCGGTTACGGAGCAACGCGCACCGGCCGGATGACTGGACCCGGCGTGAAGGCTCGAGTGCCACTGCGAGTAGCCGGCACCGGCCAGTCCATGTCCCGGCTGAGGCCGGCGAGGACGGACCTGGGAGGCGCCCTGTCCGTGGGGTTCTGTGTTGAGCGAGCGGAGGCATGCGTCGACCGCGAGGTCACACATCCCGCGCCAGGAGTGGCCACGGCGTCGGGCGGTCGGGACCTGCATCGACGTGCCTGTCCGTCCAGCAGAAACAAGAGCCAGCCTGACGGCCTCCAGGGGCCCACCCGCAGCAAGGTGTCCCGGGGGATGGGCGTCGGGATCCTCGGACCTCTCCGTGCGCGAGGTGGATGAGCTGAGGCCGCGAGAGGGGCCGCAGCGCAGGGGCGCTACACGCGAGAGGAAGGGGAGCATGAACTGGAGGCTTGGTGCTGACGGGCAGCCGGTCAGCTCGTCTGGCCCCATCAGGGCTGCCCGCTGTGACAGGCCGACAGCAGTACACCGGCAGGGGCTGGAGGATCGGAGGTGCCGCAACCGCGGCGACCAGGAGCGCGCTGTCGGGGAGCAGGGCGGCCGATGACCTGCTGGGGTGCTCGGGGATGGGGCGGATGCGAGGGCACGGCGGATCGCAGGGCCGAGCGATGTGGCCTGGCGGGCAGGCATGAGGCCGCGGGTGCTGGATGGCGCTGGCGGGCAGGCGGCGCTCGGGGCCCGAGAGAGCGGAGGCCGATGGCCAAGGGGCCAGGGGAACTGGCCGACGGGTCAGGGGCCAAGGGGGCGATGGGTCAGGCGGCTGGGTGTGCTTGCTCGGAGGACAGCTGACAGCCCGGAACCAGGGCTCGTGGGAGCCGCGAGGCCTGTGGGCGACGCTGAGGACCAGGGAGCCGGGGGAACGGGCAGGCTAACCCGGGCCGGTGTTGGCGGGCCCTGGTGAAGGCGGACGCCGTGCAGCTCCGAAGGCGCCACCACGGGTGGCCGGGTGAGCCGGGGTGAGCCCGGGCGCGCCGGGATGGACGGGGGAGAGGCAACAACCAGGCGCTGAGGCAAGACGACCAGCGCCAACGCGTGCTGATCGTCAGAGGCCACCCAGACGCTGAGCGGGCGGCCAGGCGGGTCGACCAGCGGGCTGGGAACAGGAGTGCCGACGGCAGCCGAACGGCCCCGGAACAGCGACGACGACCGCTGATGTCTTTGAGCCCGTGGTCACCGGTTGTTCGACCGAATGGCCAGCGATTGTCAGCCGATACCCACGGAACACCCACCGGCGCAGCGACGCGCACACCCCGATCCCCGCCTGGCTGAGCGTGGAACCCACCTATAAAGCGATTAGTCGCTATGTCGACAAACCGACATAGCGACTGATCGCTTAGGGAACGTTTCCCGTGAAACCTTGGACTACTTCTTCCGCTTCTTCATGGCCTTCTCGCGCTTGCGGGCTGCGCGCTTGCGCTTCTCCTCGGCGTCGATCGCCTCGGCCTCCTCGAGCGTGGGAGCTGAGCCGCCGTAGCTGGCGGGCAGCCACCACGAGCCCGGGGGCTGCTCCTCGGCCGGGTACTCGCGGATGCACGCGTCGAGCAGCGCCTCCATCCGCGACCGGAGCTCGGCGGTCTCGGCGACCGGGTCGGCACCGGTCGGATACATCGGCTCACCGACCTTCACCAGGACCGTCTTGCCGCGCTTGAAGTCCTTCGGGTGATCCTTGGTGAACATCCGCTGGCAACCCCAGGTCACCACCGGGATCAGCGGCGCGCCCGCCCTGGCTGCGATCCGCACGGCTCCGGTCTTCAGGTCCTTGATCAGGAAGCTTCGCGAGATCGTGGCCTCCGGGAAGATGCCGACGATCTCCCCACGACGCAATGCCTCGGCTGCGACGTCCATCGACTCGAGCCCGGCCGAGCGGTCGACACTGATGTGCTTGAAGGACCGCATCACCGGGCCACCCACCGGGTGGTCGAAGACCTCGCGCTTCGCCATGAACCGGGTGTAGCGACCGCGAGCCACCGACGGGTACCCGGCCATCAGGTAGTCGACGTAGGAGGTGTGGTTCACCGCGAGCAGTGCACCGCCGGTCTCGGGAAGGTGCTCGATCCCTTCCATCTGCACGTCGACCGCACCCAACTTGAACCAGGTCTTCGCGGCGGCGACGACGACGGGGTAGCTGATGTCGGGCATGGTGCTCCTAGTGATGCGACGAATGAGCGACCGGTGATCGGCGCGTGGGAGAACTAGACTAGGGCGTGACTCCACCCACTTGGAGACATGCATGCCTCGTCGAACGACCGCCTTCCACCTCGACCATCTCGACCGGTTGCCGCTCGAGAGCCGACGCTGCACGTTCTGGGAGTTCGACCCGCGAGCCCGTCATGTGCTCGGCGGCGACGACGCCGAGGCCCTCAAGCGAGCATGGCTCTCGCGCACACTCACCACCTGGGGAACCTGCGGCCAGGTCGCCATCGTCGACGGCGAGCTGATCGGCTTCACCTTCTACGCCCCCGGGGATCTCGTGCCCGGTGGGACCCTCCCGCTCAGTGGCCCGATCGACGACGGCACGGTCCTGCTGCTCGGCACCTGGGTGGACCCACGCTGGCGCGGAGGGGGAGTGGCCAAGTCATTGATCCAGGCAACGGCCAAGGATCTGATCCAACGTCATGCTGCCGACGCCCTCGAGGTGATCGCCACGACCGGGACCACCGGCGGGCACGGCAGATGCGAGTGCCTGCTGCCGGAGGCGTTCGCCAGTGCGGTCGGCTTTGAAATGCAGCGAGCGCACCCCACCTATCCGCGATTGCGGATGAGTCTGCGCCGTACGCTGCCGTGGTCCGAAGAACTGGCTGCGAGCTGGCGCCGACTCGTGGTGGCGGTGCGCCCTCCGATCGTGGCCCCGCGGCCTCGCCGGAGCGAGACCACGGAGGCCCGAAGCGGTTGGTGGCTCAGCCGATGAAGTCGGCGAGCTCCTTGAGGAGCACGCCCTTCGGCTTCGCGCCGACGATGGTCTTGACGACCTCGCCGCCCTGGTAGACGTTCAGGGTGGGGATGCCGCTGACCCGGTAGTTGGAGGGGGTCACCGGGTTCTCGTCGACGTTGAGCTTGAAGAAGCCCATCTTGTCGCCGTGCGCGGCTGCGATCTCGTCGAGGATCGGGGAGACCTGGCGGCACGGACCGCACCACTCAGCCCAGAAGTCGACCAGAACGGGCTTGTCGGACTTGAGGACCTCGGCGTCGAAGTCGGCGTCGGTCACAGCTGGGATGTTGCCCACGGTGATGCCTTTCTGATGGTCGGTTGACGTGGATGGAACAACGTCGGGAATCGAGAGATTCCCGAAGCGGGGGTCAGACCGAGACGGCGGCCGCGGTGGCGGCAGCGTGGTCCAGGTCCGCGATGTAGCGCTCGGCGTCGAGAGCGGCGGTGCAACCGGTGCCGGCTGCGGTGATCGCCTGCTGGTAGGAGCTGTCCACCAGGTCGCCGGAGGCGAAGACGCCGGGCAGGTTGGTGCGCGTGGTGGGGGAGTCCACCTTCACGTATCCCTCGTCGTCGATCTCGATCTGGCCGGCGAACAGCTCGCTGCGCGGGTCCAGGCCGATCGCGATGAAGAGACCGGTGGCCGGCAGCTCGGAGGTGTCGCCGGTGACGGTGTCGCGCAGGGTCAGGCTCTCCAGGCTCTCGGTGCCGTTGATGGCGGCGACCTCGGAGTTCCAGATGACCTCGAGCTTCGGGTCGGCGAAGGCGCGCTCCTGCATCACCTTCGAGGCGCGCAGCTCGTCGCGGCGGTGGATCAGGTAGACCTTCTCTGCGAAGCGGGTCAGGAAGGTGGCCTCCTCCACGGCGGAGTCGCCGCCGCCGACGACCGCGATCGTCTGGTTGCGGAAGAAGAAGCCGTCGCAGGTCGCGCACCAGGAGACGCCGCGGCCGGAGAGGGTGTCCTCGTTGGGCAGGTGCAGCTTGCGGTGGGCGGAGCCGGTGGACAGGATCACCGAGCGCGCACGGTAGGTGTCCGTGGCGGTCTTCACGATCTTGATGTCACCGGTGAGGTCGACCTCGATCACGTCGTCCGGGATCAGCTCGGCACCGAACCGCTCGGCCTGGGCGCGCATCTCGTCCATCAGCGCCGGGCCCATGATGCCGTCGCGGAAGCCGGGGTAGTTCTCCACCTCGGTGGTGTTCATCAGTGCGCCACCGGCGGTGACCGCACCCTCGAAGACCAGCGGGTGGAGGGCGGCGCGGGCGGCGTACACCGCGGCGGTGTAGCCCGACGGTCCGGAGCCGATGATGATGACGTTGCGGATGTCGGTGCTCATGGTGCGCGAGGCCTCCTGGCCGGGGTGAGGATCGTCGGTACGTAGACGGAACCGATCCTACGTACCGCTCATTCCCGCGGTGCCAGGGTGACCGAAGTGAGCGGCCGCTCCTCGCCCTTCTCGCAGGTGACGATGTCGATGACACGCGGCGTGTCCGAGGTCTGCCGCACCAGGTAGTACGTGACGTCGGCGCGGGCCGGCGTCGGTTCATTCTTGAGGGCCGCGCAGCTCGACGCCGTCATCTTCTTGAGCTGCAGGCGGTTGGCGGAGCCGGAGTAGCCCTCGCTGTCGCTCCCGGCTGGGAGCGCTTCGGCGACAGCGCGCTCGACCTGACGCTGCTCACGCTTCGTGAGCGGCGGCTCGAGGTAGCTCAGCGTGCTGCGCAGCGAATCGAGCTTCAACTCACCGGAGAGACCGGCCGAGTTCCCACGGCCGTCAGCGAGGTCCTGCTCCGGCGCGAATTCGCTAGACGACCCCTGGTCGGAGAGCGAATCGGAGCTCTCACTGACCTCTGCCTCGGCCGAGCTCGCCGGGGTGGCGTTGGAGCCATCCCCGGAGCTGCTGCCGAGTTGGGCGACGTAGGAGCCGCCGGCGCCGATCACGATCACGGCGGCCGCAGCGGCCAGCAGCGCGTTGCGCCGGCGTCGCGGGCGCAGCTGCGTCACGTTCGACTCGTCGGTCTCGGACTCGGCCGTGACCTCCGGGCCGTCCGCGGCCGGCAGCTCGGCCTCGGCGGAGCGGGAGCTGACCAACTCGGCCAGGGTGTCGTCCAGGCGTGCAACGACGTCGTCGGGCATCGGCTCAGTGGCACGAGCGCCCCGGAGCCACCGGGTCACTTCGGATTCTTCGAATTCTTCGGTCACGACGGTTCACCTCCCAGGCTTGGTCGTGTCACGGATGCTGCGGTCGTCTCAAGGCGGGGTCAGGAGGGTGGACCGCGTGGGGCATCACTGGGTGGGACGGCGGCGGGCGGCGGGCGGTTCCCGTCCTCGGTTGTGACCTGGGTGACGCCGTACTCCGTCAGCAGCGCTGCCAGGCGGCGCCGTCCGCGCGCACATCTCGACTTCACGGTACCGACCGCGCAATCCAGCATCACCGCGACGTCGGCGACCGGATAGCCCTCCATGTCGACCAGCACCAGGGCAGCGCGCTGGTCCGCCGGCAGGGTGGCGAGTGCGGCCAGCACCCGCTCCCGGCGCTCGGTGGCGAGGGCGGCGGCGTCGGGCTGCTCGACCGTGCTGATGGTGTGGGTCGAGCCGCGGCCGACGTGCTCCTCGAGGTCGTCGGGTAGGGCGTCGGCCTGACGCACCTTGAGCGCGCGGAGCCGGTCCAGGCAGGCATTGACGACGATCCGGTGCAGCCAGGTGGTGACCTGACTGTCGCCGCGGAACGAGCCGGCCCTGCGGAACGCCGAGATCAGCGCGTCCTGCAGCGCGTCTGCGGCGTCCTCGCGGTTGCCCATCGTGCGCAGCGCGACCGCCCACAGCCGGTCGCGATGCCGGGCGAACAGCTCGCCGAACGCCTCGGGGTCCCCCGAGACGTGGGCGTCGAGTAGCTCGCGGTCGTCGCGATCCGCGGTGGTCATGACCGGATCTGCACCTCGGCGACCTGGCCGCGGAACCCGTCCGGGTCGGGCAGGCTGGTCAGCCAGACGGCCACCCACCGGGTGCTCGCCGGCTGCTGCGGGTTGAGCCGGGCGACGCCGTCGGCGCCCTGGGCGCTGGCGAGCACGGTGCTGGCCGACAGATCCGTCGGACGCTCGCTGCCGGTGAAGCCCAACAGCTCGAGGTCGGTCGGCCCGCCGGCCACCTCGACCGAGACCTGCGACAGGTCGCGCTCGCGGCCGAGGTCGATCAGCAGTCCGACGCCGTCCTTGAGACCGCCCGGGCCGAAGTTCTGCTTGTAGCGGCTGGTCTGCCACCGGGTCTGGGAGTCGCCGTCGAAGGCCAGCGCCACCAGTGAGGCGTTCTCGCCGTCCGAACCGCCCTGCGGATCGAAGTCGAAGGTGGCCTTGGGAGAGACCGGGTCGCCGGTCGCCTGGGACTGGCTGCTCGGCTCCGTGGTGGGGGCGTCGTCGTCACCACCACCGCCGTCGTTGAGGCCGCGGTTGAACCCGTAGATCATCGCGAGCAGCACCAGCAGCGCGACGGCGAGGATCCAGGCGCCGCGCATCCAGCCGCGGCCCGGGACCGGCTCCTCCTCCTCGGGCTCCTCGTCGATGATCGGCACCTTGCCGACCTCGGTGCCCCACGGCCAGAAGGCCGAGGAGTCGGAGATCTCCGGCACGTCCGGGCGAGGCGTGCGCGCCGGACGGCCCTCCGGCGGGTCGGGTGCGAAGAGCGGCCGCTCGGGGTTGTCCTCGAACGGCGGGGGCGGCGGTGCGGGCTTCGGGCTCGGGGTCCGCCACTCGGGGTCGAGGATCTCGTCGTCGAAGACCGGCACTCCGGCCTGGGTCATCTCGCCGGGCAGGTCGGGCACGGGGGGCGCGCCCACCTGGGTGGCGTCGTCGTCGGTCGCGTCGGCAGCGGGCTGCTCGGTGGCGGGCTCCTCGTCGGCAGGAAGGCCGGGCGCCAGGGCGAAGGTCTCGATCCGCGGGATCCGCGGCGAGGTGTTGCCGCGGTTGCGGGCGGCCTCCGCCTCGGCGACCGCGGTGCGGTCGCCGATGAAGTCGAACATCGCCATCGCGACCTCGGAGGCCGAGCGGACGCGTTGCCCGGGCAGGGCGTGATCGGGGTTGAAGACGCCGTCGCACAACGCGTCCAGCACCCGCGGCACGCCGGCCCGCACCTGGCGGGGCCGCAGCACCCGGCCGTGGTCGCGCGGCGCCGTCGGCACGCGCGAGCTCGACGGGCCGGGCCACTTGCCGGTCAAGGCGGCGTAGAGCAGACCCACCAGATCGACCAGCTCGGCGCCGAGCGCGGCCGGGGTGACGCCGTGCAGAGCGGCGTCGACGGCGAAGCCGACCACCTTCACCGAGCCGCGGTCGTCGATCATCACGTTGTCCGGAACCAGCCGCCCGTGGGTGATGCCCAGGCCGTGCGCGGTGGCCAGCAGCTCGGCGACCTCGCCCACCACCCAGGCCGCTCGCCGCGGCGACAGCGGCTCCTCGGCGAGCAGGATGTCGAGCGAGTGCCCCTCGCCCCACTCGTTGACGACGTAGCACCAGTCATCGGTGACGCCGGCGTCGAGCACCCGCAGCAGCCGCGGGTCGAGCACCTGCGCCGAGCGACGTGCCGCATCGATCAGCACCTCGGCGCGCGGGTCCTCCCGGCTGATCAGGTGCACCGCGACCGGCCGGGCGAGGACGCCGTCCCAGGCACGCCAGAACCGACCGCCCCGCGCATCGCTGAGCAGGTCGATGAGGCGGTAGCGCCCGGTGAGCACGTCTCCGGGTCGCATCGAGCTGGGCAGGTCTCCCCCTTTGCTTGGCTGATGCTCCGCGTTTCAGCAGAGGCCGTTGCTGGTCATCGTAGAGCGCTTCCTAGCGTCTGCGGGGCAGCGGAAGCCGACGCGTGATCATCGCCAGCAGATCCGACACTTCACGGATCTGGAAGGCGCTCGCCGCGATCAGGAAGACGACTACGTCGACCAGCCCGGTGATCGCGAGCAACAGCGCCACGCCGAGCCAGCCGGCATCGTCCAACGCGTCGGTGACCAGCTGCAGCACCAGCCAGGCGGCGGTGCTGGCGATCAGCGCCGCCAGCGCGGTGCGCAGCAGGAACGAGACCAGGGTCCGCAGGTGCAGGCCGCCCAGCGCGTGTCGCAGCTGGAAGAAGGAGAGGGTCGCCCCGACCGCGTAGGCGCCGCCGAAGGCGATCACCAGCGCCGGCGAGGTGAACCAGGCGTCGGTGCGGCGGACCAGCAGCACGGCGAGGGCGATGTTGGTGGCAGAGACCGCACACTGGATGAAGAAGACGGTGCGGGTGCGCTCCAGGGCGTAGAAGCCGCGGAGCATGAAGTAGTGGATGGTGAAGAAGAAGAGTGCCGGGGCGAAGAGTGCCAACGAGGGCGCGAAGTTCTGGTAGCTGTCGGCGGTCGCCCCGTAAGCCCAGACGATCCGGGCGATCGGCTCGACCAGGAACGGCAGCAGTGCCGCGAACGGGATGATCAGCGCCAGCGCGGTGCGCATCGTGGAGGAGAGCGTGTTGGCCAGAGCGCGCAGGTCGACGTCGGCGGCGTGCCGCGACAGCGTCGGCAGCACCGCGGTGGCCAGCGAGACGGTGATGATCGCGTGCGGCACCATCGCCATCAGGTAGGTGTTGGAGTAGACGGTGTAGCCGGTTCCGGCTGAGGTCACGCTCTGGCCACACTCACCGACGGTGGTGGCGGTTCCGCTGGAGGCGAGCCGGACCACGACGGTGTAGGCGATCTGGTTGACCACCACGAAGAGCACGGTCCACATGCCGAGGCGCAGGGTGTGGCCCAGGCCGGTGCCGCGGAAGTCGAAGCGCGGGCGATAGCGGAAGCCGGCCGCGCGCAGATAGGGCAGCAGGATCGCGAACTGGGCGACGATGCCGAGGGTGGAGCCGATGCCCAGCAGCATCTCCTGCGAGGTGGTGAAGGGGCCGCACTGCTCGGCGCCCTGGGCCGGGCCGAAGACCACCAGGTAGATGCCGAGCACCGCCACCGAGATCACGTTGTTGGCGATCGGCGCCCACATCATCGGGCCGAATCGCCCGCGTGCGTTGAGGATCTGACCGACCAGCACGAACATGCCGTAGAAGAAGACCTGCGGCAGGCAGAAGCGCGCGAAGTTGACGATGCTCTCGCGTTGCGCGGCGAGTGAGGGGTCGTCGAACGAGGCGTCGAGGAAGATGCCCATCACGATCGGCGCGAAGAGCACCAGCAGCACGGTGACGGTGCCGAGGAAGAGCGCGGCCAGGGTGATGATCCGGTTGGTGTAGGCCTCGCCGCCGTCCGGATCGTTCTTCATCGAGCGGACCAGCTGCGGCACCAGCACGGCGTTGAAGATGCCGCCGGCCAGCAGGATGTAGACCATGTTCGGGATCGTGTTGGCGATGTTGAACAGGTCGGCGTGCAGCATGTTGCCCAGCGCTGCGGCCAGCAGGATCGTGCGCAGGTAGCCGCTGAGCCGGGAGACCATCGTTCCGGCAGCCATCACCACGCTGCTGCCGAGCACCGAGGACGACGCGACGTCGCGATGCTTGGCCATCAGGCGTCCCGCTTCCTGATCCGCTTGCCGAGGCGGATCGCGATCGCGATGAAGAGGATGCCGACGCCGACGCCGAGCACCACCCAGATCACCTTGCCGACCGAGTTGGAGCGGACGCTGAGCTGCCCGACCGTGCCGATCGGGGAGCCGTCGAGGGTGACCGCCACCAGGTCGACCTGGTGGACGCCGATGGTGCCGGCCTTCGCCGTCAGGGTGAAGGTGCGTGAGGTGTTGGCCTCGAGCTCGATGGTGGCCGGGGCCTTGATCTGCAACTCGGCGTCGGTCTCGGCGCGCACCGCGAAGGCGACCGGCTGCTCGAGGCCGTTGGTCACGGTCATCGTGAACGGGCCGCTCTCGGCGGAGAGGATGACAAAGGACGGCGTGCTCAGCTCGACCTTGGCCAGGTGCCGGCGCAGCCAGTCGGTGGAGGCGCTGATCCGGGTCAGTGCCTCGAGCTTGTCGGAGCGGCTGTGCACCGAGACAGTGGTCAGCGCCTCCTCGCGCACCTGCGCGGCCAGCGTGTCGTTGAGGGGGAGCAGCTCATCGAGCGTGGCGCCGGTCTCCGCCAGCCGGTCGGCCGCGGTGAAGTGCGACGGCGACAGCTCGGCGTTGACCTGGCGCTGCGGGTAGACCAGCGTGTCGGTCTCGGCGAACTCCTTGATCTGCGAGCGGACGTCGCTGAGCGGGCCGAGGTCGACGAAGGGCTGGTCGAGCGAGTCGAAGAACGAGTCCGCAGCGTAGCCCGGGTCGAGCTCGGCGGGCAGGTTCACCAGCAGCGGGCTGGTGTCGCCGCTGACCGCACGGACCGCGGCCTCGGCCAGGATCCGCTGCCGCATCGCCACGGCGCTGGTCCGGTCGTAGGGGTCGGCGCCGCGGTAGCTGTCGGTGTAGATCAGGGCCTGGCTGTCGCCGACCTGGATCGCCGCGGTGTCCGCGGCCTCGGTGGCGAAGCGCTCCGGCAGTGCGTGGTTGGACAGCAGCACCACGGCGTCGTCGGTGCTCTTCATCGCGGTCATCGGCAGCAGGCCGCTCGGCGGGGCGACCGCCGGCGTGCTGACCACGCCGTGTCCGAGCAGCGAGGCGCTGGACGCGGCACCGGCATCGCTGATGGTGGCGCCGGAGTACTGGCTGGCCGCGGCGACGTCGACGTCGCCGTAGGGCAGGGCCAGCACGTCGCTGGACTTGAGCTGGGTGGTCAGCCGGGCCAGCCATGCGGTGGCGAGCTCGGCGGCGCGGGCATCGATCCCCTCCAGCGGCGCAGGCTCCTCGGTCTCCTCGGTGGCGGCGTCGTCGTCGCCGTCCTCCTCCTCGGGCTCGACGGTCGCGGCCATGTTGCGGGGCCGGTTGCCATCGGCGAGCTGCTGGACGGCGTCGACCACGGCGGGGTCGACCAGGACCGTGGTGGTGGCGGGCGTGCCGCTGACGATCAGGTCCAGCAGGTCGGCCAGCCGGCCGCCGGGGGCGAGCTCGGTGGCCCAGAGGTCGACGCCATCGACGCGGCCCTCCGCGGTGAAGGTCACGGCGCGGCGGATCGGCACCACCACGCCGGTGGTGACGGGGTCGCGCTGGTTGTCCACCAGGGGCACGAAGGTCCGGGCGCGGCCGTCCGCGAGGCCGTCGCGGCCGCCGTCCGCGCTGTCGGAGAGGACCTGGACGCCGAGCAGGTAGACGCCTTCGCTGCCGGTGATCCGCAACTCCTTGACGGGTACCCGCACCCGCCACTGGGCGGTGGCGCCGGCGGCGAGCTGGCTGATCGAGTTGTCGAGGACGGCCGGGTTCTGCAGTCGCTCGCCGCCGAGGTTCGCGTCGGCGTCGGCGTCCGCTGCGGCCGTGAGCTCCGCGGTGCTCTGGAACGGTGCGTAGGACGAGAGCGGGTGCACGTTGAGCCCGGTCAAGGTGCTCTCGGTGAGGTTCGTGACGCTGCCGTTGAGGGTGATCGCGCCCTTCTTGGGGATCACCGCCGGCGAGACGTTCTCGATGGTGACCTCGAAGGAGTCCTTCGTCGGCGCCCGTCGCGCGGAGCGCGAGACCTTGCCGCCGGCGGACTTGCGCGCCTCGCTGGTCTGAGCGCGTTGCTTGTGGTGTCCGGGGTCGCTCGGCTCGGCGTGCGCAGGCGTCATCGTGGCTGTCGGGAGGAGGAAGGCCACGGACACCAGAGGCGCGAGGAAGCGGGCCACCGGGGGAATCACGGCGTCGACTCTATCGGCCCCGCCTCGCCGCGTAGGCTTGTCTCCCGTGTCCGACGCTGAACCCACGCCCCTGCTGATCTCCGACGTACAGGAGCGGGTCGCGCGCGAGCTCGACCGACTGGCTCCGGTGATCGACGAGCTAGGGCGCCGCTTCAGTGAGGCAGGGCACACGATCGCGCTGGTCGGCGGGCCGGTGCGCGACGCGATGCTGGGCCGGCTGCACAACGACCTGGACTTCACCACCTCGGCACGTCCCGACGTCACCGAGCGGCTGCTGCGCGGCCTGACCGACGCGATCTGGGACATGGGGCGCGACTTCGGCACGATCGGCGCGCGGATCGGCGGCTGGCAGGTGGAGATCACCACCTTCCGCTCCGAGGCCTACGACCCGGACTCGCGCAAGCCGGAGGTGAACTTCGGCGACACGCTGGAGGGCGACCTCGGGCGGCGCGACTTCACCGTGAACGCGATGGCATTGACCATCCCGGACCGGGGCTTCGAGGACCCGTTCGGCGGCCTGGTCGATCTCGCGGCCGGCGTGCTGCGGACGCCGGGGACCCCGGAGCAGTCGTTCTCCGACGACCCGTTGCGGATGATGCGGGCGGCTCGCTTCGCGGCCCAACTGGGCTTCACCCCCGCGCCCGAGGTGGTCGCGGCGATGACCGAGATGGCCGCGCGGATCGAGATCATCTCCGCCGAGCGGGTCCGTGACGAGCTGGTCAAGCTGATCTGCGCGCCCTACCCGCGCCGCGGGCTGCGGCTGCTGGTGGACACCGGACTGGCCGAGTACGTGCTGCCCGAGCTGCCGGCGTTGGCGCTGGAGCGCGACGAGCATCACCGGCACAAGGACGTCTACGAGCACACGTTGACCGTGCTGGAGCAGGCGATCGACCTGGAGAAGGCCCGCGGCGGCCCGGACGCCGAACCGGACTTCATCAGCCGCTTCGCGGCGCTGATGCATGACGTCGGCAAGCCACGGACCCGCAAGTTCCTCGACGACGGCACGGTCACCTTCCACCACCACGACATGGTGGGCGCGAAGATCACCCGCAAGCGGATGCGGGCGCTGCGCTTCTCCAACGATCAGATCGACGCGGTCAGCAAGCTCGTCGAGCTGCACCTGCGCTTCCACGGCTACGACTCCGGCGAGTGGACCGACTCCGCCGTGCGCCGCTACGTGCGTGACGCCGGTGACCAGCTGGAGCGGCTGCACATCCTGACCCGGGCCGACTGCACCACCCGCAACAAGCGCAAGGCGGACCGGCTGCGACGCACCTACGACAGCCTCGAGGAGCGGATCGCGCGGCTCTCGGAGCAGGAGGAGCTGGACGCGATGCGTCCCGACCTCGACGGCGCGCAGATCATGCAGATCCTGCAGATCGCCCCTGGGCCGGTGGTCGGCAAGGCCTACAAGTTCCTGCTGGAGCTGCGGATGGACCACGGGCCGCAGAGCCCGGAGGCCGCCGAGGCCGCGCTGCGCGCCTGGTGGGCGGAGCAGCAGGCCGGCTCCTGAGCGGTCAGGGCGGGGGTAGCGTGCGGGGCACGACCGTCGTCGACGAACGCCGAGGTGCCCCGTGCCCAGCTCGCCTGCTGCCCCCTCCCAGCTGCACCGCCGCTGGCCCGGGCTGGACCTGACCCGGCGCCCGCTGGGCACCGCCCCGACGCGGGTCGAGCAGGTCGACATCCCGGGCGTCGCCGACGGCCTGTGGGTCAAGCGCGACGACGAGTTCGGCGACGGACCCTGGGGCGGCAACAAGGTCCGCAAGCTGGAGTGGATCATTCCCGAGGCGCAGCGGCGCGGGGTGCGCACGCTCTTCACGGTGGGCGGCATCGGCACGCACTGGGGCCTGGCGTGTGCCCGCTACGCCGATCAGGGCGGGTTGCGCACCGTGTTGGGGCTGGTCGACCAACCGGTCGACGACCATGTCCGCGAGCAGTGGGAGCGGCTGGTCGCCAGTGAGGCGGTGATCCATCGCTTCCGTTCGCCGCGGCAGCTGCGGCTGGCGGCGCCCTGGTTGCTGGCCCGGGCCTGCGACCGCAGCGGGTTGCGGCTGACGCCGCCCTGGTACCTGCCGGCCGGAGGCTCCAACCCGGTCGGCACGTTGGCGTATGTCGAGACGGCGTTGGAGATCGCGGCACAGGTCGAGGCCGGTGAGCTGCCGGAGCCGGCGACGGTGGTGGTCCCGATCGGCTCGGGCGGCACCACTGCCGGGCTCACCCTCGGGCTCAGGATCGCGGGGCTGCGCAGCCGGGTGCTGGGCGTCGTCGTCAACGACTCGTTCCCGCTGGACGCCGCGGTGATGGCGCGGTTGGCGAACCGGACCGGCGAGTTGCTGCGCTCGCGCGGCGCGAGCGGGGTGCCGACGATCGCGGCCGGCGACCTGGACACCCGCGACGACTGGCTCGGTGCGACCTACGGCGACCCGACGCCGGCCTCGGTCGCTGCCGTCGCCGCCGCGGCCCGGGTGGGCCTGGACCTGGAGCCGGTCTACACGGGCAAGGCGTTGGCCGCGGTTGCTGACCTGGGCGCCTCGCTGCCGGGCCCGGTGCTGTGGCTGCACACCCACGGGCCGAGATAGCCGATCGCCGTCCCTTCTTGACAACGATTCTCATTTGCAATGAGAATCGTTCTCATGAACAGACGATTGATCCCCGTTGTCGTTGCGCTCGGGTTGGCGCTGGCCGCCTGCGGCGAGACCGAAGCCGAGTCGAAGGGCGCCGCCGAGGCGCCGCATGCAGAGGAGAAGCACCAGGAGGAGACCAGCGACGCCACCGAGGCCGCCCGGCCGGAGTCGCGGCTCGCGATCACCCATGACGGCGGCATCACCGTGCTGCGCGCCGGCGACGGCGAGGTGGTCGGCGAGATCGAGATGGAGGGCTTCCTGCGCCTGAACCAGGCCGGTGACGGCCGGCACGCTCTGGTCAGCACCGGGCGCGGCTTCGAGGTGCTTGACCTCGGTGCCTGGACCCAGGCGCACGGCGACCACGGGCACTCCTACACCGCACAACCGCGGATGACCGGGACCGTCTTCGCCGCCGAGCAGGCCGGGCACGCCGTCGTCCACGCCGACCGGACCGTCCTGTTCGCCGACGGAACCGGCGCGATCACCACCTTCGACCCGCACCACCTCGCCGACGGCGACCCCGAGACCACCGACTACGCCACCGCACACGCCCACCACGGCGTCGCGCTGATCCGCGAGGACGGCGCCCTGGTCGCCACCGACGGCACCGAGGAGGCTCGGTCCTCGGTCACCGTCCGCTCGACCGACGGCGACGAGATCGCCCGCTACGACGAGTGCCCCGGCGTGCACGGCGAGGCCGTGGCTGCGGAGGTCGTCGCGTTCGGCTGCGAGGACGGCGTCCTGCTGCTGAAGGGCGACGAGTTCACCAAGGTGGACGCGCCGGACGACTATGCGCGGATCGGCAATCTCGCCGGCAGCGAGCAGTCCCCGGTGCTGCTCGGCGACTACAAGGTGGACCCGGACGCCGAGCTGGAGCGCCCGACCCGGATCAGCCTGATCGACACCGCCACCGACAAGCTGCGACTGGTCGACCTGGGGGCCAGCTACTCGTTCCGCTCGCTGGGGCGTGGTGCCGACGGTGAGGCGCTGGTGCTCGGCACCGACGGCGGCCTGCGGATCATCGACCCGGCGTCCGGCAAGGTCGAGCGCACGGTCGAGGTGACCGCGCCGTGGCGCGAGCCCACCGACTGGCAGCAGCCGCGTCCCACGCTGAGCGTGGTCGGCGACACCGCCTGGGTGAGCGAGCCGAAGACCAAGCAGGTGCACGCGGTCGACGTCGCCAGTGGTCGTGTGGTCGCCAGCTGGGAACTTCCGCAAGTGCCCAACGAGCTCCTCGGCATTGCCGGATAGTGGTGCTACTGGATAGCGTTCAGTAACCCAACCCGGAGGTTCTACCGTGCCCATGACCGACGTCGCCCCGATCGAGGCCAGCGTGACCATCGCGGCTCCGCCGTCCAAGGTGTGGGGTCTGGTGAGCGACCCGCGCAACTATGCGCGCTGGAGCCCGCAGACCGCCAAGACCTTCGTGCGAGGTGGCGCCGTCACCGCCGGCGCCACGATGTTCAACATCAACCGTCGTGGGCTGCTCGTGTGGCCCACCCAGGCCCGGATCGAGACCGTCGACCACGAGCGTCAGTTCGCCTTCAAGGTGAAGGAGAACTGGACGGTGTGGTCCTACCACCTCGAGGAGACGGCGGACGGTGGCACGCAGTTGACCGAGCGTCGTGAGGCGCCCAAGGGCATCTCGGACCTGTCGGTGCGGCTGACCAAGGCCGTGTTCGGCGGGGTGCCGGCCTTCACCAACGAGTTGCAACGCGGCATGGAGCAGACCCTCGCGCAGATCAAGGCCGAGGCCGAGGCCTGAGCCCTCACCTCGCCTGACGGCGTCGCCCCGCCTCACCGTGTCCGGTTTCTGTGCCGGAACGCGTGTGAGGCGGGGATCGGCTGGGCATGCTTGGCCTCATGAGGAGCGAACTCTTTGACGCCGAGCATGTCCGGGTCTCCAGCCCTGAGCGATGGGCGATGCAGAACAACCAGATGATCCGAGTAGGTCTCGGACCGGATGTTCTCGCCACCAAGGGCGCGATGGTCGCCTACCAGGGCAACGTGGCCTTCCACCACGAGAAGTCCGGCAGCATGGCCAAGATGGCCAAGAAGATCGTGACCAGCGAGGACGTCTCGTTGATGCGGGTCAGCGGCCAGGGCGAGGTCTGGTTCGCCCAGAACGCCGGCTACGTCTACACCCTCGAGCTCGAGAACGAGGGGATCAGCCTCAATGTCGCAAACCTGCTGGCCTTCGACGCCACGCTGACCTGGGACATCAACAAGATCAAGGGCGCCGGCATGCTGGCGGGTGGCTTCTTCAACACCACCATCGG
>NZ_BAAALG010000018.1:0-8590 GCF_039528155.1 Nocardioides dubius | reverse complement strand
AGGCGCCGGTCGCGGTCGACCCGAACTCGCTGGTGCTGTGGTCCTCGCACCTGACCCCGACCGTGAACAACAGCATGAACATGTCCTCCGCCCTGCGTGGCGGCTCGGGCGAGGCGATCCAGTTCGTCTTCCACGGCCAGGGCTTCGTTGTCGTCCAGGCCTTCGAGGGAGCCTGACGATGCGCAGCAACCTCTTCACCGCCGAGTCGCAGCCCGTGCTCAGCGAGCAGCGCTGGGCCAAGCAGAACGACCAGGCGATCCGGGTCGGTCTGGGGCCGGACATCCTGGCCACCAAGGGCGCGATGACCAGCTACCGCGGCCAGCTCGCCTTCCACCACGAGAAGTCCGGCGGGATGGCGAAGCTCGCCAAGAAGATCGTGACCAGCGAGGACGTCTCGTTGATGCGGGTCAGCGGTCAGGGCGAGGTCTGGTTCGGCCAGGACGCCGGCTACGTCTACACGATCGACCTGGAGAACGAGGGCGTCAGCCTGAACGTCCGCAACCTGCTGGCCTTCGACGCCACGCTGGCGTGGGACATCAAGCGGATCAAGGGCGCCGGGATCATGGCCGGCAACGGCCTCTTCAACACCACGGTGACCGGCTCCGGCACGGTTGCGGTGAGCGTGGTCGGCAAGCCGGTGCTCTTCGACTGCTCGGCCGCCCCGGTGGCCGTCGACCCGAACGCCACCGTGCTCTGGTCCTCACACCTGACGCCGTCGATCAACAACAGCATGAACATGTCCTCGGCGCTGCGCGGTGGCTCCGGCGAGGCGATTCAGTACGTCTTCCACGGCCCCGGCTTCGTGCTCGTCCAGGCCTACGAGTGGAAGCCCGTCGAGGAGGAGTCCAAGGGCGGCGGGATCATCGGGAACGCGCTGGACCTGTTCAGCTGATCGACTCCCGCCGAGGCGCCGGGTCCCTACACTCGGCGCCATGGGTCGACCACGTGCGCTGCTGGCCGGTGGCGTCGCGGTCGCGCTGCTCACCGTAGGGTGCAGCGCTCTCGAGGGCGACGAGTCCATCCGGACCGAGGACGGAAGCGCCATCGCGCAGTTCTCTCCGACCGAACGCGAGGTCATCGAGCTGCCGGCCTCGGCGCCGGGCATCGACGGCGAGCAGCTGGACCTGCCCGCGTTGACACGCGGCAAGGTCGTCGTGCTGAACGTCTGGGCGTCGTGGTGCGGCCCGTGCGTCAAGGAGGCTCCTGCGCTGCGACGCGCGGATGCGCGGTTCGACTCCTCGGAGGTGGCGTTCCTCGGCATCAACATCCGTGACAACGAGGCGAGCGCGAAGGCCTTCGCGCGCACGCACCGGCTCCGCTACCCCAACGTGAGCGACCCGAGCAGCGCGTTGCTGGGGGAGCTGAGCAGCAAGCTCACCGTGGGGATGCCGTTGACTGCGGTGATCGGCGCCGACGGTCGGATGAGCGCCCTGGTCAAGGGCGCGGTGAGCACCGCGACGGTGGCCGCCCTGGTCGACGAGGCCTTGGCGGAGAAGTAGCCGGATCGGGGTCCTTGGCGCGGCCACGTCGAGCACGTACCGTCGATTCATGGAGGCTGATGACACGGTTCGTGGCTTGTCCACCAGCGAGCGGATCGCCCAGGCTGAGCGCTGGGCCGCGCACAACTACCACCCGTTGCCGGTGGTCATCGAGAGCGCCGAGGGTGCGTGGGTGACCGACGTCGACGGGCGTCGGTACCTGGACTTCCTGGCGGCCTACAGCGCGGTGAACTTCGGGCACCGACATCCCGCGCTGACGGCGGCCGCACACGCGCAGCTGGACCGGCTCACGCTGACCAGCCGAGCGTTCGGCTCGGCGCCGTTCGGCCCGTTCGTCGAGGCAGTGGCCCGGCTGGCCGGAAAGCAGATGGTGCTGCCGATGAACACCGGCGCGGAGGCGGTGGAGTCGGCGATCAAGATCAGCCGCAAGTGGGGCTACGACGTGAAGGGCGTGCCCGCGGACGCCGCCACGATCGTCGTCGCGCACGGCAACTTCCACGGCCGCACCACCACGATCGTCTCGTTCAGCGACGATCCCGTGGCGACGACGGGGTTCGGCCCGTTCACGCCCGGCTTCCGGCTGGTGCCCTATGGCGACGCGGCCGCGATCGAGGCGGCCATCGACGAGACCACGGTCGCGGTGCTGCTGGAGCCGATCCAGGGTGAGGCGGGCGTGATCATCCCGCCGCCGTCCTACCTGCCCGAGGTGCGGGCGATCACCGCCGCACGCAACGTGCTGCTGATCGCCGACGAGATTCAGTCGGGCCTCGGGCGCACCGGAGCGACCTTCGCCTGCGACCTGGTCGGCGTCGTCCCGGACCTGTACCTGCTGGGCAAGGCGCTCGGCGGCGGGATCGTCCCGGTCTCCGCGGTGGTCGGCGACCGCGAGGTGCTCGGGGTGCTGCATCCGGGCGAGCACGGCTCGACCTTCGGCGGCAATCCGGTGGCGGCCGCCGTCGGGACCGCGGTGGTGGACCTGCTGGAGACCGGCGAGATGCAGCAGCGGGCCAAGACGATGGGCGAGGTGCTGGATGCCCGGTTGCAACGGCTCGTCGGGAACGGCGTGACGGCGGTGCGGGCAGTCGGGCTCTGGGCCGGCGTCGACATCGACCCCGCGCTCGGCACCGCCCGGCAGGTCTGCGAGCGGCTGATGGCGCGCGGCGTCCTGGCCAAGGACACGCACGGTCACACGGTGCGCTTCGCCCCGCCGCTGATCGTCACCGAGGCGGAGCTGGACCTGGCGTTGACGGCGTTCGAGGAGTCACTGCGCGGGTGAGCGCAGCCGATCTGGGAAACACTCCGGGTCCGGCGCGCCGATGTTAGGTTGCGGTCTAGTCCGCATCCGCACTCTTCTGACATGGCTCGGGGGCCCACGTGAAGAAGTCATCTGCCCTGCTCATCTCCGTCGCCGTCGCCGGAGCACTCGCCGTGGCGCCCGTGACCAGCGCCGAGGCGGCCAAGCCCCGGGTCAGCATCAAGGTCTCGGATGCCACTCCGGTGGCGGGCTCCATCATCACCGTCACGGGCAAGGTCCGCGGCGCCTCGGCAGGCAAGCGGATCAGCCTGCAGAAGAAGGTCGGCAAGCGGTGGAAGAAGGTCGACTCCGGCCGCGTCTCGAAGAGTCGCACGTACTCGCTCGCCGTTCGGGTGAAGAGCGGGCGGCACGTCTACCGGACCAAGGTGGCCAAGCAGGGTCGGTTCAAGACGGCGGTGTCGCGCACGGTCGCCGTCCGGGCGCGGAAGGTCTGCGTGCGCTACGGACCCTCGAAGATGAAGACCAGCGTCACCACCCCGCGCAGCATGGCGGTCGACCTGCGCAACGGGTCCTACTACGTGGCCGACGCGCACCGGGTGCGGAAGTTCGCCGCCGACGGAACCCTGCGCTACACGATCGGTGGGACGGCGACCGGCACCGACAACCGCTCGTTCAACGCTCCGACCGACGTCGAGGTGGACAAGCACGGCAACCTCTACGTCACCGACATGCACAACTACCGGGTGCAGAAGTACTCATCGAGTGGCACGTACCTGATGTCGTTCGGCACGCCGGGCGTGCGCTTCTCCGGTGGCTATCCGTCCAACGACCCGGCGTCGGTGCCGGAATGGCGCACCCGCTTCTTCTACGCCCAGGACACCGAGGTCCGCGACGACGGTCTCGTCTATGTGCTGGACAACTACCACGTCAAGATCTACAACCCTGACGGCACCTACCGGGCCTACATCGACCTCGACTACGTGAGCAACCCGGAGGAGGACGACTCGACGGCGCAGATGGAGCTCGACGCGCTCGGCGACCTCTATGTGGCGTACTCCGCGAACCCGGTGGTGGTGAGGTTCAACGACGCATTCAAGCGGGCGGGCGTGATCCGTCTTCAGCGGAAGCCCGGATGGACGAGGACCTGGGGTCTTGCTCTCACGCGTCAGGGCACGCTGATGGTGAACCGCAGCTTCGACTCGGGGCCGGTGCTGCAGGAGTACACCCGCGCCGGCACGAGGCTGCGCAACCTGCGCGTGCTCCAGTACTCGCTCGGCGGCCTCGCCCGCGGGCGCGGCGACACCCTCTATTCGGTCTCGTTCTCCGAGAACTCCCTGGTCAAGTACTCCGCCACGAAGCGGCGCTGCTGAGGAAGCGCCCCGCGGGGGTTACTCACCAGTCACTTGGCGACTAGGGTGGGGCCGTCAGTGACCCACGTCACCTCGGGAGCGCATCGTGAGAGTCCGCAGCCTTCGTACGTCCGTCCTGTTCGCCACGTTGAGCGTGGCGGCGAGTGCCCTCGTAGCTGTGGGGGTGAGCGGTGCGCGTGCGCCGACGGTAGCCAGTGAGTCTCGTGGCATCGAGATTCCAGCGTTCTACGATCCGCCGGCGCAGATCCCGAGCCAGCCGGGGGAGTTGATCCGGTCCGAGGCGATGCCGCTGTCGGTGAACCTGCCAGTGGTCTTCCCGGGCAAGGCGACCAGGCTGATGTACAGCTCGATCGACTCGGCGGGCCGTCCGGTCGCGGTGACGGGTGCATTCATCGAGCCGACGAAGGCGTGGGGTGGTCCTGGGCCGCGGCCCGTGGTGGCGTTCGGGTCGGGCACGATCGGCGCGGGCGACCAGTGCGCGCCGTCGCTGGGGTTGGAGAAGCCGTTCAACGTCGGCATCGGCGTCGACGGCGTCGAGACGCTCACCGTGAACTACGACATGATCCAGATGTCGGGGTTGCTCAACAAGGGCGTCGCGGTGGCTCTCACCGACTACGTGGGGCTCGGTGCCACCGACCGGCCGCACCACTACGTGAACCGGGTGTCGACCGCGCATGCAATGCTCGACGTCGCCCGTGCGGTGAAGAAGCTGCCGGGGGTCGCGATTCCGGCTGACACGAAGTTCGGGGCCTGGGGCTACAGCCAGGGTGGCGGCGCCTCGGGTGCGGCGGCGGAGCTGCAGCCCAGCTATGCGCCGGACGTGAACCTGGTCGCCTCCTATGTGGGGGCACCGCCGGCCGACCTGCGCGCCACCATCGACGGCGTGGACGGCGGCCTGATCGTCGGCGTGCTGGGCTTCGCGCTGAACGGCTTCATCGACGCGGTTCCGGAGCTGGGCGCCGTGGTCGCGGCGAACCTGAACGCGAAGGGCAAGACGCTGTTGGCGGACACGGCGACGTCGTGCATCGGCGACATCATCTTCAACCACGCGATGACCAAGACCCGCGACCTGACCACCAGTGGCAAGAGCCTCGGTCAGATCGTCGACGCCGACCCGGCGCTCGCGGCGTTCGTGGCCGAGCAGCGGATCGGGCGGCTCAAGCCGACCGTGGCGACCCTGGTGGCGACGGCGTTGGCGGACGGCGCCGTCCCGCACAAGCAGGCGCGGCAGCTGGCCAAGGACTGGTGCGCCAAGGGCGCGAACGTGAAGTACCTCCCGGTCGGCACCCCGCCACTGCCCGGTGACGCCGACAAGCTGGCGCTGGGTCACGTCAGCGGCATGGTGCTCGCCTGGCCGACCGCGCTGTCGTGGATGACCGACCGGCTCCAGGGGGAGCGGGCCTACGGGAACTGTGGATTGCTGCCGCTGATGCCGTGAGGGGCCCTGCGATCCTCATTCCTTGTCGTGGTGGACGTGGGCGCGTTGTCCGTCGCGATCGAAGATCATCAACAGCTCGGCGGGCCCGTCGACCGCGATGAACGCGTGCGGGGTCATCGTGGCGAACTCCGCCGCCTCGCCGGCCTCGACGATGATCTCGCGCTCGCCGAGCAGGAGCAGGAGGCGGCCGCTGAGCACGAAGAGCCAGTCGTGACCGGGGTGAACGCGCTGCTGTGGCCGGGTGGCGGTCGGCTCCAGGCGCGTCTTCAGGGCGACCGTCGCGCTGTCGGGCCGGCTGAGCGCCCAGGTCGTGCGGCCCTCGGCCTGGCTCGGCGTCGGCCGGATGACCACGTCGTGGTTGTCGCTCGCGTCGAGCAACGCGTCCAGGCCGACCTGGAGGCCGGCGGCCAGCGGTACCAGCACGTCGAGGCTGACGGCGCGCTTGCCGGTCTCGATGCGACTGATCGTCGACGGGCTGAGGTTGGTGCGCGCAGCGAGGTCGTCCAGTGACAGCCCGAGTGTGGTGCGCAGGCTGCGCAAGCGGGTGCGGACGAGGTGCTCGAGGTCGACCTGTGCAGACATGGCGCTCCTTGCGCGTCTTGCGAATAGTGCAAGGAGTCTACCGGATTTCGCCAGAGGTTCCTATGCTCGAGGTATGACTGAGCACCGCGAGCACTCTCACCACGCTGACTCCACTCCCACGGCGATCGTCCGGCACTGCGACGTCGCGGTGATCGGCGGTTCGGCCGCCGGTCTCGCTGCGGCCCTGCAACTGGGGCGTCAGCGTCGGTCGGTGATCGTGGTCGACTCCGGCGAGCCCCGCAATGCGCCGGCCGAGCACATGCACAGCTTCCTGGGGCGCGACGGCACCGACCCCGCAGAGCTCCTGGTCGCGGGGCGGGCGGAAGTGCGGAGCTACGGCGGCGAGGTGCTGTCCGGGCAGGCGCTGCGCGTCCGGCGGGATGGCGACGGCTTCGTCGTCGAGCTCGCTACCGGTGACAGCGTGGCGGCGCGTCGCATCGTCGTCGCAACGGGTCTGGGCGACGAGTTGCCCGCCGTCGACGGACTGGCTGCGCACTGGGGCCGATCGGTGTTCCACTGCCCGTTCTGCCACGGCTACGAGGTGCGCGATCAGCGCCTGGTCCACCTCGTCACCAGCTCCGCCGGGTTGCATGTGGCGCCGCTGCTGCGGCAGCTGACGGAGCGGTTGACCGTCCTGATCGCCGACGGCGTCGAGGTGGACGCAGCCGAGCTTGCCACCCTGGCGGCTGCCGGGGTGGACGTGCGCGAGGCCGCTACCGCGACGCGGGTGGTTGCCGGCGCGGACGGGCGGCTGACCGGGGTTGAGCTGATGGACGGCGCGCTGATCGACGCCGACGCGATCCTCGTCGGACCGCGATTCCACTCGCGAACCGAGGCGTTCGCGGACCTTGGCCTGCGCCCCAGCCCGCACCCCACCGGGTTGGGAGAGGTGATAGAGGTCGATCTGATGGGTGCCACTGCTGTCGAGGGCGTCTTCGCGGCAGGCAGCGTCACCGACCCGAGCCAGCAGGTGCTCTCGGCGGCTGCGCACGGCAGCCGTGTCGGAGGGGCCGTTGCCATGAGCCTTGCCGCCGAGGACACCCAGGTCGCCGCGCGCCCGTCCGGCACGGTGGCCGACTGGGACCACCGCTACTCCAGTGACCCGATCTGGAGCGGCAACCCGAACGGCTCACTGGTGGCTGAGGTGGCTGAGTTGGCGCCCGGCCGCGCACTGGACGTCGGTGCCGGCGAGGGCGGCGACGCGATCTGGCTGGCCGAACAGGGCTGGAAGGTGACCGCGAGTGACATCTCCTCCCGTGCGCTCGCGCGGGTCCAGGCCGAGGCGGAGCGCCGCGACCTGCCGGTCACCTGCGCGTTGGCCGATGCGAACGCGCGGGACCCGTTCGCCCGAGGTGGGTTCGAGCTGGTCTCCGCGGCCTACGCGTCGATCCCGCGGACGCCCGACCTGCGCGGGGTCCACAACGTCCTCGACGCTGTTGCCCCCGGCGGAACCCTCGTGATCCTGAGCCACGACATGGAGGCCATGCAGGACCCGAAGCATCAGCATCGGCCGTTCGACCCGGAGGCCTATCTGCACATCGAGGACTTCGCCGCGGTTCTCGAGACGTTGCCGGGCTGGACCATCGCCGTCAACGAGAAGCGTCCGCGGCCTGCGGGCTCGGCGAGCGCGGCGCACCACGCCGATGACCGGGTGCTGCGAGCGGTGCGGCACGGCTGAACGCGGTCTCCTGGCGTTGCTGGTCCGCCACGGCACCGTCCGTGTCGAGCTCGGTGCAGGGTGGCAGGCTGGAGCACGACCGGTTGTGTCGTAGAGGGGGCAGGGATGACCCGCAGCCAGTTCCGCGGCGAGATCGTCGGCATCGGCAGCACGAGCGGGATCAGGGTGGTCGTCGGCCGCTGGAGCTCCTCTCCGCTGGGGAGCTTCGCCGACGTCATGGTCGAGACGGCAGCGGGGCACCGCGTCCTGCTGGCGCCGAGTCCGGAGGTCGCGGAGTTCGTGGCGGCGACCTACTCGTTCGACGCCGTCCGGATCGAGGAGGTGCGTGTGGACGAGACGCCGGACGGCGGGTGGTCCGTCACCTCGCCGTCGCTGGCTCTCTCGGTGCGCGTGGGCGGCAGGACGGTCCTGGGCCGGGCGCTGTGCGTGGTTCCTCGACGCGTTGCCGAGAGCCCGGCCTGGTGCACGCTCACCGATCCGGTCGCGCGCGTCGCGCTGCGCGGCGTCCGGACTCGCGGCAGCGCGGGCGCGGGTCGTCGGGAGTGGTACGGGGCAACGGACCACCGGGCCGTCACTCGCATTGCGGGCTCGTTCGACGGCGTCGACCTGGGTGAGCTGCGACCGGTGCTGCCCCCGCCGCGGTTCGGCTTCTCCTCGACCCCGCCCACGCCCTCGATCACGCAGGTGGTCACCACGGTTGCGTGGTGACCGGCCCGGTTCGACGAGCTGCGACCTACAGGCAGGAGCCTCGCCTCGCTGTTGCGGGTT
>NZ_BAAALG010000017.1:246405-260350 GCF_039528155.1 Nocardioides dubius | reverse complement strand
CGACCGCGCCGGCGATGGCCGCCATGGGTGCGCCCGCCGCCGCGAGCACCACCACCCTCGCGCCCGCCCGCGGCATCGAGATGCTGCACGGCGTCGACATGGAGGTGACCGTCGAGCTCGGCCGCACCCGGATGACGGTCCGCGACCTGCTCGCCCTCTCCCCCGGCGCCGTCCTCGAGCTCGACCGGGCCGCCGGCAGCCCGGCCGACCTGCTGGTCAACGGCCGGCTGATCGCGCGCGGCGAGGTCGTCGTGGTCGACGAGGACTTCGGCCTGCGGATCACCGAGGTCCTCGACGAGGCATCGGCCGGCTGACGCATGCTCGAGCTCACCATCCGGCTGATCGCCTCGCTGGCGATCGTCGTCGGCCTCCTGCTGCTGGCGGCGAAGTTCTTCGGCCGCCAGTTCCAGAGCCGGGTCGGCGCCACCATCCAGGTGCTGCACCGCCAGGCCCTGACCCGCAGTGCGTCGGTCGCGGTCGTGGTCGTGGGCCCCCGGGTGCTGGTGCTGGGCACCACCGACCAGCAGGTCAACGTGCTGGCAGAGCTCGACCCCGAAGAGCTGGACCTCGAGGTCACCGAGGCCGGCGTCACCGTTCTGCGCGACGACGTCAGCGACGACGCCGATCTCACCGGCGACCCGATCCACGAAGACCTCGAAGACCCCGACCACCCGAGCGACCCGGGCAGCCCGGTCCTCGGCCCCGTCGACGACGTGCGCCCGGTCGGCGCGCACCGGCGCCGCGCCCGCACGATGCTGCCCAGCGGCCGGATCCGCTCCGGGCGGGCGGCCCGCGAGCAGGTCGAGGAGATCCCCGGCGTCGTGGAGGCGAAGGGTCCGCTGGCGGGCTCCATCCTCTCCCCGCAGACCTGGCGCCAGGCCTTCGCTGCAGCAAGCCGGCGGGCCTCGTGACCCTTCGCGCACGCGGCCTGGCGCTCGCACTCGCGGTGCTGGCCGGCCTCTTCGTGGTGCTGCTCGGCGCCGGCTCGGCTCAGGCCGATGCGGCCACGGCGGCCACAGGCGGTGTGGCGACCTCGCCACTGGCCCTCGACCCGGTGGGCCCGGGCGGACCCGACGGCCCCGACAACAGCTCGACGGTGACCGTCGACCTGGAGGGACTCACCGACAAGCCGACCACCTCGGTGACGGTGCTGCTCACCATCACCCTGCTGTCGTTGGCGCCGGCGATCCTGCTGACCTGCACCAGCTTCACCAAGATCCTCGTGGTGCTGAGCCTGACCCGCAACGCGCTGGGCCTGCAGCAGACCCCGCCCAACCAGGTGCTCACCGGACTCGCCCTCTTCCTCAGTCTCTTCATCATGAGCCCGGTGCTCGCCTCGATGAACGACCAGGGCGTCCAGCCCTACCTGGACGGCGAGAAGACCAGCGCCGAGGCCTGGGAGGACGGCGTCGAGCCGTTGCGCGCCTTCATGCTCAAGCACACCGGCGACGAGGAGATCGAGCTGCTGCTCAACGTCGCCGACCGCCCCACCCCCGAGACCCGTGCCGACGTCGGCCTTTCCACGCTCGTTCCCGCCTTCGTTCTCAGCGAGCTCAAGCAGGCATTCATCATCGGCTTCATCATCTTCATCCCGTTCCTGGTGATCGACATCGTGGTCAGCGGGGCGTTGATGGCGCTGGGCATGATGATGATGCCGCCGGTGATGGTGTCGTTGCCCTTCAAGCTCCTACTCTTCGTCCTGGTCAACGGCTGGGCGTTGATCATCGAAGCGATAGTCGCGAGCTACGGATAGCCATGACCGATACCCAAGTCATCGAGATCGCGCTGCAGACCATGCTGGTGGCGCTGAAGCTGAGCGCGCCGATCCTGGCGACCTCGCTGGTGATCGGCTTCGTGATCTCGCTCTTCCAGTCCATGACGCAGATCCAGGAGTTCACCCTGGCCTTCGTTCCCAAGCTGATCGGCGTCGGCGTCGCCCTGTTGCTGTGCGGGAACTGGATGCTGCACACCCTGATCAACTTCACCCAGCAGCTGTTCGAGAAGCTGCCCTCGCTGCTGGTCTGAGCGATGACGATCACTCTGGCCGGAGACGCGCTGATCGGCTACCTGATGGCCTCGGTGCGCATCGTCGCGTGGCTGGCCATCGTGCCGCCGTTCTCGACCCGCGCGATCCCGGTCACCGCGAAGGTGGTGGTAGCGCTGGCGCTGGCGTTCGCGGTCGGTCCGAGCGTGGCCCCGGCCGGGATGGCCAGCGGCGTCCCGCAGCTGATCCTGACCACGTTGACCCAGGTGATCATCGGGCTGGCGTTGGGCTTCGTCACCTACATGCTGTTCAGCGCGATCGCCGCTGCCGGTGCGCTGATCGACGTCTTCGGCGGCTTCGCACTGGCCCAGGCCTTCGACCCGCTGTCGATGAACATGAACACGGTCTTCGGCAAGTTCCACCAGATGCTGGCCACCGTGCTGCTCTTCGTCACCGGCGGACACCTGCTGGTGCTCGGCGGCGTGGTGAAGACGTTCTCCTTCCTGCCGGTCGGTGAGATGCCCGAGATCGGCGGCTTCGAGGACGTCGTGATCACCGGCTTCGGCCTCTTCTTCACGATCGCGGTGCAGATCGCGCTGCCGCTGATCGCGGTCCTGTTCATCACCGACCTGGGCCTCGCCCTGCTGACCAAGGTCGCGCCGCAGCTGAACGCGATCAACGTGATGTTCCCGGTCAAGGTCGGGCTGACCCTGCTGCTGCTGGGGATGAGCCTCCCGGTGCTGCCGGAGGCCACCCGCCGGCTGGTCGATCTCGCGAACGAGGCGATGTCCACCATGGTCGGAGCGAGCTGATGGCCAGCGAGGGCGGTGAGAAGACCGAGAAGCCCACCGAGCGCAAGCGCAAGGAGTCCCGCAAGGAGGGCCAGGTCCCGCGGACGCAGGAGCTCGGCGGCTGGGGCTCGCTGATGCTGGTCGTGCTGCTGCTGCCGATGCTGCTGGAGCGGGAGAGCGAAGCGCTGATCGACCTCTTCACCCAGTCCACCCGGGCCATCGCCGAGCCCAGCGTCGCGACCGCCCTGCAACTGCTCGGCGACGGCCTGATGCACGTGCTGATCGTGCTGCTGGTGCTGGGCTCCGGAGTGCTCGTGGTCGGTGTCGCGAGCGCCTTGGCGCAGGGCGGCTTCTACTGGGCCACCAAGGCGGTCAAGCCGACCTTCTCCAAGCTCAACCCGATCACCGGCGCCAAGCGGGTCTTCGGCCCCCAGGCGCTGTGGGAGGGCGTCAAGATGCTGATCAAGAGCACCGTGGTCGGCGTGCTGGTCTGGGTCGCGATCAAGGCGCTGATGCCGTTGATCGGCGGACTGGTGCCGATCTCGGCGATGCTGCACATCGTCGGCGACAACGCCTTCTCCCTGATCCGCAACGTCGCGATCGCCGGCCTGGTGATGGCCGGTGCCGACTACCTGATGGCCCGGCGCCGGATCGGCAAGCAGACCCGGATGTCGAAGGAGGAGGTCAAGCAGGAGCACAAGCAGACCGAGGGCGACCCGCTGCTCAAGGGCGCGATCCGCTCCCGCCAGATCGCGGCGTCGCGCAACCGGATGCTGGCCGACGTCACCAATGCCGACGTGGTGATGGTGAACCCCACCCACGTCGCCGTCGCGCTGCGCTACGACTCCGAGCGCGGTGCGCCGAAGGTCGTCGCCCGCGGTGCCGGGGCGATCGCCGCCCGGATCCGCGAGGAGGCCGACAAGGCCCGGGTGCCGATCGTGCGGGACATCCCGTTGGCCCGTGCCCTGCACCGCTCCACCCAGGTCGGCCAGGAGATCCCGGCCGAGCTGTTCGCCGCCGTCGCCCAGGTCCTCGCCTTCGTGATCAACCGGCGCACCCACGGCCAGTTCGGCGGCGAGCACCGCAGCCCCCGCAAGGAGAGCGAGCTTCCGGCGGTGCCGATCGCGGGACGACGGAGAAAGCCCTCAACTACGCCGAGTGCCGGCCGATGATCCACTCGATGCCAGGACGGCGTCGCCCCTGCGCCACGGACGGCGATCGGCAGCAACATCCCTGCGGAGAGTCCTGGCCATGCCCATGAAGCGCGTTACCCAGTTGGCGGGGCCTGTCGGCATCGTGTTCATCGTGGTGATGCTCGTGGTGCCGCTGCCTGCAGTGGTGCTCGACATGCTGATCGCCTTCAACATCACCGCCGCTCTGCTGGTGCTGCTGACCGCCATCTTCATCCACCGTCCGCTGGACTTCGCCGCCTTCCCCGCGGTGATCCTGGTGATGACCCTGTTCCGGCTGGCGCTCAACGTGAGCGCCACCCGCCTGGTGCTGCTGGACGGCTATGCCGGCAAGGTGATCGACACCTTCGGTCACTTCGTCGTCGGCGGCTCGCTGATCGTGGGTCTGATCATCTTCGTGATCTTGTTGGTGATCCAGTTCGTGGTGATCACCAACGGTGCCGGTCGCGTCGCCGAGGTCGGCGCCCGGTTCACCCTCGACGCCATGCCCGGCAAGCAGATGGCGATCGACGCCGACCTCAACTCCGGTCTGATCGACGAGGAGGAGGCGCGCCGCCGTCGCGCCGAGGTGCACGCCGAGGCCGACTTCTACGGCGCGATGGACGGTGCCTCGAAGTTCGTGAAGGGCGACGCGATCGCCGCGATCGTGATCACCCTGATCAACCTGATCGGCGGCTTCGCGATCGGCGTCGCCCAGCTGGGCATGCCGATGGGCGAGGCGGTGCAGACCTACAGCCTGTTGTCGGTCGGCGACGGCCTGGTCTCGCAGATCCCGGCCCTGCTGCTGTCGGTGGCGACCGGTCTGATCGTCACCCGCAACACGGGCAACGAGGACATGGGCTCCGACATCATGCGGCAGATCGGGCGCAACCAGACGCCGCTGCGGGTGGCTGGCGTCGCGGCCTGCTCGCTGTGCCTGATCCCCGGCCTGCCCAAGATCCCGTTCCTGCTGGCCGGCGGCCTGATGCTGCTGGCCTCCACCAGGGTGCCCAAGGAGGACGAGGCCGACGAGGCCGCCCCGGCCAGCGCCGAGCTGGCACCGGCCGACTCCCCGGAGGTGCTGGCCTCCGAGATCCTGCTCGACCCGCTCGGCCTGGAGCTCGCCGCGGACATGATCGACCTCGTCGATCCGGCCTCCGGCGGCGACCTGCTCGACCGGGTGAAGGCGTTGCGCCGCAAGGTCGCCACCGAGATCGGCATCGTGGTTCCTCCGGTCCGCACCCGCGACAACCTGGAGCTGCCACCGCGCACCTACGCGATCTCGCTCTTCGGCGTCGAGGTCGCTCGCGGCGAGGCGCCGCCCGGCACGGTGCTCGCGATCGGCGACTTCCTGGGCTCGCTACCCGGCCAGGCCACCCAGGAGCCGGTCTTCGGCCTGGAGGCCAAGTGGATCCCGGCGCACCTGCGCCACCAGGCCGAGATCGGTGGCGCCACCGTCGTCGACCGCGCCTCGGTGATCACCACCCACCTGGCCGAGGTCGTCAACCAGCACGCCGCGCGGCTGCTCGGCCGCGAGGACGTGCGGATGCTCACCGACGTGCTCAAGCGCACCCACCCCGTGGTGATCGAGGAGCTCACTCCGACCCAGCTCAGCCTGGGCGAGGTGCAGCGGGTGCTGCAGGCACTGCTCGACGAGCAGGTCTCGGTCCGCGACCTGGTGCGGATCTTCGAGGCGCTCTCCCTGCGGGCGCAGGCCACCAAGGACCCGGACGCCCTGGTCGAGGCCGCGCGCACCGCCCTCGGCCCTGCCATCGTGGCCCCCTACGTCCAGGACGGCACCGTCCACGTGATCAGCCTCGATCCCCTGCTGGAGCAGCGGATGCTGGAGGCCCTGCGCTCCACCGACCAGGGACCGGTGATCGCCCTCGACCCGGCACTGGGCCAGCAGGCCCTGGCCTCGACCGGTCGCGCGGTCGCCGCCGCGGAGAACCTCGGCGTGCACCCGGTCCTGGTCTGCTCGCCGCAGATCCGCAGCGGCGTGCGGCGGATGCTGGCCGGGGTGGCGCCGCGACTCGCGGTGCTCGCCTACCACGAGCTCCCGCCCAGCGTGAACGTCCGCTCCGCCGGCGTCGTCACCGGTGAGCACGCCCTGGCAGGTGGCGCATGAGAGACACCCTGAACCCCGCCTCGGGTCCGGTGCTGGCGTTGGCCGCGCTGATCGTCTCCCCCGCGCTGTGGCACGGCATGGTCGGCGGCGACCTGCCCCTGGACGTCGCCCTGTCGCGCTACCTGCTGGCGGTGGTCGGCTGCTGGCTGGCGCTCGAGGTCTTCGTCCAGTTCCTGCCGGCCCCGGCAACCGCCCGCGAGCGCGCGGACGGCGACGCCACCGTCATCGACGACACGTCGGTGCTGCCGCAGATCCCTGCAGAGACAGCGGAGTACGCCACCGACCCCTACGCCTCGTAGCGGACCTGCCAGCGCAAGCGGGTGCCGCGCGGCTGGTTCGGCTCCAGGGTCAACGACCCGCCGAGCTTCTCCGCACGGGTGCGGGCATTGCTCAGGCCGCTCTCCACACGGTCCAGCGGCATCCCCACGCCGTCGTCGGCGACGGTGAGCACGACGCCGTCGACATCGGCGTCCACCCGCACCTCGCAGGCGCTCGCCGCGGCATGGCGCGCCACGTTGGAGAGTCCCTCGCGCAACACCGAGAGCAGGTGGTGCGCGTACTCCTCGGAGATCAGGTTGTCGACCGCGCCGGAGGTGCGCAGCGCGGGCCGGTAGCCGAGGATCGGGGCGTACTCCTTGACCATCGCGATCAGGTCGCCGCGCAGGCTCGCGCCGCCGCGCTGCTGGAGCTCGAAGATGGTGGAGCGGATGTCGCGGATGGTGGTGTCGAGGTCGATCACCGCGGTGTCGATCCGGGCGCTCACCTCCTCGTCGCGGATCCGGCGCCTCAACCCCTGCAGCTGCAGGCCGGTGGCGAAGATCCGCTGGATCACCACGTCGTGCAGATCGCGGGCGATCCGCTCCCGGTCGGCGGTCAGCACCAGCGTCTCGCGGTCGGCGACCGCCTCCGCCCGGTCGAAGGCGAGCGAGGCCTGATCGCTGTAGGAGCTCAGCATCTCCTGGGTGCCGGGCTCCAACGCGCCGCGGCCCGAGGGCAGCCAGATCACCAGCACCGCGCGCTCGGCCAGCTTGACCCGCATCGGCGTGAGCACCACGGTGCCGTGCGTCTCGAAGCGGCGCACCACGATCGGGTCGCGGGGCAGCAGGGCGTCGACGTCGGCGATCAGTGGGCTCAGCCGCTCGGCGAGACTCGTGGTCGTCTCGCCGTCGGTGGCGACCACCACCGGCCTGCTGCCGCCGGCCGGCAGCACCAGCGCCGCCTGCAGGCCGCCGCTCGCCTCGCGCGCACCGCGCACCACCAGGTCCAGGACGTCGTCGACGTCGTCGGTGCTCTGCAACCGCTCAGTGACCGCGTTGGAGGCCAACAGCCACTTGCGGCGGACCTCGCTCAGGGCATACGCCCGGGCGTTGTCGACCACATAGCCGGCGGCTCCGGCCAGCGCCTCCACCAGCGTCTCGTCGGCCTCGGTGAACTCGACCCCGCCCTGCTTCTCGGTCAGGTAGAGGTTGCCGAACACCTGACCGCGCACCCGCACCTGGACGCCGAGGAAGGTGGTCATCTGCGGATGGTTGCGCGGGAAGCCGGCCGAGGTCGGATGGGCGGAGAGGTCCCGCAGCCGGACCGGCCGCGGGCTGCGGGTGATCAGACCGAGCAGGCCCACCGCCTCCGGCAGCCGGGCGATCGCCATCGCCACGTGGTCGCTCATCCCGTGGGTGACGAAGTCGAGCACCTCACCGTCGTCGTTGAGGATGGCGAGGAAGCCGTAGCGGGCACCGGTCAACGCACATGAGGTCTCGGTGATCCGGCGCAGCACACTGTGCAGGTCGAGGTCCGACCCGATCGCCACGACCGCGTCCAACAGCGCTGCCGCATCAGCGGGCAGCCCGCTCCTCACCTCCAACGCCACTCGTGCACCCTAGCGGAGCAGCAGCCCTCCAGGAGCCAGAAGTGCCGCTCAGGGCGCCAGCCGTTGCACCCGCCAGCCGGCACCGTCGGGCAGGTAGCAGAGCCGGTCGTGCATCCGGTTGCTGCGCCCCTGCCAGAACTCCCACCGCTGCGGGCGGACCCGGTAGCCGCCCCACTCCTGCGGGACCGGGACCTCATCGCCGAACCGCTGCTCGGCCTCGGCGAACGCCTCCGCCAGAGCGGCCGGCGTGGTCGGCCGGGACTGACGCGAGGCGTGGGCCCCGAGCCGCGCTCCGCGCGGGCGGGAGGCGAAGTAGGCGGCCACCTCCTTGGCGTCCAGCGACTCCGCCACGCCCTCCACCCGGACCTGGCGCTCCAGCGGGTGCCAGGGGAAGAGCAGCGCGCACTTCGGATTGGCGGCCAGGTCGGTGCCCTTGCGCGAGCCGCGGTTGGTGAAGAAGACCGCGCCCCGCTCGTCGAATCCCTTGAGCAGCACGGTGCGCACCGACGGCTGGCCGTCGGCGGAGACCGTGGCCAGCACCATCGCGTTGGGCTCGGGCAGGTCGGCGGCGTCGTCGTACCAGCGCCGGAACATGGCCAACGGCTCCGCGGCGAGATCCGTCTCCCGCAGCCCTGCCTCGGAGTACTCGCGTCGCCGGGCCGCCCACGGGTTCTCGACTGCGTTCATGCCCCGACTCTAGGTCCAGCGAACCGGAAGGGGCAGAATGCGAAACGGCGTGGCCGTCAGGCCAGTCCGTCTCTCGAGCAAAGGAGCCACCAGATGACCGAGGTGCACGAAGGCCTGGAAGGCGTCGTCGCGTTCAAGACCGAGATCGCCGAGCCCGACAAGGAGGGTTCCGCGCTCCGCTACCGCGGCGTCGACATCGAGGACATCGTCGGTCGCGTTCCCTTCGAGAACGTGTGGGGGCTGCTGATCGACGGCGCCTACACCCCGGGCCTGCCGCCCGCAGAGCCGTTCAACCTGCCGGTGCACACCGGCGACGTCCGCGTCGACGTCCAGGCCGCGGTGGCCATGCTGGCCCCGGCCTTCGGCTTCGGCCAGACCTACGACATCACCGACGAGCAGGCCCGCGAGGACCTCGCCCGGGTCGCCGTGATGGTGCTCTCCTACGCCGCCCAGTCCGCCCGCGGCCTGCACAAGCCGGTCGTCTCCCAGGCAGTGGTCGACGAGGGCAAGACGCTCGCCGAGAAGTTCCTGATCCGGTGGAAGGGCGAGGCGGACCCCAAGCACGTCAAGGCGATCGACGCCTACTGGAGCTCGGCGGCCGAGCACGGCATGAACGCCTCCACCTTCACCGCACGCGTGATCACATCCACCGGGGCGGACGTCGCGGCCGCGTTCTCCGGCGCGATCGGCGCGATGAGCGGCCCGCTGCACGGCGGCGCACCGTCGCGTGTGCTCGGCATGATCAAGGACGTCGAGGACCGCGGCGACGCTGCCGCCTACGTCAAGGAGCTGCTCGACTCCGGTGAGCGGCTGATGGGCTTCGGTCACCGGGTCTACCGTGCCGAGGACCCGCGTGCCCGGGTGCTGCGTCGTACCGCCCGCGAGCTCGACGCCCCGCGCTACGAGGTCGCCGAGGCGCTGGAGAAGGCCGCTCTCGCCGAGCTGCGCGAGCGTCGTCCGGACCGCGTGCTGGAGACGAACGTGGAGTTCTGGGCCGCGATCGTGCTCGACTTCGCCGAGGTTCCCGCCAACATGTTCACCTCGATGTTCACCTGCGCCCGCACCGGTGGCTGGTCCGCGCACATCCTGGAGCAGAAGAAGACCGGCCGCCTGATCCGGCCCTCCGCGCTCTACGCCGGCCCCGCTCCCCGCGGCGCCGACCAGGTCGAGGGCTGGAGCTCCGCCTGGGGCAACTGAGCCACCCTGCCGGCCAGCGGCCGCTCCCTCCACGTGAGGGAGCGGCCGCTGCTGCTTGCGGCAGCGGTCGCTACTGGGTGACTCAGACCCGCTTGGCGAAGCACCGCGAGAGCGGCGAGTCGGCATAGTGCCCGAAGCCGGGCACCTCGACGTAGCCGCTGGCCAGGTACAACGCGATCGCCTCGGGCTGGCGGGTGCCGGTCTCCAGCACCATCACCTCGGCGCCGGCCGCCAGCGCACTCTGCTCCAGGTGCGCGAGCATCCGTCGCGACAGGCCGCGCCGCCGGGCCGCCGGCACCACGTACATCCGCTTGATCTCGACGCTGTTCGCCGAGCCGAGCGCGCTGATGCGGCTGCGCCGCCAGGCCCCGGTGGCCACCGGGACCCCGTCCAGGAGACCGAGGTAGAAGGAGCCGTCGGGGGCCTCGAAGTCGGCCGCGTCGATCGGCGCCTCGTCCGGGCTGCCGTAGCGCTCGGTGTACTCGGCCTGGACCTGCGCGATCAGCCGCTGTGCGTCGGCGTCCGCGAATCCGACGCGACGCACCGCGAACTCCCCGGGCTGGCTCTGCTCACTCACCCGAGCACTCTAGTGGCGCGTACCGCCCACCAACTTCCGGCACGGGGCACCAGAGCGCGGGCTCAGGACCGCGAGCGTGGCCAGGCGTCGAGCAGGTCACCGGGTGCCAGCCCGAGCGCACGCTCGATGTCGGCCGGCGCGGTGTGCTGCAGGTGCTCGGAGACGGTGCCGATCAGCTCGTGCCAGTAGCCACGGAGCGTCGACTCGGACAGATGCAGCTGTTGGGCCATCTCGGCGTAGGTGAGTCCCCGGGCCCGGCCGGCCAGCACCTGCCGCTGGCGCTCGCCCAACAGGGTGATGCTGCGGCGTCGCACCAGGACCTCGATCAGCCCGGCGACCGGCGCGGGCACCACGCTTCCTCCTGCCGCCACCTCGGCGAAGGCCTGCTCGGCGACGTCGAGGGGCTCGGCCTTGGAGACCACGCCGCGGGCGCCGGCCGCGATGCAGGCCGCCAGCACCCAGCGCCGCTCCTCCTGGGAGTAGACGCAGACCGCGTACCCGGCCTCCACCAGCGCCTGCACCGCCGCCACCCCCTGCAGCGCGTCGGGCTGGGTCCGATTGACCAGGTGCAGGTCGAGCACCACGACGTCGACCTCCAGACGGCGCGCGATCAGCTCCTCCGCGGTGGAGACCGCGACGACGACCTCGATCTCGCGCAGCATCCCGGCCAGGGCACCGCGGATCACCGTGGCGTCGTCGACCAGCGCGGCCCGGATCATCGCAGCTCCTGATGGGTGCCGCGGAGCACCACCGTGGTCCCGGTGCCGAGCATCGAGTCGATCGCGACGGCGATCTGCTGGCGGGCCAGCTCCGCGCGCACCACCTCACGCAGTCCGACACCCTCGCGCACCGTGGCCACGTCGAAGCCGACGCCGTCGTCGTGCAGGGTCAGCGTCCAGATTCCGTCCTCCTCGTCGAGGTGCAGCACGACCCGCTGCGCCCCGGCATGCAGCCGGACGTTGAGCAGGATCGAGGTGAGCGCGGCCGAGACGGCCTCCGCCTGCTCCGGCGACACCAGGACGTGAGCCCCGAGATCGGTGATCAGGTCGATGCGCAGGTCGGGGAAGCCGGCCGCGGCGCCCTCCGCGACCGCGGCCAGCGCGCGGCGGTCGGCACGCACCAGCTGGTCACCGGTGAGGTAGCGGCGCATCCGCTCGGTCTCGGTGCGGGCCTGCACCCGCAGCGCCTGGCGAGCGCCGGCGTCGAGCCGGTCCAGATCGTCGCGCGCCAGCAGCGCCATCACCGCGGCGCCGTTGTGCATGGCGGCCTGGGCACGACGCTCCTCCTCCCGGCGTGCGAACTCCGCGACCCGGGCCGCGGACTCGTCGGCCAGGTCGGCGATCCGGGTGGTGTAGCGGAAGGCGAGCCGGGTGATCGTGGGCAGCACCACCAGCGTCAGCACATTGCCGATCAGCGTCGGCAGGTCCACCGACTCCGCCGACATGCAGAAGAGCACGTCGGCGGTCGGGATCAGGACGAGCACGAGCAGCCAGACCCGGCGGCTGGTGAGGACCGACAGCCCGATCATCAACGAGAGCGCATATGCGGGCTGGAAGGCGACCCAGTTGCCGACCCGGTCCTCGGGAGCCACGGTGAGGAAGCCGAGCCCGAACAGCGCCAGCATCGCGACCGTCTCGAAGAGCGCCATCTGGTCGTAGGGCGGCCGCTTGTTGCGGGCGACGCCGACGCACAGGACGGCGGTCAGCGCCAGGGCGAGCGTCCAGGCCAGCACGGTCAGCGCCGGGCGCTCGGAGGAGCGCACCGCCAGCGGCAGGGACGGCAGCATCTGGATGACGGTGCCGACCCGCAGCGCCGCGACCAGCAGGCCGATGTTCCACCAGAGTCCGGCGCGGACACTGCCCAGTGCCGTGGGGTCGAGCATCCGCGCCGGTGACCACCGACCTCGCACCATCGCCTCGACCGCCTGTTCCGCTGTGCCGGCCGGTCAGGAAGTCTGCGTTTTCGTTGGTACCCGACTCGGCCCCGATCGTCCATCATGTTCTATCGGAGGCCTGACGACGGCATCCGGGGCTGTGCAGGTGCGCGGCACCGGGCGCCCCGCCGTCCGGGCCCACGCATCCGGGCTGGCCGTTTCGGGGGGAACGGCCGAGCCCGGTTCTGCGTTCGCGGCGCCCCGTCCGGGCTGCCGCGGCGACGGGTGGCCCGCGTGCCACCGCACCCGCCGCTGGAGCGGCAGTAGGGCCCGGTCATCTCGGGGGCGGGCCCTGCCGCCGGCTCCGCGGCCGAGCACGCTCCCGTCCCGAGGAGGCAACCGTTGCGTTGCGTGCGCCCGGGGCTGGACTCCCTGGGTGGGCGCGGACGGCGAATGACACAATGGGGCGGTGCTGGCCCTGTGGTCAGGAGACCGATTCGAGAGAACCGAAAGGTTACCGTCGTGACTGACGTGCAGATCCCCGACAGCCTCAAGCCCGCCGACGGTCGCTTCGGCGCTGGTCCGTCGAAGATCCAGACCTCCCACCTCGACGCGCTCGCCGCCACCGGCGACGCGCTGCTGGGCACCTCCCACCGCCAGGCCCCGGTGAAGAACACCGTCGGCCGGGTGCGCGACGGGCTGGCCTCGCTCTTCAACCTGCCCGAGGGCTACGAGATCGTGCTCGGCAACGGTGGCGCGACCGCGTTCTGGGACATCGCCGCCTTCGGCCTGATCCGCAACAAGAGCCAGCACCTCACCTTCGGCGAGTTCTCCTCGAAGTTCGCCTCGTCGGTGAAGAAGGCGCCGTGGCTCGCCGAGCCCAGCGTGATCAGCTCGGAGCCGGGCTCGCGCCCGGACGCCGTCGCCGAGGAGGGTGTCGACGTCTACGGCTGGGCCCACAACGAGACCTCCACCGCGGTGATGGCTCCGGTCGTCCGCCCGGCCGGGATCGACGACGACGCGCTGGTGCTGATCGACGCCACCTCGGGCGCCGGTGGCCTGCCGGTCGACCTGAACCAGGTCGACGCCTACTACTTCGCGCCGCAGAAGTGCTTCGCCTCCGACGGCGGTCTGTGGATCGCCGCAATGAGCCCGAAGGCGCTCGCGCGCGCCGAGGAGATCGCGGCCAGCGACCGCTACATCCCGCCGTTCTTCAACCTGTCGACCGCGATCGACAACTCGAAGAAGAACCAGACCTACAACACCCCCGGTGTCGCCACGCTCTTCCTGATGGCCGAGCAGCTGGACTGGATGAACGCCAACGGTGGCCTCGACGGCATGGTGGCGCGCACCACCGCCTCCTCCGACGCGCTCTACGGCTGGGCCGAGAAGACCGCGTACACGACGCCCTACGTCGCGAACCCGGAGCACCGCTCGCTGGTGATCGGCACCATCGACTTCGAGGAGTCGATCGACGCCGCGCAGGTCGCCAAGATCCTGCGTGCCAACGGCATCGTCGACACCGAGCCGTACCGCAAGCTGGGCCGCAACCAGCTGCGGATCGCGATGTACCCCGCGATCGACCCGGCCGACGTCGAGGCGCTGACCGCCTGCATCGACCACGTGGTGACCGCGATCTCCTGATCGCAGTCTGAACCCAGCGAACCGCCCC
>NZ_BAAALG010000017.1:243533-246398 GCF_039528155.1 Nocardioides dubius | reverse complement strand
CTGCTTCTGCGGCTCAAGCGGCACGCCGCTCGACCAAGCGGGGCCTGCTTCGGACGACGTCGAGGGCGCCCTCGGTCATCTGCGGTGACGGCGTCCGAGCAGCGCTGGGACCGCGCCCCAGAGCAGACCGAAGAGAGCCAGCGCCGACGCGCCGACCAGCAGCCCCGCGAGGTCGCCGAAGACCACATCGAAGACCAGGACCAGGACGGCGCTCACGGTGAGCGCCAACGCGATCAATCCTGCCTGAGCACAGCGGTTGCCGGCCGCCACCAGCCACGGCCGGGCATTCTCGCGGAACAGCAACCGGTGGAAGGCCACCGGAGCGACCACCAGCGAGGTGGTGATCACCGAGCCCACGACCGCGACCGCGTAGATCCACTCCTGGGGCGCGGTGAGCTCCTCGAACCGGTTTGTGAACGGCACGGTCAGCAGGAAGCCGGTCAGGATCTGGACGCCAGCCTGACTCACCCGCAGCTCTTGGAGCAGGTCGTCCCAGTTGCGCCGAAGTCGATCTTCCTCCACCACACTCAGAGCCTAACCCCGCCACGACGTCAGACGTTGCGCGCAAAGGTGCTCGCGCCGCATGACGTCACTGGGCACGGGCTCAGCGGCCGCCGGGGTGCTGCTCGGTGCCATCGCCGAAGACCGCGAAGCGCTCCGTCTCCGCCGGGTGGACCGGCGCGGTGCTCGGCCACGGCCAGCCACCGAACTGGGTGCGCTGGTAGTCCTCATAGGCCTGCACCAGCTCGGCGCGGGTGTTCATCACGAACGGGCCCGCCTGTGCCACCGGCTCGCCGATCGGCTTGCCCTGCAGCAGGAGCACCACGCTGGGCGCGTCACCGGCGGTCACCGTGACCGCGCCGTCGTCGCCCGGCTTGAAGCCCTGACCCGAGGCGACGGCGACCGCGACGCCGCCCGCCTCGACTCCCCCGGCACCGTGCACGTAGAGCATCCGCTCGGTGCCTGCTCGGGTGCCCGGAACCGTGACGGAGGCGTGGGCGTCGAGCTCGATGAGCAGGATCCGGACGTCCGCCTCGGCCTGCGCCGCCCAGGAGGCGACCGGCGGGGCGACCGCCGTCCGGCCGCCGAACTCACCGGCGACCACGCTGACCTTGGCACCGTCGGCCTCGATCACCGGCACCTGCTCGCGCCACATCATGGTGAACTGCGGGTCGGCCATCTTGCTGGCTGCCGGCAGGTTGATCCAGACCTGGTAGATCTCGAACGGGTTGTCGGCGTCCTGGTTGAGCAGCGGGAACATCTCCGAGTGCACCACCCCGGCGCCTGCGGTCACCCATTGCACGTCGCCGGCGCCGTAGCGCGCTCCGGCTCCGGTCGAGTCGGCGTGGTCGACCGTGCCCTGGCGCACGACGGTGATCGTCTCGAAGCCGCGGTGCGGGTGCGCGGGGAACCCCGGCACCGTCTCCGCGTGGTACATGTTCCAGCCGGACGGGTTGTTGAAGTCCTGACCGATCGGACGCCCCGCGACACCCTCGGCCGGACCCAGGTCGGCGTTGCCGGCCGGGTACTCGTCGAGGTGGTAGGCGGTGAACAGGAAGGGCCCGACACCGGGCCAGGGACCGTTGAGCGTGACCACCTCGCCGGACGTCGTGGCGGCTGGGTTGCGGTTGGCAGTCATCGGATGCTCCTTGTCGTGTCGCACGGGTTGATACCGGCACAACACCGCAACCTCCACTCTTGTTCCAAGAGCGAATCTGGCTACCCTGGAGAGGTGATCACGATCGAGGAGCTCTACGACGCCGAGGGGACGATCCGCGACGCGCTCGACACCGTGGCCGGTTCGTGGTCGATCTTCCTGCTGATCGCGCTGCGCTCCGGCCCGCTGCGGTACAGCCAGTTCAAGGCGTGCCTGCCGGACATCAACGACCGGATGCTCTCGCAGACGTTGCAGCGCTTCGTGCGCAGCGGCCTGGTGGAGCGATGCCCGCTGCGCCCGGGCGCGGCGCGCCACGAGTACCGGCTCACCCCGCTCGGCCTCCAGGTGAGTGAGTCCCTGGGCAGCCTTGCCGAGGTGATCGTGGAGCTCGCCCCGCAGGTCACCGAGGCGCGGGCACGCTTCGACGCGGAGCAGGGCGAGCACGAGCAGCCCTGCTGAGGTCAGTCGAGCTGGAGGGTGCCGAGTGCGGTCACCAGCCAGGTGTGGCCGTGCTTGTTGCGCCAGGTGTAGGTGCCGTCTCGATTGCGGACGTACCTCCAGCCGGCGAAGGTCTTCGCCAGGTGGTGACGTCTGCACAACGGGGCGAGGTTCTCGGGGTTTGTCTGGCCGGGTGGGCCGCGTAGTTCGTTGGGCCCCGTGTCGTAGGGGTCGATGTGATCGAGGTCTGCGTCGGCCGAGGATCGGGTGCAGTTCGGGAAGACGCAGTGCTGGTCGCGGAGCCGGACCTGCTCGGCCATCCAGGCGGGTGGGTCGTGGCGGTCGACGGAGCCGGTGCGGTTGAGGTCGATGACCGGGGTGATGCTGGCGATGGAGCCGTGCCGCTTCAGCCAGTCGGTGAGCTGCTCGATGAGGACGGGGCCGAGGCGGTCGGTGTCGGCGAGGGTGAGGGCGTCGGTGCCGAAGAGGTCGGCGAGGGTGGTGTGCACGAACACCCGTAGCCCGCGGCCATGGCGACGCCCTTGCGACACCGGCTCGCTTGCCGCACCGCCCGCGTCACCGGCAGCGTGGTCGCGGTGGTCGCAGTGGTTGAGCCCGTCGGAACTTTCGTAGTCCAGCGTGCCTTGCGCCTCCGCGATGCTGCCCAGCGCCTTGGCCTTGCGCTGGCCCAAGGTGTCGGTGTCACCGGCCCGCTTCAACTTCTCGGCTTCGTCACAGACGAGGTCGTGGAACCTGGCCAGGTCCAGCGA
>NZ_BAAALG010000017.1:235807-243489 GCF_039528155.1 Nocardioides dubius | reverse complement strand
AGGTCGTGGAACCGCGCCAGGTCCAGTGAGTCGCCCACCACGTCCAACGTCGAGGTGCCCGAGGCCGCGCCGTCAGGCCCGTAGCGGTGCTCAAGCCGCACATCCCAGTCCGCCTTGGTGAGCGGGCCGTTCTTGTCGCGGATCAACTCCGGGTGGAACTTCGCCACCGCCATCGCCAGGATGCGTTCGATGGTGGGCCAGCCGTAGCGTTCGCCGTCCGCGAGCGTCTGGTCGAACCAAGAGGCGGCTTCCCGGGAGAGCTTGCGGGTCAGCTCCGCGACCCGCCGTGCCTTCCAGCCGGGCACCTCCAAGACCTCGACCTGCGCCCACAGCAGCGGGAGCCGGTGGTGCAGGTCCAAGGCGTCGGCCAACAGCGAGAGCGCTCCATACCGAGAGATGCCCGAGGCGGCGGCGAACTCCTCGGCCGCGAACGCCGCCACCGCAGGGGTGCCCTCCCCACCGAGGAAGTCGTCCAGATCCAAGGAGGCAATGGCCGCGTCGTCACACCACAAAGCCGACGACCCGCCGTCCACGACCGGGTTGAGCACACACCACTGATGCGCCAACCGCAACTGCTGCCGCCCCAACACCAACGCCGAGTGGCGCCCCTCCGAGATCACCGCAAGCAAGCACCCCGCGTCGAGGTCACTGACCTCATACGGAGTGTGCGTGGCGTCGATCTCGATCATGGAACCAGTCGATCAGAGACCCCCGACAGAACACGGCGTCCCGAATCCGGTTGCGCCGCGCCCACCCAGCAGGCAGTGTCATCGCATGCTGGAACTGCGCGTCGTGGACGCAGCCGATTGGCAGATCTGGCGTGGGCTCCGGCTCGCGGCTCTCGCCGAGGCCCCCGGAGCCTTCGGGGCCACCCTGGCGGAGTGGCAGGGCGTCGGCGACCGCGAGGATCGCTGGCGCGCCCGGCTGTCGATCCCCGGCGGCCGTGATCTCATCGCCCTGCTGGACGGCCAACCCGTCGCGATGGCCAGCGGGGTCCCTGGCGAGGCTGCCGGAACCACCGAGGTGATCTCCATGTGGGTCAGCCCGCTCGCGCGCGGCCGCGGCGTGAGCGGCCGCCTGCTCGACGCCCTCGGCTCCTGGAGCATCGGTGAGGGCGCCCACACCCTCGTGCTCGCAGTGAGGGTCGACAACACCGCGGCGATCAACGCCTACCGGAGCGCAGGGTTCACCGTCGTTCTCGACGCCGACGGCCACCCGATCCCCAACGTGGCCTGCGAGCTGACGATGACCCGGCCGCTGCCATCACCCTGAGCACGCCCGTCAGAGCGTGCGTGCCATGAAGACCGAGTTCGGGTCCAGCCGGTAGTCGGCGAACGGCGGGCACTCGGCGAACCCTGCTGCGGCGTAGAGCGTGCGGGCCGGCAGGAACTCCTGCTGGGTGCCGGTCTCCAGCAACAGCCTCTGCCAGCCCCGGGCACCCGCCTCGGCCAGCAGATGATGCAGCAGCGCACGGCCGACACCGCGGCCCAGGTAGGCATCGGCCACCCGCATGGACTTGATCTCCCCCTCGCCCCCGCCGAGCTCCTTGAGCGCGCCGATGCCCGCAAGAGCGTCGCCGTCCCGGGCCGCGTAGAAGGTGATCGTGTGGTCCCGCAGCCGCTCCAGGTCGAGCGCGTGCACGCTCTCCGGCGGCGAGGTGGCGTGCATGCCGGCCAGGTGGTGGGCGATCAGTGCCTGCGTCTGGCTGCTGCTGAGGTCGTCGACGTCGATCTGGAACACCGTCGCAGCGTGCCACGCCCAGATCACGTGGATGTTTCAAGCCCAGCACACGCCGAACGCGACACCCACGTCCGCGCCGAGCGACGTCGTCAGGAGCGCTTGCGCAGCAGGCGCGCCAACCCGACGCCGACCACCGTGCCCGCACCGAGCACCGCAGACGCCGGCCACCTCTGCTCGGACGCAGGGCCGCGGGCGGCGAGCGCCGGGCCCACGTGCGGGCCCTCGGGCAGCGACTCGTCCGGCTTGGCGGCACGCACCTGCTGGGCGGCCGGCGAGCTCCACGCCCAGGCGGCGGCGTACATGACGACGCGGGAGAAGTAGTTGATCCAGACCAGCAGGATCAGCGCGATCCCGAAGGCCTGGAAGGCGGGCTGCGACTTGGTGGCGGCGATCAGGAAGGTGGAGACCTGCTTGAGCACCTCGAAGCCGATCGCGCCCAGGAACGCACCCGACCACAGCGCCCGGCTCGGCACGTCGGGCCGGGCCAGGAGCTGGAAGAGCGCATAGAAGAGCACCGTCGCCGCGCCGATCCCGACCGCCAGCGAGAGCACCCACAGCAGCGGGCTCAGGCCCTCGGCGAGCCCCAGCTCACGCAGCACCCACCGTGACGAGCGGGTCAACACCGACGAGACGCCGACGCTGAGCACCATCACCACGCCGATCAGCACCAGGGAGGCGAGGTCGCGCAGCTTGCCGACGACGAAGTTCGGCTGCTCCGCGGCGGGCTCCTCGAACATCACCAGCTGTGCCTCGCGCATGCCGGAGAGCCAACCGAGCCCGGCGTAGAGGACACCGACCAGACCGATCAGGCCGACCGCGCCGGCGGCGTCCTGGATCGTGGTCAGCGAGATCTCCCCCTCGCCCTCGCCGACGATCCCCGGCAGCACCTCCTCGATGGCCTTGACCATCGCCGTCTGCACCTGGGGGTAGACCCGCGAGATCCAACCGACCGCGAAGAACGCCAGCGCCAGGATCGGGAAGAACGACAGGAAGCCGAAGTAGGTGACCGCACCGGCCTGGAGGTTGCCCTTGACCGCGCCGTAGTGTTCCTGCGTGCCCAGCGCGTGATCGAGGAGGGGCCTGCGGCGACGAGCATCGGTGAGCTTGGCGCTCAGGCGGTCCTTCAACCCCGGCATCTGATCAGCTTCCTCCCAGCTGGAAGGTGCTGGTCACCTGCCAACCTGTGTCGTCGTCGTGCACATAGAGGTGGAACTCGGTCACCATGAACCTACAGGCGAAGCTGGCGAGCTCGCCGAAGGCCCGGTCCAACACCTCGTCGGTGAGGTGGTGGGCGATCGTCACGTGCGGGTGGTACGGGAAGTCGAGCTCCTGGGCCAGCGGACCGCTGCGGACCAGTGCGGCAAGCCCCTCACAGTCGGCGATCCCCTCGACCACGCCGACGAAGACCACCGGCGAGACCGGCCGGAAGGTGCCGGTGCCCCGCAGGTGGACGGCGAACGGGTGGTAGTCGTTCGCCGCTCGCGTCAGGTGCCGCTCCAACGCGCCCAGATCGTCGTGCTCGGTGGGCGGCACCAACGTGATGTGGGTGGGGATCTGGGTCGCGGTCAGATCGCCGATGGAGGTGCGGTACTCCTGCAATTGCGAAGCCCAAGGCTCCGGAATCGCGATCGAGACACCGATGGTGGGCACGTGGGAACCCTACCGCTGCGGCTGGACGAAGCCGACCCGGTCGTAGACGTCGGCCAGTGTCCGCTCGGCGACAGCGGCCGCTCGCTCCGCTCCTGAGGCCAGCACCTGGTTGAGCGTGGCCTTGTCCTCCAGCAGCTCCAGGGTGCGGTTGCGGAACGGCGTCACGAACTCGACGACGACCTCGGCGAGCTCCTTCTTGAAGTCGCCGTAGCCACGGCCCTCGTACTTCTCCTCCAGCGACGCGATGGAGTCGCCGGTCAGCGCCGAGTAGATGGTCAGCAGGTTCGAGACGCCGGCCTTCTCCTCGGTGTCGAAGCGGACCTCGGCGCCGGAGTCGGTGACCGCGGAGCGGATCTTCTTGGCGCTCACCTTGGGGTCGTCGAGCAGGTTGATGATGCCGTTGGGCGAGGACGCCGACTTCGACATCTTCGCGGTCGGCTCCTGAAGGTCGGTGATCTTCGCCGTGGCCTTGAGGATGTAGGGGTCCGGGAGCCGGAAGGTCTTCTTGTAGCGGTGGTTGAACCGCTGGGCGAGGTCGCGGGTCAGCTCGAGGTGCTGGCGCTGGTCCTCGCCGACCGGCACCACGGCCGGGCGGTAGAGCAGGATGTCTGCGGCCTGCAGGATCGGGTAGGTGAACAGGCCCACCGAGGCGGCGCCCTCACCGCCCTTGGCGGACTTGTCCTTGAACTGGGTCATCCGGCGGGCCTCGCCGAAGCCGGTCAGGCACTGCAGCACCCAGCCGAGCTGGGCGTGCGCGGGCACGTGGCTCTGCATGAAGATCGCGGACTTGTCGGGATCGATGCCCATCGCGATCAGCTGCGCGGCGGAGACCAGGCAGCGCTCGCGGAGCACCTTCGGGTCCTGCTCGACGGTGATCGCGTGCTGGTCGGCGATGAAGAAGAACGGCTCGTACTCGTCCTGGAGGTCCACCCACTGTCGCAGCGCACCGAGGTAGTTGCCGAAGTGGAACGAGTCTGCGGTGGGCTGGATGCCCGAGAGGGCGCGGGGCTTTGCTGCCCCTGCAGTGCTGGTGGACATGGGGCCCATCCTTTCATCCCGCCGACGACGGTCCGAACCGGGAGCATTCGACACACGTTCGGCCCTGCTGGCCCTAGGGTGCGGCCATGAGCGAGTTCGGCCCCTTGGCCCCACCACCTCCTGGCGGCTACCCGCCTCTGCGGCCTCCGCCGCCGGCGCCGAATGGGCTGGCGATCGCTGCGCGGGTCTTCGCGGTGCTGCTCGGCCTGGTCAGCCTCGGCATGTTCTTCGCCGCCTTCCCCGCCCGCCACTCCTACCGGGTGGCCGCCGTCAAGGGTGACGACGTCGCGGATGTGCTGACCGCCTACGAGCTGCTCCCGCTCGTCTGGCTCGTCTTCGCGCTGGTCGCCTACATCCTGACCTGCCTGTGGCTCTTCGAGTGCCGCGCGCGTGTCGAGGCCTTGGCCCCGCAGATCCCGCAGCGACGCAGCAAGATCTGGGTCTGGCTGTGCTGGATCGTGCCGGTCGTGAACCTCTGGTTCCCCTACCAGGTCGTCCGCGACCTCCGGCGCGGCAGCCACCCCGGCCGGAACCCGAGCAACGCGCTCGTCGGATGGTGGCTCGCGGCCTGGATCGGGTTCTGCATCGTCGATCGGTTCGCCTCGATCACCCTCCCTTTCGAAGGGGAGATCGACATCGCCCGGATCAATGCGACGCTCGTCCCCACTCAGGCGATCAGTACCGCACTCTGTCTCTGCGCCCTGGTCTTCTGGCTGCGGATCATCTCCGACATCATGCGTGGTCAGGCTGAGCTGCGGCCGGCTCCGATGCCGCCCCAGCCGCAGTGGCCGGCCCAGCAGCCTGCCCACTGGAGCTAGGGCTGCGCCGCTCCAGGCGCTGCGAGGCCAGCAGGACCAGCGTGCCGGCGGCGGCCAGCCCCATCCCGGCCAGGGCCGGCGAGCGGTAGCCCCAGCCGGCGGCGATCACCAGGCCGCCGAGCCAGGCGCCGAGGGCGTTGGCGACGTTGAGCGCGGCGTGGTTCATCGCCGCGCCGAGGGTCTGGGCGTCACCGGCGACGGTCATCAGCCGCAGCTGCAGGTTGACCACCAGGACCGAGCCGAGCACGGTGATCCCGAAGACGGTGGGCAGCGCCCACCAGCCCGCCGGGGCCAGCAGCGCGAAGGCGCCGAGCACCACGAAGGTGCCGATCGAGCCGAGGAAGAGCGAGCCGAAGACCGACCAGTCGGCGAGCTCGCCGGCCAGCCAGGTGCCGACCGTCATCCCGAGGCCGAAGGCGAAGAGGAACCACGGCACCGCGCCGTCGGAGAGGCCGCCGACCTCGGTCAGGGTGGGCGCGATGTAGGAGTAGACGGCGAACATGCCGCCGAAGCCGATCGCACCGGCCAGCAGGGTGAGCCAGACCTGGGCCCGGCTGAATGCGGCGAGCTCGCGACGTCCGGACTGCTCCGGGTCGCCGGGGGTGCTCGGCACGAACCAGAGCACCAGCGCCACGGTGAGCAGGCCCAGCACGGTCACCAGCCAGTACGCGGCACGCCAGCCGACGCCCTGGCCCAGCCAGGTGGCGACCGGGACCCCGATCACGTTCGCGATGGAGAGGCCGAGCATCACCAGCGCGACCGCTCGGCCGCGCCGCCCGGGCGCGGCGAGGTTGGCGGCCACCAGCGACGCGACGCCGAAGTAGGCGCCGTGCGGGAGTCCGGAGAAGAAGCGGGCCGCGGTCAGCATGCCGTGGCTGGTGGCCAGCGCGCTGAGCGCATTGCCGAGCACGAAGGCACCCATCAGCCCCGTCAGCAGGGCACGGCGCGGGAGCCGGGCACCGAGGAAGGCCAGCACCGGTGCGCCGATCACCACGCCGAGGGCGTAGGCCGAGATCACGTGGCCGGCCTTCGGGATGCTGACGTCCATCCCGTCGGCGATCTCGGGCAGCAGCCCCATCGTCACGAACTCGGTGGTGCCGATCGCGAAGCCACCCATGGAGAGGGCGAACACCGCCCAGCCGAAGTGCGCCGGTGAGGTCTGCGGGTCAGTGCGCCCGGGGCGCGCGGCTGTCGAGGTCATCAAGGCGGGAACCACCCGCCCCGGCCTCGCATTCCCCGAGTGAGCGCGCTCACTCCCTGACGGCACAGTGAGCGCGCTCACTCGGGGAATGCTGGGGTCACCCGGCCAGGTGACCCCAGCGCACGCCGAGCTCACGCCACGGACCGATCGCGGCCACCTCGCCGTCCACCAGGACGACGACGCGGTCGGCCTGGGCCAGGGCGGCCCGCTTGGCGGTGGCACCGATCACCGTGGCGCCCCGCTCGCGCAGGGCTGCCCACAGCTCGTTCTCGGTCGTCGCGTCCAGGGCGCTGGAGACGTCGTCGGCGAGGATCAGCTCGGCGTCGGTGGCCAGCGCACGCGCCAGCGCGAGGCGCTGCACCTGGCCGCCGGAGAGCCGGACGCCGCGGTGCCCGACCAGGGCGTCCTTGCCACCGGCCTCGGCGATGTCCGGACCGAGCCGGGCCGCCGCCACCGGGACGTCGAAGCGGCGCTCGTGCCCGAGCCGGACGTTGTCGGCGAAGCTGCCCGACAGCACCCGCGGCACCTGCGCGACGTGCGCCACCTGACCGGGCCGCAGGAAGACCTGGGCGTCGGCGACCGGCGTCCCGTTCCAGAGCACGTCGCCGGTGTGCTCGATCAGCCCCGCCAGCGCGGCCAGCATGCTCGACTTGCCGGAGCCGACCTGGCCGACCAGCAGCACCAGCTCGCCGCGCTGCACGGTGAGGTCGACGCCCTGGACCCCGATCGTGCCGTCGTCGTGCAGCGCGCTGAAGTTGCGCAGGCTCAACGTCTCCAGCGGGATCCGCTCCACCTGCGGCGGCTCGGGGGCCGCTCCGGAGACCAGGTCCACGCCCGGCGGCAGGTCCATCAGGTCGACGCCACCGGCGAACCGGCTGGTCTCCTTCTGCCAGGCCCGGGTGCCCGGTGCCTCGGTGACGACCATCCCGGCGACCCGACCGAACCAGTCGAACCCGGCCACCGCGTTGGCGACCAGCAGCGTGGTGGCCAAACCCCAGCCGCCGCCGAGGAAGACCGCCCAGGCGGCGACCACGCCACCCTGGACCATCACCATCGGCACGCCGTCCAGGACGGCCTGGACCCGGTGCTCGCGCACCGCGGCGCTGACCCGGCCGGAGTCGACGTGACGCAAGTGCGCGTGCACGGCAGGGGTGGCGGCGGCCAGCTTCACGGTGCGCGCCGACTCCAGCGCGGAGACCAGCGAGCGACCGAAGCGGGCCCGGGCCGCGGAGGCG
>NZ_BAAALG010000017.1:235220-235788 GCF_039528155.1 Nocardioides dubius | reverse complement strand
GCCCGCCGACCGGCCGGCGATCGGACGACCGACGGCCGAGGCGAGCGCCGAGCTGACCAGCACGGTCATCAGCACCGCACCCGCAAGCCAGGTGCCGGCCAGCACTGCGGTCACGGCCGCGATGATCAGGCCGTTGACGAAGTCGACCCAGCGGTCGGCGTAGCGGGCGTAGCGGTCGGCGTCCATCGACCGCGCCACCACCTCGCCGGGCGGGGTGCGCGGCAGCCGGTGCTGCTGGGTCTGCCCGAAGAGCACCGACATCCGGGTGCGCAGCAGGACCTCCACCCACCACCGCGGGTAGCAGTAGAAGGCGATCGCCAGCATCAGTGGCGCGGAGAGCAGGCAGAGCACCAGCGCGATCGACCACAGGGTCGGGGTTTCGCCGTCCTGCAGGTCGACGACGACGTGGCCCCAGATCAGTCCGGTGACCGCGCCCTGGGCGCCGACCAGCGAGGTCAGCAGGAAGAGCCCCGCGCCGGTGATGCCCCAGATCGGCCGGACGAAGAGCACGTGCAGGATGCCGCGGGTCAGGCTGGGGCCGGTGCCGACCTCGGGCAGCTCGGGCGGC
>NZ_BAAALG010000017.1:226772-235178 GCF_039528155.1 Nocardioides dubius | reverse complement strand
GCCGCCCCCAGGCGACGGCGTCCGCCGACGCTGGCGACCGGCTCGTCGAGGGTGGCATGCGCCGCCTCGGCGGGCACCTCGGGGGCATCGGCCTCGGCGAGCCCGTGGGCGTCGGGCTGGGCATGCGCCTCGGCCCGACTGGCGGCCAGCAGCGCGCGGTACGGTCCCTCGACCCGGGCCAGCTCGACGCGCGGGCCGAGCTGAACGAGCCGGCCGTGGTCGAGGACGCCGACCAGCGGGGCACGCTCGATGGTGCTCAGCCGGTGCGCGATCAGGATGCCGGTGCGGCCGATCAGCAGCCGGTCGGCGGCGGCGACGACGCGGCGCTCGGTGAGCGGGTCCATCCGGGCGGTGGCCTCGTCGAGCACCACCACCTTCACGTCGCGGATCAGCAACCGGGCGAAGGCGACCAGCTGCTCCTCCCCCGCGGACAGGGTCGTGCCGCCGGGGCCGAGCAGGGAGTCGAGGCCGTCGGGCAGGCCGGCCACCCAGTCCAGCAGGCCGAGCTGGGCGACGGCACTCTCCACCGCGGCCCGGGGCACGTCCTCGAAGAGGGTGATGTTCTCGGCCAGGGTTCCGGCTAGGATCTCGGTGCGCTGGGTGACCACGCCGACGGCGGCACGCAGCTGCTGCAGGTCGAGGTCGCGGACGTCGACGCCGCCGAGGAAGACAGCGCCCCGCGGCGGCTCGACCGCACGCGAGAGCAGCGAGGCCAGCGTGGACTTGCCCGAGCCCGAGCGACCCACGAGTGCGATCGTCTGGCCGGCCGGCACGTGCAGGTTGACTCCGGTCAGCGCGAAGCTGCCCTCGGCGTAGCTGAAGGTGAGGTCGCGGACCTCGAGGTCGAGCGCCCCTGCGGCCGGCACCGCCTCGCCGCCGCGCGGCTCCGGCTCCACGGCCAGCATCTGCCGCAGGCGGATCACCGCGCCGAGGCCGGCCTGGAGGTCGGGCAGGTGGTTGGCCAGCATGGAGACCTGGCCGACGAAGGTCGAGGTGACCAGGAAGAGCGTGACCAGGCGGGCCACCGACATGGTGTCGTTGGCGGTCAGCGCCACGCCGATCACGCCGACCGCGGCGAGCATCGAGTAGAGCAGCACCCCGGCCCGGGCGCCGAGGCGTGCCTCGATCACCACGACCCGGCGGAACTTCTCGTGCACGTCGGCCGACAGCCGGGCCAGGCGCTGCACCACGTGCGACTGACCGAGGCTGGTGCGCAGGTCGTCTCGGCCAGCGATGCCCTCCTCGAGGGCGGCGGCATGGTCGGTCCAGGCCATCTCCTCGATCACCTTGCGCCGCGAGATCTCGCCGAGCAGGCGGCGGATGGCGAGGAAGGTCAGCGCGGCCAGAGCCGGGAAGATCAGCCAGGCGGGCCACCAGGTGAAGCCGGCCACCAGCCACATCGGGATCACCCCGAAGCCGGTGCGGGCCAGCATCCACAGCTGCCAGCGGACCAGGTTGCCGACCTCGTGGGTGTCGTCGTCGACGCGGTCCAGGATCTCACCGACCGCCTGCTCGCCGAGCGCGGCGAGCGGCTGGTTCATCGCTGCGTCGAGGAGGTCCTCACGCAGCAGGCCCTCGGCCCGGTCCGAGACGCCGACCCAGACCACCTTGCCGGCGGTGTCGATGACGGCGGCGCCGAGCACGCAGAGCGCCAGGGCCCAGACCAGGCCGGCCGACGGGCTCTCCGCGAGGCGACCGGCGAAGACCGTTCCGGCAGTGGTGCCGATCGCGGCGATCGCGGTGCAGATCAGCGCCCCGATCGACAGCGGCGAGCGCAACCGACGCCAATCGACGCGACGACGCGGGTCGACGGGCCCGGCCGCTTTCGGAGCGGGGGCGGGAGGGGCGTCGTCGGTAGTCAGCGTGGCACTCATCGCTGATTGACATTACGCCGTTCCCCCGACACTCTCCTACCGATTTTCCGGCGTCCGGAGCCTGCCCCCGCATGACCTTCAGCACGCCTTCAGCCGAGGTGCTCCCCGATCGGCAGCTGGAATCCGGGCCCGTCGTCGAGCGCACCCTCCGAGCGCGGCAGCGCGACCGGCTCCTCACAGACCCTCCGTGACGCCGAACAGGCCATCGCCTCGGCCTCCCACCGGTCCCCGGTGGTGAAGTCGATCCCGAAGGCGAGGTAGCGATCCTGATCGATCCATGCGTAACCGGTGAAGAAGTCGTAGTCCTCCTTCTGGTCAGGCACGAACGACGTGCCGTCGGCCAACGAGACCAGGGTGAAGTCGTCGCTACTGGTGGCCCCGTTCTCGCTCATCACGTAGTGAGCGCCGGGCGCGATGTCGCCGCCGTCCACGGCCAACGGCGCATCGACGGTGCCTCCGAGATCCTGGGTGAGGAAGGTGCTGCCTCGCACGCCCTCCAGCCTGTCGGGCTGGGCGTCACTGGTGAAGAGGATCTGGCCGCCCTCCACGTCATCGACGACGCCGGTGGGCTTGTCGGCCAACACCCTGACGTCGCCGCTCACGAGATCAAACGCCACGATGCCGCGTTCGTCGCCTGCGTAGAGCGTGCTCTCGTCGAGGGCCATCACCCGGGTACGGGTCCTGGCCAGCCACTGCTGGGAGGACAAGCCGTCTCCGCCGGCCGTGACCCTCTCGTCGACTGCGACCGGGAGCCGCCGCACCACCCCGGAGGCCTCGGTGTAGGCGAACGTCCACACGCCGTCGGTGACGTCGACCCAGGCAACCGTCGCACCGTCGCTGACCAGGTCGCGCTCGCCCGAGCCATCGTCGACCTTGCCGAGCGTGAGCACCTCACCCTGCTCCCACGCGTAGACGGTTCCGGCGGCGTCGGTGAAGACGTAGCCCCGCGAGGTCTCCACATAGGCGTAGATCTCCCGCCCCACATCGATCCTCTCGCCACCCGCATGGATCACCGAGCCCTCGGCCCAGCTGAGCCGGGTGGCCTCGCTGCCCGCGACGTTCATGACGTCGTCCTTGCCGCCCCAGGCGTCGAGCCGGGCGGGCACGATGAACGCTGCTCCCAGGAGCGCAGCGGCCACCAGAGCTCCCCCGAGCCCTCGTCGGCGCCGGACCCGGCGGCGGCCGTCGCCCAGGATCGCCGCCAGGTCCGGGGTGGCCGGAGACAGCGCATCCGCACGCTCGTTCAGGGTGTCCTTCAGCAGCTCGGTCATGCCGAGGCTCCTTCCAACTCGGCGACCAGCGCGACGTCGTCGCCCAGTCGCTTGCGCAGCGTGCGGAGCCCGGCCGAGACCTGGCTCTTGACCGTTCCCGTCGCGCAGCCCATCGCATGTGCGGTCTGGGCCTCGGTGAGGTCTTCGTAGTAGCGCAGCACGATCGCCGTGCGCTGCCGGATCGGCAGCTCCCGCAACGCCTGCCAGAGCCAGTCGCGCTGGGCAACGTCGTCGACGGCACCCGGGGCGACGACGTCGGGAAGCGTCGCGGTGGCGGTCTCGTTGTTCCAGCCCTTGCGCCGGAACCAGGTGAACGCCGTGGTCGCCACCACCCGGCGTGCGTACGCCTCCAGGTTGCCGGGCTCGCGGAGTCGCGGCAGCGCCACGTAGGTCTTGGTCAGCGCCTCCTGGACGAGGTCCTGCGCCAGCTGCTCGTCGGCCACGATCAGATAGGCGGATCGGTGCAGGGCGCCGAACCTCGCCGTCACGAACTCGGCGAAGGCGGCGTCATCGCGTCGCGCCACGCGGGCTCCTTGTCGTCGGGAGCGGGCCGTTGCCCGCTCTGCACCCTAGACGCGGTGGACACCGCACATGGTTCGGTCGGGCCGGAGCGTTTCGCAGCCGAAGGCTCCGAAATGGCCTGAGCCCGGCCGACCAACGGGTCGACCGGGCTCAGAACGAGATGGATCAGAGAGCCTCGAGCGCGGCGTTGAACGTCGCGGACGGGCGCATGATCGCGGCCACCTTGTCGGCGTCGGGGCGGTAGTAGCCACCGATCTCGGCAGGCGCGCCCTGGACGGCGATCAGCTCACCGGCGATCTTCTCCTCGTTCTCGCGCAGCTGCTTGGCCAGCGGAGCGAAGGCCTCGGCGAGCGCCGCGTCCTCACTCTGCTGCGCCAGCTCCTCGGCCCAGTACAGGGCGAGGTAGAAGTGCGAGCCACGGTTGTCCGTGGTGCCCAGCTTGCGGCCCGGCGAGCGGTCCTCGTTGAGGAAGGTGCCGGTGGCGCGGTCGAGGGTGTCGGCCAGCACCTGGGCGCCCGCCTTGCCCGACTGCTCGGCGTACTTCTCCAGCGACGGGACCAGCGCGAAGAACTCGCCCAGGCTGTCCCAGCGCAGGTAGTTCTCGTCCACCAGCTGCTCGACGTGCTTGGGCGCGGAGCCGCCGGCACCGGTCTCGAAGAGACCGCCGCCCGCGATCAGCGGAACCACCGAGAGCATCTTCGCCGACGTGCCGAGCTCGAGGATCGGGAACAGGTCGGTGTTGTAGTCACGCAGCACGTTGCCGGTCACCGAGATGGTGTCCTCGCCGTTGCGCATCCGCTGCAGCGAGTAGCGGGTGGCGAGCTCGGGGCTGAGGATCTGGATCTCCAGGCCCTCGGTGTCGTGCTCGGGCAGGTAGGCGTTGATCTTCTTGATCAGCTCGGCGTCGTGCGCGCGGCTCTCGTTCAGCCAGAAGATGGCCGGGGTCTGCGAGGCGCGGGCACGGGTGACGGCCAGCTTCACCCAGTCCTGGACCGGGATGTCCTTGGTCTGGCAGGCCCGCCAGATGTCGCCGGCCTCGACGTCGTGCTCGATCAGCACGTCGCCGTTGGACGCCAGGATCCGCACGGTGCCGGCCTGGGCGATCTCGAAGGTCTTGTCGTGCGAGCCGTACTCCTCGGCCGCCTGCGCCATCAGGCCGACGTTCGGCACGGTGCCGATGGTGGCCGGGTTCAGCGGGCCGTTGGCCTTGACGTCCTCGATGACGGCCTGGAACACGCCGGCGTAGGAGGAGTCCGGGATCACCGCGAGGGTGTCGTCCTCGGCGCCGTCGACGCCCCAGAGACGTCCGCCGTTGCGGATCAGGGCCGGCATCGAGGCGTCGACGATGACGTCGGACGGCACGTGCAGGTTGGTGATGCCCTTGTCGGAGTTGACGTAGGACAGGCGCGGGCCGTTCGCCAGGGCGGCGTCGAAGGCAGCCTTGATCTCGGCGCCGTTGGCCAGCTTGTCGAGGCCGGCCAGGATCGAGCCGAGGCCGTCGTTGGCGGAGAGGCCGGCAGCGGCCAGGTCGTCGCCGTAGGTCGCGAAGACGTCGGCGAAGAAGGCCTTCACCACGTGGCCGAAGATGATCGGGTCGGAGACCTTCATCATGGTGGCCTTGAGGTGCACCGAGAAGAGCACGTCCTTGGCCTTGGCCTCGGCGACCGCGTTGCGCAGGAACGCCTGCAGGTGCGCGGCGGACATCTTGGTGGAGTCGACGATCTCGCCGGCCAGCACCTTGAGGCCGTCCTTGAGCACGATGCTCTCGCCGGCAGCGGTCTCCAGCACGATGGAGAGGGTGTCGTCGCCCGCGACGGTCACCGACTTCTCGTTGCTGGCGAAGTCGTTGGCGCCCATGGTGGCGACGTTGGTCTTCGAGCCGTCGGTGAACGGCTTGTTGGTGTGCGGGTGGGTCTTGGCGTAGTTCTTCACCGAGCCCGGGGCACGACGGTCGGAGTTGCCCTCACGCAGGACCGGGTTCACCGCGGAGCCCTTGACCTTGTCGTACTTCGCGCGGATCTCCCGCTCGGCGTCGGTGTCGGCGCTCTCCGGGTAGTCCGGGATGTCGAAGCCCTGCGCCTGCAGCTCCTTGATCGCGGCCTTGAGCTGCGGGATGGAGGCCGAGATGTTCGGCAGCTTGATGATGTTGGCCTCGGGGGTCTTGGCCAGCTCGCCGAGCTCGGTGAGCGCGTCGTCGGCCAGACCGAACTGGGCCAGGATGCGGGCCGCGACGGAGATGTCACGGGTCTCGACCTCGACGCCGGCCTTGCCGGCGAAGGCCTCCACGATGGGGAGGAACGAGTAGGTCGCCAGCAGCGGCGCCTCGTCAGTGTGGGTGTAGATGATCTTGGCCATCGGTAGGACTGTCTCCTGAACGTCGCCGGCGAAAAGATTGCTTGATATCAAGATACCTGAACGGTCCTGGGATGCCACCTTCGCACCGCGAACCCCGGGGCGCCACCCGCGGCGCGGTCCGTTGCGCTTGAGGCTCAACCGGAGTTCGATGGCCTAATGTCGAGAACATCGGATATTTCGGGTTCCTGAAAGGAAGAGTCGTGACTGCTGAATCGCTCGATCCGCCTGCACTCCCCCGCAAGCTCGCTGCGGAGGTCCTGGGCACCTTCGTCCTGGTCTTCTTCGGCTGTGGTGCCGCCATCGCCAGCGGCGCCGACATCACCACCACCTCCCTGGCCTTCGGCATCTCGGTGCTGGTGATGGCCTTCGCGGTCGGCCACATCTCCGGCGGCCACTTCAACCCGGCCGTCTCGGTGGGCGCCGGCGTCGCGGGCCGGATCGCCTGGATCGACGTCGCCTTCTACATCGTGGCGCAGCTGGTCGGCGCGATCCTCGCCGGCCTGGTGCTCTTCACCATCTGGAAGGGCACCGAGGGCTTCGACGCCGACGGCGGCATGGCCACCAACGGCTGGGGTGACCAGAGCGCCCACGACATCTCGCTGTGGGCAGCGCTGCTGATCGAGGTCATCGGCACCGCGGTCTTCCTCTGGGTGATCCTGGCGGCCACCGACAAGCGCAACAAGGCGATCGCCAGCTCGGCGCCGTTCGCGATCGGCCTGGCCCTGACCGGCCTGCACATGGTGATGATCCCGCTGACCGGCACCTCGGTGAACCCGGCCCGCTCGATCGGCGTCGCCATCTTCGGCGGCAGCGACGCGATCACCCAGGTCTGGGCCTTCATCGTGGCCCCGCTGGTGGGTGCGGCGATCGCCGGCATCAGCTACGCCTTCATCTTCGGCCGTGACGGCATGGAGGTCGTCGGCGGCGGCCTGACCTTCGGCGGCGGCAACACCGCCCAGGGCGGCGGCCAGTGGGGCGGCCAGCAGCCGGTCTGGGACCCGAACACGGGCCAGTGGGTGCAGCCGCAGCAGCAGGGCGCGCCGCAGCAGTGGGCCCAGCCGGCGCACGAGCAGCAGCAGTGGTCGCAGCCGCCCGCCGAGCAGCAGTGGGCACCGGCCCCGCCGGCCCAGGAGCAGCAGTGGGCGCAGCCGCAGGCACCGCAGACGCCTCCGGCGCCGGAGCAGCAGTGGGCTCCGCCCACGCCCGAGCAGCAGCAGTGGGCACCGCCGGCCGAGGGCACGCAGATCCGCCCCAACGACCCCCCGCAGTGAGCACAGCCGACTGAGTCAGCGAACGCCCGGTGGCAGCGGCCGCCGGGCGTTCGTCACCCTGCTGCTAGTTTCAGCCCAGGATCACCACCCAACTCTTCTAGGAGTCCTCGTGAGTGCAACCCCGTTGAAGGTGGCCGTCACCGGTGCCGCCGGCCAGATCGGCTACAGCCTGCTCTTCCGTCTCGCCAGTGGCGCGCTGGGCGATCGGCCGATCGAGCTGCGTCTGCTGGAGATCACCCCGGCCCTCAAGGCCCTCGAGGGCGTCGTCATGGAGCTCGACGACTGCGCCTTCCCCGGCCTGGCCGCCGTCGAGATCGGTGACGACGCGGAGAAGATCTTCGACGGCGTCAACCTGGCCCTGCTCGTCGGCGCCCGCCCGCGCGGCCCCGGCATGGAGCGCAGCGACCTGCTCTCGGCCAACGGCGCGATCTTCACCGCGCAGGGCAAGGCGCTCAACAAGGTCGCCGCCGACGACGTCCGGATCGGCGTCACCGGCAACCCGGCCAACACCAACGCGCTGATCGCGATGACCAACGCCCCCGACATCCCGCAGCAGCGCTTCTCGGCGCTGACCCGCCTCGACCACAACCGAGCGATCTCGCAGCTGGCCGCGAAGACCGGCTCCTCGGTCAACGACATCAAGAAGATGACGATCTGGGGCAACCACTCGGCCACCCAGTACCCGGACGTCTTCCACGCCGAGGTCGGCGGCAAGAACGCGTTCGACGTCGTCAACGACCAGGCCTGGGTGGAGAACGACTTCATCCCGACCGTCGCGAAGCGCGGCGCGGCGATCATCGACGCCCGCGGTGCCTCCTCGGCGGCGTCGGCGGCCTCCGCCACCTGCAACGCGGCCCGCGACTGGCTGAACGGCACCCCCGAGGGCGACTGGGTCTCGATGGCGGTCGTCTCCGACGGCTCCTACGGCACCCCCGAGGGCATCGTGACCTCGTTCCCGGTGACCACCAAGGACGGCGGCTGGAGCATCGTCCAGGGCCTGGAGATCAACGAGTTCTCCCGCGCCCGGATCGACGCCTCCAACGCCGAGCTGGTCGAGGAGCGCGCCGCCGTCACCGAGCTCGGCCTGATCTGAGCAACCCCGCTGCACCCGGA
>NZ_BAAALG010000017.1:209128-226763 GCF_039528155.1 Nocardioides dubius | reverse complement strand
CCGTTCGTCCGGGGAGCATTGTCTGCCCCTGCCTAGAATCGGCAGCGTGAGCACACCGCTGGTGGTCGGCTTCGACCTCGACATGACGCTGATCGACACCCGTCCCGGGTTCGCAGCCACCCTGCAGGCGCTCGGCGCCGAGCTCGGCGTCGCCTTCGCCTGCGAGGAGATGACCGCGCGGCTCGGCCCACCGCTGGACCACATGCTCGCCGACTATCTCGAGGCCACGGCGATCCCGGCCGCGGTCGACCGCTTCCGCGAGCTCTACGTGGACCACTCGATCCACCCCGTGCCCGCGCCCGGCGGGGCCCACGAGGCATTGGCGGCGGTGCGCGGTCATGGCGGCCGGATCATCGTGGTGACCGGCAAGTTCGCCCCGAACGCACATCGGCACGTCGACCATCTGGCCTTCGACATCGACCACGTCGAGGGGCAGGTCTGGGGCGTCGGCAAGGCCGAGGCGCTGCGCGCGCATGGTGTCAGCGTCTACGTCGGCGACCACGTGCACGACGTCGAGGGGGCCCGCGCGGCAGGCGTGCTCAGCGTCTCCGTGCTGACCGGAGGCTGCACCGCCGACGAGCTGCGCGACGCCGGAACCGACGTGGTGCTCACCGACCTCACCGCGTTCCCGGGCTGGCTGGCCACCCACCTCGGCTGAGCGCGGCTCCCCCGCGCTGCGGCTAGCCCTGGTCCGGGATGGTCGCCGCCAGGATCAGCAGCAGCACCCCGAAGGTGACCATGATCGTGACGTCGAAGGACTTGCGCCGCACCTCGAGCATGCCGGCGTCCTCGGTGCGCAGCGCCACCCGGGCGGCGGCTCCGGCCAGCATGGCCAGGGCCAACCAGCTCACGCCACTGCGCCAGGGACCGATCGCGGCGGTGATCACACCGCCGATGGCAGCGGCCAGCACGCACAGGTAGATCACGCCGCCGACGGTGCGCGGCGCCTTGATCTCGGTGACCGAGCGACGCTCGATGACGTCGTCCGCCGGGCCGGCCGTGGCCGGGTCGGACTCGGCCGGGGTCGACGACTCGGCAGCGGCGCCCGAGGCGGGCTCGCCGTCCGGCTGCGCTGCCGAGTCGTCGGTGCTCATCAGCGCAGCTGGCTCTCGGCGATCGAGACCACGTTGGCCAGCAGCATGGCGCGGGTCATCGGGCCGACGCCGCCCGGGTTCGGGGAGACCCAGCCCGCGACGTCCCAGACGTCGTCGGCCAGGTCGCCGGCGATCTTGCCGTCGACGCGGGAGACGCCGACGTCGAGCAGGGCAGCACCCGGCTTGACCATGTCGGCGGTGATGATGCCCGGGACGCCGGCCGCGGCGACCACGATGTCGGCCTTGCGGACATGGGCGGCCAGGTCGACGGTGCCGGTGTGGCACAGGGTCACGGTGGCGTTCTCGGAGCGGCGGGTCAGCAGCAGGCCGAGCGGGCGGCCGACGGTGACGCCGCGGCCGACCACGACCACCTCGGCACCGTTGATCGCAACGTCGTGGCGACGCAGCAGCTCGACGATCCCGAACGGGGTGCACGGCAGCGGCGCCTCGTTGCCCAGCACCAGCCAGCCGAGGTTCGTCGGGTGCAGGCCGTCGGCGTCCTTGCCCGGGTCGATCAGGCCGAGCACGCGGTTCTCGTCGCGGCCGCGCGGCAGCGGCAGCTGGACGATGTAGCCGGTGCAGGCCGGGTTCTCGTTGAGGGAGCGGACGGCGTCCTCGATCTCCTCCTGGGTGGCGGTCTCCGGGAGGTCGATCCGGATCGACTCGATGCCGACCTCGGCGCAGTCCTTGTGCTTGCCCCCGACGTACCACCGCGACCCCGGGTCGTCGCCGACCAGGATGGTGCCGAGGCCGGGCGTGATGCCCTGCTCCTTCAGCGCGGTGATCCGGGTGCGCAGTTCGTCCTTGATCGCCGCAGCGGTCGCGGTTCCGTCGAGCTTCTTGGCAGTCACGCAGGGCAGTCTATTTCAGGACGTGACCGCGTGCTCGCGCAGGTGACGCTCGGCGGCGCGAGCAGCCGGATGCGCGACGACCACCGCGGCGACGGCGATCGCCGCGATCACCGCCCAGCCCGGCGTTCCCCAGGTGAGGGCGAGGAAGGTGAACAGGGCCGGCCCGACGATCGACTCCACCTGGTAGCCCAGGTTGAAGACGCCCTGGTACTCCCCCAGCCGCTGCGGGTCGCTGAGCTCGGCCAGCCACCCCCAGTGCGCCGCGCTCGACCACAGCTCGGCACCGGTGATGGTCACGTGGCCGAGCCAGATCAGCACGATCGAGACCCAGCCGACGGTGTCATGGGTGACGGCGATGATCGCGCACGAGATCACGAACGACCAGCCGCACAGGCGCGCCGCCCGGAGCGCGCCGTCGACGCTGTGCGCCCCCTTGGCGAACGGCACCTGGAGCAGCACCGCCAGCACGGTGTTGGTGCCGAAGAGCCAGGCCAGCAGGACCGGCGGGGCGTCGGTGCGCTCGACCAGCCAGAGCGGGACGACCACGTTGAGCAGCACCTGGTTGGTGCCCAGCACCCCGTTGCAGATGCCGAGGATCACGAAGCCCTTGTTCCTCAGCCCGGCCGGGCTGGCCAGCTGGACTACCTCGACGGAGTCGGCGCGGGCGATCGTCGGCAGGGCCCGGACCATGAACGCGTTGATCACCAGCAGTGCACCGGTGAGGATCGGGACCGCCATGATGGCGGTGTCGGTGCCGATCGCCAGCGCGAAGCCACCGGCGGCCGCGCCCAGCGTGTAGCCGACGTTGCGGGCCGAGCGCATGAAGGCCATCGAGCGCACCCGGGTCTCCCTCGGGAAGACCTCGATCGTGTAGGCACCGCGGCCTGCGCGGGCCCCGGTCTCGACGGCGGCGAGCACCGAGAGCATCAGGGTGAAGGTCCAGAAGCCGTCCAGCCAGGGCCAGATGAAGTAGAGGATCGCCTCGATCGCCGAGCCGAGCACCCACATCCGCTGCGCGCCGAGCCGGTCGGTGACCTTGCCCAGCGGCACCGAGCAGGCCAGCACCACGATGCCGCTGATCGACATGCCCAGGCCGACCTGCGCCGCGCTCAACCCGACGATCTTGGTGAAGAAGACGGCGGTGCCGGTCAGGAACGAGCCGGTGGCGAACGCGGAGAGGATCGACTGCACGGTCAGGCGGCGTTCCAGGCTGGTCGGCGGAACGATGGTGGCCAGCAGTCTCATGTGCGTCTCCCGAGTGCAACAGGTTTATCTCGACGTCAAGATATCGCGGGGACTGAGCCGCCCGCATCCGGTTTTCCGGCCGCCCTCCGGCCAGCGCGAGCCGCCGCAGAAATGCGTGACGCCCGCGGGCGGACCCGCGGGCGTCACGATGAAGCGCTGGCTCAGTGCGCGAAGTGGCGGGTGCCGGTGAAGTAGAGGCTGATCCCGGCGGCGTTGGCGGCGGCGATCACCTCTTCGTCACGGATCGAGCCACCGGGCGCGACGACCGCGGTCACGCCGCCGTCGATGAGCACCTGGAGGCCGTCGGCGAACGGGAAGAACGCGTCCGAGGAGGCCACCGCGCCCTGGGCGCGCTCACCCGCACGGGTGACCGCCAGGTTGCAGGAGTCGACCCGGTTGACCTGGCCCATGCCGACGCCCACCGAGGCGCCGCCCTTGGCCAGCAGGATCGCGTTGGACTTCACCGCGCGCACCGAGCGCCAGGCGAAGGTCAGGTCGCCGAGCACCTCGTCGGTGACGGCCGAGCCGGCCACCAGGCGCCAGTGCGCCGGGTCGTCGCCGAACGGGCGACCCTCGGCGTCGGTGCCGGCAGCGTCGATCTGGTCGCGCATCTGGACCAGCAGACCACCGGTGATCGGACGCGACTCCAGGTGCAGACCCTTCGGCGGGTCAACCACCAGCAGGCGCAGGTTCTTCTTGGCGGTCAGGATGTCGAGCGCAGCGCCCTCGAATCCGGGAGCCACGATCACCTCGGTGAAGATGTCCTTGACCGTCTCGGCCATCTCCGCGGTCACCGGACGGTTGGTGGCGATGATGCCGCCGTAGGCCGAGACCGGGTCGCACTCGTGCGCCTTGCGGTGCGCCTCGGCGATGTCGGCGCCGACCGCGATGCCGCACGGGTTGGCGTGCTTGATGATCGCGACCGTCGGCTGGTCGCCGTGGTCGTAGGCGGCACGGTAGGCGGCGTCGGCGTCGATGTAGTTGTTGTACGACATCTCCTTGCCGTGCAGCTGGGTGCCCTGGGCGAGACCGCGCGCGGCACCGTGGCCGTTGCGGTAGATCGCGGCGGCCTGGTGCGGGTTCTCGCCGTAGCGCAGCACGTCCTCACGGCTCCACGACGCACCGATCCACGCCGGGAACTGGGTGTCGGCGTCGTCCGAGACGAGCACCGAGCCCATCCAGGAGGCGACGTTCACGTCGTAGGTGGCGGTGTGCACGAACGCGGCACTGGCCAGGCGACGACGCTCGGTCAGCGTGTAGCCGCCGGCCTCGACCGCGGCCAGGGTGCCGGCGTAGTCGTCGGGCGAGGTCACGATCGCCACCGACGGGTGGTTCTTCGCGGCCGCGCGCACCATCGACGGGCCGCCGATGTCGATCTGCTCGACGCACTCGTCCGGGGTCGCGCCCGAGGCCACGGTCTGGCTGAACGGGTACAGGTTGGAGATCACCAGATCGAACGGCTCGACCCCGAGCTCGGCCAGCTGCTCCACGTGGGAGTCCAGGCGGCGGTCCGCGAGGATGCCTGCGTGCACCTTCGGGTGCAGCGTCTTGACCCGGCCGTCGAGGCACTCGGGGAAGCCGGTCAGCTCCTCCACCCGGGTGACCGGGATCGCCATGGACTCGATCAGGGCGGCCGAGCCTCCCGTGGACACGATGCTCACGCCGGCCTTGTGCAGACCGCGGGCGAGCTCCTCCAGACCGGTCTTGTCGTAGACGGAGACCAGCGCGCGCCGGATCGGGATCCGGCCTTCGGGGTTCGTGCTCATCGCGTGAACCGCACCTTCCTATCGGTGATGGTGAAACCTTCTCGGGCCATCCGGCCCACGTTCTCGACGAGCATCTCGCGCTCGGCGGTCTTGATGCGCTCGTGCAACGACTCGACGTCGTCGTCATCGAGCACCGGAACGGCACGCTGGTCCACGATCGGACCGGTGTCCACACCGGCGTCGACCACGAAGAGCGTGCAGCCGGTGACCTTCACCCCGTACTCCAGGGCGTCCTTGGGCCCGGTCATCCCCGGGAACGACGGCGACAGCGCCGGGTGGGTGTTCACCGTGCGACCACCGAAGGCGGCCATGAAGTCGTCACCGACGAGCTTCATGAAGCCGGCCAGGACGACCAGGTCCGGCTGGTAACCGGCGACGGCCTCGGCGAGCGCCTTGTCCCAGGCCGCGCGGTCCGCGAAGTCGGGCACCCGCAGCACGAAGGTCGGGACTCCGTGGCGCTCGGCGCGACGCAGCCCCTCGATGTCGTGGCGGTCGGCGCCCACGGCGACGACCTCGGCCCCGTAGGCGGGGTCGGCGGCGGCGTCGAGGATCGCTTGCAGATTGGTGCCCGATCCGGAGACGAGCACCACGAGCCGGGCAGGCCTGGCGGAGGTGGACACGGGCGAAGTTTATCGAGCCCCGGCCGCGACGCGATGGGCGGGCTGAGCCTTACTCCGCGGCGCCGTGACGACGGCGCGTCCACCAGGTGCCGAGCACTCCGCCGAGCAGCCCGCCGAGGCCGAAGGCGACGATCCCGGTGACCAGGGTCTCCCCCACCACCGGACCCACGTCGGCCATCCGGCCGGGCCCCACGGCACCGCCCGCCAGCGCGGCCAGGATGCCGAACAGCAGGCCACTCACCACGCCGGCCGCGAGGCCGCGCACGGCACCCGCCTCCCAGGCGATGGTCGGGTGCACCCGCTGGGTGCGGGCCACCGCGAGGGCGGCCACGAGCACCGGCAGGCCGACCAGGAACGCGGTCCAGGCCGGCGTCTCGCCGTTGTCCGGCAGGGCCGCGAGCAACGGGAACAACGGGACCGGGCCGATCGCCACCAGGGTCGGGCTGACCAACGTCCCGGTGCCGACCAGGAAGCCCGGACCGAGCAGGTACGAGCCGGCGAAGATCACCGCGTTCGGCACCACCAGCAGGCAGAGCAGCAGGTAGAGCGCGGCATCGCCGGGTGAGGTGTGCATCTGCGAGAGCACGTTCGCGGCGGTGCCGAAGTCGAGCAGCAGCGCGATCACGAAGACCGTCAGCGCGAGGCCCAGGAACCAGACCAGCACCGCCCGCACCGCGGTCGCCGTGGCCCGCACGCCCTCGGGGACCATCGACAGCCAGGTGGCGGCGCGTCCCGAGCCGATCGCGATCCCCGGGCCCGCCGCGATCGCGCACAACCCGAGCGTCCAGACCAGCGCGGCGCCCAGCGAGGGGTCGTTGTCACCGGCCGCCAGCACGCTGGTCAGGGTCGTCACCAAAAGGTACGCGGCCGCGAAGACCCCGACCGCGACGTGCACGGTCCAGTCCCGGACCCCGTCGGCCAGGTCGTCGGCGTCGGGGCCGTGGTTGGTCAGGCTCTCCCCCAGCCGCAGCGCGGTCCGCCAGACCACCAGCAGACAGAGCAGGGTGAGCCCCAGCGGCACCGCGGTGATCCGGATGCCGTCGATGCTCAGGCCGGAGCCGTGCGCGGAGAGCCAGGCCAGCGCCCCGCTGCGCAACGCGTCCCGCGGCTCACCGTGGGCACCGGCGTCGGCCAGGAACCAGCCCACCAGGCTGGTCGCGAGGCAGAGCCCCAGGGTGATCCCGGACGCCGTGAAGCCGGCCAGCGCTGCGAGCAGCGAGAGCGGCCGGGCGGTACGAGGGCGGTCGGTCGGCGTCACGGTGGAGATCATGGCGCATCCATCCTCCCCGGCCGAGCAGGCGCGGGCGCGCTGCACACGCCGGGGACCGGCCCACGCCGCTGTGGCCCCGCGCACCTCCCGGTCGCCGGGTGCCGTCGGCAGCGCAGGGAACGAGGCTCGCGAACGGGACAGTCCTACCCACCCGCGCGTAGGCTGGAGCCGCCATGCCTGCCCCAGCCGACTTCGATACGTTCTACCAGGCGACCCGTGCCCGCCTCCTGCTGGAGACCTATGCGCTGACCGGCGATCTGCCTGCCGCGCGCAGTGCCGTGCGCGAGGCCTACGTCTCCGCTTGGCACCACTGGCGCAAGGTCTCCACCCTTCCCGACCCCGAGTCGTGGGTGCGCCCGCACGCGTGGAGCAGCGCCCAGCGGCGGCACCAGGCCCGGATCTGGCACCGCGAGAAGAACCTCGACGAGGCCACCATCGCCACCTTCGAGGCACTCGGCGACCTGACGCCCCGGCAGCGCAAGGCCCTGCTGCTGGCCGAGCTGGCCGGCCTCGAGATCGCGCCGTCGGCCCGCGAGCTCGGCCTGACCGTCGACGCCGCCAGCACGGCCCTCGCGGACGCGCGCGCCAGCATGGCCCAGCGCCTGGAGGTGGCACCCGAGCAGATCGCGCACCGGCTGACCATGCTCGGCGACCGCCTGCACGACACCCGCTACCCGCGCTCCACGATCATCCGCAGGGGTGGCTCCCGGCGACGCCGCACGCACACCCTGATCGCGGTCGCCGCCACCGCCGCGCTGCTGCTCGGCGGCGGCGTGCTGGTGCACCAGAACTCCGCCGACGTGCGGGCCCTCGGCAAGGACTCGACCTCCACAGAGGAGACCGGCCCGCGACTGCACCCCAACGACCTGCTCGACAAGACGGAGATCGCCGCCGCCGTCCCGAAGCGGACCATCGCCACCACCAGCACCGACGACAACACCGGCGGCACCGGACGCTACGCACTGTGCCAGCGCGACCCGTTCGCCGACCCGGCCGGCCTCGGCACCCTGGTCCGCACCTTCACCTTCTCGGGACGGCCGACCGGAGCCGCGATGCAGGCTGCCGAGCTGAGCAAGACCCCCGAGGCCAGCAAGACGGCCTACGACCGGCTCGTCGGCTGGTACCTGGGCTGCACCGAGACCCGGGTCCAGCTGATCTCCACCCACCGCCTCGACGGCGTCGGCGAGGAGGCGATGGTGCTCGCCCTGCGCGCATGGGAGCGCCCCGCCACCACGCACCTGGTCGCGCTCAGCCGGACCGGCTCCCTGCTCACCTCGACCACGCTCACCGAGCGCGGCGAGCGCGGCGAGCTCGACGTCAACCTGAAGCCGCTGGTCTCCCTGATCGGCAGCGCCGTCACCAAGCTCTGCGCCAACGAGGTGGGCGGCACCTGCGTGACCACGCCGAAGCTGCGCAAGGTGGCACCGCCGCCGGGCGACAAGGCCAAGGGCATGCTGCAGGAGATCGACCTGCCGCCGGTCACCGGCATCGACCTGGCCTGGGCCGGCACCAAGCCGACCAAGGCCACCAATGTCGCCGCCACCCCGTGCACCGCGATCACCTTCAAGGGCAAGCAGTTCGGCTCCACCCGGACCCGCAGCTTCGTGATCCCCGGCGCTGACCTGGCCACCTACTTCGGGATCACCGAGACCTACGGCCGGATGGCCTCGGCCGGCCCGGCACGCAAGCAGGTCGAGCAGGTGCGCGCGAAGATGGCCAGCTGCGAGGACGACGACCTCACCACCGAGGTGGCCCGCACCACCAGCCGCTCCACCAAGGGCAGCGACCTCACCATCTGGCGCATCGACACCGAGCTGTCGGACAAGCGGACGCTCACCTACTGGATGGCGATCATCCGCCGCGACGCCGACGTGGCCCAGGTGGTCTTCGTCCCGGACGGCCCGCACACCCTGCCCAAGGGCGGGTTCAGCGCCCTCGGCGAGCGGGCCCTGGAGCGCTTGGAGAACCTGCCCAGCAGGTGACCCTGTAGGTTGTCGACGTGACCGCCGACACGTCGCAGAGCGCCTCGGTGACCGCCGCGCCGGTGATCCGCACGGCGGGTCTCACCATGGACTACGGCCGGGTCGTGGCCCTGCACGACCTGACCGTCGAGATCGATGCCGGGGTGACCGGGCTGGTCGGCGCCAACGGGGCCGGCAAGTCCACGCTGATCAAGATCCTGCTCGGCCTGCAGACGCCGACCTCGGGCACCGCCCAGGTGCTCGGCCACGACATCGCCACCGCCGACGACGAGATCCGCCGGGTGATCGGCTACATGCCGGAGCACGACTGCCTGCCGCCGGACGTCAACGCCAGCGAGTTCGTCGTGCACCTGGCCCGGATGTCGGGCCTGCCCGCCGCCGCGGCCCGCGAGCGCGCCGCCGACATCCTGCGCCTGGTCGGGCTCGACGAGGAGCGCTACCGGCTGCTCGGCGGCTACTCGACCGGGATGAAGCAGCGCGCCAAGCTCGCCCAGGCCCTGGTCCACGACCCGGCCCTGGTCTTCCTCGACGAGCCCACCAACGGGCTCGATCCGGCCTCGCGCCTGGAGATGCTGAGCCTGGTCCGCCGGATCGGCTCCGACTTCGGCATCCCGGTGCTGGTCACCTCCCACCTGCTCGGCGAGCTCGAGAAGATCAGCGACCACGTGGTGATCCTCGACGGCGGCCACCTGCTCCGCTCCTCGGCCACCAGCCAGTTCCTCGACGCCACCGGATCCCTGCTGGTGGAGGTGCTCGGCGGCGCCGCGGAGCGGGATCTGCTCGGCAACGCGCTCGCCGCCGCGGGCCTCAGCTGCCGGCCCAGGGGCCAGTTGGTCACCATCGACCCGCCACCCGACGGCCTCGACGTGCACCGGCTGGTCCGCGACACCGTCGCCGATCTGGAGCTGGCGCTGGTCCGGATCCAGGCCGACCAGGGCCACCTCGAGGACGTCTTCACCCAAGGAGCCCACCATGTCTGAGGGCTACCCGGGCCCCCGCCCCGCGGGCGTCATCCACGACATCGGCTACCGCCGCTACACCGGCCCGCGCGAGTCGAACGCCACGATCGCGGCCTCGCTGTACCTGACCGGGCTGCGGCACGCCTTCGGGATCGGCCGCTCCGGACGCTCCAAGGTACTCCCGATCGTGCTCGGCGCCTTCGCCCTGCTCCCGGCGGTGATCCTGATCGGGGTGCTGGCGGTCACCGGGATCAACAAGCCGCTGGTGAGCTATGCGGGCTACACCAACCAGATCCAGGTGCTGATCAGCATCTTCGCCGCCGCGCAGGCGCCGGTGCTCTTCTCCCGCGACCTGCGCTCGCGCTCGATCGTGCTCTACCTGGCCCGTCCACTCAGCCCGGCTCCACTGGCGCTGGTGCGCTGGGCCTCGCTGACCACCGCGTGCGTGCTCTTCATGCTGGTCCCGCAGCTGGTGCTGCTGGCCGGTGGACTGATCGCGGACCTCGACGTCAGCCACGAGCTCAGCCAGTTCGTCCGGTCGCTGCCGCTCACCCTGCTGTTGGCCACCATGCTGGCCGGGATCACCGGCCTGATCGCCAGCTACGCGCTGCGCCGCGGCTTCGCCGTCGTCGGCTCGATCCTGGCGTTGGTGGTGCTCAACACCGGGGTCTCGATCGTCCAGGCGATCGCGGACGAGACCGGCTCCCCGCGGGTCGGCGAGCTCGCCGGGCTCTTCTCCCCGTGGTCGCTGGTCAACGGGCTGGCCAGTGAGCTGGACGCCGGCGTCCGGGTGATCACTCCCCCCGACGGCGCCGCGATGGTCGCCCTCTACCTGATCGTCGCCGTCGCGATCGTCGGCGGGACCCTCGCCCTGCTGGTGGCCCGGTTCCGGAAGGCAGGTCGCTGATGAGCGTGCTGAGGTTGGAGAAGGTGTCGCGCTGGTTCGGCAACGTGGTCGCCGTCAACGACGTGACGATGACGATCGGCCCCGGCGTCACCGGCCTGCTCGGGCCCAACGGCGCCGGCAAGACCACGCTGATGGCGATGATGTCCGGCTTCCTGGCGCCGTCGGCCGGCACCGTCACCCTGGACGACGTCCCGGTGTGGCGCAATACCGAGGCCTACCGGGTGTTGGGGCTGGTGCCGGAGCGCGAGATCAGCTTCGGCTACCTCAGCGGACGGCAGTTCGTGCAGGCCAACGCCGAGCTGCACCAGCTGCCCGACCCCCGCGCCGCCACCGAGCGGGCGCTGGCGCGCGTGGAGATGACCGAGCCCGCCGAGCGGCGCATCGACACCTACTCCAAGGGCATGCGGCAGCGGATCAAGATCGCTGCGGCGCTGGTCCACGAGCCACGCGTGATGCTGCTCGACGAGCCGTTCAACGGGGTCGATCCCCGCCAGCGGATGCAGCTGATGGACCTCCTGCACCGGTTGGGCGACGCCGGGAGCACCATCGTCTTCAGCTCGCACATCCTGGAGGAGGTCGAGCGACTGGCCCGGCACATCGAGGTGGTGGTCTCCGGACGGCACGCGGCCTCCGGCGACTTCGGCGCGATCCGGCGGCTGATGACCGACCGCCCGGTGCGCTACTTCCTGCGCTGCGACGACGCCCGTGCGCTGGCCACCGCGCTGGTCGCACAACCCGCGGTGAAGGCGGTCCGCTTCACCGGCGACGACGGCATCGACGTCGAGGTCTCCGACCTCGGCGCCTTCGCCCACGGCCTGCCCCGCTGGGCGCGTGAGGGCGACATCGCCCTGTGGGAGGTCTCCCCCAGCGACGAGTCGCTGGAGAGCGTCTTCTCCTACCTGGTGGCGCGATGAACCCGACGATCGTCCGGCTCGCGGTGCAGGCGCTGCTCGGCCACCGCCGGTTCTGGCTGCTGCTGGTCTTCCCGATCGGCCTGGCCGCGCTGGTGGTGCTGATCCGGGTGCTGACCGGCGACGAGGTCGCCGCCTGGGACACCTTGGACGGGATGGGCCCCAGCCTGGTGCTCCCGCTGCTGGCGCTGATCGCGGCCAGCTCGGTGATGGGGCCCGAGGTCGACGACGGCTCGATCGTCTACCTGCTGGCCAAGCCGATCTCGCGGCACAGCGTGGCGCTCAGCAAGTACCTGGTCGCGCTCGCCGCGGTGCTCGCCGCCGGCACGCTGCCGATCCTCGTCGTCGGGCTGGTGGTGCGCCCGGAGGAGCCCGGGATGTCGGTGGCGCTGTGGACCAGCACGGTGGTCAGCGGCATCGTCTACACCGCGCTCTTCCTGGCGCTGAGCACGCTGACCCGGCATGCCGTCGTCTTCGGGCTGCTCTACATCCTGATCTGGGAGGGCACGCTCGGCAGCATCTTCTCCGGCATCGCGACGCTCAGCGTGGCGCAGTGGGGCCAGCGGGTGGGCCAGGAGGTGGACGCCGCGGTCAGCAGCAGCGATCTCGCCCTGTGGTGGGCGCTGGGCGCCTCCGCCGCCCTCGCCGTAGGAGCCGTCTGGTTCGCCGGCGACCGGCTCCGCTCCTTCTCCTTCCAGGGCGACGAGTAGTCCGCGGAGAATTCTCGGGCTCCGACGCAACCCGCCGGCTCTCCCATGCGTCTCCCAGCCGAGACAGCAACCACACGGAGGTGGAGATGACCGAGGAGGAGTTCGACGCGTTCTACGACGCATCGTTCGCTCGCGTGACCAGCCAGCTCCACGCGATGATCGGGGATCGCGACGAGGCGCAGGAGTGCGTGCAGGAGGCGTTCATCCGCGCCTGGAGCCGGCGCAAGCAGCTCGCCGACCTCACCCACCCCGAGGCGTGGATCAGGACGACGGCCTATCGGCTCGCGGTGAGCCGCTGGCGGCGGATGCGGCTGGCGCGGCGGCCACCCGATCGGGCGTTGCACGAGGTGGCCCCCAGCGCGGGGCCCGACGAGAACCGGGTGGCCCTGATCGCCGCGCTGCGGCAGCTCCCGGACTCCCAGCGCCGGGCACTGGTGCTGCACCACCTGTGCGACCTGCCGGTGCAACAGGTGGCCGAGGAGACCGGCGTCCCGGTCGGCACCGTGAAGGCGCGGCTGCACCGCGGCCGCGCCGCCCTGACCGCCCTCCTCGATGCCGATGCCGGCCCGACCCAAGGAGCAGCACATGTCTGATCCGATCCGAGACCTGGAGAGCTTCGCGACCACGCCCACCGTGCGCCTCGACGCGGCGGAGGTCCGCCGCCGGGGCGACGCGCGCCGTCGTCGCCGCAACGTGGGAGGCACGGTCGCCGTCGCGGTCGCCGTCGCGGTGATCGCCTCGACCGGTGCCGTGCTGGCCGCGGGCGGCGACGACCGCAGCGACCCGCCGCCGGCGACCACCTCGCCGACGCCGAGCGTGCTGGAGCAGATCCCGGCCGACTTCCCGATCGCGGCCGGCCTGGAGGGTGCCGAGGTGAGCCGGACCGCCGCGATGGAGGGCCTGGACTACTGCGGCACGACACCGTTGGGCGATCTCGCTCCCCGCGACGTCCGCAGTGCGGCGCTGAGCGGCGGCGAGACGTCCGAGATCCGCACCGTCTACCTGCTCCCCGACCCGGAGTCCGCGGCGAAGGTGCAGCAGGAGGTCGTCGACGCCGCCCGGCGATGCACCGACGGCGACCCGCGCGACTCCGGCACTGTCGCCGTCCACGACGGCGACGCGGCGTGGCCCGGGGTCAGCATCAGCGAGGACTTCGCCCGCGGCGCCGCCAGCGCCGAGCCGTCGGTGGAGGTGGTCAACCTGCTCGCCGCCGGCCCGGCATTGCTGGTCACCTCCAGCTACGGCTCGTGGAGCGGTGACGTCGCCTCCGGCGTGCTCGACACCCGCGCCCAGCTCGCCACCCTCGCCGCGGCGATGAGCGGCCTCGGCACGCCCAGCACACCCGGCACCGAGCAGGAGGATCCGCTCCTGCTGCCCGAGGCGCCGGAGTCGGAGAAGGTCGGCCAGGGCACGGTGCCGGACCTGGACCTCGCCCAGGGCTTCGTCGACATGAGCGCGGACGGCGGCGAACAGCTCGGGCCGTCCGCGCAGCTGACCGGGATCGACCGGACCCTGGTCTGCGGCCAGCCGCTGCTGGCGCAGCAACCGCTGCCCACCGGGCGCCTGCTCGCCAGCAACAGCGGGCCGGAGTTCCTCGAGCTGCGCCAGGTGATCGGCTACCGCGACGCCGACGCGGCCAAGCAGGCGTTCACCGAGCTCTTCGACACCGTCAGCGCCTGTACGCCGAAGAAGGCGGGGCGCGGCGGCGCCGTGATGGCCTCCCGCGTCTGGCAGGTGTTCGGCTCCGGCGACCCGGACAGCGTCGTCTTCGCCGACACCGCGGCCGAGGGCCTGGGCGGCTCGCTCTACCGGGTCAGCCGCAAGGGCCGCGCGCTCCTGGTGGTCATGCAGAGCGGCGAGTGGAGCACCGACACGATCGGGGGCGGCCTGAGCGACCTCGACCGGTCGAACGCCGTCGTCGCGCCGATGCTCTGCGCGATGACCGAGCAGGGGTGTTGAGCAGCCCGAGCAGCTGAACGACAACAGCCCCCGACCTACCGGTCGGGGGCTGTTGCGCTGATCGGTCGGATCAGAGGTTCTTCATGATCTCGCGCATGAGCTCCGCGGTCTCGGACGGCGTCTTGCCGACCTTGACGCCGGCGGCCTCGAGGGCCTCCTTCTTCGCCTGCGCGGTGCCCGAGGAGCCCGAGACGATGGCGCCGGCGTGGCCCATGGTCTTGCCCTCCGGGGCGGTGAAGCCCGCGACGTAGCCGACGACCGGCTTGGTCACGTGCTCCTTGATGTAGGCGGCAGCGCGCTCCTCGGCGTCGCCGCCGATCTCGCCGATCATCACGATCGCCTTGGTCTCCGGGTCGTTCTCGAAGGCCTCGAGGGCGTCGATGTGCGTGGTGCCGATGATCGGGTCTCCACCGATGCCGATGGCGGTGGTGAAGCCGAAGTCACGCAGCTCGTACATCATCTGATAGGTCAGGGTGCCCGACTTCGAGACCAGACCGATGGGGCCCTTGCCCGCGATGGTGTGCGGGGTGATGCCGGCCAGCGACTCCTCCGGGGAGATGATGCCGGGGCAGTTCGGGCCGATCATCCGGGTCTTCTTGCCGTCGAGGTACGCGAAGACCTCGGCGGTGTCCTGGACCGGGACGCCCTCGGTGATGACCACCAGGAGCGGGATCTCGGCGTCGATGGCCTCGATGCAGGCCGCCTTGGTGAAGGCCGGCGGCACGAAGGCGACCGAGACGTTGGCGCCGGTGGCGGCCATCGCCTCTTCGACGGTTCCGAAGACCGGGAGCTCCTTGCCGTTGAGCTCAACGGTGGTGCCGGCCTTGCGGGCGTTGACGCCGCCCACGATGTTGGCGTCGGCCTGGAGCATCAGGTTGGTGTGCTTGGAGCCCATGCCACCGGTGATGCCCTGGACGATGATCTTGGAGTCCTTGTTCAGGTAGATCGTCATTGTTCAAGTTCTCCGTTTCAGATGTTCGCGAGCTCGGCGGCCTTGTCGGCCGCTCCGTCCATGGTGTCGACCTGCGTCACCAGCGGGTGGTTCAGCTCGTTCAGGATCGCCCGGCCCTGCTCGACGTTGTTGCCGTCGAGGCGGACGACGAGCGGCTTGGTCGCGTTGTCGCCGAGGATCTCCAGGGCACCCTTGATGCCGTTGGCGACCTCGTCACACGCGGTGATGCCACCGAAGACGTTGACGAACACGGACTTGACCTGCTCGTCGTTGAGGATCACGTCGAGGCCGTTCGCCATCACGGTGGCGTTGGCGCCGCCGCCGATGTCGAGGAAGTTGGCCGGCTTCACGCCGCCGTGGTTCTCACCGGCGTACGCGACGACGTCGAGGGTCGACATGACCAGACCGGCACCGTTGCCGATGATGCCGACCTGACCGTCGAGCTTGACGTAGTTGAGGCCCAGCGCCTTGGCCTTCGCCTCGAGCGGGTCGGCCTCCTCGCTGATCTCGAACTGCTCGTGGTCGGGGTGGCGCACCTCGGAGGCGTTCTCGTCGAGCGAGACCTTGCCGTCCAGGGCCTCCAGCTTGTCGCCCGCGAGGCGAGCCAGCGGGTTGACCTCCACCAGGGTGGCGTCTTCCTCGACGTAGACCTTCCAGAGCTTCTGGACCATCTCGATGGCCTGGTCGCGCAGCTCGGCCGGGAACTTGGCCTCGTCGACGATCGCGGCGGCCTTCTCCGGGGTGACGCCCTCGAGGGCGTTGATCGGGATCTGGCGCACGGCCTCGGGGTTGGTCTTGGCGACCTCCTCGATCTCCACACCACCCTCGACGGACGCGATGCACAGGTGCGAGCGGTTGGCCCGGTCCAGCAGGAAGGAGAAGTAGTACTCCTCGACCGGCGGGGTGGCGGGGGTGACCAGGACACGGTTGACCGTGAGGCCCTTGATCTCCATGCCCAGGATGTTGGAGGCGTACTCGAAGGCCTCGTCGGCGGTCTTGGCGATCTTGACGCCACCCGCCTTGCCACGGCCACCGGCCTTGACCTGGGCCTTGACGACCGTAACGCCGCCGATCTGCTCGGCTGCAGCCTTGGCATCCTCGGCGGTCTCAACAACCACGCCGAGAGTGGTGGCAACGCCATGCTTGGCAAAGAGTTCCTTTGCCTGGTACTCCATCAGGTCCACGTGTCTGATTCCTTAGATTGCTGTTCGCTACGGCCGAGTGGCATCCCAGCCGCGGGAAATCCTCTCGCACCTTAGTCCTGCCTCACCTGCACACACCAATGCGGGGGTGACTGTGCGGGATGCAGGGGCCGAGAGCCTGCTCACGTCGCTGGTATGGACACACCGCCATTAAATGGCCAAATCCCCCACATCTGGCCATGGCCTGATCCACAATCGTGGGACACAGATTTCTGCGGCTTCTGGGGGTCCGTTACAGTCTGTGAGGCTTACGACCACCAACCACAGGGAAATTTCTGCATGGGAAACCATCGAGCACCTCGCCGCGGCGCCCAGCCCGCAGTCGCGAGGACCACTGCTCCAGCGCAGGAGACCCCGTACGTAGGTGGCAAGCGCCGGGCTGCGAAGCCGCAGACCACGCGCTCGCCCCTGGTCAAGGTGATGCCCTCCCCGGCCGTTCTGGTCGGAGTCGCGGCACTCGCCGTCTCCGCAACTGGCGCAGTGACCGTCAGCCAGGCCGACCTCGGCTCTGACGCCACCGCCTCCTCCCCGATCCAGCTCCAGGCCAGCGCCCTGTCCGGCGTCAGCGCCGTCTCCGCCAGCACCGCCCGTGCCTCGCGCACCGAGGCGATCTCGCGTGACTCGCGCCGTGACGCCCTCGAAGACGCCACCAACCAGGAGATCGAGGCAGCCGCCGAGGCGGCGGCCGAGCAGCGCAACGCCGAGCTGGCCAAGCTCGCCGCGACTGCCGAGAAGCACCGTGACGCCGTCGAGCTCAACCTGTGGCACCTGCCGCTGGCCAGCTACCGCCTCACCGCCACCTTCGGCCAGGCGGGCGGCAACTGGTCGCGCAACCACACCGGCCTCGACTTCGCCGCCCCCACCGGCACGCCGGTGATGGCGGTCGCCAACGGCACCGTCACCTCGGCCGAGTACGCCGGCGCCTACGGCAACCAGATCATCGTCACCACCGACGACGGCACCGAGCTGTGGTTCTGCCACCTCTCCGGCTACGCGGTCTCGGTCGGCGACACGGTCCGGGCCGGCGAGGTGATCGGCTACGTCGGCAGCACCGGCAACAGCACCGGTCCGCACATGCACCTCGAGGTGCGCCCCGGTGCCGGCGACCCGGTCGACCCGATGGCGGCGCTGATCGCCAACGGCGTCCGCCCCTGAGCCCGACGCTCACCCGCAACCTCAGCAACGCCAGAAGCCCCGTCCGAGCCGG
>NZ_BAAALG010000017.1:175582-209118 GCF_039528155.1 Nocardioides dubius | reverse complement strand
TCGCGTCTCGGGCGACCCGGCGGATAGTCCCTGACGTTTTCGTGGTTCTGAGGCCCGAAAACCACGAAAACGTCAGGGACTATCTCCTACGTAGACGTCCAGAAGGTGCCACGGGGAGGCCGCGCGGCTGCTGCTGTCGGCCTCTCAGAGCTTCTCGACGGGGGCGTAGCGGAGCAGCAGCCGCTTCACGCCCTCGGAGCCGAAGTCGATCGAGGCCACGGACTTCTCCGCGGCGCCCTCGACGGCGACCACCGTGCCCATCCCGAAGGAGTCGTGGATGACCCGGTCACCGGCGGCCAGCGACGGGATCGGGCGCGACTTCTTCGCCTTGGTGGCGGCGTCCACGCGCGCGGCCGCGGCACCGAAGTTGCGGCGTCCGGCGGCGGTCGGCGAGCTGAAGTCGATCTTGGAGCCGCTGGAGTAGTCGGTGCGGTTCCAGCTGGTCTGCTGGGCCGCGGTGCGGCGCCAGTCGACCAGGTCGACCGGGAGCTCGTCGAGGAAGCGCGAGGCCGGGTTGTGCGCCGGTGCGCCCCACGCCGAGCGCATCACCGCACGCGACAGGTACAGCCGCTCCCGGGCGCGGGTCAGACCTACATAGGCCAACCGGCGCTCCTCCTCCAGCTCGGGCCTGTCCCCCAGCGAGCGCATGTGCGGGAAGACGCCGTCCTCCATGCCGGTGAGGAAGACCACCGGGAACTCCAGGCCCTTGGCGGTGTGCAGGGTCATCAGCGTCACCACGCCCTCGCCCGCCTCGCCGTCGGCGCCGTCCTCGGGGGCGTCCGGTATCTGGTCGGCATCGGCGACCAGCGCGACCCGCTCGAGGAAGTCCGCCAGGCCGGGCGTCTCGGTGCCCGCGACGGTGGCGCCCTCGTCGGCCGGGTCGGCAGACGGCCCGGCCACCGGGGAGTCGGAGAACTCCCGGGCCACCGCGACCAGCTCGGCCAGGTTCTCCAGCCGGGTCTCGTCCTGCGGGTCCTCGGAGGCCTCCAGCTCGGCCAGGTAGCCGCTGCGGTCCAGCACCGACTCCAGGACGACGTCCGGGCGCTCGCCGCCGGCGACCATCGAGCCGAGCTCCTCGAGCATCTCGACGAAGGGCTGGATCGACTTCAGGGACCGGGTGGCCACGCCGGGGGCCTCGTCGGCGCGCTGCAGCGCCGCGAAGAAGGTGATCCGCTCCCGCTCGGCGAAGGCGGCGACGCAGGCCTCGGCTCGATCGCCGATGCCGCGCTTGGGCGTGTTCAGGATCCGGCGCAGCGAGATCTCGTCCGACGGGTTGAGCAGCACCCGCAGGTAGGCGATCGCGTCGCGCACCTCCCGACGCTCGTAGAACCGGGTGCCACCGACCACCTTGTACGGCTGGCCGGTGCGGATGAAGGTCTCCTCGAAAATCCGCGACTGGGCGTTGGTGCGGTAGAAGACCGCGACGTCGCCGGCCCGCGCGTGCCCCTCGTCGGTGAGCTTGTCGATCTCGTCGGAGATGAACCGCGCCTCGTCACGCTCGTCGTCGGCCACGTAGCCGACGATCTTGGCGCCGTCGCCGGCGTCCGACCACAGCCGCTTCGCCCGGCGTCCGGCGTTGTTGCCGATCACCGCGTTGGCGGCGTTGAGGATCGTCTGGGTGGAGCGGTAGTTCTGCTCCAGCAGGATCGAGGTGGCGTTCGGGAAGTCCTGCTCGAAGTCGAGGATGTTGCGGATGTTCGCGCCGCGGAAGGCGTAGATCGACTGGTCGGCGTCACCGACCACCATCAGCTCGGAGGGCGGCACCCGCTCGCCGCTGGAGGAGAGGTCGGCATGGGCGTCGCCCTCCGGGTCCTCCGCGCAGAGCTGGTGGATCAGCGCGTACTGGGCGTGGTTGGTGTCCTGGTACTCGTCGACGAGCACGTGACGGAACCGGCGCCGATAGGTCTCCCGGACGTCGGGGAACTGCTGGAACAGGTGCACCGTCGTCATGATCAGGTCGTCGAAGTCGAGGGCGTTGGCCTCGCGGAGCCGGCGCTGGTAGTTGGCGTACGCCTGGGCGTAGGCCTCCTCGAAGGCGTTGCGGGCGTCCTTGGCCGCCTCGTCCGGGTCCTTCAGCTCGTTCTTGGCGTTCGAGACCCAGTTCAGCACCGCCCGCGGCTGGTAGCGCTTGGGGTCGAGGTTGAGGTCCTGGCAGACCAGCGTCATCAGCCGCTTGGAGTCGGCGGCGTCGTAGATGGAGAAGCCGGACTTGTAGCCGAGTCGCTCGATCTCCTTGCGCAGGATCCGCACGCACGAGGAGTGGAAGGTGGAGACCCACATGATCCGGGCCCGCTTGCCGACCAGATCCTCGACCCGCTCCTTCATCTCGGCCGCGGCCTTGTTGGTGAAGGTGATCGCCAGGATGGAGCCGGGATGCGCCTTGCGCTGCGAGATCAGCCAGGCGATCCGCCGGGTGAGGACGCGGGTCTTGCCGGAGCCCGCGCCCGCGACGACGAGCAGCGGTGCGCCCTCGTGCACGACGGCGGCACGCTGCGGCTCGTTGAGACCGTCCAGGAGATCTTCTGCGCTCAGGCGGGGCGTGCCGGCGCCGGAGGAGCCAGCACCCGCACCGGCGGGGATCGGAAACAGTGTGTCCATGCTGGCGCCAACCCTACGTGGCACCACCGACACGCAGAGCGGTGACCACCGGGGCGCTGGAGGTCGGCAGCAGCCGCCCCCGGTCCGCTGGCAGCACCAGGCTGACCTGGACCTGCGGCGCGATCCGGTAGGGCTGGGAGAGCACGGTCGCACCGACCGCACGCCGCAGCCGGGAGAGCTCGGCGCGGACGGTGACCACCTTGGCCGGGTCACCGAAGATCTCCTCGGCGAGGTCGCGGGCACAGCGGCCCTGCTCCCCCGCGCGGACCAGCGCCAGGAGCACCTCGGCATGGCGCAGGGAGAGCTTGTGCTCCCAGGCCCCGGCGTCTCCGCTGATCCGCAGCACCGGGGCGCTGCGCAGGTCGAGCTCCAGGCGTGCGGCGCCGGCACTCTCCGGCTCCGGGCGCAGCAGCCAGCCGTCGAGCAGCGGATCGGCGTGCACCCGCCCGAAGCCGGGCAGCCAGGTGTGCCCGGGCTCCATCCGCTCGGGGAGCACCACCCGCTGCGGGGCGACCAGACCAGAGGCCAGCGCCGGATGACCGTGGCGGTCCACCACCAGCGCCGGCCCGTCCAGGCGCGCGACCAGCACGGTGGCATGCACCCGGAGCCGGTCCAGGCGCGCACGCCGCTCCTCGGCCAGCTCCAGGCCGGCGACCCGGGCCGCCAGCTCCACCAGCCCGAGCTCGGCCGGGTGCAGGCCCCGGCTCGGCCCGCTGACGTCGACCGCGCCGAGCAGCCGACCGGAGTCCGGGTCGCGGACCGGGGCGGCCGCGCAGCCCCAGCCCATGTGCGACTCCGCGAAGTGCTCGGTGCCGCGGATCACCACGGGTGCGCCGAGCACCAGCGCGGTGCCGATGGCGTTGGTGCCGACATTGCCCTCCGACCAGGCCGAGCCGGGCACGAAGCCCAGCCGGTCGGCCCGATCACGCACCGCGCTGGTGCCGATCCGCCACAGCACCCGGCCCTCCAGGTCGCTGACCACCATCAGGTGGCCGGCCTCCAGCGCCGCGCCCAGCGCCCGGGTCATCGACGGCACCAGCGGCGCCAGCGCACTGGCCTCGCGGCGCCGCTCGATCTCCGCAAGACCCAGCGGGGCCAGCGCCGGCGCGCCCCCGGGATCCATGCCGCTGGCCCGGGCCCGCCGCCAGGAGGCCCGGATCTCCGCCCGCGGATGGCCGCCGGACTCCCGCAGCCCGCCGCCGTCCCCGGCCGCCGGGGAGGGTCTCGCCGCACCACTCGTCGTCATCGCTCCACTAGAGCAGGCAGCGGGTTGCGAGCACGTTGCAACCCCCTGCAACCCTCGCCACCGACCTGCCCCGCGTTGTGTCCTGCATCACATGACCCGAGGAGAGGCGGAGTGATGACTCAGACCATGGAACCCCAGCAGGAGCGCACGGCGAGCGAGCCCGGGCCGACCGCGACGCTCAGCCCCCAGGACCGCGTCGACCGTTGGCTGTCGGCCTTCGAGGACGCCCTCGGCGCCCGGGACGTCGAACGGGCGGTCTCGCTCTTCGCCGGCACCTGCTTCTGGCGCGACCTGGTCGCGTTCTCGTGGAACCTGACCACGGTGGAGAACCAGGACGGCGTCCGCGGACTGCTGCAGGCGACCCTGGAGCAGACGGCGCCCAGCACCTTCCGGACCTCCGAGGAGCCGACCGAGGAGGACGGCGTGATCACCGCGTGGATCACCTTCGAGACGGCGGTGGGCCGCGGCCGCGGCCTTCTCCGGCTGACCGACGAGGGCGCCTGGACCCTGCTCACCACGCTGTACGAGCTGAAGGGCCACGAGGAGCCGCTGCGCGAGGGACGCCCGATGGGGGCGGAGCACGGCGCGCGCAAGGACCGCACCAGCTGGAGTGAGCGGCGTGCCGCCGAGGACGCCGCGCTGGGCACCACGGTGCAGCCGGAGGTGCTGGTGATCGGCGGTGGCCAGGGCGGGATCGCGCTCGGCGCCCGGCTGCGCCAGCTCGGCGTCCCGGCGCTGGTGATCGACCGCTACGCCCGCCCCGGCGACCAGTGGCGCAGCCGCTACAAGTCGCTGTGCCTGCACGACCCGGTCTGGTACGACCACCTGCCCTACCTCAAGTTCCCGGAGAACTGGCCGGTCTTCGCTCCCAAGGACAAGGTCGCCGACTGGCTGGAGTTCTACACCAAGGTGATGGAGGTGCCCTACTGGTCGAGCACCACCGCGACCAGCGCCTCCTACGACGAGGCCACGGGCGAGTGGAGCGTCGAGATCGAGCGGGACGGTGTCGCGATGACGCTGCGGCCCCGGCAGCTGGTGCTGGCCACCGGGATGTCCGGCAAGCCGAACGTGCCGGTCTTCCCCGGCCAGGAGCTCTTCGCCGGCGAGCAGCACCACTCCTCGCAGCACCCCGGTCCGGACGCCTACACCGGCAAGAAGGTCGTGGTGATCGGCTCCAACAACTCGGCCTTCGACATCTGCGGAGCGCTGTGGGAGCACGACGCCGACGTGACCATGGTGCAGCGCTCCTCGACCCACATCGTGAAGAGCGACAGCCTGATGGAGATCGGTCTCGGCGCGCTCTACTCGGAGCAGGCGCTGGCGGCCGGGGTGACCACCGAGAAGGCGGACCTGATCTTCGCCTCGCTCCCCTACCGGATCATGCACGAGTTCCAGATCCCGCTGTACGAGCAGATGCGCGAGCGGGACAGCGACTTCTACGACCGCATGGAGCGGGCCGGCTTCGACCTCGATTGGGGCGACGACGGCTCGGGGCTCTTCCTCAAGTACCTGCGGCGCGGCTCCGGCTACTACATCGACGTCGGCGCCGCCGAGCTGGTGGCCGACGGCGAGGTGAAGCTGGCCAAGGGCGAGGTGGACCACCTCACCGAGCACTCCGTGGTGCTCGCCGACGGAACCGAGCTGGCTGCGGACCTGGTCGTCTACGCCACCGGGTACGGCTCGATGAACGGTTGGGCGGCGGACCTGATCAGCCAGGAGGTGGCGGACCGGGTCGGCAAGGTCTGGGGCCTCGGCTCGGAGACGACCAAGGACCCGGGGCCGTGGGAGGGCGAGCAGCGCAACATGTGGAAGCCCACCCAGCAGCCCGGGCTCTGGTTCCACGGCGGGAACCTGCACCAGTCACGGCACTACTCGCTCTACCTGGCGTTGCAGCTCAAGGCGCGCTACGAGGGCATCGCGACGCCGGTGCATGCGCTCGCGCCGGTCCACCATCTGGCGTGACCGGCGCGAACGCCTGACGGCTCGGCTCAGACGTGGGCCGACGACCAGAAGACGGCGACGGCGACGTTTACCACGGCGAGACCGAGGATGCTCCAGTACAGGGCGTCGGAGATCTTGGGCTTGCGGATGTTGGCCATCACCAGCGCCAGGATGACCAGTCCGACCAGCAGCTTGATGCCGACCTTGGTGTGGTTGAGGTCGCCGCCGTCGGCCTCGATCACGCCGACCACGGCCAGGCCGGCGAGGAACGCCAGGCCGGCGCCGTCACGCATCGGGGCGTTGACCACCTTGTCCTTCACGCCAGCCTGGGCCAGCAGCCCACCGATCAGCGCGGCGAAGCCGAGGATGTGCAGGAAGAGCAGGATCAGACGCAGGGTTTCCATGACCCGCATCTTACCGACAATGTGTCAGAACGGGGCTTCGGCGACCGCCGGCTGCATCGCTCAGAGCAGCCGACGGTCGCTCGCCCAGCGGGTCAGCTCGTGGCGCGAGGAGAGCTGCAGCTTGCGCAGCACCGAGGACATGTGGGTCTCCACCGTCTTCACCGAGATGAAGAGCTCCTTGGCGACCTCCTTGTAGGCGTAGCCACGGGCGATCAGCCGCATCACCTCCCGCTCGCGCTCGGTGAGCCGGTCGAGGTCCTCGTCCACCGCGGCGACGTCGATGGAGCCGGCGAACGCGTCCAGCACGAAGCCGGCCAGGCGCGGCGAGAAGACGGCGTCGCCGTCGGCGACCCGGACGATCGCGTCCACCAACTCGGGGCCGGTGATGGTCTTGGTGACGTAGCCCCGCGCGCCCCCGCGGATCGTGCCGATCACGTCCTCTGCGGCGTCGGAGACCGAGAGCGCCAGGAATCGGGTGTCGTGGGTGCCGAGCTGACGCATCACCTCGGCGCCGCCCCCGCCGGGCAGGTGCACGTCGAGCAGCACCACCTCGGGGCGGTGCTGGGTGATCGCGGCGACCGCGGTGGCGACGTCCTCGGCCTCCCCCAGGATCTCGACGGGGGTGCCCGGTTGCGCCTGCAGCTCGGCGCGGACGCCGGCCCGGAACATGGCGTGGTCGTCGACGATCACGACAGTGGTCATTTCTGCTCCTCCAGTGGCATCTTCAGCACGACCTCGGTTCCCTCGCCCGGGGCCGAGCGGATCTCGGCCTGGCCGCCGTGACGCTCCATCCGGCCCACGATGCTGCCACGGACGCCCTGGCGGTCCTCGGCGACGTCGTCGAGCACGAAGCCTGCGCCGCGGTCCTTGACGTAGACCTCGACCCGGTCGGGGGTGACCTCGGCGAAGACGTCGATCTTGGGCACCCCCGCGTGACGGGCCGCGTTCGCCATCGCCTCGCGGGCGGCGCGGACCACCGGAGCGATCTGCTCGCTCAACGCCACGTCGCCCACGGTCACCGTCTCGACGACGACGTGGTGGGTGTCCTCGACCTCGGCGGCGACCGCGCGCAGGGCTGCGGCCAGGGTCTCGCCGTCGGTGGTCTGCTCGGCGAAGAGCCAGGAGCGCAGGTCACGCTCCTGGCTGCGGGCGAGACGGCCGACCATCGCCGGATCGGCGGCGTTCTTCTGGATCAGCGCCAGTGTCTGCAGCACCGAGTCGTGCAGGTGCGCCGCCATGTCGGCGCGCTCCTGGCTGCGCACCCGCTCGGCACGCTCGTCGGCGAGGTCGGAGGCCATCCGGATCAGCCAGGGACCGACGGTGAGGGCCAGCCCGATGATGCTGAGCAGTCCGGCGGCGATCACCGCACTGGTGCCGTTGCTGGCACCGTTGGTGAAGGCGAAGACCAGCAGGGCCACCACGATCAGCGCCCCACCGGCGATCAGTCGGGTCCAGGACGCCCAGCCGCCGCTGCCGACCAGCGCCCGGAGCGGATCGATGCGCTGGGTGGTGTCGAGCCACCGGTCGCGCTGCGCCTCGTCGGCCTGGCGCCAGATCAGGGCCACGCCGCCGATCCCGATCACCACCGGCCAGAACAGCGCGCCCGGGCCGAAGGCGGTCTCCGCCGCGAGCACGAAGCCGACGCCGAGCGCGGCCAGCGCGATGGTCGGCCCGATGTCACCGATCCGGCGGGCCCGGCCGGGACGCTTGCCGGTGCGTGCCGCACTGGCCAGGCCGGGTGCGTCGTCGGCGAACCGTTCGTCGGTGGGCAGCACCAGCCACAGGGCGGCGTAGAACGCGATGCCCAGCCCGCCGAGGACGGCGGTCAGCACGAACCCGAGCCGCACCCACAGCACCGGCAGGCCGAGGTGCTCGGCGAGCCCCGAGGCGACGCCGGCCAGGTAGGTGTCGCTGGTGTTGCGGGTGGCACGCCGGACGTCGCGGGGCGCGCCGGGCGCCCGCCCGGGCACTGCGGACGAGGGTGTGGTCATGATGGCCTCATCGTCACACAGTCACGAAGGCCCCAACCATGAGGAACCACCCCGAGTCGACCCTGAGGCGCATCAGGGTCGGACGGCGCCGAATCAGGGGCGTCCCCGATGGTGGATCGGGCCGGAAGACGGAACGCTGGAGGACATGAACGAGACCACTCCCGGCGGCGGGACAGATGCCCCGCAGCAGCCGTCCCCAGGCCCCGGCCCCTACCACGGGGGCCCGCGCGTCAGTCGCGACGAGATGCGCGATCTGAGCCGCTTGCGTCGCACCGTCGACGACAAGTACGTCGCGGGCGTGGCCGGCGGCATCGCCCGGCACCTGGACATCGACCCGGTGATCGTGCGGGTCGCATTCGTGGTGCTCACCTTCTTCGGCGGCGCCGGGCTGATCGTCTATGGCGCCTGCTGGCTGCTGGTTCCCGAGGACGGCAGCGACAGCGCCCCGTTCGACCTCGACGTCCGCTCGCGGACGATCGCGCTGGTGGCGGTCGGCGCCCTGGCCGGGCTGGCGATGGTCGGCGACCTCTTCGGCGAGGGACCGGGCAGCTGGATCGCCTGGCCGCTGGTGGTGATCGGAGCGATCGCCTGGTTCGTGCTCTCGCGTCGTGACCGGCGACGGGCCCAGATGGCCGGGCAGGGCTTCGGGATGGGGCCGGGCATGGGACCTGGCATGGCACCCGGCATGGCACCCGGCATGGGCATGCACGGGATGGGCATGCACGGGGGCGGCGCGCACGGCGTCGGCGCGCAGGGCGTCGGGCACGCCTGGGGCGCCCCGCCGCCGGCCGGCGCACCGGGAGCTGCTCCGGGCACTGCTCCGGGCGCGCCTGCGGGGACGCCGACGGTTGCCGGCACCCCACCCACGCCTCCGCCGAGCCCCGCCCAGTGGGCGGCCGACTACACGGCGTACCAGAAGTCCGTGGCGTACGAGAAGGCGCACGCGGCCAGCGGCTACCGGCCGGCGGCGCCCGGCTACCAGGCTCCGCCTCCCGGCTATCAGAGCGCCCCGCCGATGCGTCGTCCGCGGGATCCGCGCAAGCGCGGCCCGATCCTGTTCTGGTTCACGATGGCGCTGGTCGCCCTCTCGCTGGGCACGCTCGGCATCGTCGACGGCGCCGGTGCGGACGTCGCCGGCTCCGCGTACCCGGCCCTGGCACTCGGCGTGACCGCCCTGATGCTGGTGATCGGCTCGTTCTTCGGACGCGCCGGTGGGCTGATCCCGATCGGACTGATCCTGGCGGTGGTGTTGGCCGTCGCCACGGTCGCCGACCGGTTCGACGGTGACCAGACCACGCACGCACCCACCTCCGCCTCCCAGGTGCAGGACCACTACGAGATGGGCATCGGCGAGATGGTGGTGGACCTGACCGGGGTGACCGACCTCGAGGGCCTGGACGGACGGCGGATCAGGGTCGAGGGCGACGTCGGCGAGCTGCGGGTGATCGTCCCGACGGGCATCGACCTCGGTGTCGATGCGTGGATCTCCGGGCCTGGCGAGATCAAGGCGCTCGGCCAGACCCAGAGCGGCTGGAACGTGAGCCTGAGCGCCAACCAGGACCGCGGTGCGGTGAAGCCGCGCATGGAGCTCGACCTGGACCTCGACTTCGGCGCGATCGAGGTGGTGACCCGATGAACGAGAACCCGAGGAACGACGTGAACGACAACGACGACGCGAACCGCTCCGACGACGTGAACGGAACGGACGACGTGACCAGCCCCGACTCACCGGCCGGCACCGACGACGCCGCCGGCCGGGGCGACGCGGCGACGCCGCTGGACGACACCGCACCGGTCACCGGACTCCCCTACCAGCCGGCGCCTGCGGCACGGTCCTCCGCGACCGAGGACGAGGCCTTGGACGACGCGGCGGTGGACGCCACGGCAGCCGACTCCCCCGAACCGGCCACCTCCTGGCTGCCCAACGATGCTGCCGAGGAGCCGGTCTCCACCTCGTGGCGGCACCCGGTCAACGTGGGGCACCTGGTGATGGGCGTGGCGTTCGCCGGGCTGGTGCTGGTGTGGGCGCTGATCACCAGCGATGCGGTCGCCGACGACGAGATCCGGTGGCTGATGCCGCTCCCGTGGGTGGCTGCCGGCGCCCTCGGCCTGGTGGCGACCACGTGGTCGAACCTGCGCGCACGCAAGGCGCGCGAGCTCCGCTACTGAGCCCCGCGGCTACGCAGGCAGGCCTCTTCCCCCGGTGACCCTACGGTTCCGGGGGAAGAGGCCTTCGTGCTCACGCACGCTCGTGCTCAGCCGAGCTCGACGGTGCCGAAGCTCGTGACCAGCCAGGTGCGGCCGTGCTTGTTGGTCCAGGTGTAGGTGCCGTCGCGGTTGCGGACGTAGCGCCAGCCGGCGAAGGTCTTGGCGAGGTGGTGGCGCCGGCACAGCGGGGCCAGGTTCTCGGGTCTGGTTTGGCCCGGTGGGCCACGCAGCTCGTTGGTACCAGCGTCGTAGGGATCGATGTGGTCGAGGTCCGCGTCGGCCGAAGAGTGAGTGCAGTGCGGGAAGACGCAGCGCGGGTCGCGAAGCCGGACCTGCTCGGCCATCCACTGTGGTGGGTCGTGCCGGTCGACGGATCCGGTGCGGTTGAGGTCGATCACCGGCGTGATGCTGGCGATGGAGCCGTGCCGCTTCAGCCAGTCGGTGAGTTGCTCGACGAGGATCGGCCCGAGGCGGTCGGTGTCGGCGAGGGTGAGGTCGTCGGTGCCGAAGAGGTCGGCCAGCGTGGTGTGCACGAACACCCGCAGTGCCCGGCCCTTGCGACGCCCTTGCGCCACCGTCTCGCTTGCCGTACCACCGGTTGCACCGGCAGCGCCATCAGAGTGGTTGCCGTGGCCGCGGTGGTCGAGACCGTCGTAGTCCAGCGTGCCTTGCGCCTCCGCGATGCTGCCGAGCGCCTTGGCCTTGCGTTGGCACAGGGTGTCGGTGTCACCCGCGCGCTTCAGCTTCTCCGCCTCGTCGCAGACGAGGTCGTGGAACCGCGCCAGGTCCAGTGAGTCACCCACGACGTCCAAGGTGGAGGTTCCCGAGGCGGCACCGTCGGGCCCGTAGCGGTGGTTCAACTGCACGTCCCAGTCGGCCTTGGTGAGCGGGCCGTTCTTGTCGCGGACCAACTCCGGGTGGAACTTCGTCACCGCCATCGCCAGCACCCGTTCGATGGTGGGCCAGCCGTAGCGTTCGCCGTCCGCGAGGGTCTGGTCGAACCAGGCAGCGGCTTCACGGGAGAGCTTGCGGGTGAGCTCCGCGACCCGGCGGGCCTTCCAGCCGGGGACTTCCAGCAGCTCGACCTGCGCCCACAACAGCGGGAGGCGGTCGTACAGGTCCAACGCGTCGGCCAGCAGCGACAACGCCCCGTACCGGGAGATGCCAGAGGCGGCAGCGAACTCCTCAGCCGCGAACGCCGCCACCGCCGGCGTCCCCTCCCCACCCAAGAAGTCGTCCAGATCAAGAGACGCGAACGCGGCGTCGTCACACCACGAAGCAGCCGAACCCCCAGAAACCACCGGGTTGAGCACGCACCACTGGTGCGCCAACCGCAGCTGCCGCCGCGCCGCCCTCAATGAGCGCATCCGGTCCTGAGAGATCACCGCAAGCAGACACCCCGCGTCGAGGTCACTGACCTCATACGGGGTGTGCGTGGCGTCGATCTCGATCATGAGACCACCGTCGCAGGAGGGTCCGACACAAACACCCGGACCAGGGCGCCCGCCTCGACGCCCCGCCGACTCCTAGAAGCCGAGCCGGCGCAGCTGGCGCGGGTCGCGCTGCCAGTCCTTGGCGACCTTGACGTGCAGGTCGAGGTAGACCGGCGTGCCGAGCATCGCCTCGATCTGCTTGCGGGCGGCCGAGCCGACCTCACGCAGGCGCGAGCCCTTGTGGCCGATCACGATCCCCTTCTGGGAGTCGCGCTCGACGAACAGGTTGGCGTGGATGTCCAGCAGCGGCTTGTCCTTGGGCCGGTTCTCGCGCAGCTCCATCTCCTCGACGACCACCGCGATCGAGTGCGGGAGCTCGTCGCGCACGCCCTCCAGGGCGGCCTCGCGGATCAGCTCGGCGGCGATGATCTGCTCGGGGGCGTCGGTCAGGTCGCCGTCCGGGTAGAGCGGCGGGCCCTCCGGCATCAGGCCGAGCAGGAGGTCGGAGAGCAGTGAGACCTGGTCGCCGCTGACCGCGGAGACCGGGACGATCTCGGCCCACTCGGTGCCGGTCTCGCGCCCCAGCTCGGCGATGGAGAGCAGGTGCTCGCCGAGCTGCTCGGGGGTGACCAGGTCGGTCTTGGTGGCCACCGCGAGCCGGATCGAGCGGCGCACCTTGGAGAGCTCGTTGACGATGAACCGGTCACCGGGGCCGATCTTCTCGTTGGCCGGGAAGCAGACCGCGACCACGTCGACCTCCGACCAGGTGGCCATCACCAGGTCGTTGAGGCGCTCGCCGAGCAGGGTGCGCGGACGGTGCAGTCCGGGGGTGTCGACCAGGATCAGCTGACCGTCGGGACGGTGCACGATGCCGCGCACCACGGTGCGGGTGGTCTGCGGACGCGAGGAGGTGATCACGATCTTGGTGCCCACCAACGCGTTGGTCAGCGTGGACTTGCCGGCGTTGGGGCGCCCGACGAAGGACGCGAAGCCGCTGCGGTGCCCTTCCGGGATGTCGATGGAGAACCCGGTCGCCTCCGCGTTGGCCAGACCCGAGTAGTCGAATTCGTCGTCGAACTCGTCCTCGTCGTCCTCGTCGAACTCGTCGAGCTCGTCCTCCTCAAGCTCCTCCGGCTCCTCGAGGACAGGCTCCTGCTGCGCAGCGTCCTCGTGCGCGGGGTCCTCGTGCGGCTCAGTCATCGCTCTTCTCTCGTGCTGCGTCGTAGTCCGCCCAGATCTCCTGGTCGGTCTTGCCGGCGGCCTTGCCGGCGCGGTAGATGGGGCCCGGGTCGACGGCGCGCGGCTGTCGCCCGGCCGTGGCCCGCCAGTACCCCATCACGTCGTAGTGGGTGCTGGGCAGCTTGCGCTCGCGCATCAGGTGCTTGCGGATCGCCCGCATCTGCGCGGACTCCCCCGCCATCCAGAAGTAGCCCGGACCCTCGGGCCAGTCCAGCGCCTCGACGGCTGCGGCCAACCCCTCGCCGTGCCCGGCGCTCCAGTGCACCGTGACGCCGTCCGGCAGGTAGCCGGCCAACGGCTCCGGGGTCTCGGCGACCACGGTGATCGGCAGCCCGGGGTGCTCCTCACAGATGCGCGCCATCGCCGGCATCGCGGTGAGGTCGCCGACCAGCAGCAGCCACTCGACGTCCGCGGGCAGCAGGAAGGAGCCCTTCGCATCGGTGATGGTGACCTCGTCGCCGACGCAGTCCCCGCCGGCCCACTCGGTGACCAGGCCGACGTCGTGCACGACCACGTCGAGGGTCAGCTCACCGTGGTCGAGCCGGCGCACCGTGTAGTAGCGGCTCTGGAACTGCCCGGGCACGATCAGGCCGACCCATTCGTCGGCGATGCCGGTGCTGGTCAGGGTGCGCAGGCCCTCGCCGCCGAGGCGCAGCCGCACCAGATGCTCGGACAACTGCTCACGGTGCAGCACGGTCGCGCTGTGCTGGAGGGCCCTGGTGCTCACCGGTCAAGGCTACCGGGCCACCGGCCTAGGCCTGCCAGTCGGGACGCATCGGGAAGCCGCTGCGACCGTCCGCGTGGTTGCGGGTGGCCAGCACGTGGTGCAGCTCGATCTCGCCACGCTCGAAGGCGATCCGCGACCCGGCCATGTACAGCCCCCAGACCCGGGCCGTGCCCTCGCCCACCTCCGCCACGCACTCGTCCCAGTTCGCCTCCAGGTTCGCGCACCAGCCGGCCAGGGTCCGCGCATAGTGCAACCGCAGGTTCTCGGTGTGCTGCACCTCCAGTCCGGCATCCTGGGCCGCGCTCACGATGGTCCCCGACCCGGTCAGCTCGCCGTCTGGGAAGACGTAGCGGTCGATGAACGCACCGGTCTGGGTGGGCCGGTTGTCGGCGCGGGTGATGCAGTGGTTGAGCAGCCGCCCGCCGGGCTTGAGCCGACTGCGCAGGAACTCGAAGTAGGCCGGATAGTTGCTGACCCCGATGTGCTCGGTCAGGCCGATCGAGCTGACCGCGTCGAAGCGCTGCTCCACCACCTCGCGGTAGTCGAGGTGGCGCACCTCGGCCAGGTCGCCCAGCCCCTCGGCGTCGATCCGCTCCTTGGCCCACAGCGCCTGTTCGAGGGAGAGCGTCACCCCCAGCACCCGGACGCCGTACTCGCGCGCCGCGTGCCGCACCATCCCGCCCCAGCCGCAGCCGACGTCGAGCAGCCGCTGCCCCGGTTGCAGGGCGAGCTTCTGGCAGATCAGGTCGTACTTGGCGGCCTGCGCCTCCTCGAGCGTCGCCTCCGGCGTCGGGTAGAGCGCGCAGGTGTAGGTCATCGACGGGCCGAGCACCAGCTCGTAGAACCGGTTGGAGACGTCGTAGTGGTGGGAGATCACCTCGGCGTCGCGGGCCATCGAGTGCCGCAGCCCCTCCACCGCCCGGCGCCAGCGCGGGAGGTGCTCCTGCGGCGGGGGCGGCGGTGGCTTGAGGTGGGTGATGCCGAGGCCGCGCACCAGGCGCAGCGCCTCGCCCATGCTGGGCCGGCGGAACTGCAGGTGCCGTTGCAGCTCCAGCATCGCGGCGTACGGATCGCCGGGGTGGACGCCCTCGATGTCCAGGTCACCGCTGACGTAGGCACGGGCCATGCCGAGGTCGCCGGGCGCGGTCATGATGTAGGAGAGGCCACGCTCGTTGAGCAGATGCAGCCCGATCTCGGCGTCCGGCGGCCCGGCTGTGCTGCCGTCGTAGGCCCGGAACCGCAACGGCATCCCGTCGCGCAGCAACGAGGCGACCGCGTCGCCGATGGTGATCGGAGTGGTACTGCTCATTGTCGTCGCACCGCCTTGTCGTAGAGCGAGGTCAACCTGGCCTCAGGGTCGTAGCGCTCCTTGACGGCGGCGAGATGGTCGCCGTCGTAGAGACGATCGAAGGTGTCGCGGTCGTAGAACGCCTCGGAGTAGAGGGACTTGTGGCCGCCCAACTCCTGCAGACGCGCCTCGATCGCCCGGTTGCGCGGCGCGTCGGCGGCGTCCGGGCCGACCGGGACGGTGCCCCAGAAGCCCACATTGACGTAGGTGACACCGGGGTCGAGCGGGTAGGTGGGCCAGGGCCGCTGCTCCCCCGCCGAGCCGTTGCGCAACCGCAACGGACAGAGCCAGACCGGCCGCATGCCGACGGCGTCGTCGAACCAGGTCAGGAACTCGGCGAGCCGGTCGACGGGGACCTCGACGTCCTGGATCACCCGTTCGCGCTGTGGCCGGCCACGCCAGCGGTCGAGCCGGTCGACGACGCCGTAGCGCCGCTCCCAGGCGACCAACCGGTGGTAGACGTCGGAGCGCCGGTAGCGGCGCGGCCAGAGTCGCCGGATCCGCGGGTTGTGCAGCCCGAAGGCGCCTGAGCACCAGAACCAGTCGGTGTCCCAGCGCCAGAGATAGTCGTGCACCGAGAGCAGGTCGCGCTCCTGGTGCTGCAGCGAGGCGTAGTAGATCTCGCTGCCGGTGTAGTCGCTGCGCGGCTCGTTGGGCCCGGCCTCCTCCCAGCGGGCCAGGGTCAGGTAGAGCTCGTCGGGGCTGAAGGCGACGCCGTCCAGCCCATCGACCCGCTCACCCTCCCAGCGCGCCGAGCCGGCGATCTCGGCGACCGCCTTGGCCAGCTGCGCGGGATCGTCGAAGCGGAGGTGCCGCAGCCGCACCGCGTTCGGCACCGGCTCCAGCGAGATCCTGAGCCGGGTGGCATAGCCGAGCGAGCCGTAGGAGTTCGGGAAGGCGGCGAACAGGTCGGCGGTGTCGCCCTCGGGTCGGGCGGTGACGATCTCGCCGGCCCCGGTGAGGATGTCCATCTCCAGCACCGACTCGTGCGGCAGGCCGTTGCGGAAGCTGGTCGCCTCGATCCCGAGCCCGGTGACGGCGCCGCCGAGGGTGATCGTGCGCAGCTGCGGCACCACGAACGGGATCAGCCCGTACGGCAGGGTGGCGGCGACCAGGTCCTCGTAGGTGCACATGCCCTGGACCTCGGCGGTCTGGCTGACCGGGTCGACGTCGATCACGCCGGCCAGGCCGGAGACGTCCAGCCCCGGGGTGAGCCGGGCGTCGCGCGGCCGGAAGAGGTTGGAGGTGCGCTTGGCCAGCCGCACCGGCTGGTCCGGCGCGATCGCCGCATACGAGGTCAGCAGCCGGTCGACGGCCGCTCGATGTTGGCTCCACCCCTGGGAGGTCACGCCCCCAACGTAGCGCCCCCGGCGGACCGAAGGCCAGAGGTTTTATCTGCGTGATGCAAACACTTACCGCAGGTGGACGGTCACTCCGTCGCCTGCGAACTCCGCGATCGCGGCGGCGTCGGCGTCGCTGAGGGCGTCCGCGCCCATCAGCACCACGGCCTCCAGGCCCTTGGAGCCCGAGGCCACCGCCATCGCGATGCAGACGCCGACGGCCGAGACCTGCAACGCGGCCAGGTCGACGGTGGCACCCGCGTACGTGCGACCGTCGGTGTCGCGGACGGCGGCACCCTGCGCGGCACCGGTCCGGGCGCGGGTGGCGCGGGCCAGGGTCTGCAGCTTGCGGTCTTCGGCGGAGAGCTCGTCAGGCATGCGGATCAGCGTAGTCCGCGGCCTCGTCGCGATCCGTCGCCGGTACCTTGCTGATCACCACGGTGCGGATCCGGTTGCGCCGACCGCGCAGGCCCTCGGCCTCGAAGCGCAGTCCGTGCACCTCGACCACCGAGCCGGGGATCGGCACCCGGCCGAGCTCCTTGGCCAGCAGGCCGCCGACCGAGTCCACCTCGTCGTCGACGACGACGTGGCCGGGGAAGAGCTCGTCGAGGTCGTCGACCGGGAACCGCGAGGAGACCCGCATCGCGCCGTCCTCGAGCAGCTCGACCTCGACCTCCTCCTGGTCGTGCTCGTCGGTGATCTCACCGACGATCTCCTCGAGCAGGTCCTCGATGGTGACCAGGCCGCAGGTGCCGCCGTACTCGTCGACGACCATCGCCACGTGCTGGCGGCGGGCCTGCATCTCGGTGAGCAGCTCGTCGACCGGCTTGCTGTCCGGCACGAAGTGGACCGGACGCAGGTGCTCGTCGATCCGCTCGGTGAGCTCGGCCTCGGCATGGTCGAAGTCGCGCTTGACGACGTCCTTGAGGTAGGCGAAGCCGACCACGTCGTCGAGGTTCTCGCCGATCACCGGCAGCCGGGAGAACCCGCTGCGCAGGAAGAGCGACATGGTCTGGCGCAGGTTCTTGTGACGGTCCACGAAGACCACGTCGTTGCGCGGCACCATCACCTCGCGCACGGTGGTGTCGCCGAGCTCGAAGACCGAGTGGATCATCTTCCGCTCGCCGCTCTCGATCAGGCTGGACGCCTCCGCCAGGTCGACCATCTCGCGCAGCTCGGTCTCCGTGGAGAACGGCCCGTCGCTGAAGCCACGCCCCGGCGTCAGGGCGTTGCCGATCAGGATCATCAGCTTCGGCAGCGGGCCGAGCACCCGGGTCGCGAAGCGCAGCGGCGCGGCCGAGACGAGGGCCACCGGCACCGCATGCTGCTGGCCGAGGGTGCGCGGCGCCACGCCGATGATGATGAAGGAGACCAGCGTCATCGAGGCCACCGCGACGGCCAGCGTCTGCCACCACCCGTCGATGAGGGAGGCGACCAGCTGGGTGGCGACCACGATCGCGGCCACCTCGCACAGGATGCGCAGGAAGAGCGCGGTGTTGAGGAAGCGGGGCGCGTCGTCGAGCACCACCAGCAGCGCCTGGGAGCCGGCCCGCTTCTCCGCCGCGATCTCCGCCGCCCGGGCCCGCGAGAACGTGCTCAGCGCCGCATAGGCCGCGGTGATCAGACCGGCCAGCAGCACCAGCCCCAGGATCGCGGTGAGCAACCAGAGGTCGGAGGCGGTCATCGAGCCGCTCAGCTCTCGGCGCGTCGGCGCCACCGGTCGAGCAGCTCCGCCTGGAGACCGAACATCTCCTTGTGCTCCTCGGGCTCGGCGTGGTCGTAGCCGAGCAGGTGCAGGATGCCGTGCGTGGTCAACAGCTCGACCTCGGCCAGGGTGCCGTGACCGGCCGTCTCCCCCTGCCGCTCGGCGACCGCCGGGCAGAGCACGAGGTCGCCGAGGACGCCCTCCTCCAGCTCCTCGTTGACCAGCCCCGGGCGCAGCTCGTCCATCGGGAAGGCCAGCACGTCGGTCGGGCCCTCCTTCTCCATCCACTTCTCGTTGAGCTCGGCGATGGTCGCCTCGTCGACGGCCTTGATGCACAGCTCGGCCAACGGGTGCACGCGCATCTCGTCCATCACGAAGCGGGCCAGGGTGGCCAGGTTCTCGACGTCGAGCTCGTGGTCGGACTCGTTGAGGATCTCGATGGTCACCGGGCTTCTCCTCGGGCTCGTTCGGTGCGCTGCTGCCGCTCGGCGTCGAAGCGCTCGTAGGCGTCGACGATCTCGCCGACCAGGCGGTGGCGGACGACGTCATGGTTGGTGAGGCGGTTGAAGGAGATGTCCTCGACGCCGTCGAGGATGCCCTCGATCACCCGCAGGCCGGACTTCACGCCGCCCGGCAGGTCGACCTGGGTGACGTCGCCGGTGACCACGATCTTGGAGCCGAAGCCGAGACGGGTCAGGAACATCTTCATCTGCTCGGGCGTGGTGTTCTGCGCCTCGTCGAGGATGATGAAGGAGTCGTTGAGCGAACGGCCGCGCAGGAACGCCAGCGGCGCCACCTCGATCGTGCCGGCCGCGAGCAGCTTGGTGATCGAGTCCGGGTCGACCATGTCGTGCAGCGCGTCGTAGAGCGGACGCAGGTACGGGTCGATCTTCTCGGTCAGGGTGCCCGGCAGGAAGCCCAGCTTCTCGCCGGCCTCGACGGCCGGACGCGACAGGATGATCCGGTTCACGTTCTTGCTCTGCAGCGCCTGCACCGCCTTGGCCATCGCCAGGTACGTCTTGCCGGTGCCGGCCGGGCCGATCCCGAAGGTGATCGTGTTCGCGTCGATCGCGTCCACGTATCGCTTCTGGTTCAGCGTCTTGGGCCGGATCGTGCGCCCGCGGTTGCTCAGGATGTTGAGGCTGAGCACCTCGGCCGGGCGCTCCTTCGTCTCCGAGCGCAGCATCCCGACCACCCGCACGACCGTCTCGGGCGAGACGCCCTGGCCGGTGCGGATGATGCTGACCAGCTCCTCCAGGGCTCGCTCGGCGAGCGCGATCTCGCTCGGCTCCCCATGCAGGGTGACCTTGTTGCCGCGCACGTGGATCTCCGCGTCGAAGGCCTGCTCGATCCGGGTCAGGTTCTCGTCGGCAGGGCCGAGGAGCTGGACCATGTTGATGCTGGCCGGGACCACGACGGTGTGCCGGGTGCGATCAGCCTGTGGGGTGGTGCCGGTTCTGCTGTCTGTCATCGTGACACCCATGCTACGGCGCTTGCCGAACGGAGCGTCATTCGTTTTCCGTGGCGGACCCTCCGGGCCCGGGTGAGCAACCTGAGAAGGCGTGTCAACCGATCGCCGCGCTGGTGCGTGCAGATAGCGTGATGTCCGATGTGTTGGTGCGTGAGCTGCCCTGCCCCGGTGTCCTGGTGACCGCCGGGTGGTCCTGGGACGCCGACACCGCCGTCTCCGAGCTGTATGCCGCGCACTGGCGCTCCCTGGTCCGGCTGGCGGTGCTGCTGGTCCGCGACCAGGGCACGGCCGAGGAGGTCGTCCAGGACGCCTTCGTGGCCATGCACGGACGCTGGAGCAGGCTCCGTGAGCCCGACAAGGCGCTCGCCTACCTGCGCCAGAGCGTGGTCAACCGCTCCCGCTCCGTGCTGCGGCACCGCAAGGTCGTCGACCGGCACCTGCTCCGCGAGGCACAGGCCGGCGAGCGGGTCGCTCCCGGCGCCGACCAGGCCGCCCTGGACGACGAGCGACGCTCCCTCGTGCTCGCCGCCCTCGCCGAGCTCCCCCAGCGCCAGCGTGAGGTGCTGGTGCTGCGCTACTACCTCGATCTCTCCGAGGCCCAGATCGCCGACACGCTCGGGGTCAGCCGCGGAGCCGTCAAGAGCCATGCCTCCCGAGGGTCCGCCGCGCTCCGCGGTCGGCTCGGCGGGCTCTGGAAGGAACAGTCATGAACCACGACGAGGACTGGCTGCGTCGCCTGCTCGACGACACCACCGCCGGCATCGAGCCGAGCGACCGGCTCGGCGCCATCCGCCAGCGCACCGCGGCTCCCGCGCGACGCCGTCAGGCCTGGCTGGCACCGGTGGTCGGCGTGGCCGCCGCGAGTGCCGCGATCCTGGGCAGCGTCGCGTTGCTGGAGGGCGGCAACGACGACGAGCCGAACCCGGTGGCCAGCGAGCCGGCGACGGCGCGCAGCGGCGACCCGAGCGGCTGGGGGCAGGTGCCGCCCGCCGCACCCGGCACCCGGGCGGTGCCCGCCTACTACCTCGGCGAGGGCCCCAGCGAGCCGGTGCTCTACCGCGAGTTCCGCCGCTCCGAGGAGCCGCTGGCCGGCCTCGACCAGTCCATCAGCGCGCTGATGGAGGAGCCCGCCGACCCCGACTACCGGACCGTGTGGAGCCGGGGCGACCTGATCTCCGCGGACTACGACGGCGAGGAGATCACCGTGGCGGTGAGCGCCGGCGTCGCGGGGGCCCGACCGGCGGGCCTGAGCGCCCGTGAGGCCGAGCTCGCCGTGCAGCAGGTGGTCTACACGCTGCAGGCCAACGTCGGCGGCCGGGCGCCCGTCGCCTTCTACGTCGACGAGGGCGAGAACAAGAGCCGCCTCGCCGCGCAGGTGCTCGGGGTGCGGGCCGACGAGCCGGTGCGCAACGCGCCGGTGCTCAAGACCCTCGCCCATGTCAGCGTGACCACTCCCGAGACCGGGCAGGTGGTCGACGCCCGGCTGCCGGCCAACGGCGTGGCGAACAGCTTCGAGGCCACTGTGCCCTGGCAGATCCTGGACGCCGACGGCGCGGTCGTGCTCTCCGGCTTCAGCACGGCCGAGGGCTGGACGTCGAACATGCTCTACCCGTGGGCGAGCGAGATCGACGTCGCCGACCTGGAGCCGGGCGGCTACACCTTCGTCGCCAGCACCGACGACCCGAGCGGCGGCGCCGAGGGCGATGGCCCGTTCCAGGACACCAAGGAGTTCGTGGTCGAGTAGCGCCTCAGCCGCGCCAGCGCGGGGTCTGCGCCAGCAGCGCCGAGGCGGCCGCCAGACCGGCGGTGGAGGTGCGCAGCACCTCGCTGCCCAGGCGCACGGTGCGGGCGCCGGCCGCGGTGAACGCGGCCAGCTCGTCGTCGGCGATCCCGCCCTCGGGGCCGACCACCAGCAGGATCTCGCCGGGCAGGTCGCCCGCGGACAGCGTCGGCAGCGGCTCGACGGCGTCCTCGTCCAGGACCAGCGCCAGGTCGGCGTCCGCGATCATCGCGACCACCTCGTCGGTCTGCGCCAGCGCCGGCACCTGCGGGAACCAGCGGCGCCGGGCCTGCTTGGCCGCCTCCCGGGCGGTGGCCTGCCACTTCGCGTGCGACTTCGCGGCCCGCTCGCCGCGCCAGACGGCCACCGAGCGGCTGGCGGCCCAGGGCACGATCCGTCCGACGCCGATCTCGGTCAGCACCTCGACCGCGAGCTCGCCACGCTCCCCCTTGGGCAGCGCCTGGACGACGGTGAGCTCCGGGTCCGGTCGCGGCGTCGTCTCGACGCTCTCGGCGAGCACCGTGAACGAGCGCTTGCTGGTCTGCTCGACGGTGCCGGTCAGCGTGGTGCCGAGGCCGTCGGTGAGCATCAGCTCCTCGCCGGCCTTGAGCCGGCGCACCACCACCGCGTGGTGCGCCTCCTCGCCGGTGACCTCCACGACCGAGCCGGCGCGGACGCCGTCCAGGCTGGGGACCCAGTGCAGGTGTGAGGTCATCGGCTCAGTGGTTGAAGGCGTCGCGCAGGCGACCGAAGACGCCCTTCGAGCCCTGCGACACGGTCCCGGTCGGCGACTCCTCGCCGCGGATCGCCGCGAGCTCGCGCAGCAGCTCCTCCTGGCGGGCGTCCAGCTTGCCCGGCGTCTCGACGACGACGGTGACCACCAGGTCGCCGCGGCCCGCCTGACGCAGGCCGGGGACACCGCGCCCACGCAGCACCTGGTCGGTGCCGGACTGGGTGCCGGGCTTGATCTCCAGGTCGAACTCGGTCTCGACCTCGCTCTCCTCCCCGGCGACGTCGGCCTCCAGGGTGGGCAGCTGCAGGACGGTGCCCAGCGCGGCCGCCGTCATCGGCACGGTGACCGTGCAGTGCAGCGTGTTGCCGTGCCGGGTGAAGGTCTCGTGCGGGGCGACCTGGATCTCCACGAAGAGGTCGCCGGCCGGGCCGCCGCCGGGGCCGACCTCGCCCTGTCCGGAGAGCTGGACCCGGGTGCCGGTGTCGACGCCGGCCGGGATCTTCACGGTCAGCGAGCGGCGCGAGCGGACCCGGCCGTCGCCGGCGCACTCGCGGCACGGCTCGGGGATGATCGTGCCGAAGCCGCGGCAGGCCGCGCAGGGGCGCAGGGTCCGGATCTCGCCGAGGAACGAGCGCTGCACGTGGGCGACCTCGCCCTGGCCGTGGCAGGTCTCGCAGGTGACCGGCTTGCTGCCGGGCGCGGCGCCGTCGCCGTGACAGGCCTCGCAGAGCACGGCGGTGTCCACCTTGAGCTCGCGGGTGACGCCGAACGCCGCCTCGGCGAGCTCGATCTCGAGGCGGATCAGGGCGTCCTGGCCACGGCGCATCCGCGGCCGCGGGCCACGGCCCTGGCCGCCACCCTGGCCGCCACCGCCGAAGAAGGCGTCCATGATGTCGGTGAAGGAGAAGCCGGCACCCTGGCCGAAGCCGCCGCCACCCATGCCGCCGAACATGTCGCCGCCACGGTCGTAGGCGGCCCGCTTCTGCGGGTCGCTGAGCACCTCGTAGGCCTGGCTGACCTCCTTGAACCGCTCCTGGGTCTCAGGGTCGGGGTTCACGTCGGGGTGCAGCTGACGCGCCAGCTTGCGGTAGGCCTTCTTGATGGTGTCGGCGTCGGCGTCGCGGGCGACGCCGAGGAGCTCGTAGGGGTCCTGACTCATGGGTCCTTCTGATCGATCAGCTGAGCCTGGGATCAGGCTTCATCGAGAATGCGGGAAACGTAGCGAGCCACCGCGCGGACGCTCGCCATGGTGCCGGGATAGTCCATCCGGGTCGGACCGACGATGCCCAGGGAGGCGATCGCCGTGTCGCCCGGTCCGTAGCCGGCCGAGACCACGCTGCTGGAGGAGAAGCGGGGCAACGGGCCCTCGTGGCCGATCCGCACCGTGACCATGCCGTCGGCCTCGGTCTCCCCGAGCAGCTTGAGCAGCACCACGTGCTCCTCCAGCGCCTCGAGGATCGGGCGGATGTTGGTGTCGAACTCGCCGAACCGGCTCAGGTTCGCGGCACCGCTGACGGCGACCCGCTCATCCGAGCGGTGGTCCGACATGGCCTCCGCCAGAACCGCGGCGACCGCAGCGCCGGCCATCTGGGTGCCGGGGCGCAGGTCCTCGACGATCGCGGTGACCGCGCCGGCAGCCTCGGCGATCACCTTGCCGGTGACCGCACCGTTGATGCCGGCGCGCAGCTCGAAGAGCTCGTCGTCGGCGAGCGCCTCCTCCAGCTCGACCACCCGCTGCTCGACCCGGCCGCTGCTGAGGATCAGCACCGCGAGCACCCGGGTGGTGCTGAGCGCGACCAGCTCGACGTGGCGCACGGTGCTGCGGCTGAGCGTCGGGTACTGGACCACGGCGATCTGCCGGGTGAGCTGGGAGAGCAGGCGCACACTGCGCTGGACCACGTCGTCGACGTCGACGGCGCCGTCCAGGAAGGAGGAGATCGCCCGGCGCTCGGCCACGCTCATCGGCTTGACGGCGGTGAGCTTGTCCACGAAGAGGCGGTAGCCCTTGTCGGTGGGCACCCGGCCCGCACTGGTGTGCGGCTGGGCGATGAAGCCCTCCTCCTCGAGGACCGCCATGTCGTTGCGCACGGTCGCCGGGGAGACGCCGAGCTGGTGCCGCTCGACCAGGGCCTTGGAGCCGACCGGCTCCTCGGTGGAGACGTAGTCCTCGACGATGGCACGCAAGACGGCGAGCCGCCGGTCTTCGACTACCACGGGCCACCTCCTGGACGCGAACACTGGCACTCCTTGTGCACGAGTGCCAAGGATACCCGCCGGTTCCTGGAACGGGGGCTTTCGCCACGACGGGCCATAGGTTAGGCTTCCCTAAGTAGTCGAGCGAAGGGAACGCCATGTCGACCGCAACGCCGTCGTACGAGCCCGCGGAGATCGCCGCCGAGGCCCGCAGCATCCTCTCCTGCCCGGCCGGCGCGAGCCTGGTCGTCCAGGGGGTCGAGGATGCCATCGATGACGACCTCGGCCTGATCGACGACAACGGCACCCCGGTCTTCCTGACCATGGCCGGCTCCCTGCTGGAGCGGGCCGCGCTCAGCAACAGCAGTGCCCTGCTGCGGGTCTCCAGCAGCCTCAACGCCGACCGTGCGATCGTCGTCGCCGGGCAGCTGACCACCCACCACCGCGACCGCGCGGGCCGGGTCGTGGTCGAGCTGCGCGTCGCCATGGTCTCCCTGGTCGACCGGCGCGAGGACGGCGGCACCACCCGCCACCTGCACGTCTCCGCCGACGAGTTCACCCGCCCCGAGCTGCGGCTCAACCGCGGCTACCTGCACCGCTCCCTGGCCCACGCCAACGAGTGCCACCAGGACGAGCTCCGCTCCGCGGTCTCGATGGCCACCGGCACCCGCCCGCACGCGATCGCCGGCGTGCACCTCTTCGACCTCACCACCGACGGCGTCTCGCTGTCCTGGGTCGACGCCACCGGCGCCCACCAGCGCACCGTCGCCTTCGACCGCGCCGCCGACACCCCCGAGGAGCTCGCCGAGCTGCTCAGCCGGCACCTCCACGCCGGCCTCTGCTAGCCGCCGATGGCGGGTAATTCTGCGCCCTCGGGCTAGGTTCGGGGGATGGAGTTGGCGTTCGTCGAGGTCGGTGACCGGGTCTGGGTGTGCCGGCAGGAGTGGTTCGACCTCAACCTGAGCGTGGTGGCCGGCACGGCGAGCGTCGTCGTCATCGACACCGGCGCCTCCGAGCACAACGGCGAGGCCCTGCGCGACGCCGTCGCCCGGCTCACCCCACTGCCGATCCGGGCGGTGGTGAACACCCACGAGCACTTCGACCACACCCTCGGCAACGCCGCCTTCGGTGAGGTCCCGATCGTGGCGCACGAGGTGGCCGCCGCGAACACGGTCGCCGCCGCGCAGCGCTGGATCGCCGAGAGCCCGCACGAGCCACGGATCGAGGAGGTCAGGGCCTCGCGGGTCCTCGCGGCGAGCGAGACCTTCGCGTCGGTCACGGTGCTCGACGTCGGCGAGCGGCAGATCGAGCTGATCCATCCCGGCCGCGGCCACACCGGCGGCGACATCGTCGCGCTGGTCCCCGACGCGAGCGTGCTGATCGCCGGGGACCTGATCGAGGAGTCCGCACCGCCCGCCTACGGCGCCGACTCCTACCCGCTGGAGTGGCCCGCCTCGCTGGACGTCGTCACCTCACTCCTGCCCGCCGGTGCCGTGGTGGTGCCCGGCCACGGCGCCGTCGTCGACGCCGACTTCGTGAACGAGCAGCGCGACCAGATCGCCGCGGTCGCCGAGACCATCCGCTCCCTCGCCGCGGACGGCGTCCGCCGCGACGCCGCACTCGAGACCGGAGCGTGGCCTTTCCCACGTGAGGCGCTGCGGCACGCGGTGGCCCGGGGCTGGTCCCAACTCCCCCGCGGGTCGCTCCGGCTCCCGATGGCGTGATCCGGCTAGCGTGGCGCGGTGACCTCCCCGCACGATCGCTATGGCTCCGACGTTCTCAACACCGACTGGCGCGCCCCCAAGCGCGGCCGCTCCACGGAGGCGGAGGCGACCCTCGGCCTGGTGGTCGAGGAGGTCACCACGGACTGGTGCGGTGAGGTGGTCAGCGTCGACCGCGACCTGCGCACGGTGACCCTCGAGGACCGCCGCAACAAGCGCAAGACCTTCCCGCTCGGGCCCGGCTTCCTGCTGGAGGGCAAGCCGGTGGTGCTGGTGCCGCCGATCACCAAGGCCGCGCCGGCCGCCAAGACCCGGACCGCGTCCGGATCGATCGCGGTGCAGGGCGCCAGGGCGCGGGTGGCCCGGGCCAGCCGGATCTTCGTGGAGGGCCGTCACGACGCCGAGCTGGTGGAGAAGGTGTGGGGCGACGACCTGCGCATCGAGGGCGTGGTCGTGGAGTTCCTCGGCGGCGTCGACGACCTCTCCGAGGCGCTGCGCGACTTCAAGCCCGGGCCGCAGCGCAAGGTGGGGGTGCTGGTCGACCACCTGGTGCCCGGCTCGAAGGAGTACAAGATCGCGCAGACCGTGCAACGCGGCCAGCACGGCGCGCACGTTCTGATCGTCGGCCACCCGTTCATCGACGTCTGGGAGGCGGTCAAGCCCGAGCGGATCGGCAAGACCGCCTGGCCCAAGGTTCCGCGTCACCTGGAGTGGAAGAAGGGCGTCTGCCAGCAGTTCGGCTGGCCGCACCGCGATCAGGCCGACATCGCTCGGGCCTGGCAGTTCATCCTGTCCAAGGTGGACTCGTTCGCCGATCTCGACCCGGCCCTGCTGGGCCGGGTCGAGGAGCTGATCGACTTCGTGACGGCCTGAGCGATCAGCTCGGGCGCAGTGGGCGCCCCTGGGAGTCGCGGACGTCGTCGCTGACCAGGATCACGATGCCGTCGATGAACGGCCACAGCGCACCGATGCCGCAGGTGAGGACGGTGACCAGGAGCTGGGCGACGCCCAGGCCGGTCTGGCCCATCATCATCCGGCCGATGCCCAGCGGGATCAGCACCTGGAGCAGGCCGACCAGGAGCTTGGACTTGTCGGAGTACGGGATGCCGGTGACCGGGTGCACGCCGTACGGCGCGGCCGGGCTGGCACCGTAGGGCTGGCCGTACTGCGGCTGGCCGTAGGGCTGCTGGGCGTACGGCTGCTGGCCGTAGGGCTGTTGGGGCTGGCCGTACTGCTCCTGCCCGTACGGCTGCTGGCCGTAGGGCTGCTCGCCGTAGGGCTGCTGGGGCTGCTCGCCCTCGGGACGCTGCGGGTTCTCAGGACCTTCGCTCATGGGCCCACCCTAAGCGTGACCCCCGGCACCAGCACCGCCTTTCGGCCGCCCGACACGCCCGCATCAGCCGGACGACACGCCCGGCACGCCCGCAGCCGCCCACGACAGGGCCGCGCGCTCAGTCGAGCAGGTCCCGGACCACGGCATCGGCGAGCAGCCGCCCGGCGTCGGTGAGCACCACCCGGTCGGGCGCCGGGGTGATCAACCCGCGCTCGACCAGGCCGGGCAGCGCGTCGCGGCCGGCCCGGTCCAGGACCCCGACGTCGATCCCCTCCGCCAGGCGCACCTCCAGCAGCAGGCGCTCCAGATAGCGGTCCCGCTCGCTGAGCAGCTCCCGCCCGTGCGCGGGGCTGTGCCCCTCGGCGAGCCGGGTCGCATAGGCACTCGGGTGCTTCACGTTCCACCAGCGCAGCCCGCCGACGTGCGAGTGCGCCCCGGGGCCCACGCCCCACCAGTCGGCGCCGCGCCAGTAGTGCAGGTTGTGCCGGCAGCGGGTGTCGGGACCGGTGGACCAGTTCGAGACCTCGTACCACTCCAGCCCGGCGCCGCGCATCGCGTCGTCGGCCATCTGGTACTTCTCGGCGAGGTCGTCCTCGTCCGGCATCGGCAGCTCGCCGCGACGGACCCGGCGCGCGAACGCGGTGCCCTCCTCGACGATCAGCGAGTAGGCGGAGACGTGGTCGGGCCGGGTGTCCAGCGCGGCCGCGAGCGAGGTCGCCCAGTCGGCGTGGCTCTCCCCCGGCGTGCCGTAGATCAGGTCGACGCTGACCTGGCCGATCCCGGCCTCGCGCGCCCACTGCACCACCCGTGGCACCCGCTCGGGGTCGTGCGAGCGCTCGAGGGTCGCCAGGACCGCCGGCACCGCCGACTGCATCCCGAAGGAGATCCGGTTGAAGCCACCGCTCGCGAGCTCCGCCAGGTCGACAGCGTCCACGCTGTCGGGGTTGGACTCCGTGGTGACCTCGGCCCCGGGCAGCAGGCCGAACTCGTCGCGGATCGCCCCCAGGATCCGGACCAGGTCGGCCGACGGCAGCAGGGTCGGCGTGCCGCCACCGAAGAAGACCGTGTCGACGGGGCGGTCGACGTCGCCGAGCAGGCGGCGCGCCATCCGGATCTCGGCGATCGCGGTGTCGGCATACCCGGCCTGCGAGGCACCGCCGCCGAGCTCGGAGGCGGTGTAGGTGTTGAAGTCGCAGTAGCCGCACCGCACCCGGCAGTAGGGCACGTGCACGTACAGGGCGAGCGGACGATCCTGCTGTCCGCTCAACGCGCTGGCGGGGAGCTGCCCGTCGAGGGGCGCCGGTTCACCGACCGGTGGGGTTGAGGGCACCCCTCCATCAAATCAGATCGGCACGTTCAGGGTCGCCACGTACCCCGCCTCGACGCTGCCGGTGACCTTGGCCATCTGCAGCGAGTAGCCGTCGCTGAAGATCCCGTCGGAGTCCAACGGCGTCTGGGTGAGCCGCTCCAGGCTGGCGGAGTAGCCCTGGGCGGTGCCGTAGACCTCGGCACAGACGTCCTCCGGCAGCGCCAGCTGGGAGGTGCGCAGCTTCTGGGTGGACGACGTCGCCTCGGCCAGGCTCGGATAGACCTCGAAGTGCATGTGCGGATAGCGCCCCGAGTAGGCGGCCGGGAAGATCGTGGTGAACTCCACCCGGCCGTCGGCGTCGGTCTCCTGGACGCCGCGCAGGTAGTTCTCGTCCGCGATCGCCTCGGAGTACATCGAGTACTGGCCGTCGCGATCGCAGTGCCACAGGTAGATCGCAGCACCCGCCAAGGGGGCGGACTCGTCGCCGTTGAGGTCGAGCACCCGGAGCCTGACGGTGATCGGCACTCCCTCGGCCGTGCCGCTGGCGGCACCGAAGCTGGAGCGGATGTCGCTGCGCACGACGCCGTCCTCGGAGAGCACGTTGACGCCGTTGGAGCCGTCGCCGGGATACGGGCCGGCCGTCTCCTCGGGGATCTCCCCCTCGGCCACCTCGACGCCGGAGTCACCGCCCATCCCACCCGGCCCACCGGACGGCGGCGCGCCGCCCTGGCCACCGGGAGGCGTGTTCGACCCACCGCTGGCGCTGCTGCTCGAGGAGCCGTCGTCACCGCAGGCGCTCAACACCGCTGCGGCGCCGGCCGCGCCGAAGAGCCCGAGCAGCCTGCGGCGGCCGAAGCCGCTCGCCGCGAGCTTGGGCAGGTCGTGCTGCAGACCGCGGTCGTGGTCGTGGATCTCTGGGTCCGTCATCTCTGTCTCCCGAAAACGGCGATGGGTGCCGACCGGCGATCCGGTCGACACCCATTCCAGCGGGTCATCCTGTGCCCTGACTGTGCCGCGCCTGTGAGACGTCAGCTGTAGAGCGACTCGATGAGCTCCTTGTTGTTCTGCTCGACGACGTTGCGCTTGACCTTCATCGAGGGGGTGAGCTCGCCCGACTCGACGGAGAGGTCGTGGTCGAGGACGACGTGCTTCTTGATCGTCTCCCAGCGGTTCAGCTGGCCGTTGAGCTCGTTGATGTAGCCGTCCACCATGGCCCGCACCTGCTCGGAGTTGACCACCTCGGTGTAGGACTTGCAGGCCATCCCGTTCTCCTCGGCCCAGCCGGCCATCGCGTCCGGGTCGAGGGTGATCAGCGCGACCACGAAGTTGCGCTCCGCGCCGAAGACCATGAACTGGCTGGCGTAGGGGCACAGCGCCTTGAACTTGGCCTCGATCGCCGGCGGCGCGACGTACTTGCCGCCCGAGGTCTTGAAGAGCTCCTTGATCCGGCCGGTGATGGTCAGGTAGCCCTCGGCGTCGACCGAGCCCTTGTCACCGGTGCGCAGCCAGCCGTCGCTGAGCGTCTTGGCGGTCTCCTCCGGCAGGTTGTGGTAGCCCTCCATCACACCCGGGCCCTTGACCCAGACCTCGCCCTCCGCGGCGTCGTTGCCGAACTCGTCGACGATCCGCATCTCGCTGCCGGGGAAGACCAGGCCGACCGTGCCGAGCTTGTAGCCGTCCGGATGGTTGACGAAGGCACCGGCCGCGAGCTCGGTCAGGCCGTAGCCCTCCAGGATCAGGATGCCGGCGGCGTGGAAGAACTCGGCGATGTCCTTGTTCAGCGCGGCGGCACCGGAGATGAAGAACCGGACCCGTCCACCGAAGCGGTCGCGCACCTTCGAGAAGACCAGCTTGTCGAAGAGGCCGTGCTGCAGGTTGAGCAGGAACGGAACCGGCTTGCCCTCGCGCTTGAGGTTGTCCACCGCGATGCCGACCTCGAACGCCTTGTGGAAGATCTTCTCCTTGAGGCCGCCCTCGGCCGCCTGCATGGTGATGATCCGGCCGTAGGCCTTCTCGAAGATCCGCGGCGCCGCGCCCATGAAGGTCGGGCGGACGACGGCCAGGTTGTCGATGATCTTGTCGATCCGCCCGTCGATCGCGGTGGAGAAGCCGATCGCGAGCTGGGTGGAGAGCAGCACCTTGCCGAAGGAGTGGGCCATCGGCAGCCAGAGGAACTGCAGGTCCTCCTCGCTGAGGATGCCCTGCGCACGGATGCACTCGCCCTCGTAGACCCACGAGCGGTGCTGCAGGCGCACGCCCTTGGGGCGGCCGGTGGTGCCGGAGGTGTAGATCAGGGTGGCCAGCTGCGTGGGCTTGATCGCCTCGACGTGCTCCTCGACGGCGAGCGGGTTGCTGGCCAGGAACTCGTCGCCGAGCTTGGCGAGGTCCTCCAGGCCGATCACCCAGTCGCCGTCCGCGGTGCCGTCGATGACGACCACCTTGAGCAGGTGCGGCAGCTCGGCCTTGGTCTCGACCAGCTTGGCGACCTGGCTGTCGTCCTCGGCGAAGACCACCCGCGACTCGGAGTCACCCAGGATGTAGGCGGTGTCGCCGGCATGGGTGGTCGGGTAGACGGTGGTGGTGGCGGCGCCGGCGCACATGATCGCGAGGTCGGCGACGATCCACTCGTACCGGGTGCCGGAGACGATGCCGACCCGCTCTTCGGGCTGGACGCCGAGGGCCATCAGGCCGGCCGCGAGACGGGTGACCTCGACACCGGCCTCACGCCAGGTGACCGACTGCCACCCCTCCCCTACCGGGAAGCGGAACGCCTCGCGCTCGCCGGACTGGCGAACGCGATCCAAGAACTGGTGGGCCACGCTGTGCGGCATGGATTCGACGAAGGAGGCGTCACGAACGATCGGCATGGGAATCCGTCTCCTGCAGATTTAGTCCCGCCTGCTCCGGAACGGGACTGCTTACTGGGCAGTACGTAACCTAGATCACTCCCCGTCTTCGCGCATCAGGTTCGGCCCGCGATTCCCCGGATTCCCGCGAGATGGGTGAGTGCACCCATCCCACGGGGGACTTTCGGCAGGCGCCTCGAAAACGCCCACTAAGACAGGCATCTTCCGATCAGCGGGATATGGCCGTCGTCACCTCCTTCCGCCGTCCTACGGTGACGCCGCACACAGCACGGAGAGATCCGCGCCACCTTTCACCTGTTCCACGGAGGACACATGCTGAACCGCACCGCGCGGCCCACCCGGCTCGCCGTTGCCGCCCTGTCCGGGGCCCTGCTCCTTGCCGGCTGCGCCAGCGACTCGGGCGATGACAAGGCCGCCGACTCGACGAACCGCGACGAGATCTACGTGCTCGGCCTGGTCGGCGACCAGACCAAGGGCGAGCCCAAGTCCGGTGGCACCCTGGAGATCGTCGACTACGGCGAGGCTCGCTCGCTCGACCCGACGAAGACCATCCCGAACGGTGCCGTCGGCGGCAACGCGATGGCTGCGGTCTACGACGTGCTGATGAAGTACGACCTCGAGAACGACACCTACGTGCCGCTGCTCGCCGAGTCGCTGGAGTCCACGGACAACACCACCTGGACCCTGACCCTGCGTGACGGCGTCAAGTTCTCCGACGGCACCGCGCTCGACGCCGACGCCGTGATCGGGAGCATCCAGTACTACATGGCGAACCGGGGCTTCAACACCCTCCTGCTCGCCACCAACATCGCGGACATGAAGGCGACCGACCCCAAGACGGTCACCTTCACCCTGCGCAAGCCGTGGGCGACCTTCCCGTCGATGCTGGCCCAGGGCCCCGGCATGGTGCTCGCGCCGGCCGCGATCAAGAACGGCCCCGACGGCTTCAAGCCGATCGGCGCCGGCCCGTTCACCTTCGACTCGTACAAGCCGGCCGAGGAGCTCATCCTGGTCCGCAACGAGAAGTACTGGGGCGAGCCCGCCCACCTCGACAAGCTGCGCTTCACCTGGATCCAGGGTGACCAGGCCAAGATGGACAGCCTCAAGGGCGGCTCCAGCGACCTGATCAACATCCGCACCACCGACGTGCTGGAGAAGGCCCGCAAGGACGACTACTCCGGCATCATGAACCCGGCCGGCGCCGGCTCCATCGTGTGGATCAACAACCGCGAGGGTCGCCCGGGCAACGACGTCCGGATCCGCCAGGCGATCAGCCTCGCGATGGACCCGCAGACCTACGTGGACCGTGCGCTCAAGGGTGCCGGCAACGCGACGCACAACATCTTCAGCCCGGCCTTCCCGTACTACAAGGAGATCGAGCTTCCGAAGACCGACCTGGAGAAGGCCAAGTCGCTGGTCGCCGAGGCGAAGAAGGACGGCGCCGACACCAGCCTGACCTACCTCGGCCAGTCCGACCAGACCTCGCGCACCGGCGCGGTCACCATCGAGGCCCAGCTCGAGTCGATCGGCCTGGACATCACCATCGAGACCGTGAGCGACGTCAGCGAGCAGACCGCCCGCATCTACGGCACCCACGACTTCGACCTGGCGATGGGCGCGATGTCCATCGGCGAGGACCCGTACATGAGCTTCGCCAACAACGTGGTGAGCACCTCGCCGGCCAACCCCTCGGGCTACGCCAGCAAGAAGATGGACGAGCTCGTCGACTCGCTGCAGGCCAAGACCCCGCTCGAGGGCGCGGACACGCTGGCCGAGATCAACGAGCTGTGGCAGGTGGAGGTCCCGGGCGTCGTGCTGACCTCCGGCGGCTTCTTCGCCCCCTGGAACACGAACGTCCACGGCGTCGAGCCGACCGGCGTGAACATGCTGCTGTTCCACAACGCCTACAAGTCCTGATCCTCAGCGCTTGAGCAGATGACAGTGCCCGC
>NZ_BAAALG010000017.1:169347-175536 GCF_039528155.1 Nocardioides dubius | reverse complement strand
CTGTCGCGTTGCGGCACTCTCAGCCGTCGAGCTCCAGGTCGACCCGCAGGATGCGGCCGCCCTCGAATGCGAAGCTCACCGGGTGGTCCCCGACCGGCGAGCCGGTCGTGCACCCGATGTCGAACGTCTCGTCGATCGAGAAGATGGCCGGCGGGGTGGCGCGCAGCCGCCCGCGCCCGGCCTCGGCCCCGTCCACGACCAGGGTCAGCTCCGCCGGCCGGGCGAAGCCCGGTCCCTGGTAGTCGAAGACCACCTCGACCAGGTGCTCGCCGGCCGCCAGCGGCTCGCCGCGCAGCTCGACCCGGTCCACCTCGAAGGTGCGGTAGGTGACCACCGGATGACGCTCCTCGTCCACCCACAGCGACCAGCCGGCCGCGCGCCCGCCGATGGTCGCCACCACGCCGCGCACCGCGCCGCTCACCTCCAGCCGTGCGGCCACATGCCACGAGCGCCCCAGCAGGCGCGGCGCCTGGCCCTCGGGCAGGCCGACCATGCCGGGGTAGAACGTGAAGCTGGTGCGCCCCTCGACCAGCCGCGGCATCTTGGTCCGCGCGACCCGGGCGTCCTGCAACGGCAGGATGCCAAGCCGGGTGGCCTCGGCGTCGAAGAGCTCGCGCAGCTCGGTCAGCAGCTCCGGGTGCTCGGCAGCGACGTCGGCGGACTGACTGAAGTCGGCGTCCAGGTCGTAGAGCTCCCAGACGTCGTCGGCGAAGTCGCGCGGCGTGCCGGGCATCCCGACCGTCCACGGCACGCCGCCGTGGTGGGCGGCGGCCAGCCAGCCGTCGCGGTAGATGGCACGGTGTCCGTTCACCTCGAACAGCTGCTGACGGTGGTATTCGGGAGCATCCGCGGCGGCGAAGGTCGCCGTCATGCTGCTGCCGTCGAAGGGCAGCTGCGGCACACCGTCGACGGTCTCCGGCGCGGTGACTCCGGCGATCTCGAGGAAGGTCGGCGCGAGGTCGTTGACGTGGCCGAACTGCCGGCGCCACTCGCCCGCTCCGCTGATCCGGTCGGGCCAGCTGAGCACCATCGGGTTGCGGGTGCCACCGAGGTGGGAGGCGACCTGCTTCATCCACTGGAAGGGCGCGGTCATCGCCCAGGCCCAGCCGGCCGGGTACTGGGCGTAGGAGTCCGCGGTGCCGATCCGATCGAGTGCGGCCATCCGCAGCGCGGTCGGCTCCGGGAGCCCCTGCAGGGTGCCCATGTAGCTGAGCGCGCCCGCCGGGCCGCCCTCGGCACTGCTGCCGTTGTCGCCGACGACGTAGCAGAACAGGGTGTTCTCGAACTGGCCGCTGGCCTCGAGCTCGTCGACCAGCCGGCCGAGCTGGGTGTCGGTGTGCTCCAGGAAGCCGGCGTAGACCTCCATCATCCGCACCGCGACCGTGCGCTCGTCGTCGCTGAGGTCGGCCCAGGCCGGGATCTCCTCGGGCCGGGGCGTCAGCGCGGCGTCCGGCGGCGTCACCTCGCCGTCACGCTGGCGCTGCGCGGTCTCCTCCCGGACGGCGTCCCAGCCCTGGTCGAAGGCGCCGGCGTAGCGCTCGCGCCAGCCCGGCGGGACGTGCAGCGGCGCGTGCGTCGCCCCGGTCGCCAGGTAGAGGAAGAACGGCCGCTCCGGGGTGGTCGAGCGCTGCATCCGCACCCAGTCCACGCTCCGGTCCACGAGGTCCTCGGTGAGGTGGTAGTCGTCGCGCTCGGGGCGATGCACCGGCCGGGTGCCCTCGTACAGGGTCGGCTCGAACTGGTGGGTCTCGCCGCCGAGGAAGCCGTAGAAGTGGTCGAAGCCCTGACCGGTGGGCCACCGGGTGAACGGTCCCACCTGCGAGCTCTCCCAGGTCGGCGCCAGGTGCCACTTGCCGATGCAGGCGGTGCTGTACCCGGCGTCACGCAGGTGCCGGGCGACGGTGGCCGTCTCGGCGCGGAGCACTCCCTTGTAGGCGGGGTGGTCGAACGCCGAGTTGAGCACCGTGCCGACGCCGGTGGCGTGGGCGTCACGGCCGGTCAGCAGCGCCGCGCGGGTCGGCGAGCAGATCGCCGTGGTGTGGAAGCGGTTGTAGCGCAGCCCGCGGGCGGCGAGCCGATCCAGGGTCGGCGTGTGCACCGGTCCACCGAAGGTGGAGGCGGCGCCGAAGCCGACGTCGTCGAGCAGGACGACGACGATGTTGGGACGCTGAGCAGCGTCCGTCGTGGAGTCGGGTGATCCCATGCCATGGCCTTCCAGGAATTTAAGACAGGCGTACTAAGTACAGGATCAAATTAAGACGTTCGTCTCACCCGCCGTCAACGGGGTCTCCCGATCGCGATAGCCTGCCGCCGTGACCGTCACCCCGAACGCCGCCACCCGCGGACCGCGCACCGCCGCCCGGACGCTGATGATCGAGGTCGCCGAGCAGCTGATCGCCGAGCGCGGCGTGGAGGGCGTCTCCCTGCGCAACGTCGGCCAGGCGGCCGGACAGCGCAACAACTCGGCCGCGCAGTACCACTTCGGCACCCGGGACGGGCTCGTCGCAGCGGTGATCGCGCACCGCTCCGACGACGTCGAGCAGCGTCGCAAGGAGCTGCTCGACGCCCTCGGCGAGCGGCCGGAGCAGGCCCCGCTGGGCGACCTGGTCCGCTGCTTCGTCCTCCCCCTGGCCGAGATGGTCGATCGCGGCGACGCCGCGCATCCCACCTGGTACCTGCGCTTCCTGACCCAGGTGGTCACCCTGCACGGCGGTCACCGCGCCGAGGAGATCGCACCCCGCCCCGAGCACATGAAGGTGCTCGAGGGTGCCCTGCGCTCCCGGCTGAGCCACCTGGACCTGGCCACCTTCGCCCGGCGGATGCGCTGGCTGGCGCAGGTCAGCGTGCGCGCCCTCGCCGACCAGGAGTACGAGCGCGAGCACGACCGGCAGTCGGGCCCGATCGACCCGATCGTCGACGACCTGGTGCAGATGTTGGTCGCCCTGCTCGACGCCGAGTAGGGCGGTCGGCTCAGGCGAGGATGTCGGCGCGCACGAACTCCGGAAGCGCGTGGCCGATCGCCAGCAGCTCGTGCCGTCGTTCGCGCTCGGTGGTGACGATCCGGAACATCTGCGAGACCGAGACGTCGTGCTCAGGACGATCCACCACCACGATCTCGTCGCCGGCCTGCACCACCCCCTCCTCCAGGACCCGCAGGTACGGACCCGGGCGGGCATCGGCGGTGAACCGCTTGAGCCAGCCGGCGGTCTCGAAGCCCAGCTCGCCGAGCCGGGCCTGGAACTTGAAGCAGGGCGTGCGCACCCAGCAGACCTGGACCAGTGCGGTGCCGATCCGCCACCTCTCCCCCACCAGCGCGGCGTTGACGTCGATGCCGGCGGTGGTCAGGTTCTCGCCGAAGTCTCCCGGCGCGAGCTCGCCACCGAGCTCGCCGGCCCAGCGCCGCAGATCCTCGACGGCGAAGGCGTAGAGCGCGCGGTCCGGCCCACCGTGGTGCCGCAGATCGGCCTGCTCGTCGCCGACCAGCCCGAGACGGGTCACCTGGACCGCGCCCGAGGCCGGCGACTTGGTGATCGCGCTGCGGGTGCCCCGCCCGCGTCCGCCCCAGGGCACCTTGCGGACCGCCCCGGTGTTGACCGCCGCGAGGTGCGCCGTCACTTCTTGGCGGTCGCCTTCTCGGTGCCGCCACCGCCGGTGGACAGCGCGGCCACGAACGCCTCCTGGGGGACCTCGACGCGGCCGACCATCTTCATCCGCTTCTTGCCCTCCTTCTGCTTCTCCAGCAGCTTGCGCTTGCGGCTGATGTCGCCGCCGTAGCACTTGGCGAGCACGTCCTTGCGGATCGCGCGGATGTTCTCGCGCGCGATGACCCGCGCGCCGATCGCGGCCTGGATCGGCACCTCGAACTGCTGGCGCGGGATCAGGTCCTTGAGCTTGGAGGCCATCGCCACGCCGTAGCCGTAGGCGGCCTCACGGTGCACGATCGCCGAGAACGCGTCGACCGGCTCGCCCTGGAGCAGGATGTCGACCTTGACCAGGTCGGCGGCCTGGTCGCCCGAGCGCTCGTAGTTCAGCGAGGCGTAGCCCTTGGTCTTGGACTTGAGCTGGTCGAAGAAGTCGAAGGCGATCTCGCCCATCGGCAGGGTGTAGCGCATCTCGACCCGGTCCTCGGAGAGGTAGTCCATGCCGAGCAGGTTGCCGCGCTTGTTCTGGCACAGCTCCATGATCGTGCCGATGTAGTCCGACGGCGCCAGGATCGTCGCGTTCACGACCGGCTCGCGGACCTCGTGGATCTTGCCCTCGGGGTACTCGCTCGGGTTGGTGACGGTGTGCTGCGTGCCGTCCTCCATGACCACCTCGTAGACCACGTTGGGCGCGGTCGAGATCAGGTCGAGATTGAACTCCCGCTCCAGTCGCTCGCGGCTGATCTCCATGTGCAGCAGGCCGAGGAATCCGCACCGGAAGCCGAAGCCGAGCGCACCGGAGGTCTCCGGCTCGAAGGTGAGCGCGGCGTCGTTGAGCTGGAGCTTCTCCAGCGCGTCGCGCAGGACCGGGTAGTCGTCGCCGTCGATCGGGTAGAGACCGGCGTAGACCATCGGGTTCGGGTGCTGGTAGCCGCCCAGCGACTCGGTGGCCGGGCGCGAGCTCACCGTGACGGTGTCGCCCACCCGCGACTGGCGCACGTCCTTCACGCCGGTGATCAGGTAGCCGGTCTCGCCGACGCCGATCTTGCCGGCCTTCATCGGCTCGGGGCTGATCACGCCGACCTCGAGCATCTCGTGCAGCGCACCGGTCGACATCATCTTGATCTTGTCGCGGTGCGAGAGCTCGCCGTCGACCACCCGGACGTAGGTGACCACGCCGCGGTAGGTGTCGTAGACCGAGTCGAAGATCAGTGCACGGGCCGGTGCGTCCGCGACGCCGACCGGTGCCGGGATCTGCTTGACGATCTCGTCGAGCAGCCGCTCCACGCCGAGGCCGGTCTTGGCGGAGGTGAGCAGCACGTCCTCCGGCTCGCACCCGACCAGGTTGGCCAGCTCGAGTGCGTACTTCTCGATGTTCGCGCTCGGCAGGTCGATCTTGTTGAGCACCGGGATGATGTGCAGGTCCTGGCCCAGCGCCAGGTAGAGGTTGGCCAGCGTCTGCGCCTCGATCCCCTGCGCGGCGTCGACCAGGAGGATCGCGGCCTCACACGCCTGCAGCGAGCGCGAGACCTCGTAGGTGAAGTCGACGTGACCGGGGGTGTCGATCATGTTGAGCACGTAGGTGCCCGGCTCGGCGCCCGCCTCGTTGCCCTCGGTGACCGTCCACGGCATCCGCACGGCCTGGCTCTTGATGGTGATGCCGCGCTCGCGCTCGATGTCCATCCGGTCGAGGTACTGCGCCTTGGCCTCCCGCTCGCCGACGACACCGGTGAGCTGCAGCATCCGGTCGGCAAGGGTCGACTTGCCGTGGTCGATGTGCGCGATGATGCAGAAGTTGCGGATGATCGCGGGATCGGTGTGCCCGGGCTGGGGTGCGTTGTTCACGGGTGCACTTTCGGTGGATCGAGTACGGCTCTCCATCCTCCCATGCGAGCAGGCCAAACCAGCAGTCGCTGTCCGCCGACGACAGGTACCGAACGTTGGGGAGGCACGGCGAAATCCCCGCGCCTAGGTTTGGTCTGCAGCCTCCCGGGTAGGGCTGCAGTGGCCGGCGGAACCGTCGGCTCCATCTCGGAGGGAGTCATTCCATGAGCAACCACAAGTCCGGCGTGCTGAACGGCCTGGGGGCACTGGGCGTGGCGCTGCTGCTCACGCTCGGCGTCTTCTCGGCCTTCTCCCCGGCCTCCGCCGCGCCGGCCGCAGGCGCCACCAGCAGCACCGCTGACGACGTCGCCGGCAAGGTCGCGGCCCGACGGGTCAACTTCGGCGCGATCGCCCTGAACGTGAACGACGGCTGGAGCGGCTGGGCCTACGACAAGGCCACCAAGGCCCGGGCCAAGAAGGCCGCGGTCAAGCACTGCAAGAGCCGCTCCGACACGGCCGGCTGCCGCACCGTGCTGTGGGTGCGCAACGGCTGCGGCGCCGTCGCCGTGCGGGTCAAGGGCGGCCAGATCGTCAAGTACCGGGGCGCGATCGCCTTCACCAAGAAGGCCGCCGTCCGCAAGGCCAAGGCCAAGGTCGGCAAGGGTGCCAAGCTGCACACCTACGTGTGCACCACCCGGTACCGGTGACCGGCTGAGCCAGCAAC
>NZ_BAAALG010000017.1:150024-169317 GCF_039528155.1 Nocardioides dubius | reverse complement strand
TCGTCATCGCGCCTTTTTCGCGCCCGGGTCGGGTTGGATGGTCGGGTGCTGACCGTCTCCGTGCTCCCCGAGCGCACCGCGCACCGCCTGGAGTGGCGCTTCCTGCCGCCGCACATCCGCGGCGAGGTGGAGCGCCAGGTCGGCACTGTCGTCGAGGCGACCTCCTGCCAGCAGGGCTTCACCCCCGGGTTCGCCTCGGTGCTCACCACCGACGACGGCGGCCGGCACTTCGTCAAGGCCGCCTCCGTCCAGGCGCAGCGGGCCGTCGCCGCCTCCTACCGCACCGAGGCCGAGTGGCTGCACCGGCTCGACGCCCGGCTCCCGATCCCCGCGCTGACCTGGTTCCACGAGAGCGACTGGGTGGTGCTCGCGATCGAGCACGCGCCGGGGCTGACCCCGCTCGCACCCTGGGAGGACGACGAGCTCGCCCGTTGCCTGGAGGTCGCCGCGACGATCGGCGAGCACCGGGCAGGCGACACCCTCCCCCTGACGCCGTTCGCGGACGACTTCGCCGACGTCGCCCAATCGCTGCCCTGGGCGTTGGCGGCCTTCCCCGACCTGCCGATCGACGCCCTGGCCGACCTCCTCGAGCTGGTGCCCGCCGCGACCGACGGCGACCGGCTGGTGCACAGCGAGGCTCGCGGCGACAACTTCCTGCTCGACCCCGAGCAGACCCTGCTCGCCGACTGGGCCTGGCCCACCCGCGGGGCCGGCTGGCTCGACGCCGTGATGCTGCTGACCAGCGCCTACGCGGATGGCGTCGACGCCGAGGCGCTGCTGAGCACCCTCCCCACGCTGGCCGGCGTGCGCACCGAGCACGTCGACGCACTCCTCGCCCTGCAGCTCACCTGGTACGCCCGGGCCTGCTCGCGCCCGGTGCCCCACAACTCGCCGTTTCTGCGCGAGCACCAGCGACGCCTTACCGTTGCCGCAGCGGACTGGCTCTGCCGCCGCCGCGGATGGCCTCGGCCCTAGGGCTCCGATTTGAGCCTGCCGAGCGCCGCTGTTAGAGTTTCCATTCGCGTGTGTGGTGCCTGCCCTGGCGGCGTGCGCACGCACCGCACCCAGAACTTCCCGTGACCGTAGTACCTTCAACAAATCGAGGCTCAGGCTAGTGGCTAACATCAAGTCCCAGATCAAGCGGAACCGACAGAACGAGATTGCGCGCGAGCGCAACAAGGCTGTCAAGACCGGTCTGAAGTCCGCCGTCCGCAAGTTCCGTGAGCTTGCCGCTGGTGGCGACAAGGACGCCGCTGTTGCTGCAGCGCGCGAGGCCGGCCGCAAGCTGGACAAGGCCGCTTCCAAGGGCGTCATCCACAAGAACCAGGCCGCCAACCGCAAGTCGGCCATCGCGAAGCAGGCTGCCAGCCTCTGATCGGCACCCACGCTTGAAGAAGGCGCTGCTCCTCGGAGCGGCGCCTTCTCGCATTTGCTGACGTTCCGCCTGGCGGGGGCCTACCGGAGCACGCCTCAGCGGCCGTCGCGGAGATCCGCGATGGTGAGCACCAGCCGCTCGAGGGTGTAGGCCGGGTCGTGCGCGGCGCCCTTGATGTCGGCGTCGGCACGGGCCACCGCGTTGATCGCGCCGGCGATGCCGTCGCGGCTCCAGCCACGCGCCTGGTCACGCAGCGTGCGCAGCTTCCAGGGCGGCACGCCGACCTCCTTGGCCAACTCCCCCTCGCGCATCCCGCGCGGGGCGGAGATGTAGCGAGCCAGGCCGCGAGCGCTACCGGCGAAGGCGGAGGTCACAAGCACGGCCGCGGTGCCGCCGTCCAGCGCCCAGCGCAGCTCCTCCAGCGCCGCAGAGCGCCGCCCGTAGAAGGCGGCGTCGGCTACCGCGAAGGACTTGGCCTCCGCGCGCCCGCCGAAGTAGCGCTTGACGCGCTCGATGTCCAACGGCTCGCCATGGAAGTCGTTGGCCAGCTGGTCGACCGCCGCGGCGAGGGCACGCAGGTCCTGGCCGACGGCCTGGACCAGGAAGGCGGCCGCCTCGTCGTCCATCCGCGCGCCTGCGGCACGCGCCTCGCCGACCACGAACTTGCCGAACTCCGAAGGCTTCAGCGACTGGGACTTCACCTCGGTCACCGCGGGCACCTTGCGCAGCTTGTTCAGCACGCCGGTGCCCTTCTGGCCACCACCGTGCACCAGCACCAGGGCGACGTCCTCGACCGGTGCCGCGGCGTACGCCAGCAGGCCCTCGACGGACTCCTCGGGCAGGTTCTCCAGCGCGCGGACCACCACGCAGCGGGTGGCCGAGAAGAGCGACGGAGCGGACATCTCCCCCAACGTCGCCATCGTCAGGTCACCGGCCATCGACTCCGCGAACTCGAACTCGGGGTCGTGGGAGCGCACCGCGGCACGCACCGCGGCGACGCTGCGCTCGCTGAGGAACTCCTCGGAGCCGCTGACGAGGGTGATGCGTCCGAGGACGTCTGCTGCGCGTGGTCCGGCCATGATGGGACCAGCCTGTCACACCCGACCGACACAGCAGGCAGGGCCTGCGATCAGGCGGGCTGCATCTCCTCGATCGGCTCCAGGAGCACGGCAGCCTGAGCGGAGGTGAGCTCGGCGTTCTCCGCCTGAACCCGCTCGAGACGTGCCTCCAACTCCGCCACCTGACGACGCAGCTGCTGGTTGTCGGCAACCAGACGCTCGACGGTGTGCCGGATGGTGGAGCGGTCGCTGCTCATGTAGCCGAGAAGCGCCTTGGCCATGAAGAGCCCTTTCGAAGAACTGAACCTGCCGGGCGCGTGTGCGCGAACCGGGCCGTCTTCAAGAGTCGCACGCGGGAGGGCAGGCGTCAATCTGAGGTGAGCCTGCGCTGCCTCGGGCGCGGCTGGCAGCGCGGGCAGAAGTACGAGGAGCGGTTCATGAAGGCGACCCGCCGGATCGGCGTCCCGCACCGCTCGCAGGGCTCGTCCTGGCGGCCGTAGGCGTGCAGCGAGCGGTCGAAGTAGCCGCTCTCGCCGTTGACGTTCACGTAGAGCGCGTCGAAGGAGGTGCCGCCCTGGGCCAGGGCCGCCTCCATCACCTCACGGGCGTGGGCGGCGAGCTCGCGCACCTGGCGCGCGGTCAACCGCGCGCCCGGCCGCTCCCCGTGCAGCCGCGCGCGCCACAGCGCCTCGTCGGCGTAGATGTTGCCGACACCGCTGACCAGGGTCTGGTCGAGCAGCAGCCGCTTGATCCCCGAGCTGCGCCGGCGCACCCGGGCCACGAAGTCGTCGAGGTCGAACCGCTCGTCGAGCAGGTCGCGGGCGATGTGCTCGATCTCGGCCGGCAGCTCGGCACCACCCGGCGACGTCCAGACCCCGCCGAACATCCGCTGGTCCACGAAGCGCAGCTCGCGCATCGCGCCGGCGTCGTCGCGCAGGGTGAAGCGGACCCGCAGGTGCCGCTCGTCGCCGGCGCCCGGCTGCTGCACCAGCAGCTGGCCGCTCATCCCCAGATGGGTCATCAGGGCGTCGCCGTTGTCCAGCGGCAGCCAGAGGTACTTGCCCCGGCGCCGGGCCTCGACGATCCGGCGTCCGGTCATCGCCGCGGCGAAGCCACTCGCACCGCCCGGGTCACGACGGACCGGACGATCATGCAGGACGTCGACCCGCTCGATCCGGGCGCCGACCGCGTGTGCCTCGACACCGCGGCGGACGACCTCGACCTCGGGCAGCTCAGGCATCGGCGGCAGCGCCGGCGATCGGCGTCGCCTTGATCTCGCCGTAGGCGGTCTCCGCCGCCTGCTGCTCGGCCTCCTTCTTCGAGCGGCCGACGCCGTGCCCGTAGAGGCTGCCGCCCACCCGCACCTGGGCGGTGAACGACTTCATGTGGTCGGGCCCCTCGGACTCGATCACATACTCGGGAACGCCGAGGCTGCGCTCGGCGGAGAGCTCCTGCAGGGAGGTCTTCCAGTCCAGACCGGCGCCCAGCTCCGCGGCCTCGGCCATCAGCGGGTCGAAGAGCAGGTGGATCACCCGGCCGGCGTTCTCGAAGCCACCGCTGATGTAGATCGCGCCGATCACCGCTTCCACGGTGTCGGACAGGATCGAGGCCTTCTCGCGGCCTCCGGTGGTGTCCTCGCCCCGGCCGAGCATGATGTGCTCGCCGAGACCGATGGTGCGTGCCACCGTCGCCAACGCGCGAGCGTTGACCACGGCGGCACGCAACTTCGCCAGACGCCCCTCCGACAGGTCGGGGTGCGTCCGGAACAGTGTTTCGGTGACGACGACGCCCAGCACCGAGTCGCCCAGGAACTCCAGGCGCTCGTTGGTGGGCAGGCCGCCGTTCTCGTAGGCGTACGAGCGATGCGTGAGCGCACGCACGAGCAGCTCGGGATCCAGCTCTGGATTCCCGAGCGCTGCTCGCAGGCCTGCGTAGTCGGTCAGGGTTCTAGTGCCCGAAGGCTCAGAGGACCTGACGACGGTCGCTGCGCGCGCCGTACTGGCCGCACTCGCCGCACGCACGGTGCGGGAGGTGCTTGGCATCGCAGGCGGGGTTCGCGCAGTTCACCAGGGACGGCGCGACGGCCTTCCACTGCGAGCGACGGTGACGCGTGTTGCTGCGCGACATCTTCCGCTTCGGGACAGCCACAGTTCTTCTCCTCGTGATTGTGCAGTCCGCGTGTCGCGGTCTGCCACTGCTTGTTTCAGTCTTTGTTGTCCGGCTCGGCCGAGAAGCCCGTCAGACCCGCCCAACGGGGGTCGATCGGCTCCTCATGCCCGTGCTCGGGGTCGTCCTTCAGCCGCGCACCACATTCGATGCACAACCCAGGACAGTCATCCTCACACAGCGGCTGGAAGGGCAGTGCAAGCACCACCGCATCCCGCAGAAACGGCTCGAGGTCGATCAGGTCTCCCACCAGCCGGCCGACACCGCTCTCCTCGTCGTCTTCGGGGACTGCGTCCCCGTCCTCGTTGAGGAAGAGCTCCTGGAACCGCGTGCTGAGCTGGTCAGTCAACGGCTCCAGGCACCGTACACACTCGCCCTCCAGTGCGGCGGTCGCCGTACCGGTGACGAGCACGCCCTCGACGACCGCCTCCAGCCGCAGGTCGAGTTCGACCGGCGAGCCTTCGGGGACGGCGAGGACCTCGATGCCGAGATCTGTAGGCGCGGGCACGGATCGATGTTCCTCACGCTGAGACCCCGGGCGGCGGCCGAGCTCGCGTGTATCGAGCACGAGCGGCGCTCTCGGGTCCAACTGCGTCTGGTTCACTTCTCCACGTCCCACGCCGTACAAATCACGCCAAGGCTACCTGGCATCCGGGTTCCTCAGCAAAACGCTCAGCCCTCGCCCGCGCGGCGACGCTCCGCCAGGCGGACGACCAGTCGCTCGCGGACGAAGTCGGGCACCAGACCGGAGACGTCGCCACCGAACATCGCGACCTCCTTGACCAGGCTCGAGGCCAGGAACGAGTACTCGGGGCTGGTCGGCACGAAGACGGTCTCGACCTCGGCCAGCGAGGAGTTCATCTGCGCCATCTGCAGCTCGTACTCGAAGTCGGAGACCGCGCGCAGGCCCTTCACGATCGCGCGCACGTCGCGCTCCTGGCAGTAGGAGGTGAGCAGGCCGGTGAAGCCGTCGACGCGGACGTTGCTCATGCCGCGGCAGGCCTCGGCGAGCATGTCCATCCGCTCCTCGGGCGAGAAGAGCCGGTTCTTCGACTTGTTGACGCCGACCGCGACGATCACCTCGTCGAACAGCTCGGCCGCCCGGCCGATCACGTCGATGTGGCCGTTGGTCACCGGGTCGAAGGAACCGGGGCAGACCGCTCTACGCACTGTTCTCCCTAACTGCTGCGTGGACACTCACGGTGAGGTGTGACCATATCCCAGCACGGTCTCGCCGTAGCGCCGCTCCCGGCCCGGCTCGATGCCCTCCGGCCAGCGTGGCAGGCCCGTGCGCTTGGCCCGCTCCACCACCACCAGGGCGTCGGGTGCCAGCCATCGGTTCTGCACCAGGGCAGCGAGCGCCGCCTCGACGTCGCTGTTCGGCATCGGGTAGGGCGGGTCCAGGAAGACCAGGTCGAACGGCTCGGCCGGCGGCGTGCGCAGCGTGGTGCCCACGCTGGCGGCGATCACCGTGGCGTCGAAGCCCAGCGCCCGCGCGTTGCGGCTGATCAGGGCCGCGGTGGGGCGATCGTGCTCGACGAGGGTGAGCGCCGCCGCGCCCCGAGAGAGCGCCTCCAGGCCGACCGCGCCGGTGCCCGCGTACAGGTCGAGCACCCGCAGCCCCTGCCAGGAGCCGCACCACGCCTCGATGGAGGAGAAGAGAGCCTCGCGGACCCGGTCCGAGGTGGGCCTGGTGAGGTCCGATCCGCGCGGGGTCTCCAGGCGGCGGCCACCGGCCGTGCCGCCGATGATTCTGGTCACGAGCGCTCCATGTAGTCGGACTTGGTCGACAGCTCGAGGGCCGTCACCTGATCGCGCAGCCCCGGCTCGGTGAGCAGGTCGGGGTCGGCAGCCATCAGCTCCTCGGCGGCGCCGCGCGCCTCCAGGATGGTCTTCTCGTCGCGCAGCACCTTGAGGAACTGCAGGCTGCTGCGGTAGCCGGACTGGCCGGCACCGAGCACGTCGCCCTCGCGGCGCTGCTGCAGGTCGAGCAGGGAGAGCTCGAAGCCGTCGGTGCTGGCCGCGACGGCGTCGAGCCGCTCACGCGCCGGTGAGCCGCGCTCTGCCTGGGTGACCAGCAGACAGAGCCCGGGCAGGCCGCCACGACCCACCCGGCCACGCAGCTGGTGCAACTGGGAGATGCCGAAGCGGTCGGCGTCCATCAGCACCATGGTGGTGGCGTTGGCGACGTCCACGCCGACCTCGATCACCGTGGTCGAGATCAGCACGTCGATCTCGCCGGCGGCGAAGGCCCGCATCACGCGGTCCTTCTCCTCGCCGGCGAGGCGGCCGTGCAGGATGGCCACCCGCAGGCCGGCCAGCGGGCCGTCGGCAAGATCGGGCGCGAGGCTCTCGACCGAGCTGAGCTCCCCCTCACGCACGCCGGGCAGCTGCTCCCCCGCCTCGTCGACGTCGATCGCGTCGACCTGGCCCTCCTCCGCGTCGTCGCCGCCGATCCGGGGCGCGACCACATAGGCCTGGTGGCCCTTGCCGACCTCCTCGCGGACCCGCGCCCAGACCCGGTCCCACCAGGCCGGCTGGTCGCGCAGCGGGACCACGCTGGTCTGGATCGGGGCGCGACCGGCCGGCAGCTCGCGCAGCGTGGAGACCTCCAGGTCGCCGAAGACCGTCATCGCCACGGTGCGCGGGATCGGCGTCGCGGTCATCACCAGCAGGTGCGGCGGCATGATCGCCTTGTCGGTGAGCGCCGCGCGCTGCTCGACGCCGAAGCGGTGCTGCTCGTCGACCACCACCAGGCCGAGGTCGGCGAACTGGACGTGCTCCTCGAGCAGCGCGTGGGTGCCGATCGCGATCCCGGCCTCGCCGCTGGCCATCGCGGAGAGCGCGCGGGTGCGCTGCGCCTTGTTCATCGAGCCGGTGAGCAGGGTGACCGTGGTGCCGTGCTCGGAGCCGCCGAGCAGACCGCCGGCCGCGAGGTCGCCCATCAGGGCGACGATCGAGCGGTAGTGCTGGGCCGCCAGCACCTCGGTCGGCGCCAGCAGCACGCACTGACCACCCGAGTCGACCACCCGCATCATGGCGCGCAGCGCGACGAGGGTCTTGCCGGAGCCCACCTCGCCCTGGAGCAGCCGGTTCATCGGGTGCGGCTCGGCGAGGTCGGCCTCGATCTGCTCGCCCACCTCCCGCTGGCCCGCCGTCAGCTCGAACGGCAGGGCGGCGTCGAAGGAGGCCAGCAGCTTGCCGCCGCCGACCCGGCGCTGAGCGCCCAGCACCCGGGTCGCCGCCCGGCGGCGGGCCAGCACCAGCTGGGTCACCAACGCCTCGCCGAAGCGGAACCGGCGTTGCGCCGCCTCCAGCTCACGGCGGTCGTCGGGGAGGTGGATGCCGCGCAACGCGGTGCTGAGGTCTACCAGCCCGTACTGGGCGGGGACCTGCTTGCCGAGCGGGTCGGGCAGGTCGTCGAGGACGCTCAGCGCGAAGGTGATCACCCGGGCGATGTCCCAGGTCTCGATCGGCGCCGTCGTCGGGTAGATCGGGAAGAGCCCGCGCATCGTCTCGGCGAGCAGCAGGGCCGACTCCTCGCGGTGGTCCTGCGCCTGACCGGTGATCCGGACCATCTGCGGATGGGCGAGCTGCCACTGCTCGCGGAACCGGCTGACCTTGCCGGTGAAGACGCCCTTGGTGCCGGGCTGCCATTGGCCGACGTGCCACTCCGCGACGTGGCGCGACTTCGCGAAGAGGGTCAGCTTCAGCCGCACCCCGCTGGTGGCGACCACCAGCTCGGTGCGGTTGCCCTGACGCCCGTTGGCCCGGTTGGTGAAGCTGAACGCCTTGGCACTGATCACCTCGGCGACCACCGCCAGCGGCTGGCCCTCGACGAGTTGGTCGACCTGGCTGATCTCGCCGGTCTGCAGGTAGGTGCGCGGGAAGTGCCAGAGCAGATCGCCCACGGTGCGCAGCCCGAGCTTGTCGACGAAGGCCTCGACCTTCTTCTTGTCCTTGCCCGTGGAGCCCAGCACCGAGGCGATCGGCGAGTCCAGGGTGATCGTGCTCATCGTGCCTCCGACGTCATTCGACCGAGAGCAGCAACGGATACCGCTCCTGTCCCCCGTCGTACACCACGACGTCGACAGTCGGGTGCTCCGACTCGACGTACTCCTCGCACCACGACGCCAGCTCCGCGCCGCCGACCCCGGCGACCAGGGTGACCAGCTCGCCACCACCGCCGAGGAGGCGGTCGACGATCCCGGCCGCGACCGCTCCGAGCTCGGCGCCGACGATCGCGAAGTCGCCCTCGATCACGCCCAGCACGTCGCCGGGCTCACACGGACCGGCCATCGTGATCGCCTGCTTGGCGGCGACGGTGACCGCGCCGTGCCGGGCATGGCTCGCGGTCGCGGTCATGTGCAGCACGTCCTGGTCGAAGGAGCGCCCGGGCTCGTGGACGGCGACCGCGGCGAGTCCTTGGACCTGCGCCTGGCTGGGGATCACCGCGACCCGGAGGCCGTCCTCGTCCTCCGCGGTGCGGGCCGCGATCTCCGCCACGCGGACCGAGTCGGGGTCGTTGGGCAGCACGACCACCTCGGCCACGCCGGCGTCGCGGATCGCCTGCAGCAGCATGCCGGTGCTCGGCCGCTCGCCAGGGCCGCCGCGGACCACCACGGCGCCCGCCTCGGCGAAGAGCTCGGCCAGGCCGTCGCCCGCCGCGACCGCGACGATCCGGCGTCCCTCCACCGACGGCGTGCGCGGGCGCGCCTCGGCGATCTGCTCGGCGAAGTGGGTGACCCGCACCCGGTGCGGGCGCCCGGCCTCGATGCCGGCCTCGATGGCGGCGCCGACGTCGTCCACGTGGACATGGACGTTCCAGAGCCCGCCGCCGCCGACCACGACCAGCGAGTCACCCAGGCCGGCCAGCACCGCGCGCAGCCCGGGGATCTGCTCGTCCTCGGCGTTGAGCAGGTACATCACCTCGTAGGCGGGACCGTCGGCGGTGAGGTCGCCGGTCGGCAACGGCACCGGGATGCTGCGCTGCCCGAGCGCCGCGGCCGTCTCCAGAGGACGACGTCCGGTGAGCACCGTCTCGAGCGCGTCCAGCACCACGCACAGGCCCCGACCACCGGCGTCGACGACACCGGCGTCCGCGAGCACCTGCAGCTGCTCGGGGGTGCGGGCCAGCGCCTTGCGGGCGGCCTCGGCGGCGGCGGTGATCACCGCGGCCACGCCGTGACGGGGGTTCGGGCCCGGCGTCGCCGGGATCGCCGCGACCGCAGCATCGGCGGCGGCACGGGCGACGGTGAGGATGGTGCCCTCGACCGGGGTGCCGACCGCCTCGTAGCTGGCGTCGGTGGCCTTGACCATCGCGTCCGCCCACGCGGCCGCCTGGTCCTCGTCGTCCGGCCCGACCTCGGCCAGCCGCTGCGCCATCGCGCCGAGCAACTGGCTCAGGATCACGCCGGAGTTGCCACGAGCGCCCATCAGCGCGCCACGGGCGAAGGCGGCGTACGCCGCGCCCAGCTTCTCGCGCTCCACCTCGGTCGAGGTGCTGCAGACCTCGAGCACGGCGTCACGGGCCGCGGAGACGGTCAGGAAGAGGTTGGTGCCGGTGTCGCCGTCCGGGACCGGGTAGACGTTGAGCGCATCGATCTCCTCACGCGCCAGCGCCAGGGCGGAGGTGGCGCTCTCGGCGAAGCGGACCAGGGTCGGCAGGTCGGTGGGCGTGTTCTCGACCACGAATCGCCCTCCTCCACTCATCACGCCGACGTCGGCCGCCGTCCGGATCTCAGCAGCGGTGTCACCCTAATGGTTCGGCCCAGCCGGGTGTGGCACCATAGACCTTGTCGCGGCTCCGCGACAGCAGGTGAGGCACCTTCATCTCCTGCGGATTTCAGGCTTTCGGCGTTGATCAGATACGCTACCTCGGTTGCTCGAGCGGCCCTCGCCTGCGATGTGGAGCTCGACTCACAAGTTTCCTAACCTCGATCCATTCAGGAGTACACGGTGGCTGCCGTCTGCGACATCTGCGCCAAGAAGCCCGGCTTCGGCAACAACCGCCCGTGGTCGCGCAAGATCACGAAGCGTCGGTTCAACCCCAACATCCAGCGCGTTCGCGCCACGGTCAACGGTGCTCCCAAGCGCCTCAACGTGTGCACCGGCTGCCTCAAGGCCGGCAAGGTCTCGCGCTGACCTCACGCTCCATCAGTTGAGGCCCCGGACCGTCAGGTTCGGGGCCTCGCTCATTTAGCTCAATGTGACCTCACAGCTCCTAGAACGGCCTCAGGCCAGCGCTGAGGTCACATTGAGCGTCGGCTAGAAGTGCGTCCACCCCGCGCTGCCCTCGTAGGGCGCGCCGTCCACGGTGACGCCGGGGCCGTCGAGACCGGGCTCGCTGACCTGGCCCACGATCTGCCAGCCCTCGGGCAGGGCCGTGTCCGCCGGGAAGGTCGCCAGCAGCGAGTGGTCCTCTCCCCCGCCCAGCACGAACTGGATCGGGTCCATCCCGAGCGCAGCGCCCACCGCATGCAGCGGCTCGGCCACCTCGAACCGCGCCGAGCTCAGGTCGATGCCGACCTCGGAGGCACGCGCGATGTGCCCGGCGTCCGCGACCAGGCCGTCGGAGACGTCGATCATCGCGCTCGCGCCGGCCTCGGCCGCCGTCCGGCCGGCGTCGTAGGGCGGCTCGGGACGGCGGTAGGCCTCGACCAGGGCACGTGGCGAGCGGAAGCCGCGCGCCAGCACCGCGAGGCCGCCGGCCGACCAGCCCTGACGACCGCAGAGCGCGACCACGTCGCCCGGCTCGGCCCCGGAGCGGAGCACCGGCGCGACCGTGCAGCCGCCGATCACGGTGACGGCGATGGTCAGCTGGTTGGAGGCGGTGACGTCTCCGCCCACCACGCTCGCGCCCACCTTCGCGCACTCGGCCGCGAAGCCGCGGGCGAAGTCCAGCACCCAGCCGACGGTGAGGTCCGCCGGAGCCGCCAGGCCCACGGTGAGGGAGTGCGCGACACCGCCCATCGCGTTGATGTCGGAGAGGTTCTGGGCCGCGGCCCGGGCCCCGACGTCGACGGCCGGCACCCAGTCGCGACGGAAGTGACGCCCCTCCACCAGAAGGTCGGTGGAGACCACGATGTGGCCGTTGCGGATCCGCACCACTGCGGCGTCGTCACCGGGGCCGACCAGCACCGACTCGCCCTGCTCGAAGATCTCGGTGATCGCTGCGATCAGCGGGAACTCCCCGGCCTCGGAGAGCGGGAGGGCAGGATCCAGTGGAGCGGTAGGCATGAGCCCCATCCCATCGCAGCGCACCCAGGGTGGAGGTGTCGACACGCCCGCATCGCGCGGTAGGTTGGCGTGGAGTGGGGCACAACGCACCACCGGGGAACCCCAGGGAGCGACGATGACGGTACAGGCCTACATCTTGATCCAGACCGACGTCGGCAAGGCCGCCGAGGTGGCCCGGGCCATCTCCGCGCTCGAGGGGGTCACCCTCGCTGAGGACGTCACCGGTCCCTACGACGTGATCGTGCGCGCCGAGGCGCGCAACGTCGACGAGCTCGGTCAGCTCGTGGTCTCACGGGTGCAGGGCCTCGACGGCATCACCCGCACCTTGACCTGCCCCGTCGTGCACATCTGAGAATGACGCTTCGCCCCACCGGCGCTCGCTCCACGGCTCGCGCCCTGCTCCCTGCTGCCCTGCTCTCCCTCGCTGCACTGACGGCCTGCTCGGGCGCCGTCGACGTCGACTCCCCCGATCCTGACGCCGCCGACACCCGCGCCTGCCGTGCCCTGCTCGACGCCCTCCCCGACACGCTGGAGGGCGAGGAGGAGCGCGAGACCGATCCCGGCGACGCGCTGGCCCGGGCCTGGGGCGACCCGGCCACCATCGTCACCTGCGGGGTCGGCATGCCGTCGGGCTTCGACGACTTCTCCGCCTGCGACGAGGTCAACGGCGTCGGCTGGTACATCGACCCCGACGAAGCCGGCGACGCCAGCGCCGACCTCAGCATGACCACGATCGGGATGAGCCCCACCGTGCGCATCGACATGCCCGCCGAGCGTCGCCCACCGGCCGGCGTCCTCTCCGAGGTCTCCACCGCCGCACTCGCCCACCTCAAGCAGGTCAAGCGCTGCGTCTGAGCGCGCCTCGGCGTCGCGCCTGAACCCCGAGATCGGGATAGTCCCTGACGTTTTCGTGGTTTTTCGGCGCGAGAACCACGAAAACGTCAGGGACTATCTCCGGGTCGCGGAGGCGCGGGTCAGCGCAGACCGGTGTCGCGGGCCAGGGCGAGGCTGATCAGACGCTCGACGAGCTCGGGGTAGGCGACGCCGGAGGCGGCCCACATCCGCGGGTACATCGAGGTCGGGGTGAAGCCCGGCATCGTGTTGATCTCGTTGACGACCAGCGAGCCGTCGGGCATCAGGAAGAAGTCGACCCGGGCCAGGCCCTCACAGCCGACCGCCTCGAAGACGCCGACCGACAGCTCCTGGACCCGCGCGACGACGTCGGCGGGCAGGTCGGCCGGCACGTCGAGCTGGGTGCTCTCCTCCGGCAGGTACTTGGCGGCGAAGTCGTAGAACTCGTGGTCGCCGCCGATCCTGATCTCGGCCGGGACGCTGGTCTGCGCACCGCCGTCGAGGGTGCCGAGCACACCACACTCGATCTCGCGGGCACCTCCGGCGAACCCCTCGACGAGGACCTTGGGGTCGTGCTGCTGCGCCTCGAGGATGGCGGCCTCCAGCTCAGCGGCGTCGTGCACCTTGGAGATGCCCATCGACGACCCGGCCCGGGCCGGCTTCACGAAGACCGGGTAGCCCAGCTCGGCGACCTTGGCACGGGCGCCCTCCTCGTCGATCCGCCACTCCCGCGCGGTGACGACGACCGACGGCATGGTGGGCAGGCCGGCCTGGTTGAGCACCACCTTCATGTAGGCCTTGTCCATGCTGACCGCCGAGGCGAGCACGCCAGCACCGACGTAGCGCACCCCGGCCATCTCGAGCATGCCCTGCAGCGTGCCGTCCTCGCCCCAGGGGCCGTGCAGCAGCGGGAAGACGACGTCCACGTTGCCCAGCACCTGCGGCGGCTCGCCGGCCGGCGAGGAGGTGAGGCGCGCACTGCCGTCGCCCGGCGTCAGCGCGACCGGGGTGGCGTCACCGGCGACCGAGGGCAGCTCGGTGGCGCTGACGATCCGCAGCTTCTCGGGGTCGGCGTCGGGCAGCACCCAGCGTCCGTCCGTGGCGATGCCGACCGGAACGACGTCGTAGACGTCGCGGTCGATGGCTTGCAGGACGCTGCCTGCGGTGGCGCACGAGATCACGTGCTCACTGGAACGGCCACCGAAGACGACGGCGATGACGGGCTTGGACTGGGGCTGCTGATCGCTCATGACGATCCCCGACCCTATCGGGTCGCGGGTTCGGCTCAGGCCTCGGCGCGCGCAGCGTCGAGGTCGGCCTTGGTGAGCACGGGCAGCACGGTCAGCTCGACGTCGGCCAGCGGGTTGACGCCCTCGGGGCTGCGGTCGATCGCGCAGACCACCGTCTCGACGATGGCACCGGCCGCACGCAGCTCGCGCGTGGCGTCGCGCACGGCGCCGCCGGTGGTGATCACGTCCTCGATCAGGGTGACCCGGCGACCCGCGACGTCGGGTCCCTCGGCGAGCTTGCAGGTGCCGTACTCCTTGGCCTTCTTGCGCACGAAGAGCGCCGGCAGCCCGGTCTTCGCGCTGACCATCGTGGCGATCGGCACACCGCCGAGCTCGAGCCCGCCGAGCAGCTCGGTGCCCTCGGGGAGCAGGCCCACCATCTGCGCGGCGACGCGCTCCAGCAGCGCCGGCTGCGACTCGAAGAGGTACTTGTCGAAGTACTCCGTGGCCACCTGACCCGAGCGGAGGGTGAACTCCCCGGTGAGGCGGCAGCAGGCGTCGATGTCTGCGGCGAGGGTGGCGTCGGGCTGGATGGCGTTCGCGTCGGTCACGGCTCCATCATCGCCTACCGGGCTCGGGCCCGCGAACGCCGCCACTAGGCTGAGAAGCATGGCCAACGACCACGACGCAGCCTCCTACCGCCCCACGACCGTCGCCGTCACGGCGGGCCGCCCGGCCAGCGAGCCGGACGCCCCCTTCAGCGTGCCGGTCACCTTCGCCTCCACCTACGTGGCGGGCGGCGACGTCGAGTACGGCCGCTACGGCAACCCCACCTGGACGGCGTTCGAGGAGGCCCTCGGCGCGCTCGAGGGCGGGCAGTGCCTCACCTTCGCCAGCGGCCTGGCCGCGGCGGCCACCGTGCTGGACCTGGTCGGCACCGATCAGGTCGTGGTCGCGGCGCGGCACTCCTACAACGGCACGATCATGCAGATGGCCGACCTGGAGGCCCGTGGCCGGCTGCGCACCCGGCTGGTCGACCTGAACGACGCGGACGCCGTGCTCGCGGCCTGCGAGGGCGCCGCCCTGGTCTGGCTGGAGAGCCCGACGAACCCGGCCCTCGAGGTCGCCGACATCCCGGCGATCCGCGAGGCGGCCCATGCCGCAGGTGCCTACCTGGTGGTCGACAACACCTTCGCCACCCCGGTCCTGCAGCGCCCACTCGAGATGGGCGCCGACCTGGTGGTGCACTCGGCGACGAAGTACATCTCCGGTCACAGCGACGTGCTGATGGGTGCGGTGCTCACCCGCGACGAGGAGCTCTTCAAGGTGTTGAAGGGGCGTCGCGACATGATCGGCGCCGTCCCCGGCCCGATGGAGTCCTACCTGGCCCTGCGGGGTCTGCGCACCCTGCACCTGCGGGTGGAGCGCGCTCAGGCCAACGCCCAGGAGCTGGTCCGCCGCCTCGGCGAGCACCCCGCCGTCGGCGAGGTGCGCTACCCCGGCTTCGGCGCGATCATCTCGATCGTGCTGGCGCAGGGCGCGCTCGCAGCGGACCTGCTCACCCACAAGACGTCGCTGTGGGTGCACGCCACCAGCCTCGGCGGCGTGGAGTCCACCTTCGAGCGACGCCGTCGTTGGAAGTCCGAGCCCGCCACCATCCCCGACGGCCTGGTCCGGATGTCGGTGGGCATCGAGGACGTCGAGGACCTCTGGGACGACCTCGCCCGCTGCCTCGACAGCCTCCAGTAGTCGCACCGGCCTTCGCCCGAACCGCAAGCGCTCGCGCTCGACCGACAGGCGTTCGCCTCAGTCCAGCTCGGCCTTGGTGTCGCGGGCGATGAACGCCTCCATCAGCCCGTTGGCACTGAGCTTGCCGTCGATCACGGCGTCGACGGCCTCGGCGATCGGGGCGTCGATTCCGTGCCGCCGGGCCAGCTCCAGCAGGGACTTGCACGACTTGGCGCCCTCGGCGACCTGACGCGTCGAGGCGACGATCTCCTCGGTGGTCATCCCCTGCCCCAGCTTCTCGCCGAAGGTCCGGTTGCGCGACAAGGGCGAGGAGCAGGTGGCGACCAGGTCGCCCAGGCCGGCCAGCCCCATCAAGGTGATCGGGTTGGCGCCCAGGGCGACGGCGAGCCGCGCGGTCTCGGCCAGACCACGGGTGATCACCGACGCCGTGGTGTTGTCGCCGAAGCCGAGGCCCACCGCCATGCCGACGCTGAGCGCCACCACGTTCTTGTAGGCACCGCCGACCTCGCAGCCGACCACGTCGTGGGAGGTGTAGGGCCGGAACGCCTTGCTGTGCGTGAGCTTCTGCAGCCGGCGCACGTTGTCGTCGTCGACACAGGCGACGACGGAGGCAGCAGGCTCACGACGCGCGATCTCCTTCGCCAGGTTGGGTCCGGTGACGACGGCGATCCGGCGCGGATCGATGTCGGCGACGTCGCTGATCACCTCGCTCATCCGCTCCAGGGTGCCGAGCTCGACGCCCTTCATCAGCGAGACCACGAGGGCGTCGGGCGGGATCATCGTCGCCCAGTTGCTGAGGTTCTCACGCAGGGTCTGCGACGGCACCGAGAGCACCACGACGTCGGCACCGGCGGCTGCCCGCTCCGGATCGTGGGTGGCGCTGATCTGATGCGGCAACGCGATCTGGGGCAGGTAGTCGCTGTTCTCGTGGCGCTCGTTGATGTTGGCGCACACGTCCTCGCGCCGCGCCCACAGCGCGACGTCACTGCCGGCGTCCGCCAGCACCATGGAGAAGGCCGTTCCCCACGAACCTGCACCGAATACCGCCACCTTGCTCATCGACGGCCTCCGCCCTTCTCGTCGTCACTGTGTGGATTGCCGATCTCCTTGACCCCGCGCTTGCGTGGATCGAACCGCTCGGCCGGCGGTGTCTCGTCTCGCAGCCCGGCCAGCAACGCGGTGATCGCGTCCATGATCCGGTCCGTCGCCTGGTGGATCACCTCGGGGCTGATCGGCTCCGCCCGCAGGTCGTCCAACGGGACCGGGTCGCCGACCTGATAGACGACCTTCTTGCGAGGAAAGAGATCCGGTCGCTTGGCGTAGGGCGCCAGCAGCTCCTGGGCGCCCCAGTGCGCGACCGGGATCACCGGGCAGCCGGTGGCCAACGCGATCCGCGCGGCGCCGGTCTTGCCCGTCATCGGCCACAGGTCCGGGTCGCGGGTGATGGTGCCCTCGGGGTAGACCACGACGCACTCGCCGGCCTCGACGGCGGCCACCGCCGCCGCGTAGGCGCCGACGGCCTCGGTGGTGAGCCGCTCGACGGGGATCTGGCCGGCACCGCGCAGGAAGGTGCCGAGCACCTTGCTCTTGAAGAGCCCCGCCTTGGCCAGATACCGCGGCAGGCGTCCGTGGTCGTAGACGAAGTGCGCCGTGGTGAGCGGGTCGACGTGGGTCATGTGGTTGACGACCAACACGCAGCCACCCGTCGCCGGGATCTTCGTCCCGTCGATCCACTGATGCCTGGTCGTGGCGAAGAGCAACGGCTTGAGGATCGCGGCCCCGACCACAAAGCCCCAGCCTCGTGGCCGATCGAGCTTACGCACCCTCACGCGGCACTGCCCCTTCCTGACGTCGCCAACCTCGACCAGCAGGTTACTCGCTAGTGCTCCTGTCCGCTCCCGGCCACGCACACTTCGCATCGTGATGAGAGAATCGACCATCATGTCGAGCCCTGCCCACCACGTTGTGCTGATCCCGGTCAAGCCACCCCAGGTCGGCAAGTCGAGACTCGGCGACCTCCCTGATCAGCAACGGGTGGCCCTGGCCACCGCGTTCGCCCTCGACGCCATCGCCGCGGTGCGCTCCGCCAGCCGTGTCGCCGCGGTGCTCGTGGTGACCGACGACTTCAGGTTCGCCGCGCTCGCCCGCGAGGCGGGCTGCACGGTGATCCCGGACGGCGTCAGCGGCGATCTCAATGCCAGCCTCACTCAGGCTGCGTTGGAGGCCGAGCGACGTTGGCCGGGCTCGGCGATCGCCGCGCTGTGCGCGGATCTGCCGTCCTTGCAGGGCTCCGACCTCGATGCCGCGCTGACGGCGGCGCCGGCAGGCACCGCGTTCGTTCGCGATGCGGCCGGCACCGGCACCGTGCTCTACCACGCATCCCGGGCCGACGACTTCGCCCCGAGATTCGGCCTGGACTCCGCACAACGGCATCTCGACGGGGGTGCCGAGGAGATCGTGGGGACACTGCGCACCCTGCGACAGGACGTCGACGACGCGATTGACCTGGCGAAGGCGATCGTGCTCGGGGTCGGCTCCCACACCCGCGCCGCGGTCGGCATCGACGAGCAGACCTGACGGCCCGTCCTCGGCAGGCCCTCCTGCCGCCGATCGCCAGCGCGAGCGCAGGCGATGCGAAAGGGCCGCTGCGGCCCAGTCACCAGGACTGAGCCACAACGGCCCTTCGTGGTTCGCTGCTACTTGGCAGCCTTCTTGGCGGTGGCCTTCTTCGCCGGGGCCTTCTTGGCCGGGGCCTTCTTGGCAGCCGTCTTCGCGGGCGCCTTCTTGGCCGGCGCCTTCTTGGCGGCGGCCTTGGTCGCCGTCTTCTTCGCCGGAGCAGCGGCCTTGGTGGCCGTCTTCTTGGCAGGAGCAGCGGCCTTGGTGGCGGTCTTCTTCGCGGGCGCCTTCTTGGCGGCGGCCTTGGTCGCCGTCTTCTTCGCCGGAGCAGCGGCCTTGGTGGCCGTCTTCTTCGCGGGCGCCTTCTTGGCGGCGGCCTTGGTCGCCGTCTTCTTCGCCGGAGCAGCAGCCTTGGTGGCCGTCTTCTTGGCGGCGGGAGCGGCTGCGGCGGCCTTCTTCACCGGAGCAGCAGCCTTCTTCACCGTCAGCTTGGGCAGCTTCTTGGCTCCGGAGACGATGTTCTTGAGGTCGGCGCCCGCGGTGAACTTCGGCACGGCGGTCTTCTTGGCCTTGAGCCGCTCACCGGTGCGCGGGTTGCGGACCCAACGAGCATCGCGAACGCGCTTCTCGAACGACCCGAATCCGGTGATGGCCACCTTCTCGCCCTTGACGACCTCACGCGTGATGGTGTCGAGCACCGATTCGAGCGCGTGCGCTGCCGCCTTGCGGTTCCCCTCGAAACGCGCAGCGAGCGCGTCGATCAGCTCAGTCTTGTTCACTAGCTTCCCTTCCAATGAACTTCCGGAGCCGGCCATTTGACCGGCATCTTGTGTGCACGCTAGGTATTCAAGGCCCTCTGGACAATCGCCACGCCGCAAATCGCGGAAGATTTTTTCCACGAAGTCAAGGTCATCTCCTGCCCATCGGACCTCTTTTGCACTGAGAAGTTGGTCACCTTTGCTCTTCAAAGGCGTCCAGGAATGGAAGGAATCGCCTTATTTCCAAAGGC
>NZ_BAAALG010000017.1:138725-149979 GCF_039528155.1 Nocardioides dubius | reverse complement strand
TGCTAGCGACACGTCACAGCGTGGCGGCCTTCCAACTCGGCCGCGAGGCCTCGAACGCCGCGATGTCTGCCTCGTGGGACAACGTGATGCCGATGTCGTCGAGGCCGTTCAGCAGACGCCAGCGGACGTACTCGTCGATCTCGAACGCGACCGAGAGGTCACCCGCGGTGATCGTCAGGCCCTCGAGGTCGACGGTGATCTCGGAGCCGGGGGTGGCCTCCAGGTACTCCCACAGCGAGACCACGACGTCCTCGTCGAGCTGCACGGTGAGCAGGCCCGCCTTGCCCGAGTTGCCACGGAAGATGTCACCGAAGCGCGGCGAGATGACGACCTTGAAGCCGTAGTTCTGCAGCGCCCAGACAGCGTGCTCGCGCGAGGAGCCGGTGCCGAAGTTCGGGCCGGCGACCAGCACGGTGCCCGCGGCGTAGGCGTCCTGGTTCAGCACGAACTCCGGGTCGTTGCGCCAGGCCGCGAAGAGGCCGTCCTCGAAGCCGGTCCGGGTGACCCGCTTGAGGTACTCGGCCGGGATGATCTGGTCGGTGTCGACGTCACTGCGGCGCAGCGGAACGCCGGCACCGGTGTGGGTGGTGAACTTCTCCATCGTTCTCTCTCCGTTCAGACCGTGGCCGGCGCGAGGTCGGCAGGCGAGGACAGGGTGCCGCGGATCGCGGTGGCCGCGGCCACCGGAACCGACACCAGGTGGGTGCGGCCGCCCTTGCCCTGGCGACCTTCGAAGTTGCGGTTCGAGGTGGACGCGCTGCGCTCACCGGGCGCCAGGGTGTCCGGGTTCATGCCCAGGCACATCGAGCAGCCCGCGCCGCGCCACTCGGCACCGGCGGCGAGGAAGACCTTGTCCAGCCCCTCGGCCTCGGCCTGCAGCCGGACCCGGGCGGAGCCGGGAACGATCAGCATCCGGGTGCCCTCGGCGACCTTGTGGCCCTCGAGGATCTCGGCGGCGAGGCGCAGGTCCTCGATCCGGCCGTTGGTGCACGAGCCCACGAAGACGGTGTCGATGGCGATCTCACGCAGCGGCGTGCCGGCGGTCAGTCCCATGTAGGCAAGGGCGTTCTCGGCCGCGGTGCGCTCGATGGCGTCGTCGAAGTCGCTCGGCGCGGGGACCGTGTCGCCCAGGGCAGCACCCTGGCCGGGGTTGGTTCCCCAGGTCACCCACGGGGTGACGTCGGCCGCGTCGATCACGACCTCCTTGTCGAAGACCGCGTCCTCGTCGGTGACGTACGTCTTCCAGTGTGCGAGGGCAGCGTCCCACTCCGCCCCCTTGGGCGACTCGGGCTTGTCCTTGAGGTAGGCGAACGTGGTCTCGTCAGGCGCGATCATGCCCGCCTTGGCGCCCCACTCGATGCTCATGTTGCAGACCGTCATCCGGGCCTCCATCGACAGGGCGCGGATCGCCTCGCCGCGGTACTCCACGATGTAGCCCATGCCGGCACCGGTGCCGACCTTGGTGATGATGTGCAGGATGAGGTCCTTGGCGGTGACGCCCTCGGACAAGGTGCCGTTCACGGTGACGGCGAAGGTCTTCGGCTTGGCCTGCGGCAGGGTCTGAGTGGCCAGCACGTGCTCCACCTCGGAGGTGCCGATGCCGTGCGCGATCGCACCGAAGGCGCCGTGGGTCGCGGTGTGCGAGTCGCCGCAGACGATGGTCATGCCCGGCTGGGTCAGGCCCAGCTGCGGACCGACCACGTGCACGATGCCCTGCTCGATGTCGCCGAGCGGGTGGATCCGGACGCCGAACTCCTCGCAGTTCTTGCGCAGCGTCTCGATCTGGGTGCGGCTCACCGGGTCGGCGATCGGCTTGTCCCAGTCGAGGGTCGGGACGTTGTGGTCCTCGGTGGCCAGGGTCAGGTCCGGACGGCGCACCGTGCGGTCGGCCAGGCGGAGACCGTCGAAGGCCTGCGGGGAGGTGACCTCGTGGATCAGGTGGAGGTCGATGAAGAGCAGGTCGGGCTCGCCTTCCGCACTCCGGACGACGTGCTCGTCCCACACCTTCTCGGAAAGAGTCTTGCCCATGGCTTCCTCCACTGGGTTCGTAACGGTCTTTCTCCGACCCTGAGCTGGCGGCCTGATGTCAGGCCTTGCATTCCACGATCTGAGACGGCAGTATTGCCATATGGACAACTCTAGCGGAGTCGGCGTTCTCGACAAAGCGGCACTCGTACTTGCCGCCCTCGAGGCCGGCCCGGCCACGCTCGCCGGCCTGGTCGCCGGTACCGGGCTGGCTCGCCCCACCGCCCACCGGCTCGCCGTGGCCCTGGAGCACCACCGTCTGGTGGCGCGCGACATGCAGGGCCGCTTCGTGCTGGGCCCGCGTCTCTCCGAGCTCTCCGCGGCCGCCGGCGAGGACCGCCTGCTGGCAGCCGCGGGCCCGGTGCTCGCCCGGCTGCGCGACATCACCGGCGAGTCCGCGCAGCTGTGGCGCCGCCAGGGCGAGCACCGCGTCTGCGTAGCCGCCGCCGAGCGCCCGAGCGGTCTGCGCGACACGATCCCGGTCGGCTCCCAGTTGACCATGCGCGCCGGCTCCGCCGCCCAGGTGCTGCTCGCGTGGGAGGACCCGGAGCGGATGCACCGCGGCCTGCAGAACGCGGCGTACTCGGCAACGGCACTCTCCGGAATCCGTCGCCGCGGCTGGGCCCAGTCCGTCGGCGAGCGCGAGCAGGGCGTCGCCTCGGTCTCCGCGCCGGTCCGCTCCCCCAGCGGCAAGATCATCGCCGCCGTCTCCGTCTCCGGGCCCCTCGAGCGGCTGTCGCGTCAGCCCGGCCGGATGCACGCTCCCGCGGTGATGGCCGCCGCCGAGCGTCTCTCCGAGTCGCTCCGGCGCGCGGCTGCTGAGTAGCCGTACTCAGCCGGGCCCAGGTAGCACAGCGGTGGCGCGGTCGCTCCGTCCACGATGGACTGGAGGCATGTCACGCCTTCTCTACCTGGTCCCGGTCCGCGTCCTCGCCGCAGTTGCGGTCACCGCTGTGTTCAGTCTCGTCTGGCGGATGGGGCCTGACGACGGTGGCGCGAACATCGGTGCCGGACTGCTGCTCTTCGCCACGATCTGGGCGGGCTGCCTGGTCTGGAGCCTCTTCGACGCCCGCCGTCACGGATTCGCGATCTCGTTGACCGCCTGGTCGATCGTCGCGCTGGTGATCGGCGCCGGATTCCCGTTCAGCATCGCCCTGATCGACGGCGAGTGGGACTCCGAGATCCTGCGCACCGACCTGGCGGTCTTCATCCCGATGATGTTGTTCAGCATGGTTCCGCTGGCTGCGGTCGGTGCCGCCGTCGGCCAGGCCACGCGCAAGCAGGCCTAGCGGCCTCTCAGAACAGGCCCTCGGCCTCGGACTCCAGGTCCAGCAGGGTCTGCTTGCGTGTCATCCCTCCGGCATAGCCGGTCAAGGAGCCGTTCGCGCCGATCACCCGATGGCACGGGATCACGATCGGGATCGGGTTGCGGCCATTGGCCGTTCCCACCGCGCGCGAGGCCGCATTCGTCTGGCCGAGCCGGTGCGCGATCTCCCCGTAGGAGGCGGTCACGCCCCACGGGATCAGCTGCAGCTGCTCCCAGACCCGTTGCTGGTAGGCGGTCCCCTGCGGCGCCAGCGGCAGGCTGAACTCCTTGAGCTCCCCGCGGAAGTAGGCGCTCAGCTGGCTCACCGCCTCTGCGAGCACGGCGTCCTCGTCGGCCTGCTCCCCGATCTCGGCGTCCACCTTGAACGGGGAGAACTCGATCGCGGTGATGGCACCGTCGTCGGCCACCACGCGAAGGTCGCCGATCGGCGACTCAATGACCGTCCACATGGTCAATGATCCTCTCAGTTGACGTGGCGGCCGGATCGGCGCGCCATCTCCACAGGTGCATCAGGGCGTACGAGCGCCACGGCCGCCAACCGGCGGCGGTCTCCTCCACCGCACCGGCCGCGACGCCGAGCTCGGCCAACGCCTGGCGGATCACCAGGTCACCGGGCAGGAAGACGTCCGGGTCGCCGAGCGCTCGCAGCGCGATGTAGTCGGCCGTCCAGGGCCCGATCCCGCGCAGCGCGAGGAGTCTGCGCCGAACCTCCGCACGCGCCTCACCGCGATCGAGCACCACCTCGCCGTCCGCCAGAGCTGCCGCGAGTGCGACCAAGGCACGGCCCCGCGAGGCCGGCATCGGCAGCGTCGCCGGGTCGAGCCCGGCCAGGGTGTCCGGCGTCGGGAAGAGGTGGGTGATCTGCTCGATCTGGCTCACCGCCAAGGGCTTGCCGTAGGCGGCCGCCAGCCGGGCTGCCTGGGTGCGCGCGGCGGCGACGCTGACCTGCTGGCCCAGGACGGCCCGGACCGCGACCTCGGCGCCGTCCACGTGGCCGGGCACCCGGAGTCCGGGAGCCGCTGCCACCAAGGGCGCCAGGCGGCCGTCGGCCGCCAATGCGTCGTCGACCGCCATCGGATCGCAGTCCGCGTCGAGCAGCCGGCGCACCCGCTCGACGGCGGCACCGGTGTCGCGCACGTCGGTCAGCCACAGCGTCAACGGCACCTGGGCCGTGGCGGCCGGCGCCGGCTCGTCGCGCAGGTGGATCCTGACCAGGGCAGGACCGTAAGGCAGGTCCAGCGACCGTGCGTAGCTGCCGCCACCGGAGTCCGACGGCTCGGCGACCTCCAGGCCGGGCACGGCGCGTGCCGCCAGGAACTCCCACAGCCGGGCCCCGGCGAAGGGCGTGCGCACCGGCACCGCGACGTCGATCTGGCCGCGCGTCGCAGTCGGGCGCGCAGCCGATCTCGTCAGCCGCCTCCGGCCCCGCAGCTCCGACGGCGAAGTCGCGTAGACCTCGCGCACCGTGTCGTTGAACTGCCGGATGCTGCCGAAGCCGCTGGCATGCGCGATCTCGCTCATCGTCAGCGTCGTGGTCTCGATCAGCACCCGAGCGGTCTGCACCCGCTGGGCGCGGGCCAGCGCGAGCGGACCAGCCCCCAGCTCGGCGGTGAGCACGCGTCCGAGATGCCGCGAGGTGTAGCCGAGTCGTGCGGCCAGCCCCTCGACCCCGTCACGGTCGACGACGCCGTCGGCGATCAGTCGCATGGCACGTCCGGCCAGATCGGCGTCCACGTCCCACTGCGGGCTGCCGGGCGTGGCGTCGGGAAGGCAGCGCTTGCAGGCCCGGTACCCGGCCGCCTGGGCGGCTGCCGCGGTGGGATGGAAGGTGACGTTCTCCGGTGCCGGGGTGCGTGCCGGGCAGGAGGGCCGGCAGTAGATGCCGGTGGTGCGCACTGCCGTGAAGAAGCGACCGTCGAAGCGACGGTCGCGGCTCTTGACTGCCCGGTAGCAGGCCTCGGCATCGGTGAACATGCCTTCATCCTGCCTCGCCTCAACGCGTGTTCCTAGCGGGAATCGGACCTCACCGCAGGCGGTATCTCCGCTCGGGGCGCCCGGCGCCGCCGTACTTGAGATGCACCTCCACCTGCCGCCGCTCGATCAGGTGCTCCAGGTAGCGCCGCGCCGAGACCCGCGAGATGCCGACCGCCTCGGCGCACTCGCTCGCCGACAGCTCTCCGCCGGGGGCCGCCTGCAACGCGCTCTGCACCGTGGCGAGCGTGGGCCCGCTCAACCCCTTGGGCAGCGCTTGGGCGCCACGAGCCGGGCCCGCCGCGAAGACGGCATCGATCGCGTCCTGCTGGGGCGCGACGTCGGCCAGCATCCGGGCCTGCTCGGCGTAGCGCTCCATCCGCACCCGCAGGTCGTCGAACTCGAACGGCTTGACGAGGTAATGGGCCGCGCCCGCCGCAGCAGCCGCCCGCACGGTCTCCGCCTCGCGCGCCGCCGTCACCATCAGCACCCCGACGTCGTCGCCCTCGCCGCGCAGCCGGCGCAGCACCTCGATGCCGGTGATGTCGGGAAGGTGCACGTCCAGCAGCACCAGGTCCGGGCGCAGCTCGGCGATCCGGGCCAGCGCCTCCGCCCCGCTGCCGGCCGAGCCGACCACCGTGAAGCCCTCCATCCGGTCCACGAAGCGGGTATGGATGGAGACCACCATGAAGTCGTCGTCGACGATCAGGACCCGCAACTCGGCAGACACCCTCACTCACTCCTCGGCATGGTCGGCAGCGCCGCGGTGAAGACGGCGCCTGCCTGATTGTGCACCGAGACATGGCCGCCCCGGCGTGCGCAGATCACCTGCACCAGCGCCAGGCCGACGCCGCGACCACTCGCGTCGCTGGGCTTGGTGCTCCAGCCCCGGCGGAAGATCTCCGGCGCGAGGTCCGGGTCCACGCCGGCGCCGGTGTCGGCCACCTGGACGGCGACCGCGCCGTCGTCGACCCGCAGCCGGACGTCGATCCGCGGACCGCCCGCGGAGACGGTCGCATCGACCGCGTTGTCGACCAGGTTGCCGAGCACCGTGCCGACGTCGGCGGACAGGTCCGGGTCCAGCGCCGGCAGGTCGGTGTCCGCGGCCAGCGCGATCTCCACGCCACGCTCGGCAGCCAGGCTCATCTTGGCGACGAGCAGGGCGGCCACCGCCGGGTCGTGCACCACCGCGGTGACCCGCTCGTTGATCTCCGCGCGACGCCGGGTGATGGTCCCGATGATCGCGCTCACCTCCTCGTACTCCTCCAGCTGCACCAGCCCCGAGATGATGTGCAGCTGGTTGTTGAACTCGTGGGTCTGCGCCCGCAACGTCTCGGTGATCGACTCACGCGCGGTCAGCTCGCTCTGCATCGCCAGCAGGTCGGTGCGGTCCCGCAGCGTGGTGACGGCGCCGACGACGCGGCCGGCGTGCCGCACCCGGTTGCGGTTGGCGACCAGCGCCCGGTCGCCGACCACCAGCACCCGGTCCCGGACGTCGGCATCGCCGAGCAGCAGCTCGCGCACCTCCTCGCTCACCGCGAGGTCGTCGACCGTGGCACCCTCGCCGTCGGTCGTCCCCAACGCGAGCAGGGCCCGGGCGCTGTCGTTGAGCACGGTGATCGTGCCGTCGGCACCGACGGCGACGACGCCCTCACGCACGGCATGCAGCAGCGCCTCACGCTGGTCGGCCAGGGCCGCGATGTCGGCCGGCTCCAGCCCGCGCGTGCGCCGCTTGACCAGGCGGGCCAGCAGCCAGGATCCGGCCACGCCGATCGCCAGACCCGAGCCCAGGAAGGTGATCAGGTCGGGCAGCAGCTCCCCGGCCCGCTCCCCCAACGTCGGGTAGGCAGCGACGACGACCGCCACGGCGACCTGCTGCGGCGGCTGTGCTCCACCGGCGGATCCGGCCGGCGTGCCGGTGTCGAAGATCGGCACCATCGCCGCGATCGAGCGCTGCCCGGCGAGGGTGATGTCCCCGGACCAGGAACGCTGTGAGTCGAGGTTGCGGATCTCGTCGTCGAGAGGTCTGTCCACGGCCTGGGCCTCCGAGCTCACCAGCACCGTGCCGTCGAGATCGGCGAGGTAGACGACGGTGGCATCCGCGCGGCGGCGGAACTGCTCGGCGTAGGCGGTCAGCGAGGCGAGCACCGGACGGCGTGCGATCTGGGCCCGCACGACGTCCAGGTTGGCCAGGTCCTGGGCGATCGCCCCCAGCGGCGCGGCCCGTTGCGCCCGGAAGTCGGCGTCACTCTGGCGCAGCGAGACGACGCTGGCCACGGCCAGCACCACGAGCAGCACGATCACCTGCAGCAGCAGGATCTGTCCTGCCATGGTGAGCCGCATCCGAGGCGACCGCGGTGACCACAAGTTCCACAACCTCCTTTGGTTTCCCAACGGTGACGCGCGCCACACCATCGTCGCATCATCGACCGACGACATTTCCCACCACCCAGGAGTTGCCATGCGCGTCAGCGCCAGTGTCCGACGGCGTACCCGATGGGTCGCCGCCGCGCTGGGGGTCTGCCTGCTCACGGTCAGCGTCACCGGCTGCGGCGTCACCCGCGGGGACCCCAGCAAGGACCTGACCATGTTGATCCCGAACAGCCCCGGCGGCGGCTACGACCAGACCGGACGAGCCGCGGTCGCCGTGATGGAGGCCGAGGACATCACCGGCGGGACCTTCGAGGTCACCAACATCATGGGGGCCGGCGGCTCGGTCGCACTGACCCGGCTGATGAACGCCGAGGGCGACGACAACACCCTGATGACCGTCGGCCTGGGCGTGGTCGGCTCCTCGTACTCGTTCGCCCTCCCGCACAAGCTGCAGGACGCGACTCCGCTGGCCCAGCTGATCGAGGACCAGGAGGGCATCCTGGTCCCGGCCGACTCGCCGTTCAAGACGATCGACGACTTCGTCGAGGCCTGGCAGCGTGACCCGGGCAAGATCCCGGTCGGCGGCGGCTCGTCGCCGGGCGGCCCGGACCACCTGTTCCCGATGCAGCTCGCCAGCACCGTCGGCGTCGACCCGCGCGATGTGCTCTACGTCCCCTACGACGGCGGCGGCCCGCTCACCAGCGCCCTGCTGGGGCACAAGATCGACGTCGGGTTCTCCGGGCTGGGCGAGTTCGAGGGCCAGATCGAGGCGGGCGAGCTGCGCGTGCTGGCGGTCTCCGGCGGCGAGCGGATGACCGGCTTCGCCAAGGAGTTCCCCACCCTCACCGAGTCGGGCATCGACCTGGTCTTCACCAACTGGCGTGGGGTGATGGCACCTCCCGGCATCTCCGAGGAGCGCCGCGAGGAGCTGATCGCCTACCTGCGGGAGATGCATGCGAGCCCCGAGTGGCAGCAGGCGCTCGAGGACAACAAGTGGATCGATGCCTTCAGCACCGGCGACGAGTTCGGTGACTTCTTGGCGGAGCAGGACGCCCGGGTCTCGCAGACCCTCGAGGAATTGGGATTGCTATGAGTGACATCTCCTCCGTCGACTCCCCCGGGGTCGACACCGACGAGGCCGGCCAGCCGGCGGACAAGGCCCAGTACGGCCTTGCCGCGGCGCTCGTCCTGATCGGCGGCTACACGCTCTACGACGCCAGCACCCTGCGTGTCGGCTTCGGGGACCCGGTCGGTCCCCGCGCCTTCCCGTACGCGATCGGCGGTGTGATGGTGGTGCTCGGCATCCTGCTCGCCGTCGCCACCGCGCGTGGGGACCGGGGCGAGGCCGAGGGCGGCGAGGACATCGACCTCGGCCAGCGCGCCGACTGGCTGACCGTGCTCAAGCTGGTCGGTGTCCTGGTCTTCACCATCGCCACCATCGACTGGCTCGGCTGGGCGATCACCGGAGCGGTCCTCTTCGCCGGTGCCGCCTGGGCGCTCGGCAGCCGCACCCTGATCCGTGACGTGCTGGTCGGTGCCGTGCTCTCGGTGGCGAGCTGGTACGCCTTCTACTCGGGCCTGGGCATCGCGCTCTCGCCCGGCATCCTCGACGGGATCCTGTGATGGAGAGCCTCGACCTGCTGCTCGGCGGCCTGGGTGCCGCGCTCACCCCGGAGAACCTGCTCTACGCGGCGATCGGCGTCATCCTCGGCACCTTCGTCGGCGTCCTGCCCGGGATCGGGCCCGCGATGGCGGTGGCCCTGCTGCTTCCGGTGACCTTCGGGCTCAACCCGACCCAGTCGTTCATCATGTTCGCCGGCATCTACTACGGCGGCATGTACGGCGGATCGACGACCTCGATCCTGTTGAACACCCCCGGTGAGTCGTCGTCGGTGATGACCGCGATCGAGGGCAACAAGATGGCGAAGCGGGGCCGTGCCGCCCAGGCGCTGGCCACCGCGGCGATCGGCTCCTTCATCGCCGGCACCATCGGCACCCTGCTGGTCGCCTTCTTCGCGCCCACGCTCGCCGACATCGGCGTCGACATCGGCGCCCCGTCCTACTTCGCGATCATCGTGCTCTCGATGGTGCTGGTCACCTCGGTGCTCGGCTCCTCCAAGCTCCGCGGCTTCATCTCGCTCTTCCTGGGCCTCACCATCGGGCTGGTCGGGCTCGACCTCAACACCGGCCAGCCGCGCCTCGACTTCGACCAGCCGCTTCTCGCCGACCGGCTCGACATCGTGGTGGTGGCGGTCGGCATCTTCGCCCTCGGCGAGGCTCTGTGGGTCGCCGCGCATCTGCGCCGCCGTCCGCTGGAGATCATCCCCGTCGGCCAGCCCTGGATGGGCAAGGAGGACTGGAGGCGCTCCTGGAAGCCGTGGCTGCGCGGGACCGCGATCGGCTTCCCGTTCGGGGCGGTCCCGGCCGGCGGTGCCGAGACCCCGACCTTCCTCTCCTACATCGCGGAGCGACGGCTGGCCAAGGACGGCAGCGAGTTCGGGGAGGGCGCGATCGAGGGCGTAGCCGGCCCGGAGGCCGCGAACAACGCATCGGCGGCCGGCACCTTCGTGCCCCTGCTGGCGATGGGCATCCCGGTCACCGCCACCTCCGCGGTGATGCTGGCGGCGCTGACCAGCTACGGCATCCAGCCCGGACCGCAGCTGATGGACACCCAGTCCGACCTGGTCTGGACGCTGCTGGCCAGCCTGCTGATCGGCAATGCACTGCTGCTGGTCCTCAACCTGCCGCTGGCACCGGTGTGGGCCAAGCTGCTGAGCATCCCGCGTCCGCAGCTGTACGCCGGCATCCTCTTCTTCGCATCCCTCGGCGCGTACGCGGCCAACCTGCAGGCGTTCGACGTCTTCCTGCTGCTGGTCTTCGGCCTGCTGGGGTTGGCGATGCGGCGCTTCGGGCTGCCGGTCCTGCCGCTGATCCTCGGCGTGATCCTGGGGCCGCTCGGCGAGACCCGGTTCCGCGAGGCGCTGACCATCTCCGGCGGTGAGGTCTCCGGCCTCTTCGACGAGACGCTCGCCGTGATCCTCTATGTGATCGCCCTGCTGGCGATCCTGATCCCGCAGGTGCTCGGCCTGATCCGCCGGTCCCGCACGAACGAGAAGGAGCTGGTGAGCCGATGAGCACGATCGTGGTGGCCTACTCCCCCGACGAGTACGGTCAGGTGGCGCTGGCCCGCGCCGTCGAGGAGGCACGACTGCGCGACGCCGGCCTGTTGGTGGTCAACGGAACGCGCGGCGACGCCCTGGTCGACGAGCACTTCGCCCATGCCGACCAGCTGGCCGAGATCGAGCAGGCCCTGGCCACGACGGGGCTGCCGTTCGAGGTCCGCCAGACCTTCGGCGCCGACGTCGGCGATCAGGTGATCGAGGCGGCCGCGAGCAGCGGCGCCGAGCTGATCGTGATCGGCGTGCGACGCCGGACCCCGGTCGGCAAGCTGCTGATGGGCAGCGTCTCGCAACGGGTGATCCTCGGCGCGGAGTGCGCGGTGCTCGCGGTCAAGCCCGACTGAGCACGACCAGCCTCGACGGCGATGCGGAGCGACCC
>NZ_BAAALG010000017.1:136581-138683 GCF_039528155.1 Nocardioides dubius | reverse complement strand
GGTCGCTCGTGGTTCGCGGCACCCGCGCCCTCACCCTTCCCGCAGCTCCTCGTCCGGCTCAGCCCCGAGCGCGTCGTTGACCGTGGAGAACGCCATCCGCAACGCCGCGAAGACGGTGATCGCGAAGATCTCCCGCTCGCTGTAGCCGGCCACGCGCAACGCCTCGACGTCGCCCGGCCCGGTGGTCGCGGGCGACTGCACGACCCGGCGCACCCATCCGACCAGGGCACACTCCGCGTCGTCGAGCCCCGGCGCACCGGGGTCGCCGGCCACCACGCCGGCCACCGTGGGCGGCTCGAGGAGCCCGGGGAGCTTCCGCTGCCAGGCCAGCACGCAGTAGCTGCTCTCGCGGGCCGCCGAGCCGGCCAGCACGATCAGGTAGCGCTGCCGGGGCGTGAGTCCGCCGTCCGTGGCGACCTGCCGGGCCAGGGCGAGCAGGCCTTCCAGGGCCCGGGGTTGGTGGGACCAGAGCAGCGACAGGTTCATCACGAACCCCCACGACTCGACGTCCTCGGCGAAGATGGCCCGCGCCTCGAGGTCGGGCTCGGGATCATGCAGGAAGTTCGCACGGTTGGCCATCGCGCCTCCTCGGCTCACCGACGACGCTACGCCTGTCGCGCTCGGCGGACCTGCCCGAAATGAAGGAGCAGAGAACGAGAAAGCTCCCGGCCACCTGAGTGAGCCGGGAGCTTCTTCGTTGGTACCCCGGAAGGGATTTGAACCCTCGCTACCGCCGTGAGAGGGCGACGTCCTAGGCCGCTAGACGACCGGGGCATGTTCTCGGCAGGGCCGCGAACGAGAAGAACTTTACAGGACATGCGGCGCCAGCGCGAATCGAGCGCCCACATCGGCGATGTGCGCCCAGACACGTCACACGGGGCGAAATGCACCGAACTCCCCCAGAAGACTGAGGGAGTTCGAGGTGGTACCCCGGAAGGGATTTGAACCCTCGCTACCGCCGTGAGAGGGCGACGTCCTAGGCCGCTAGACGACCGGGGCATGAACTAGGTGCCTCGTGCGAGGCGCCTCATTCGCTGGGATACAAGGACTCGAACCTTGACTAACTGAACCAGAATCAGTCGTGCTGCCAATTACACCATATCCCAAGGTGTTGCAGTCCTCTCGGACCGAGATGAAACATTACACGTGGGCACCCTTGGCCACCAAAACGCCCCCACCTGAACGGGATTCGAGGCCCATCCGTCGCGCCAGCCAGAGGGCCAGAGCGAGGTAGACCAGCGACTGGGTGAGGGTCACCGGGATGCTCCACCAGCTGCCGCCGGACGGGGTCAGCACGGTGTCCATCTCGCCGAAGACGAGGGCGAGGGTGAACGCGAACCAGTTGTTCAGCACGTGCATCGCGATCGCTGCCTCGAGGCCACCGGTGCGCACCACCAGGATGCCGGCGACGACACCGAAGGCGAACCGGTCGAAGAAGATCGGCCAGTCCTGGCTGAGTCCGTGCATGAGCGCGAAGAGCAGTGCCGGGCCGAGCACCGCCACCCACATCGCCAACTGCTCGCGGCGACGCGGGAAGAGGCCGCCGAAGGCCTGGGTGAGGTAGCCACGGAATGCGTACTCCTCCCCTGCCGCCTGCAACGGCACCAGCAGCGCGATCACCACCAGGAACCAGACGCTGGTGGTGGTGAACGGCGCCAGCGAGGTGCCGACGTCGCCTGCGGTGTCGGCGGGCACCAATGCGCTCACCGCGAGGGTGGCGAAGAGGGCGATCACGGCCAGGCCCATGCAGGCAATGAGGTAGCGCCAGCGCAGCCGCGCCATCACCGAGCTCAGCGTGCCGGGCCGCAGGCCGTGCAGCATCCGCTGGGCGGCGAACGCCAGCGGGATCAGCACGGCCAACGACAGCGCCAGGTAGGCGAGCCCGACCGGCGTCAGCCTGTCGAGGCTCATCACCTCTTCCATCCGGTCGATCGGGTCGTCGGCGCCGGTGGCGTAGAGGTAGGCCAGGTGCACCGCTCCGACGGCGAAGGAGAGGATCAGGCCCGCGGTCAGCCAGGTGGAGCCGAGGAAGAGGACGCCCAACGGCGCCCGCCACCCTCCGCGCGGCCCGGCGCGATGCAGCTGGTGATACGCCAACCCCG
>NZ_BAAALG010000017.1:128229-136558 GCF_039528155.1 Nocardioides dubius | reverse complement strand
GGCCTCGGCGGCCGGGTACGGGTTGACCATCAGGCCAGGACGTCGCGCAGACGGGTCAGGGAGCGCTCCTTGCCGAGCAGCTCCATCGACTCGAAGAGCGGCGGCGAGACCTTGCGGCCGCTGATCGCGACCCGCACCGGCCCGAAGGCGTTGCGCGGCTTGAGTCCGAGCTCCTCGACCAGCTTGGCGCGCAGCGTCTCCTCGATCGCGGCGGTCGACCAGGTGCCGAGCGCCTCCAGACCCTCCAAGGCGGCCCGGACGACGGCGAGACCGTCCTCGTTGAGCACCTTGGCGACGTCCGCCTCGTCGCGGACGAAGCTCGCCTCGTCGGCGAAGAGGAAGGCGAGCATGTCGACGGACTCGGTGAGCTTGTTCATCCGCTCGGCGACCAACGGCATGGCCAGCTCGAGCAGCTTGGCGTCGGCGTCCGAGACCGGGTCGCTGACCACGCCGGCCTCCTTGAGGAACGGCAGCACCCGGTGGGTGAGGTCGTCGAGGGTGAGCATCCGCATGTGGTCGGCGTTGATCGCCTCGGCCTTCTTGAGGTCGAAGCGAGCCGGGTTCGGGTTCACGTCGGCGAGGTCGAACTTCTCGACCAGCTCCTCGAGGGTGAAGACGTCGCGGTCGGCCGCGATCGCCCAGCCCAGCAGCGCCAGGTAGTTGAGCAGGCCCTCGGGCAGGAAGCCCTGCTCGCGGTAGAGCGCCATGTGTGCCTGCGGGTCGCGCTTGGAGAGCTTCTTGTTGCCCTCCCCCATCACGTACGGCAGGTGGCCGAACTCGGGCGTCTGGCTGGCGACGCCGATCTCCTTGAGCGCGTCGAAGAGCGCGATCTGGCGCGGGGTGCTGGAGAGGAGGTCCTCACCCCGCAGCACGTGGGTGATCTCCATGGTGGCGTCGTCGACCGGCGCGGTGAGCGTGTAGAGCGGGTCGCCGTTGGCGCGGCAGAGCGCGAAGTCGGGGACGAACTCGGTCTTGAAGGAGATCTCGCCGCGGACCAGGTCGTTGAAGGCGATCTCGCCGTCGGGCATCCGGAACCGGACGACGGGCTTGCGGCCCTCGGCCTCGAAGGCGGTGCGCTGCTCGTCGCTGAGCTCGCGGCAGAAGCCGTCGTAGCCCATCACCTTGGAGCCGGCGGCCTTGCGGCGCTCGGTGGCCTCCTCGGTCGTGCAGTAGCAGTCGTAGGTGTAGGAGGAGTCGCGCAGCTTGGCCAGCACGTCGACGTAGATGTCGGTGCGCTCGCTCTGCTTGTACGGACCGTACGGGCCGCCGACGACGACGCCCTCGTCCCACTTCAGGCCGAGCCACCCCATCAGGTCGATCAGCGAGTCGTAGGACTCCTGGGTGTTGCGCTCCTTGTCGGTGTCCTCGATCCGGAACACGAAGGTGCCGCCGTGGTGGCGGGCGAAGGCCCAGTTGAAGAGCGCCGTGCGTGCCAGACCGACGTGCGGGCTGCCGGTCGGCGACGGCGCCATCCGCACCCGGACCGGACGGTCGGTGTTGCTCACTGCTGCGTTCACTTTCGCTGGGCCACCTTGTTCGTGAGAGTTCCAATGCCGGCGATCGAGACTTCCACCTCGTCGCCGACGTTCATCGCACCGACTCCCTCGGGGGTGCCGGTGAGGATGACGTCTCCGGGAAGGAGCGTCATCACGCTGCTGACGTGCGCCACCAGGGTCGGGATGTCGAAGACCATGTCGGCGGTGCTGCCGTCCTGCACCAGGTCGCCGTTGAGGTAGGTCTGCACCGCGACGCCGTCGGTGAAGGCCTGCGGGTCGAGGTCCGTCTCGATCCACGGGCCGAGGGGGCAGAACGTGTCGAAGCTCTTCGAGCGGGTGAACTGCACGTCCTTGCTCTGCAGGTCCCGGGCGGTGACGTCGTTGGCGATCGTGTAGCCGTGGATGACGTCGGTCGCCTGCTCCGGCGGCACGTCGCGGCAGATCCGGCCGATCACCACGGCCAGCTCGCCCTCGTAGTGCACGTTGCTGGACTGTCGCGGGTAGATGATGTCGTCGCCGGGGCCGATGACCGAGGTGTTCGGCTTGATGAACATCAGCGGCTCGTCCGGGACCGCGCTGGCCATCTCGGCGGCGTGGGCGGCGTAGTTCTTGCCGATCGCCACCACCTTGCTGCGGGGCAGCACGGGGGCGAGCAGGCGGACGTCGTCGAGCTTGTACTCCTGCTCGAGCAGCTTGATGCCGACGTAGAGCGGGTCGCCGGCGAGGCCGACGATCACGGCGTCGTCGCCGGGCTGGCCGTATTCGTCGAGCTCGCCGGTCAGGACGCCGTAGAGGGGCTCTTCGCCGAGGGTGAATCTGCAGATGCGCACGGAGTCGAGCCTATCTGGCCGAGCCGCGGGACGGCAGCGCGGCGGCTCCACCTACCCTTGGTGGGTGAACGACGTCCTGCCCGCGAGCCAGTGGCGCGCCCTCGCGCAGGCGCACGCCGAGCGGGTGGACACCTGGTTGGAGCCGCATCTGGACCGCCGCCAGAGCGGTGTGAAGCACCCGGTCCACGACTTCCTCTTCACCTACTACTCGTACCGTCCCGCGCAACTGCGGCGCTGGCATCCGGGCTTCGGCGTCGGACTTGCCGAGGGTGCCTCGTACGGCGAGTTCAAGGGCTACCGGGTGGTGGACGGCGTCGCGTCGGTGTCGCCGGCGTTCCTCGAGAAGCAGGAGCAGAACCTGCGCGGGCTGCGCAACCTGCTGCGCGCCACGCTCGATCGGAGCCCGAACTTCGGCTGCTTCGGACTGCATGAGTGGGCGATGGTCTATCGACTGTCGGAGGAGGAGACCCGGCATTCGGCCTGGCCGCTGCGCCTGGGCGGAGCTGGCACCGACGACGTCGTCGAATCGCACCGGATCGCCTGCTCGCACTTCGACGCCTACCGGTTCTTCACTCCCCCGGCGGTGGGGCTCAACACGCTCTCGCCGGGGCCCGGGGATCGTCCCGAATTCGAGCAGCCGGCCTGCCTGCACGCCGGGATGGACCTCTACAAGCACGCCTTCCGGATGATGCCGCTGCTGCCGTCGAGCCTGGTGCTGGAGGCCTTCGAGCTGGCCTGGGACATCCGCGCCCTGGACATGCGCGCCTCCCCCTACGACCTGTCCGGGCTCCCCGAGGCAGACGGTGAGGACTGGTCGCCCGTGCAGATCGAGACGGCGGAGGGCAAGCGTGAGTACGCCGACCTGCAGCGTCAGTTCTCCGAGCGCGCCGAGCCGATCCGGCGGCGCCTGATCGCGGAGTGCGACCGGTTGCTCGGTGTCAGTGGTTCGTTGAGCCGGTAGCGGCCAGCTAGGTGCGCAGGCGGATGAACCTGACTGCTCCGTGGGGCAGCCACTCCGCTCGATAGGTGGGGTCGTGGATGTCGTGGTGGTGCTTGCTGCAGAGCAGGCTGCCGTCGGCGAGGTCGGTTCGTCCGCCGAGGTGCCAGGGGTTGTCGTGGTGTGCTTCGCACCAGGTGGCGGGGATTCGGCAGTTCTCGGCTCGGCAGTAGGGATGGATGAGGGCGAGGGCCCTGTGTTGGGCGGCGCTGTAGAAGCGTTTGGTTCTGCCGAGGTCCAGCGGTTGGCTCTGTCCGCCTAGTACGGCGGGGATGATGCCGGCGTTGCAGGCGAGGCGTCGGGCTTCGCCGGCGGAGATCCTGTCGTGCCAGGCGTCGCGTTGGGTGGTCAGGGTTGCGGTGCCGATCTCGTTGCGCAGGGCGTCGAGGCTGACCGTCACGACGACGGTGGTGGCGTCTCCTCCGTGCAGGGGCAGCCGTTTCGGATCCAATGTCTCGAGCAACGTGTTCAACGCGCGGGCGTTGCGTTGGGGGGTGGAGAGCTTCCGGACGGGGTTCGGCAGTCCGCCGCGAGTGTTGCCGGTCGGGTCGTCGCTGGCTCCGCTGGTTGGATCGTCGAACTTGCCGTGGTGCGGATCGTGGCCGGGACATTCGAGGTCGCCGCACGACTCGCCGTAGGCGCCGTCCGTGTCGGGCGCACACCCGCAGGGCGCGGGGGTGAGGTGGTCGCGTCTCGGGTTGGTGATCGCGTTCAAGGCCGTCGCCAACCGATTCGCGCAGCCATCGGTGAGCAGGCCGCTGATCCGGGTGGTGCCGTCGCCTTGCGGCTTCAACGTCAGCTGCTGCCGTTCACGGGCGGAGCGTTCCTCATCGGCCATTCGCTTGCCTTCCACGGCTTCGGCGATCTCCGGCGCCACCACATCGACGATCCGCTTGCCCATCCGGCGGAGGTCGTTGGGCCCGAACTCCTCGGCTTGCTCCACGAGCGTCCGTTCGGCGTCACGGAGAACCGTGGCGTCGAGGTCATCGGGCAGCGCATTCAAGGACCGTGTGATCTCCACCGACTGAGCGAGGTTGACCCGCCCTTCGCGCAACGCCGCCTGCAACACCACCCACCTGCTGTCGAGTTCCCGAGAGATCCGCAGCTCCCGCGCCAGGGTGCCGTGGGCCTGGTGCGTTTCGTGGGCGAGGTAGTCGCCGATGTTCCGTGCGCCGTGGGCGTCGGCCACATCGGAGGCACACGCCAGGAGCCGATAGTTCAACTCGGTCAATCGGGCCTGCAACACCGGCATCTTCAGCAGCACGGCTTCCTTCTCGCCGGTGCTGAGGTAGATCGGATTCGCCTCGAGGCAGGAGTCGAGCGCGGCCTCGATCGCCAACGTGGCTTGGCAGATCGCCTGCTGGCTCAACGCCAGCGTATCCGGCTGGGCGGTCGCGGTGGGCGGACCGGGTGGCGGGGTGATGCGTGGCATGTGCGCCTCCGAGTGGCGAAGCCCGAAGCCGATCTCCGAGCACACGACAGACGCTACGAGTGACCTCCGACACAACGAATCGACCGCGTAGAGTCCAGCCATGATCCGTCGCTCCGCACGCCATCGATCAGGCGTCTACCGCCGCGATGGGCCGCTGGCGTTCGGAAGGTCGCCGTTCATCACCGAAGCGGAGCGGGCGCACATCGCGAACCCGACACACCTCACCCGCGTCCTCCAGCGCCTCGGCCTCGTCTACCGGCCCGACGGCCGGCGACGCGCCCTCTTCGGCCGAACGAGCACGGACTGACGCCCAGGTCCCACGGCCATGTGCGGCCCTGGCCGCGGTACGCCGTCCCACCCGCGGGCGTTGAGCCAGGTGGCACGTGATCCGCGTGGCGGCCACCACGAATCGCTCCTCCTGCCCGGGCGTCGGTAGATTGGCAGGAGCACAGGGATTCCGCGCTGTCTGATGGGTGGGTAGGCACGCACTCACCCGCGCGACCCCCGGAGGAACCGTGTCTCCTGTCTCCAGCTACCGCACCTTGCTCGGCCTGAGCGGCGGCGGCTACATCCTCGGCAGCTTCCTGGCGCGCCTGCCGCTGGCGATGAGCCAGCTCGGCGTGCTGCTGCTGGTCAGCGACCTGACCGGCAGCTATGGCGCGGGCGGCGCCAGTGCTGGTGCGATCGCCGTCTCCAACGGCCTGCTCGCGCCGGCCTGGGGTGCTCTCGCCGACCGGATCGGACAGCGCAGGGTGCTGACCGTGCAGTCGCTCGGCGGGGCCGTCGCCTTCCTCGGCATCCTGGCGATCGCCCGCACCGACCTGCACTGGGGATGGATCGCCGCGATGGCTGCCGTGGCCGGCGTCCTGCTGCCGCAGATCGGCCCGATGTCGCGGGTGCGCTGGCGCCCGATCACCCGCAACCAGCCCAGCCAGGAGCGCCTGGTGCAGACCGCCTTCTCCTTCGAGGGCGCTGCCGACGAGGGGGCCTTCGTGCTCGGTCCGGCGCTGGTCGGCGTCGGCGTCTCCGTGGCGAGCCCGCCTGCTGCGATCCTGCTGGCCGCCGTGCTGCTCGGCGTGTTCGGCACCTGGTTCGCCCTGCACCCGTTCGCCGTCGGCCCGCACCCGCGCTCCGCGGAGGCCGAGCACGGCAGCAGCCGCCTCTCCCCCGAGCTGATCGCCCTGTGCGCCAGCCAGCTGATCATCGGGATGATCTTCGGCTCCGTGCAGACCGGCACCTCGGTGCTCGCCACCGACGCCGGTCACCCCGGCTGGGCGGGCTACCTGCATGCGCTGCTGGGTGTCGGCAGCGTGATCGCCGGCCTCGCCGTCGCCGGCCTGCCCGACCGCTTCGGCCTACCGGACCGGCTCCGCTGGTTCGCGCTCGGGCTGGCCGTCTTCGCCCTCCCGCTGCTGCTGGTGGACTCGATCGCGGCGCTGATCATCGTCCTGCTGCTCTTCGGGATCAGCATCGCGCCGTACATGATCACCACCTTCACCATGGGCGAGCGGATCACCCCGCCCTGGCGCCTGGGCACCGTGATGACCCAGCTCGCCGCCGCCACCGTGCTCGGCTACGCGATCGGAGCCGCGGTCGCCGGCCAGCTCGCCGACCGCGGTGGGCACACCTGGGCCTGGGCGGTCACCGTCGCCGCAGCCGGCCTCGCCGCACTGGTCTCGTGGAGCTCGCGCAACCGGCTGCAGCGCGCGATCCGGGCCGCCGCGGAGTGAGCCCGCGCCGGCTCAGGCCTGGGTGACGCCGACGCGCAGCGCGATCCCGTCGAGGATCAGCTCGAGCCCGTTGGCGAAGTCGCGGTCGGTGACCCCGGCGGCAGCATCGTCGCCGAGCGCTCCGGCGCTGTCGGCCTGCAGGTGGGTCTGCTCGTCGATGGTGTGGCCGTACACGTAGTGCAGCAGCGTGCGGGTGCCCACCGAGATGTCGTCGGCGCGGAGGCCGGCCCCCGACAGCGCGCCGGTCAGCGCGTCGCGGGGCTGGGTCGCACCGAGGCCGAAGGCATGCACCGTGGCCACCACCTCGGCGCCGTCGCGGTAGGCGAGCAACGAGTCGCGCAGCATGGTGCAGATCGCGACCACCCGATCCTGCCAGCGCTCCGCCTCGACCGGGCGCGCGCCGCGGGCCAGGATCTCGTCGGCGACGGCGGCCAGCAGGCTCTGCTTGTTGGCGAAGTGGTGGTACAGGGCGCTGGGCTGGACGCCGAGCTCCTTGCCCAGACGACGCATGGTGAGGTCGGCCAGACCGTGCGCGTCGAGCACGTCGAGCGCTCGCGTCACGACGTCGTGTGCGCGGTACGCCATCCGACCTTCTCCTTCACTCACCGACTGCGCCCCGAGCCTACCCGCTGGTCGCTTGCGCGGCGCATCGCTGCGCGGCGAGGCCGCCAGGGGCATCCGGCAACGGGTGGGGTTAGGTGGTGCTGGCGCTGGGTAGGAGGCGCTGAGTCCGTTCGCACCAGGAGAGTCCATGTCGCACAACGAGCCGCCGCCCGGCCAGCCGAACCAGCCCGGCCAGTCCGGTCCGCCCTGGGGACCACCGTCCGGCCAGCCGTCGGGTCAGCCGTCCGGCCAACCGTCGAATCAGCCCGGGCAGTGGGCACCGCCGTCCGGCCAACCGTCGAATCAGCCCAGCCCTTGGGGACCACCGCCCGGCCAGCCCGGCCAGTGGGTACCTGCCCAGCAGCCGGGGCAGCCTCCCTACCAGCAGTGGGCGACGCCGTCCGCCAGCGGCACCAACCCGTACACGACCACGCCCCAGGCCCAGGGCCCCTACGGCGGCCCGCCCTACCCCGGCGGCCCAGGCCCCAAGAAGTCGAAGCTGCCGGTGATCCTGACCGTGCTGGTCGTGCTGCTCCTGGTCGGCGGAGGCGGTGCGGCGATCGCGCTCGCGATGCGCGACAACGACAAGGACGACAAGGGTGGCAGCGCCGCCGACCCGACCGCGACGACGTCGCAGTCGACCACCACCGATCCCTCGGCCAGCGCCTCACCGTCGACGTCGCCGAGCGGCGACGCGCCCCAGATTCCCGGCTCGACGGCCACCACCGTGGACCCGAACAACCCGGTCGATCCGCCCCGGGCGATCCGGGCGTCGGACTACGAGAGCGACTGGGACTTCCGCTACGAGGAGCACGTCTACAAGGCCAGCCAGGTGGTCGCGCGCGACTACGAGACCTGCGCCGGCGTCGAGAAGGGCGGCGCGCTGACCAAGCAGGGCTGCGAGTACGCCGTCACCGCGACCTTCATCAACACCCGCGACAAGGTGAAGTTCACCCACTACTTCCTGGTCTTCTCGACCGAGAAGCAGGCGAAGGCGGCGGGCAAGGAGAAGGCCGTCACCGACGAGATGTTCGACTTCGCCCCCGAGGCCCTCTACGACGACTACGAGATCGGCACCTGGGTCACCAAGCAGGTCGGCTCGGCCGTGGTCTTCACGGTGGCCACGGCCCCGAAGGGCGTCAAGGAGGACCTGCTCAGCCGGTACATGCGCTGGGCGAACACCGACTACGGCAACGCTCTGCTCTTCACCAAGTTCTGAGCAGGCACACGAAAGGGCCGCG
>NZ_BAAALG010000017.1:124207-128188 GCF_039528155.1 Nocardioides dubius | reverse complement strand
AGGATCAGGCCTCGCTGTGGGCAGCCAGCGCCTCGACCGCGCCCTTGAGCCGACCGAGCACCTGCTCGTCGGCGAGGATGTCGCCCTCGAGGGCCGACTGCGACACCTCGATGTCGGCGACGACCTTCGCGCCCGCGATGCCGGCCGAGCGGCGCGCGTCGTCGTGGGCCCACTTGCCGCCGTACGGGGTCGGGGTGGCACCGATCACGGCGAACGGCTTGCCCACCAGGGCACCGGCACCGTAGGGACGCGAGAGCCAGTCGATCGCGTTGTTCAGCACGGCCGGCATGGTGCCGTTGTACTCGGGGGTGACCACCAGGACGCGGTCGGCGTCGGCGACCTGGGCACGCAGGTTGGCGGCGGCCTCAGGAGCACCGGCCTCGCCGTCGAGGTCCTCGTTGTAGAAGGGGACCTCGGCAAGGCCCTCGACGATGTCGACGGTGACGCCGGCGGGCGCCTGGTCGCGCAGCGCCTCGGCGATCTTGCGGTTCAGGGAGTCGGCGCGGAGGCTGCCCACGATGGCGGCAACACGGATGTCGGACATGAGGATTCTCCTGGTCAGGAACGCGGGAGGAGCGCGGATCTTGACGCTCCGAAGAGTTCAAACGGACCGCGGTCCGATTACATTCCGTGACGGTCGCCACATCCGGGTTGCCACTAGGGTGGTGCTGCCATGACCGACCGCCCACTGCTCCCCCTCGCCGGCCAGGGCCCGCGCGAGAGGAGCGACGCCGCCCGCAACCGTGACGCCGTCCTGGCCGCGGCGCTGCGGCTCGTCGACGAGCACGGCGCCGGGGCGGTCACCATGGAGTCGGTCGCCGAGGCGGCCGGCGTCGGCAAGGGCACCGTCTTCCGGCGCTTCGAGAGCCGCACCGGCCTCTTCGCCGCGGTCCTCGACCACTCCGAGGCCCGGTGGCAGGAGTCGGTGATCTCCGGCCCGCCGCCGCTCGGCCCCGGCGCACCACCGCTGGAGCGCCTGCTCGCGTTCGGCGAGTCCCGGGTGACACGCACGCTCAGCCACGCCGAGCTCTTCCAGGCCGCCACCGGCTCCCACCGCCGCGCCTACCCGGTCTGGTCCTTCACCTCGCTGCATGTGCAGCACCTGCTGCGCGAGTTGGACGTGACCGGCGACATCCCGCTGCTGGCGGCTGCCCTCCTGGCACCCCTGGAGCTGCCGATCCTGATCCAGCAGGTGCACATCGAGCACCTGCCGCTGCCGCGGATCGTCGCCGCGTGGCAGGACCTGGTGCGCCGCGTCGTCATCGCCTGACGCCGGGCGGGCCGCGCTCAGGCCTGGTGGTGGCGGCGCAGGCCGAAGGTCACGCCGTCGATCAGGGCGCCCCACGACGCCTCGATCACGTTGTGGCCGACGCCGACGGTGACCCACGAGGTGGTGCCGTCGCTGGTCTCGATCAGCACCCGGGTGATCGCGTCGGTGCCGTGGCCCTGGTCGAGGATGCGCACCTTGTAGTCGATCAGCTCGAACTTGGCGACCGCGGGGTACGCCTGGCCGATCGCCTGACGCAGCGCGTGGTCCAGCGCATTGACCGGACCGTTGCCCTCACCGGTGCTGACCACGCGGGCATCCCCCGCACGCAGCTTGACCGTGGCCTCCGAGACGGCCTCCTCGCCGGCTCCAGCACCCTGGACGGTCTCGGTGATCACGCGCCAGGACTCGATCTCGAAGTAGCTGGGCCGCATGCCCTCGGCCTCCTCGACCAACAGCAGCTCGAACGAGGCGTCCGCCGCCTCGAAGGTGTAGCCCTGCGACTCCAGCTCCTTGACCCGGTTGGTGATCCGGGTGACCAGCTCCGGCGAGCCGGACAGGTCGAAGCCGAGCTCCTTGCCCTTGAGCTCGATCGTCGCGCGACCGGCCATGTCGGAGACCAGCAGCCGCATGTCGTTGCCGACGTCGGCCGGATCCATGTGCTGGTAGAGGTCCGGGTCGACCTTGATCGCGCTGGCATGCAGGCCCGCCTTGTGGGCGAAGGCCGAGGTGCCGACATAGGGCTGGCGTGCCGACGGCGGAACGTTGGTCACCTCGGCGACGGCGTGCGCGATCCGGGTCGCCTCGCGCAGCAGGCCTGCCGGCAGCACCTGGCGGTCCAGCTTGAGCTCCAGGTTCGCGACCACGTTGACCAGGTCGGCGTTGCCGGTGCGCTCGCCGTAGCCGTTGACACAGCCCTGGACGTGCGTCGCCCCGGCGTCGACGGCGGCCAGGGTGTTCGCCACGGCGAGGCCGGTGTCATTGTGGCAGTGGATGCCGATCCGCACCCCGGTGCTGTCGATGACGTCGTGGACCACGTCGGCCACCCAGCCCGGCAGCATCCCGCCGTTGGTGTCGCACAGTGCGATCACCTCCGCGCCGGCGTCGTAGGCGGTGCGCAGCACCTCGAGGGCGTAGGAGCGGTCCGTGCGGTAGCCGTCGAAGAAGTGCTCGGCATCGAGGAAGACCTGCTGGCCCTCGGCGCGCAGGTGGCTGACGGTGTCGCGGATCATCGCCAGGTTCTCGGCCACCGTGGTGCGCAGAGCCTTCTCGACGTGGCCCACGTGCGACTTCGCGACCAGGGTCACCACGCCGGCGCCGCTGTCGCGCAGGCCGGCCACCTGCGGGTCGTCGGCGGCGGCCATCCCCGCCTTGCGGGTGGCGCCGAACGCGGTCAGCCTGGCGTGCTTGAGGTCGAGCTCGAGTGCGGCGCGACGGAAGAACTCGGTGTCCTTGGGGTTCGCGCCCGGCCAGCCGCCCTCGATGAAGCCGACGCCGAGCCCGTCCAGGTGCCGCGCGATGTTCAGCTTGTCGGCGACGGAGAGGTTGAGCCCCTCCTGCTGGGCACCGTCGCGCAGGGTGGTGTCGTAGACGTGGAAGGAACCTTGCAGATCCATCGGTGAGTCTCGCTTCGCTCTCGGGTGATCAGTTCGGCCAACAAAAAAACCTCTCGGGGTACGAGAGGTGTGCGCATCGGGCGGGTGCCTGATGCGCTAGCCGATAATGATCACGATGCTGGCCACGGGGCGAGTCTGCCATGGATGGGGCGGGCTGTCGCGCAGGGGTCTGCCCAGCGATACGACCGTGCCCACCCTGTGGACGAGCCAGCCCCGGCGCCGACGCCGTGCCCGGACCGGCTCAGAGCCAGCGCCCGAGCCAGGTGCCCTCGTCCCAGGGTGCCGCGGACGCCGGCTCCCACAGCGGCCCCTCGACGCCCGCGATCAGCAGCGCCATCAGACTGACGCCGCCCAGCGCCAGGGCCAGCACCAGCCACGGCACCGGGCGGACGGCAGCCAGGCTCGCCACCCGGTGCAGCGGCGAGCGGAGCCGCGAGCTGCCGGGACCGGTCCACAACGCCGCCGCGGAGACCACGCCGGTCAGCGCCAGGGCGACGTCGTCGCCGGCGCCCGCCACCAGCGCGATCAGCAGCATGCAGGAGCCGAGCATCGCCGCCCACGCCAGCAGCGCCACCGACGCGATCGAGGAGACCACCGCGTGCCAGGGCGCGGCGACGACGCTGAACGGCAGGTCATGCCACTTGTTGCCCCGCCGCGCCCGCTTGGCAGCAAGCGTCGAGCCACTGAGCGAGCCGGCCCGGATCAGCACCACCGCGATGCTGATGCCGATCGCCGCGAGCCAGGGCGCGAAGGCGACGGCACCGGCCGTGACGCCGACGCCGCCGGCACCCAGCGTCCAGCGTCGCAGGCGTTCGGGCCAGGCGACGCTCGCGGCCCGGCGTGGCTCGGGAGGCATCTGGTACGGCGCGCTGTTCGGCACCGCTGCGTAGGGACGCGCCGGAGGAGGCGGGCCGCTCGGCTGCCCGGTCCACGGCTGGGCCGTCGGCTGGCCGGGAAGGGGCTGGCCCGGCGTCGGCGGCGCCTGCCGGGTCACCGCATCCGCCCGGAGGTGATCGGTGAGCGGAGTCGTTGCACGCGGCGCCTCGGCTGCGGCCGCTCCTGCCGCCGCCACGCCACTCAGGCCATCGGCGGCTGCCG
>NZ_BAAALG010000017.1:106566-124199 GCF_039528155.1 Nocardioides dubius | reverse complement strand
CCTGCCGGGGGCACCGACGTGCCGAGCGGCGTGGTGACGGCCGTGGCGTGCTGCACGTCGGTGGGCAGGAAGTCGGGAGAGGCCGCGAACGGCATCGTCATCGGCGGCTCGGCGATCGGCGCGGCGGCCGCAACCGGTGCCCCTGTGCCGACCGGAGCCAATGCCTCGCGGACCTGCTTCAAGGTCGGCCGCGCGGCCGGCTCGGGGGCCAGCGCGGCCCGCAGCAGCGGACCGATGGCGGGGTCGAGGCCGGAGAGGTCGTGGTCGCCGCGGCGGACCCGGTCCATCACCGCCATCGTGTGCCCGGTGCCGAACGGCGGGCGACCGAGCGCGGCGAAGGCGACCGTCGTCGCCCAGGAGTGCACGTCACTGGCCGTGGTGGGCTGCTCCCCCGCCAACACCTCCGGCGCGATGTAGCCCGGGGTGCCGAGCAGGTAGCCGGTGCGGGTCACCTGGAGGTCGTCGTCGAGCCGTGCCAGGCCGAAGTCGATGAGCACCGGGTTGCGCCCCTCCATCAGCACGTTGGAGGGCTTGATGTCGCGGTGCAGGACGCCGACGGCGTGCACCGCGGTCAACGCCTCGGCGAGGCCGAACGCGAAGTGCCGCAGGTCGCCGGCGACGATCGGCCCCTCCTCGCGGACGTGGTCGTGCAGGGAGAGCCCGGGCACGTAGCGCGTGGCCACGTACGGGATCGGTCCCCACGGGTCGGCGTCCACGATCTCGGCGACCCGGGGCGAGCGGACCAGGCTCAGCGAGTTGACCTCACGGGCCAACCGTGCGCGCGCCTCGTCGTCACCCACGACGTGGGGACGCAGCACCTTGATCGCCACCCGGGCGCCGCCGGGCTTCTGCCCGAGGTGCACCACGCCCATGCCGCCCTCACCGATCCGCGCGAGCAGGCGGTAGGGCCCGACGTGGATCTCGCCGGGGGGTGAGTTCTCGCTGGTGGCTGTGGACACCCGGCAAATCTACCGGGCCCCGGGTCGGCTCCCGGGCATCACCGGGCGTCGAGCTCGGCGATCCTGCGACGCGGGGCGACCAGGCGGTAGGAGGCATCGATCAGCTCGACGACCTCGTCCCACTCCACGTCGCCGGCCGCCAGGTCGACGCCGCGCCATCCGTAGGGGCCGAGGTAGGCGGGCAGGAAGAAGCGGGGGTCCTCGTCGACTCCGGGCAGCTCCGCAGGGTCGATCTTGACCATCAACGCGGCCGGGATCTGCCGGTGGTCACCGGGACCCAGCCGCTCGGAGCCGCCGAAGATCGCGAAGTTCTTGCCCGCCTTGAAGTTGGGCCGCCCGTGCGAGACGTACTCCTCGGCGCCGGGGTAGGCCAGCACCACAGCACGAAGGCGCACCAGATCAGGATCGTCGTCGTCGAACATGATCGGGTGCGCCATCGTGTTACTCCCTGTGGTCGTCGCCCTCAGCAGACCTGGTGCATCCAGCCGAAGGCGTCCTCGCCGCGGCCGAACTGGATGTCGACCAGGGCGCTGCGGATCTTGTTCGTCAGCTCGCTGCTGCCGTCGCCGGCCTGGGGCACCTCGCCGCCGTCCCACTTCAGCGCACCGACCGGGGTCACCACGGCGGCGGTGCCGCAGGCGAAGATCTCCTTGATCTCACCGCTGGTGACGCCGTCACGCCACTCGTCGATGGAGAGCCTGCGCTCCTCGACGGTGTAGCCCAGGGACTCGGCGATCTTGATGATGCTGGCCCGGGTGATGCCCTCGAGGATGGTGCCGGTCGCCGGGGTAGCGATCCGGCCGTCGGCGAACACGAAGTACATGTTCATGCCGCCGAGCTCCTCGACGTAGGTCGCCTCCTCCGAGTCCAGGAAGACCACCTGGTCGCAGCCGTTGGCGGTGGCCTCCTGCTGCGCGACCAGCGAGCTGGCGTAGTTGCCGCCGGTCTTGGCCGCACCCATGCCACCGCGCCCGGCGCGGCTGTACTCCGTGGTGAGCCAGAGGCTGACCGGCTTGATGCCGCCCTTGAAGTACGACCCGGCCGGCGAGGCGATCACCATGAAGGTGACGTGCTGGCTGGGGCGCACCCCGAGGAACCGCTCGGTGGCGATCATGAAGGGCCGGATGTAGAGGCTCTTCTCGCCCTCGCTGTCGGGCACCCAGCGCTCGTCGACCTTGATCAGCGCGTCGACGGCGGCGACGAAGTCCTCGACCGGCAGCACCGGCAGCGCGAGACGGACGCTGGAGCGCGCCATCCGCTCGGCGTTGGCCTCGGGACGGAACGTCCACACCGACCCGTCCGCGTGCCGGTAGGCCTTCATCCCCTCGAAGGTCTCCTGCGCGTAGTGCAGGACGGCCGTGGCGGGGTCCAGGGTCAGCGGGCCGTACGGCGTGATCCGGGCGTCGTGCCACCCCTTCTCCGGCGTCCACTCGACCGTGAACATGTGGTCGGTGAAGTGCACACCGAAGCCCGGGTCGGCCAGGACCTCGGCGAGGGCGGCGTCCGACGTGGGGCTCTCGGTGAGGGTGGTGCTGATTTCCATGGACATAAAACTATCCGAACCTTCGCTTGGGTTGAGGAGCGCGCTCTCAGCCGAGGAGCGCGGCGATGGCGTCGCCCACTTCGGCCGTGCTGCGCTTGGTGTCGGGGGTGCGAGCCTCGAGGTCGGCCAGGACGGCGGCGTCGACGGACGCGGCGGCGTCGCTGTGACCGAGGTGGTCGAGCATCAGGGCGACGGAGAGGATCGCGGCGGTCGGGTCAGCGATCTGCTGACCGGCGATGTCGGGGGCCGAGCCGTGCACCGGCTCGAACATCGACGGAGCGGTGCGGTCGGGGTTGATGTTGCCCGAGGCCGCCAGGCCGATGCCACCGCTGATGGCGGCGGCGAGGTCGGTGATGATGTCGCCGAAGAGGTTGTCGGTGACGATCACGTCGAACCGCGAGGGGTTCGTGGTCATGTGGATCATCGCGGCGTCGATGTGCATGTAGTCGGTGGTGACCTCGGGGTACTCCGCGGCCACGGTCTCGAACAGGCGCCACCACACGGAGCCCGCGTTGACCAGCACGTTGGTCTTGTGGACCAGGGTGAGGTGCTTGCGCGGGCGGCGCTGAGCGCGGGCGAAGGCGTCGCGGACGACGCGCTCGACGCCGAAGGCGGTGTTGACGCTGACCTCGGTGGCCACCTCGGCCGGGGTGCCGACGCGCAGCGCGCCGCCGTTGCCGGTGTACGGACCCTCGGTGCCCTCACGCACGACGACGAAGTCGACCTCGCCGGGGCTCGCCAGCGGCGAGACCGAGCCGGGGTAGATCCGCGACGGGCGCAGGTTCACGTAGTGGTCGAGCTCGAAGCGGATCTTCAGCAGCAGGCCACGCTCGAGGATGCCGGGCGGCAGGTTCGGGTCGTTGGGCTTGCCGCCGACCGCGCCGAGCAGGATCGCGTCCTGCTGCTTGAGCTCGGCGAGGACCGAGACCGGGAGGACGTCCTTGGTGCGCAGGTAGTTCTCGGCGCCGAGGTCGTACTGGGTCTTGTCGAACTTCACCCCAGCCTTGCCGGCGACGACGTCGAGCACCTTGAGCGCCTCGACCGTCACCTCCTGCCCGATGCCGTCACCAGGGATGACTGCGAGCTTGACCTGACCGGAGTTGATGGAGTTCGTCATGGCGCCAAGATTATGGGATTCGCGCCGTGCCGAGTGGCCCGGCTCCAGCAGGTGAACATCGTCGGTGTCACCGAGGCGGGTCAGTTGTCGTCGGGGGTGAAGCCGTCGTTGTCACGCAGTGCCAGAACCTGCTGGATCGCCTCATGGCTGCGCGGGTTCTCGGGGTGGTGACTGGCAGGGCCCCACTCGGGGTAGTTCTCGTACATGCTCGCTCCTGATACCGATCAGTCGATCGAATGAAGAGGAAGGCCGGTCCCAACGCCGAACGCCGCGGCGAGGTGGCCTTCCGTATCAGGCCCCGCCGCGGCAGTCGACGAATACGAACTGGCTGCGCATGGTGCGGCCACCTTACTCCTGGGTAGTCGGAGCCCGGTAGGGGGCTTCCAGAATCCGTCCACATCGCGGGACGCAAGGACCAGGATGAAAGACTCGACGCCATGAGTGCCCCGCCAGAGCTGCCCGAGATCGTCTCCCGCGCGTTCGACGTCTCCCGCCGAGCGGGGTACGTGTCGTTCTGCCGCAACGAGACCGGTCGCCTGCTGGCCGCCCTGGCCGCCACCCGCGGCGGCACCCTGGCCGAGTTCGGCACCGGCTGTGGCGTCGGCACCGCATGGCTGCGCTCCGGAGTCCGCAACGGGGCTCGGATCCTGACCGCCGAGCTGAACGCCAAGCTGGCCGGCGCCGCCGCAGAGATCTTCACCGACGACCCGCAGGTCGAGGTGCTCGCCGCCGACTGGTCCACGCTGGCCGAGCACGGCCCGTTCTCCTTGCTCTTCCTCGACTCCGGGATCCCCTCCGAGGTGACCGTGGACCGGATCGTCGACCTGGTCGAGCCGGGCGGGATCGTGGTGCTCGACGACTTCGTGCCCTGCGAGATGTGGCCGCCGATCACCGCCGGGCGGGTGGACACCCTGCGCGAGGGCTGGCTCAGCGACGAGCGGTTCACAGCCGTCGAGGTGATGATCGCCCCCGACGCCTCGGTCGTGGTGGCCACCCGGCGCTGACCGACCACCCCGGGCGGGGCCCTTGACAGCATTTAAGGAGTAGTCCTTAAATGCTGTCATGACGCGTTCCCCCCACGATGCCCGCACGAGCATGCTCGATGCTGCGGAGGAGATCGCCGTCGAGGTCGGCCTCGGCGCGATCACCCTGACCGCCGTGCAACGTCGCGCCGGCCAGTCCAACAAGAGCGCCGCCGCCTACCACTTCGGCTCCCTCGACGGCCTGCTCGCCGCCGTCGTCGCCCGCCGGATGGAGCCGATCAACGCGGCGCGTGCCGCCCACCTGGAACGACTGGCGCCGGACGCCGGCGTGGCCGCGCTCGTGGACGCCCTGGTGCGCCCGTTCGCCGACGCCACCCTCCGCGCTCCGGGCAGCCGGTACGCGCGCTTCCTGGCCCAGATCCAGCTGCACCCGGTCTACGGCCCGACCACCATGGGCCTGTCCGAGGCCAGCAGCCTGCGCGAGGTGCAGCAGCGCATCACCGCCCTGCTGCCCTCCTCCCCCGAGCTGGTGCTGGCGCGGTTCGCTGCCGCAGCCAGCCTGATGATCGACACCCTGGCGCGCTGGGAGGGCCAGGGCCCGCCGGGCGAGGACGTCGACCTGCTCTGCGCCGACCTCACCGCCGTCTGCACCGCCGTCCTCAGCACGCCGTCCCCGATGAATGGAGAAGCCCGATGACCACCACCGCGATCCGCCGCACCGCCACCGACCCACTGGTCTACTTCGGCCCGCTGGTCGGGCGCCGCCTGCCCGAGGGAGTCGAGGAGCAGCCGTACGAGCTGTTCGACGTCCGCCCCGCCTCCCCCAGCATCGGCGCCTACGTCACTGGCGTGCAGCTCGACGGCGGGATGAGCCAGGACCTGCTCGACGAGCTGCGCCGCGCGCTGACCGAGTTCAAGGTGCTCTTCTTCCGCGACCAGGCCATCACCCGCGAGCAGCACAAGGCGTTCGCCGCCCAGTGGGGCGAGCTGGAGCAGCACCCGTTCTTCAAGCACACCTTCGGCGGCCAGAACGACGTCGACGTCGCTACGCTCGCCAAGGACGCGATGACCACGGGTGTCGAGAACACGTGGCACAACGACGTCACCTGGCACGAGACGCCGTCGTACGCGGCGGTGCTGCGTGCCGTCGAGATCCCCGAGCTCGGCGGCGACACCCTGTGGTGCGACACCGGTCTGGCCTACGACGTGCTGCCCGCCGAGATCAAGGAGCGGATCGACACCCTGGAGGCCGAGCACGACTGGATCCAGGCCTTCGGCGCCGGGATGGACGAGGCCACCAGGAACACCCTGCGCGAGGCGTTCGGGCCGGTCACCCACCCCGTGGTCCGGGTGCTGCCGGAGTCCGGACGCCGGGTGATCTTCGTGAACTTCGTGTTCACCACCCGGATCCTCGGCGTCAGCCAGGAGGAGTCCGACGAGCTGCTCGGCCTGCTCTTCCGCCATGTGCAGCGCCCGGAGTTCCAGGTCCGGCTCAACTGGGAGAACGACACGGTGGCGATGTGGGACAACCGCGCCTGCCAGCACTACGCGTCGTCGGACTACTTCCCCGCGCGCCGGGTGATGGAGCGGATCTCGGTCGTCGGCGACGTGCCGGTCGGCGTCTCCGGCAGCTGAACCACGACCCACGGCAGCATCAGCTGCGCCAACGGCCCGATGGTCAGCGCGTAGAGCACGGTACCGGCACCGGCCACTCCCCCGAGCACCAGACCGATCACGACGACCGTGATCTCCAGTCCGGTGCGCACCAGCGCCAGGGAGCGGCCGGTGCGCCGGGCCAGACCCGTCATCAGCCCGTCGCGGGGTCCGCGGCCGAACTGGGAGCCGATGTAGAGCGCCGTCGCCAGGCCGTTGAGGACGACGCCGCTCAGCAACAGCAGCACCCGGGCCCACCAGGCGTCGGGCTCGCTGAGCAGCGCGAGCGCGGCGTCGGCCGAGAAGCCGACCACGAACGCGTTGGCGAGTGTGCCCAGGCCGGGCTTCTCCCGCAGCGGGATCCACAGCAGCAGGACGACCAGGCTCATCACCACGACCATCTGGCCGAGGGTGAGGTCGATGTGCCGGATCAGGCCGGAGTGCAGGACGTCCCACGGCGCCAGGCCGAGTGCGCCGCGCACCATCAGCGCCAGCGAGATCCCGTAGAGCACCAGCCCGAACAGGAGCTGGGTCAGCCGCCGGCGCAGGCGGCCCGCGCGCAGCTGCGCGATCGGACCAAGATCGACCAGCACCGGCCCCGCCCTTCGTGGAGTTCCGGGAGTCTGGTGGGCCGCATGGCGCGGTCCTGCTCCCTCCGCAGGACCGATTCCATCACGACCCGGCCAGACCCCCGAAACGCCGGTGACCCTCCCAAGTCGGGTCTATTGATATCCGGCGAAGGCACCCGTTGGCGAGCGTGACGTCAGAGTTTGGTCACCGCGTGCCATCAGAACTGACCGATCGGACAACCTGGTGTCATCCGATCGGTCAGCCTCCGGTCACTTCCAGACCCGGATCCAGTCGACCGACATGGTGGCCGGGTACGGCGTCGTCGCGACCGGCGCGTTGTCGACCGAGCCGAGTGCCTGGGTGAAGGCGACCATGAAGTTCTGCCGGAAGGCGGGGTCCGCCGAGGTGTTCGTCAGGCAGAGCTTGTCGTCGACGAAGATCTGGATCTTCGCGGCCGTCCACTCCAGCCGGTAGGTGTGGTAGCTGCCCCGGGTGCTGCGGCAGTTGTAGGCCGTGGTCTGGTTCGGCCCCGAGGTCACCGAGCGCGGGTTCGCGTCGTAGTGCAGGTACGGGATAGCGAGGTCGGGGTGCGAGGAGTACGTCTCCACGACGTCGATCTCACCGGTGTAGCCGTTGGTGGTGCGCGGGTCGACGTAGAGCCAGAAGGCCTCGTGCAGGCCCGGCGCCGTCGTCGCCTGGCTGCGCATCCGGGCCTCGAAGCGGCCGTAGGTCTGCGAGAAGCGCTCGTAGGTGGAGACCATGCCGGACCAGTACTGGGTCTGGGACTGGCCGTCCGCGCACGTCGACGGCGCCTCGTGCTTGGCCAGCGTCAGCTGCAGGGCGCCGTCACGCACTGCCACGTGGTCGGTGGAGTCCGAGTAGCAGGCGAACTCCTCCGGCGAGCCGGTCGCGTAGCCGTAGACCTGCGGGATCCACTTGGAGGTGTCCAGCGAGGTGCCGTTGAACTCGTCGACGAAGCTGCACGACCACAGCGTGCCGTCGGCCTTGGCCGGCCGGACACCGCAGGCGTCGGTCTGCTTGGGCAGCTTGACCTGCTTGACGACCGCGCTCTGCTTGGGCGCGGTGAACCGGTACCGCTCGGCGACCCGGCTCTGCCGCACGGTCACCTGGAACCGGTGCTTGCGGCTGGTGGCCTGCGCGACCTTGCGCCAGCGCTGGGTCTCGGCCGACCAGCGGTGCACCTTGACCTTGGCCTTGGCGGCCTTGGTCTTCCCCTGCAGCTTGACCTTGGTGCCGGTGACGTCGGCCTGGACGGCCGTCACCGCACTGCGGGCCGGACTCTGCTGTGCTGACGACGCTCTGGCTACGGTGTGACTGTCGGCGCTGACCGGTACTGCTCCCCATCCCACCAGCGCGATCGTGCTGCTCCACACCGTCACGAGCGCAGCACACAGCACATGACGTGCTCCCATGCTCTTTCTCCTTGATAAGGAGAGTCCCCCTTATGCGCCGCAGTCCCCTCCGCGACGGCTCCTCTCCTCACCAACATTAGGTATCGGGATCCGGATCCGCGAATCCTCCTGACCCGAACCCCCCGTTCGGGCTATGGCATTCGAGCCGAGTGGCTGAGCGGCGCGGCAAACGCACGACGCCCCCGGACAGGTGTCCGGGGGCGTCGTTGCCAGCGTGAGGCTCAGCCGAGGTTGGCCGCGCTCACGCTCGCCGCGTTGATCTGGGTCTGGATCTCGGCCAGGGTGGCGGCGTCGATCGCGGTGTCGACGGCCAGTGCGACCAGAGCCTGGCCGCCCTTGGCGTCGCGGGCGACCTGCATGCCGGCGATGTTCACGCCGGCGTCGCCCAGGATGCCGCCGAGGATGCCGACGATGCCCGGACGGTCCTCATAGCGCAGGAAGGCGAGGTGGTCGGTGAGCTCGACGTCGACGTCGAAGCCGTTCACCTCGACCAGGCGCTCCTTCTGGTTCAGGCCGACCAGGGTGCCGGAGACCGACACCTGGTTGCCGTCGGCCAGGGTGCCGCGCAGGGTGATCAGGTTCTTGTGGTCGGCGCTCTCGCCCTCGACCACCAGGCGCACCGCGGTGCCGCGCTCGGCGGCCAGCAGCGGAGCGTTCACGTAGGAGACCTGGTCCTCGACGATGTCGGAGAAGACGCCCTTGAGGGCGGCCAGCTCGAGCACCTTGACGTCGTACTCGGTGATCTCGCCGCGGACCTCGACGTCGACGCTCTGCGCGACCTCGCCGGCCAGCGCGGTGAAGACACGGCCGAGCTTCTCGGTGAGCGGGATGCCGGGGCGCACGTCCTCGGCGATCACGCCGCCCTGGACGTTGACGGCGTCCGGCACGAGCTCGCCGGAGAGCGCGAGACGCACGGACTTGGCGACGGCGATGCCGGCCTTCTCCTGGGCCTCGTCGGTGGAGGCGCCCAGGTGCGGGGTCGCGACGACGTTCTCCAGCTCGAAGAGCGGGCTGTCGGTGCACGGCTCCTTGGCGAACACGTCGAGGCCGGCGCCGGCGATGCGGCCCTCCTTGAGCGCGTTGTAGAGGGCGTCCTCGTCGACGATGCCACCGCGCGCGGCGTTGACCACGATCAGGCTGGGCTTGGCCTTCGCCAGCTGCTCGGTGCCGATCAGGCCCACGGTCTCCGGGGTCTTCGGCAGGTGCACGCTGATGAAGTCGGCCTCGGCCATGAGCGTGTCGAGGTCGACCAGGCGCACGCCCATCTGCGCGGCGCGGCCGGCCTGGACGTAGGGGTCGTAGGCGACGACCTTCATCCCGAAGGCGGAGAGGCGCTGGGCGACCAGGACGCCGATCCGGCCGAGGCCGACGATGCCGACGGTCTTCTCGTACAGCTCGATGCCGGTGTACTTGGAGCGCTTCCACTCGCCGTTGCGCAGCGCGGCGTGGGCCGGGCTCACGTGGCGCGCGGCGGAGAGCATCAGCGCGACGGCGAGCTCGGCGGCCGAGACGATGTTGGAGGTCGGCGCGTTGACGACCATCACACCGCTCTGGGTGGCGGCCTTCACGTCGACGTTGTCGAGGCCGACCCCGGCCCGCGCGATCACCTTGAGGTTGCGCGCCGCGGCCAGGGCCTCGGCGTCGACCTTGGTGGCGGAGCGCACCAGGATGGCGTCGACGTCGGCGATCGCCGGGAGGAGTTCGGCACGGTCCGCGCCGTTGCAGTTGCGGATCTCGAAGTCCGGGCCCAGCGCCTCAACGGTGGCGGGGCTCAGTTCTTCGGCAATCAGGACGACAGGCTTGCTCACAGCTGATTCCTTGATCGAAGTGGGATCTTGCTGCCGCGAGCACTCGGGCTCTGGCAGGTCGCGCACAAACGTGCCCGGGTTCGGGGCCAGACTATCGGGTGGGCGCACTCCCCCATGCCCCGCATCCAGGATGCAGACCCGATCGGCTCAATGTGACCTGAGAGTCCACTCCTGGACGACTTTCGCGCCCTCAGGTCACATTGAGCGTGGGGATCAGTCGGCGCCGAACTCCATGGCGACCGAGTCGCCGGAGTGCTCGACGTCGGCCTCGGCGTCGGCCTCGGGGTTCGCGGTGATCACGTCGGCGCCACCGGCCGGCAGCTCGCCGAAGAGGGTGCCGTTCTCGACCAGCACCTGGCCCTGGTCCAGCGGCTGGTTGGCGTAGGCCTCCAGCTTGGACCGGCTGTCGGCGATGTCGAGGTTGCGCATGGTGAGCTGCCCGATCCGGTCCAGCGGACCGAAGGCGGCGTTCTCGGTGCGTTCCATCGAGAGCTTCTCCGGGTGGTAGGAGAAGTTGTCGCCCTCGGTGCGCAGCACCGTGTAGTCCTCGCCGCGACGCAGCCGCAGGGTGACCTCGCCGGTGACCAGGGAGGCGATCCAGCGCTGGATGGACTCGCGGATCATCAGCGCCTGCGGGTCGAGCCAGCGGCCCTCGTAGAGCAGGCGACCGAGCTTGCGGCCCTCGTTGTGGTACTGCGCGACGGTGTCCTCGTTGTGGATCGCGTTGATCAGCCGCTCGTAGGCGATCCACAGCAGCGCCATGCCCGGCGCCTCGTAGATGCCGCGCGACTTGGCCTCGATGATCCGGTTCTCGATCTGGTCGCTCATGCCCAGGCCGTGGCGGCCACCGATGGTGTTGGCCTCGTGCACCAGCGCGACGGCGTCGGTGAAGCGCTGGCCGTTGATCGCGACCGGGCGACCGGCCTCGTAGCGGATGGTGACGTCCTCGGTCTCGATGACGACCGACGGGTCCCAGAACTTCACGCCCATGATCGGCTCGACCGTCTCCAGCGAGACGTCGAGATGCTCGAGGGTCTTCGCCTCGTGGGTGGCGCCCCAGATGTTGGCGTCGGTCGAGTAGGCCTTCTCCACCGAGTCGCGGTACGGCAGCTTGTGCTCGACGAGGAACTGGCTCATCTCCGCACGACCACCGAGCTCGGTGACGAAGTCGGCGTCCAGCCACGGCTTGTAGATCTGCAGGGCCGGGTTGGCCATCAGGCCGTAGCGGTAGAACCGCTCGATGTCGTTGCCCTTGTAGGTGGAGCCGTCGCCCCAGATGTTGACGCCGTCCTCCATCATCGCGCGGACCAGCTGGGTGCCGGTGACGGCGCGGCCCAGGGGCGTGGTGTTGAAGTAGGCGCGGCCACCGGAGCGGATGTGGAAGGCGCCGCAGGCGAGTGCGGCCAGGCCCTCCTCGACCAGCTGGGGCTTGATGTCGACGGCGCGGGCGATCTCGGCGCCGTAGAGCTTGGCGCGGTCCGGCACGCCGGAGATGTCCGGCTCGTCGTACTGGCCGATGTCGGCGGTATAGGTGCACGGGATGGCGCCCTTGTGGCGCATCCAGGCGACAGCCACGGAGGTGTCGAGACCACCAGAGAAGGCGATGCCGACGCGCTCGCCGACGGGAAGAGACGTAAGTACCTTGGACACGACTCAACTATATACAGACCCCTGCATACTCATGCAATCGGCGATGAGTTCCGAGGCGGAGGACAAACATGTCAGGGTGTTCCCATGACTGTTGAGACCTGCGCGAACTGCGGCGCCCCGCGTGAGCCCGCCGGTACCGCCTTCTGCACCCGGTGCGGAACCCCCTACCCGCCCGAGGCAGCGCCGACGCAGATGGCTCCGCCCGCCGGGCCGCCCGCAGGCCAGCAGCCGCAGCAGCCCGCGTGGGGCCAGCAGCCGCCCCCGCCGTACGGCCAGCCGGGCCAGCCCGGTCAGCCGCCGCAGGGCCAGCCCGCCTGGAACCAGGGCCCGACGCCGACCCAGCAGATGCCGGTCCAGCCCGGCGGCAACTGGGGTCCCCCGCCCGGCGGTCCGGGTCAGCCCGGCCAGCCGTGGGGTCCGCCGCCGCCCACCGGCGGTGGCAGCAACAAGGGCAAGATCGCCCTGATCGTCGGCCTGGTCGTGATCCTGCTGGCCGGCATCGGCACCGCGGTCGCGCTCGTCGTCAGCGGTGACGACGACAAGGACGGCTCGGTCGACAAGACCGCCAGCACCGAGGAGTTCTGCAAGGTCTACAAGCAGTCGGAGGAGTTCGGTGACGACACCGACCTCGACACCGCGCAGGACTGGGCCAGCGACATGCAGGACACCGGCGTCCCCGAGGACATCTCCGACGAGGCCCGCGACGGTCTCGAGCTGATGATCCGGACCTTCAAGGACGCCTCCAGCGCCGAGGAGCTCGACGACGCCGACGAGAAGTTCAGCGAGGACGAGAAGAAGTCGTTCGAGGCGTTCGTCACCTGGGCGATCAAGGCCTGCTACGACATGGACCTCCCCTCCGACATGCCCTCGGTCCCCAGCATCGACCCGAGCGACCTGCCGAGCCTCGCCCCCAGCGACCTGCCCTCCTTCGATCCCAGCGACCTGCCGAGCATCGATCCCAGCGACCTGCCGACCTTCGACCCGAGCGACTGGGAGTCCAGCCTGGAGGACCTCGAGTCACTGCTCTCCGACCTGCCCAGCGTGGAGTAGCCCCTGCGCGACCCTGAGCACCCTCAGGGTCGACTCAGGGTCGCCTCCAGCAGGTTCCCCGATGTGCGCCATGGCCCCGACCCGCGAGAGTCGGGGCCATGATCGTCATCGAGTCCCTCACCCGGAAGTACGGCGGGTTCACCGCCGTCAACGACGTCACCTTCACGGCCCACGCCGGCCGGGTGACGGGATTTCTCGGCCCCAACGGCGCCGGCAAGTCCACCACCATGCGGATCATGGTCGGCCTCACCCCGCCGACCTCGGGCAGCGCGACCATCCTGGGTCGCGCGTTCGCCGATCTGCCCAACCCCGGCCGCGAGGTCGGCGTCCTGCTCGACGCCTCGGCCCAGCACGCCGGTCGCACCGGCCGCGAGATCCTGACCATCGCCCAGCGCACGATGGGACTGCCCAAGAGCAGCGTCGCCGCCACGCTGGCCCGAGTCTCGCTCACCGATGAGGAGGCCGACCGCAGGGTCCGCAACTACTCGCTCGGCATGCGCCAGCGTCTCGGCATCGCCACCGCGCTGATCGGCGACCCCGAGGTGCTGATCCTCGACGAGCCCGCCAACGGCCTCGACCCGGCCGGCATCCGCTGGATGCGCGACCTGCTGCGCGGCTTCGCCGACGACGGTGGAACGGTCCTGCTCTCCAGCCACCTGCTGCACGAGATCGAGGTGATCGCCGACGACCTCGTGGTGATCGGCAACGGTCGGATCGTCGCGCAGGGCAGCAAGGACGAGCTGCTCGCCAGTGCCGGCACGCTGGTGCGCTGCGCCTCCCCCAGCGGGCTGCGCGATGCCCTCGCCGCGGCGGCGATCGACGCCACCGTCCACGCCGACGGCACCGTGCGCACCGACGCCAACCCCACCCAGGTCGGCGAAGTCGCCCTCGCCGCCCGGATCGCCCTGTCCGAGCTGCGTCCCGCCGAGGGCGCAGGGCTCGAGGAGATGTTCCTCGAGCTCACCGCCTCCTCGCAGCGCGAGGGCAACGCCACTCAAGGAGCAGCAGCATGAGCACCAGCACCGTGACCGCCACGCCCGCGGGCGTGCGCCGGACCAAGCCGGCGATCCGCCCGATCTCGATGGGCCGCATCCTCGACACCGAGCTGCGCAAGATGTTCGACACCCGCTCGGGCTTCTGGCTGATGACCAGCATCGGGATCACCGCCCTGATCGCGACCGGCGCCACCATCATCTTCGCGCCCGACTCGGCGTTGGACTTCGAGACCTTCGCCACCGCCATCGGCTTCCCGATCGCGGTGATCCTGCCGATGGTCTCCGTGCTCTCGGTGACCGGCGAGTGGAGCCAGCGCACCGGTCTGACCACGTTCACCCTGATCCCGGACCGCCGCCGGGTGATCGCGGCGAAGTTCCTGGTCACCGTCGCGGTCGGCGTCGTCTCGATGTTCGTCGCGCTGGCCATCGGCGCACTGGGCAACATCGTGGGCACCGCGATCACCGGCACCGACACCATCTGGAACGTGAGCGCCCAGGAGTTCGGCTTCATCGTGCTCGCCAACGTGCTGGGGATGCTGATCGGCTTCATGCTCGGCGTGCTGATCCGCAACTCGGCCGGCGCGATCGTGGGCTACTTCGTCTTCAACTTCATGCTGCCGACCCTGATGATGACGCTCGCCAACCTCCAGGAGTGGTTCCGCGACATCTGGGGCTGGGTCGACTTCTCCTACGCCCAGAGCGCCCTGTTCGACGGCGGCTCGCTGACCGGCGAGCAGTGGGCCCAGCTCGGCTTCACCACCCTGATCTGGATGGTGCTGCCGACCCTGATCGGCCTGCGCCTGCTGCTGCGCTCCGAGGTCAAGTAGTCGATCGTCCCTAACGTTCTGGCTGCCTCACGCCGCGTGTCGGCAACCAGAACGTTAGGGACGACCCCCGAGTTGGGGGATGTCAGATCGCGCAGCCGTCGGGGCCACAGGCCTCGGCGGCTTCGCTGCTGCCGAGCGTGGTCAGCTGCGGGTGCGACTCGCTCCAGGCCTGCCGCAGCGCCTGGGCGAAGAGCTCGACCGGCTGGGCGCCGGAGATCCCGTACTTCTGGTCGATCACGAAGAACGGGACGCCGGTCGCGCCGAAGGCCTGGGCCTGCGCGATGTCGGCGTGCACCTCGTTGGTGAACTCGGTGCCGGCGAGCACCTCGGCCACCCGCGCGGCGTCCAGGCCCGCGGCCTGCGCCAGCTCGCTCAGCACCGCGGGGTCGCCCACGTTGCGGGCCTGCACGAAGTACGCATCGAGCAGGGCCTCCTTCAGCTGGGCCTGCAGCTCGTGTCCGCCGACCTCGGCGGCCAGGTGCAGGAGCCGGTGGGCATCAAGCGTGCCGACATGGAAGGTCTCCCGAAGGCGGAAGAGGAGTCCCTCCTCGGCGGCGGTCGCCTCGACCCGGTCGAACATCTGCGCCACCGCGGCGGGGCCGCCGTAGCGTCGGCCCAAGGCGTCGATGGTGCGCTCGGTCGCCGTCGCCGGCGCCCCGGGGTCGAGCTGGTAGGAGTGCCAGACCACCTCCACCTGATCGGCTTGGGGGAACTCGGCCAGCGCCTTCTCCAGGCGACGCTTGCCGATGTAGCACCACGGACAGACGACATCGGACCACACATCAATACGCACGACCGCTACAACCGGGCGCGCAGACGTTCCATTCCGCCGCTCACCGATGCACGGGGCGAGAAGGATCACCATGGGTGAGACACCCCAATATCGAGGGCAGGGTAGGCAAGCCTAAGAGCCAGGCGTATCGTCTCGGGACGTGCTAGGGAACTTTCTGATCGGACTGCGCGAAGGGCTGGAGGCAGCCCTGGTGGTCAGCATCCTGATCGCCTATCTCGTGAAGTCGGACCGCCGCTCCCAGCTGCCGTGGATCTGGCTCGGGGTCTTCGCCGCGATCGCGCTCAGTGTCGGCTTCACCCTGTTCCTGGGCCTGCAGTCGCGCCAGCTCACCTTCCGCTCGCAGGAGCTGCTGGGCGGCACCCTGTCGATCATCGCAGCCGGCTTCGTGACCTGGATGATCTTCTGGATGGCGAGCGCCGCCTCGCACATCGCCGGCGACCTGCGCGGACGCGTCGACGACGCCGCCGGACGCTGGTGGTCGCTCGCACTGCTCGCCTTCCTCGCGGTGGGTCGCGAGGGCATGGAGACCGCACTGATCCTGTGGTCGAACACCCGCACCGCCACCGGCCGCGACCTGCCCGACGGCGTGCCGACCTCGCACGAGCCCCTGGTCGGAGCCCTGCTGGGGCTGGCCACCGCCGTGGTCCTCGGCTACCTGATGTACCGCGGGGCGATCCGGCTCAACCTGACCAAGTTCTTCACCTGGACCGGCGTCTTCCTGATCTTCGTCGCTGCCGGCGTGCTCGCCTACGGCGTCCACGACCTGCAGGAGGCCGACTTCCTACCGGGCCTGCACAACCTCGCCTTCGACGTCTCCCACGTCATCGACCCCTCGTCGTGGCTGGGCACTGTGCTCAAGGGCGTCTTCAACTTCTCCCCCCAGACCACCTGGGCCGAGGCCGGGGTGTGGACCGCCTACGTGGCGATCGTGCTCCCGCTGTTCATCTGGCGCCTGCGGACCCGGAGCCGCGCCGCCGCCACTCCCCCGGCTCAGACCACTGCGGTCTGACCCTGTCGATGCAAAGGAACGCTGTGAAGAGAATCCACCCCGCCGGCCTGCTGTCGCTGCTCGCCGTCGTCGCCCTCCCGCTGACCGCCTGCGGCACCGAGAGCACCGACGTCTCCTCCGGCAGCGACGGCGACGCCCGGATCATGAGCGTCACCGCCGGCGACGACTCGTGCGAGGTCTCCAAGGCCGAGGCACCCGCCGGGACCCTTCGCTTCAACGTCCACAACGCCGGCGACAAGGTGAACGAGTTCTACCTGGTCGGCGAGGACGGCCTGCAGATCGTCGCCGAGGTCGAGAACATCGGGCCCGGCGCGAACAGCCAGCTCGTCGTCAACGCCCCGGCCGGCAGCTACTTCACCGCCTGCAAGCCGGGCATGGTCGGCACCAGCATCCGCGCCGACTTCGAGGTCACCGCCTCCGACGAGAAGGTCGAGATCTCCGCGGACGAGAAGGAGCAGATCGCGCTGGCGCAGAAGAACTACGCCGCCTACGTGCAGGACCAGTCCGCCCAGCTGCTGGAGAAGACCACCGAGTTCGTCCAGCTCTACAAGGACGGCAAGGACGACGAGGCCCGCGCGCTCTACCCGGTGGCCCGCACCCACTGGGAGCGGATCGAGACGGTCGCCGAGTCCTTCGGCACCCTCGACCCGAAGATGGACGCCCGCGAGGCCGACCTGCAGCCCGGCGAGAAGTGGACCGGTTGGCACCGCATCGAGAAGGACCTGTGGCCCCAGAAGGCCGAGGACTACACCGCGCTGACCACCGCCGAGCGCGCCACCTACGCCGACGACCTGCTCGCCAACACCACCACCCTGGACGGCAAGATCGCCGCACTGAGCTACCCGGTCGACGCGATCGCCCGCGGCTCCAGCGGCCTGCTCGAGGAGGTCGCCACCGGCAAGGTCACCGGGGAGGAGGAGATCTGGTCCGAGACCGACCTGTGGGACTTCCAGGCCAACGTGGACGGCGCCAAGGTCGCCTTCGCCGGCGTCAAGCCGCTGGTCGAGGCCAAGGACCCGGCCCTGGCCAGCACCCTGCAGCAGCGCTTCGACGCGCTGCAGGAGCTGCTCGACGCCCAGCGCGACGGCGAGGGCTTCCGGAAGTACGGCGAGCTCGACAAGGAGACGGTCAAGGAGCTCGCGGACGCCGTCAACGCGCTCTCGGAGCCGTTGTCCCGCCTGGCCGGGGTGGTCGTCCCCTGAACGCGCACCCGAACCGGCTGTCCCGCCGCGCGCTGCTCGGC
>NZ_BAAALG010000017.1:25208-106540 GCF_039528155.1 Nocardioides dubius | reverse complement strand
GGTGGCCGCGCTCGGCGTCGTGGGTGCCGCGACCGCGCTCGGCACGCATGACGCCGAGGACGGCGTGGGCTCCCTGCGCTACCCGTTCCAGGGAGCGCACCAGGCCGGCATCGTCACGCCGGCCCAGGACCGGCTGCACTTCGTCGCCTTCGACGTCACCACCGACTCCCGCGACGACCTGATCGCCCTGCTGATGCGCTGGACCTCCGCGGCCGCGCGGATGACCCAGGGCAAGGACGCCACCCCGGCAGGCGCGCTCGGCGGCTCGCCGATGCTGCCGCCCGAGGACACCGGCGAGGCCTTGGAGCTGGAGGCCTCCGGCCTGACCATCACCTTCGGCTTCGGGCCCGGGCTCTTCCGCGACGCGGAGGGGCGTGACCGCTTCGGCCTGGCCGATCGCCAGCCCGCGGCGCTGCAGCCGCTGCCGCACTTCTCCGGCGACATGCTCAAGCCGGAGCTGACCGGCGGCGACCTGTGCATCCAGGCCTGCGCCAACGACCCGCAGGTGGCGGTGCACGCGATCCGCAACCTGGTCCGGATCGGGATGGGCACGGTCGCCGTCCGCTGGTCGCAGCTCGGCTTCGGGCGCACCTCGACGACCTCCACCGCCCAGTCCACGCCGCGCAACCTGTTCGGGTTCAAGGACGGCACCGCCAACCTCAAGGCCGAGGAGACCGCAGCCGCCGAGCAGCACCTGTGGGTGGGCACCGGCGACGATCCGCGGGCCGCTTGGCTGGCCGGCGGCAGCTACCTGGTGACCCGGCGGATGAGCATGGTGATCGAGACCTGGGACCGTCAGTCGCTCTACGACCAGGAGCAGATCATCGGGCGCGCCAAGGGCTCCGGGGCACCGTTGAGTGGCGGGGAGGAGTTCACCGATCTCGACTTCAGGGCCGGCGGCGCCACCCCGGCGATCCCGGTGGACGCGCACGTGCGGGTGGTGCATCCCGACTTCCACGACGGCGCCCGGATGCTCCGCCGCGGCTACAACTTCGTGGACGGCAGCACCGACCTCGGCCATCTGAACGCCGGGCTCTTCTTCATCGCCTACGTGCGCGATCCGCGCACCGGGTTCATCCCGGTCCAGCAGGCGATGTCGCGCAACGACGCGATGATGGAGTACGTCAAGGTCAACGGCTCCGCCCTCTTCGCCGTCCCGCCCGGCGTCGCGCCCGGCGAGTACGTCGGGCAGCCCCTCTTCGCCCCCGGGGATAGTCCCTGACGTTTTCGTGGTTCTGAAGGCCGAAAACCACGAAAACGTCAGGGACTATCCGGAGGGTGGCGCGAAAAGGGTTTGAAGGGCCGAAGTCATCGACAGTAAGGTCGGAGGCGTCCCATTGCCGACGACAGGACGATCGTTGCTCGCTTGAGGTGTGCCCGCCCCGCACTTTGCGCCCCGCTCTCGGTGGCGCTCCCTCATGCATCCCAGGAGCAACCGTGCCTACCCCGGCCATCGCCTTTCACGACGTCAGCCTCCGCTGGCCCGACGACACCCTCGCCTTCGCCGACCTCGACCTGCGGGTCCCGCCAGGCCGCAACGCCCTGGTCGGGCGCAACGGTGCCGGCAAGTCGACCATCCTCCGGCTAATCGCCGGCGACCTCTCCCCCACCAGCGGCAGCATCCAGGTGGACGGCAGCGTCGGCTACCTGCGCCAGGACCTCACCCTGCGGGTGGACGCCGAGGTCGCCGAGCACCTCGGCATCGCCGCGAAGCTGCACGCGATCGCCGCGGTCACCTCCGGCGACGTCGACGAGCGCCACTTCGAGACCATCGGCGACGACTGGGACATCGAGGAGCGTGCCGTCGCCCTCCTCGACCGGCTCGGCATGCCCGCCGGCACCCTGCACCGCCGCGTCGGCGAGCTCTCCGGCGGCGAGGCGATGCAGCTGCATCTGGCCGCACTGCTGTGGCAGCGCCCCGACGTGCTGCTGCTCGACGAGCCCACCAACAACCTCGACGCCGGCGCTCGGGCCCGGGTGCACGAGCTCGTCGCCTCCTACCGCGGCACCCTGCTGGTGGTCAGCCACGACCGGGAGCTGCTGGAGCTGGTGGACCGGATCGGCGAGGTGCGCGCACACGGCAGCAGCCGCGAGGTGCACTGGTACGGCGGCGGCTGGAGCGCCTACCGCGAGCAGATCGCCGCCGAGCGGGCCGCTGCCGAGCAGGCACTCACCGCGGCGAAGGCCGACGTGCGTCGCCAGCAGAACGAGGCGCAGGCGGCGGAGCGGGTGATCGCCCGGCGCAACAAGCAGGGCGCCAAGGCCGCCGAGAGCATGCCGAAGATCCTGGCCGGCGCCCGCAAGCGCTCGGCGCAGGAGTCGGCCGGCAAGCTGCGCGGCGTGCATCAGCAACGGCTGGCCGAGGCCCGCGGCGAGCTGGATCGCGCCCGCAGCGAGCTGACCAGCGACGAGTCGATCTCGCTCGCGCTGCCCGCGACCGTGGTGCACCGCGGCCAACAGGTGCTCAGCGCCCACGGCATCACGCTGCGCGACGGGCGCACGATCGAGCTGACGATCAGCGGGCCGGAGCGGGTCGCGATCACCGGCCGCAACGGCGTCGGCAAGACGACGCTGCTCGACACCCTGCTCGGACGACGTCCGCTGGAGCCGGGCGAGGACGGTGAGGTCGGCGAGGTGGTGCGGCACGTGCCGACGGCCTTCGTGCCGCAGCGCCTCGATGTGCTCGATGTGGAGCAGAGCGTCTTCGCCAACGCCAGGGAGCGGGCGCCGCACGCCGATCCGCACGAGATCCGGGCCCAGCTGGCCCGGCTGCTGTTCCGTGGCGCAGCGGCCGACCAGCCGGTCGGAACGCTCTCCGGCGGCGAGCTGCTGCGGGCCACCCTGGCATGTCTGCTGCTGGCCGATCCCGCGCCGCGGCTGCTGGTGCTCGACGAGCCGACCAACAACCTCGACCTGAGCAGCGCGAGCCAGCTGGTTGACGCGCTCGGCTCGTACCAGGGTGCGCTGCTGGTGGTCTCCCACGACCAGGCGTTCCTCGACGATCTCGAGCTGACGCGGGTCCTCGACCTGGACGCCCCCGAGGACCCGGACGGGGCCCTCGAGAGCGCGGAGGCGGTCAGCTGAGCAGGCTCAGGCCCACTTGTTGGCGAGCAGCTTGAAGCTCGGGGTGTCGGCGAGCGAGGTCATCGCCTCGTAGATCCGCTCGTACTCGGTGCCGGCGATCCGCCACTTGCCGTCGGCGTCCTTGCGGTAGGAGTCCTTGTAGTAGCCGGCGCCACGGATCAGGCAGTTGAACTCGGTGGCGATCACGGTGTCCTCGAAGGCCCACGACGCGGTCGCGGTGTCGCCGTCGACGGTGATCTCGGGGTGCTGCGCCACGTGCATGGTGACCACCGACTGGTTGGTGTTCTTCTGCATGTAGGCGACGACCTCCTCGCGGGTGTCGAAGTGCAGCGGCTTGCCCATCGCCTTCGTGCCGTAGCGCGCCTTCACGTCGGTGGCGAGGCAGTCGCCGAACGCCTCCCACTCCTTGTTGTCCAGGGAACGGAAGTAGCGGTACTTCAGCTGGCGGATTTCTTCGATCGCAACGAGGTCCATGCCTGGCAATGTAGAACAGGTTCTCTGTCTGCGGCAGGTCCAGTTCCAACCAGCGATAGTCCCTGACGTTTTCGTGGTTCTGAGGTACGAAAAACCACGAAAACGTCAGGGACTATCCGCCAGGAGCGGGAACGTGCGCGAAATATCCACAGGGCCCCGTCCCGCGGGAGCGGAACGGGGCCCTGAGTGGACGAGCGAGATCAGCGAGCGGCGGAGCCGTCGGTGTAGTCGGCGTCCTGCTGCTTCCACGAGAAGTGGCCACGCAGGGTCTTGCCGGTGGCCTCGATCGGGTGCGCCGCACCCTTGGCGCGGAGCTCGAGGAACTCCTTGCCGCCGTTGTCCTGGTCGTCGATGAAGCGCTTGGCGAACGCGCCGTTCTGGATGTCGGCGAGAACGGCCTTCATGTTCTCCTTCACCGACGGGTCGATGACCCGCGGGCCGGAGACGTAGTCGCCGTACTCAGCGGTGTCGGAGACCGACCAGCGCTGCTTGGCGATGCCGCCCTCCCACATCAGGTCCACGATGAGCTTGAGCTCGTGCAGCACCTCGAAGTAGGCGATCTCCGGCTGGTAGCCGGCCTCGGTCAGGGTCTCGAAGCCGTACTGGATCAGCTGCGAGGCGCCACCGCAGAGGACGGCCTGCTCACCGAACAGGTCGGTCTCGGTCTCCTCGGTGAAGGTGGTCTTGATGACGCCGGCGCGGGTGCCGCCGATGCCCTTGGCGTACGACTTTGCGATCTCCCAAGCCTGGCCCGACGCGTCGTTCTCGACGGCGATGATGTCCGGGATGCCGCGGCCCGCGACGTACTCGCGACGCACGGTGTGACCGGGAGCCTTGGGGGCCACCATGATCACGTCGACGTTCTCCGGCGCGGTGATGTAGCCGAAGCGGATGTTGAAGCCGTGGCCGAAGACCAGGGTGTCGCCGTCCTGGAGGTTCGGGGCGATCGACTCGGCGTAGAGCTTGCGCTGGTGCTGGTCCGGAGCCAGGATCACAATCACGTTGGCCTCGGCAGCGGCCTCGGCCGGGGTGAGCACCTTGAAGCCCTCGTCCTCGGCCTTGGGGCGGCTCTTGGAGCCCTCCGGCAGGCCGATGCGGACGTCGACGCCGGAGTCGCGCAGGTTGAGGGCGTGGGCGTGGCCCTGGCTGCCGTAACCGATCACCGCGACAGTCTTGCCCTGGATCAGGGTCAGGTCGGCGTCGTCGTCGTAGTACATCTCAGCCACGGGGGCTCTCCTTTGATTGGGTGGGGCGTTGGAATGAAGAGGGCGTCAGCCCGCGACAGGCGGCGGCGCGGGGACGGCGATGGGGCGCAGCGAGCGCTCGGTGATCGACCGCGCACCGCGACCGATCGCGACCACGCCGCCCTGCACCAGCTCGCGGATGCCGAACGGCTCGAGGACCTTGAGGAAGTCGCTGAGCTTGTCGGCGTTGCCGGTGACCTGGATGGTCAGCGCGTCGGTGGCCACGTCGACCACCTTCGCCTTGAACAGCTGGACGGCGTCGAGCACCTGGCCGCGGGTCTCGGCGTCGGCCTTGACCTTGACGAAGAGCAGCTCGCGGCTGATCGAGGCGTCGCTGTCGAGCTCGACGATCTTGATCACCTCGACCAGCTTGTTCAGCTGCTTGGTGACCTGCTCCAGCGGGCTGCCCTCCACGTTGACCACGATGGTCATCCGGGAGATCTCAGGGTGCTCGGTGGGGCCCACCGCGAGGCTGTCGATGTTGTAGCCACGGCGGCTGAACAGGCTGGCGATGCGTGCCAGCACGCCCGGCTTGTTCTCGACCAGGACCGACAGGGTGTGGGTGGTCATCAGAGCTCCACGTCGTCGAAGTCGGGCGCGAGGTCTCGCGCGTACTTGATGTCATCGTTGCTGGCGCCGCCGGCGATCATCGGCCACACCATGGCGTCCTTGTTGACCCGGAAGTCGACGACGACGGGGGCGTCGTTGATCTCCATCGCCTTCTTGATCGTGGCGTCGACGTCGGAGGCCGAGTCGCAGGCCAGGCCCACGCAGCCGTAGGCCTCGGCCAGCTTCGGGAAGTCCGGGATCCGCACCGGCTTGCCGTGCTTCTGCAGGTCGGTGTTGGAGTAGCGCTCGTTGTAGAACAGGGTCTGCCACTGGCGGACCATGCCGAGGTTCTCGTTGTTGATGATCGCGACCTTGATCGGGATGTCGTTGATCGCGCAGGTGGCGAGCTCCTGGTTGGTCATCTGGAAGCAGCCGTCGCCGTCGATCGCCCACACGGTGGCGTCGGGACGACCCACCTTGGCGCCCATGGCGGCCGGGACCGAGTAGCCCATGGTGCCGGCGCCGCCGGAGTTCAGCCAGGTGTTGGGGTTCTCGTAGCCGATGAACTGCGCGGCCCACATCTGGTGCTGGCCGACGCCGGCGGCGTAGATCGCCTCCGGACCGGCGATCGCGCCGAGGCGCTCGAGCACGTACTGCGGGGCCAGCCCGGAGGCCGGGGTGTCGTAGCCCAGCGGGTACTTCTGCTTGATCCCGGCGACGTAGGCCACCCAGGACTCGTAGTCGCCCACGTTGCCTGCGGCCTGGTCGGCCTGCAGGGTGACCAGGAGGTCGGTGATGACCTCCTTGATGTCGCCCACGATCGGGACGTCGGCGTAGCGGTTCTTGCCGATCTCCGCAGGGTCGATGTCGGCGTGCACGACCAACGCGTTGGGCGCGAAGGTGGACAGGTCGCCGGTGACGCGGTCGTCGAAGCGGGCGCCCAGGCTGATGATCAGGTCGGCCTTCTGCAGACCGGCCACCGCGGCCACGGTGCCGTGCATGCCCGGCATGCCGAGGTGCTGCGGGTGCGAGTCAGGGAACGCACCGCGCGCCATCAGCGTGGTCACCACGGGGATGCCGGTCAGCTCCGCGAGCTTGCGCAGCTCGCGGTGGGCGCCGGAGCGGATGGTGCCGCCGCCGACGTAGAGGACCGGCTTCTTGGCGGCGCGGATCAGCTTCGCGGCCTCGCGGATCTGCTTGGCGTGCGGCTTGGTCACCGGGCGGTAGCCGGGCAGCTGGAGCTCGCCCGGCCAGCGGAAGGTGGTACCGGCCTGGAGGGCGTTCTTGGCGATGTCGACCAGGACCGGGCCGGGACGGCCGGTGGAGGCGAGGTGGAACGCCTCAGCGATCCGCGACGGGATCTCGTCGGCGTCGGTGACCAGGAAGCTGTGCTTGGTGATCGGCATGGTGATGCCGCGGATGTCAGCTTCCTGGAAGGCGTCGGTGCCGATCAGGCTCGCCGGGACCTGCCCGGTGATCGCGACCATCGGCACGGAGTCCATGTAGGCGTCCGCGATCGGCGTCACCAGGTTGGTGGCACCGGGGCCGGACGTCGCCATGCAGACGCCGACCTTGCCGGTCGCCGACGCGTAGCCCTCGGCAGCATGGCCGGCGGCCTGCTCGTGGCGCACCAGGATGTGACGGATCGTGCTGTCGAAGAGCGGGTCGTACGCGGGGAGGATCGCCCCTCCGGGGATGCCGAAGATGTCCTCGACCCCGGCCGCCTCCAGCGACTTGACCAGGCTCTGGGCGCCGGTGATCTGTCCGGCTGCGTCCTGCTCACTCATCTGTCTACTTCCTCAGTCCTGCTCGACCTTGTCGTGGCCAACAAAAAACCCCTCGGCCAGTATCGGTGACGAGGGGTCGACGCGTGTGCTCGGGCCGGTGGCCCTCAACTCACGCGTCGCGTGCGTACGAGAATCTGGGAACGCATGTGCCCAGCCTCCACCCGACTCCGGTGACCGTCAACACGAGTCTGCCACTCGTCTTAGAATATGGGACGAGCGTATCAACCAGTGGGCATCTCGAGGTGGCTCAGGACACATCGCACCCCGGCTCACAGCCACCTCGCGGCGAGCGGCGAGCGACCTCAGCGCGGCGCGATCGCCTCGGCGGCGAACCGGCCGGCGGCCCGGAACTCCTCGACGAGGCCCGGCCCGCCCGAACTCGCCCACCCGTGCTGCATCGCAGCCAGGTACATGCCGGCCACCATCTGCGCCAGGAACTCCACGGGATAGTCCGTGCGCAGGTCACCCGCCTCGCGGCCGGCCTGCAGGATCCGGGCCAGCAGGCCACGCAGGTGCTCACTCCGCTCGCCGACCTGCTCGATGGTGGCGGCGCGGTCCAGCTCAGCCGTGAAGGCGAGCAGGAACTTCGAGCGACCCGAGGCTCGCTGGGCGAAGTCGAGGAAGACCTCGGCGATCCGCTCCCCCGTGCCGAGATCGCGCGCCAGCAGCTCCTCGACCACCTCCTCGAGGCGGACGACCAGCTCGTCGTAGAGCGCCCCGAGCAGCTCGTCCTTGCTCGGGAAGTAGTTGAAGAAGGTGGCCCGCGAGACCAGCGCGCGATCCGCGATCTCGTCGATGGTGGTGAAGGTGCCGTTCTCGACGAAGGCGTCGCGCGCGGCGTTGAGCAACGCCTCGCGCGTCTGCAGCTTGTTCAACTCACGTCGCCCGAGTCCCGTCCGCTGCGCCACGTGCCCTGCCTTCCAGCTCGCGCCCGGACACCTCGTCCCGGGCTGCGCCGCATGCTATCGGAGCCCACGCCTCCCACCTGAGCACGGGAGTCACGAACACCGTTCCATTTTCCTAGAGTCGAGTCTATCTTTAGACCCAAGTGCACCGCGACACGTGTCGCATGAGCGAACCGAGGAGCCGATGAGCGACGAAGCCATCTCCGACAGCATCGAGACCACCATCACCACCACCGAGCTCGACGTGGACGAGACCGGGCGGCGACTCGCCGCCTGGCTCGGCGCCCGGCTAGGCGACGGCGCCGCGCCGGAGATCACCAACCTGCGCCGCCCCGAGGGCTCGGGCATGTCCAGCATCTCGGTGCTCTTCGACCTGGCCTGGACCGAAGGCGGCGAACGGCAGGAACGGGCCATGGTCGCCAGACTCGCGCCCGAGGCGGCCGCCCTGCCGGTCTTCCCCGGCTACGACCTCCAGGCACAGTTCGACGCGATGCGGGCGGTGCGCGAGCACACTGCGGCTCCGGTGCCCCGGGTGCGCTGGATCGAGACCTCCCCCGAGGCCCTTGGCACGCCGTTCCTGGTGATGGACCAGGTCGCGGGTGCGGTACCGGTCGACAACCCGCCCTACGTCTTCGGCGGCTGGCTCAGCGAGATGAGCGCCGACGAGCAGGCGGCGGTCCAGGAGACCAGCGTGCGGATGCTGGCTGCCGTGCACACGATCACCGACCCGGTCGCCGTCCTGCCCGGGCTCGCGCCGTCCGCGAGCGGCGGCAGCCTGCGCGAGCACTTCGCCCGCGAGCGGGACTACTACGAGTGGACCCGGCGCGACGACGCACTGAGCATCCCCTGTCTGGAGCGCAGCTTCGCGTGGCTCGAGGAGAACTGGCCCGAGCAGCCGTCGCCGGACGTGCTCTGCTGGGGCGACGCCCGGATCGGCAACATCATGTTCGACGGCACCGAGGCCGTGGCGGTGCTCGACTGGGAGTCAGCGGCGATCGCGCCCCGCGAGGTCGACCTGGGCTGGTTCATCTTCTTCCACGCCCAGTTCCAGATGATCGCCGACTTCTTCGAGATGCCCGGCCTGCCCCACCTGTTCCGCCGTGACGACGTCGTCGCGGCCTACGAGCGGCTCACCGGCACCACCGTGCGCGACCTGGACTGGCACCTGCTCTATGCCGCCCTGCGCCACGGGATCGTGATGAGCCAGATCACCCGCCGCCGGATCCACTTCGGCGAGATCGAGGCACCAACGGACCTCGACGAGTACGTCATGCACCACCCGATGATCAACGCCCTACTTGCCGGCACCTACTCCTGGGAGAGCTGATGAAGCCCCATTCTCTGGACGAGTACCCCGTCCACCAGTCCCCGCTGTCGATGGCACGCACCTCGACCACCGACCGCAACTTCTATGACCGCGCCTACTTCAACGGCCACGACCGCAGCGGCGAGCGCTTCTTCGTCAGCGGCTTCGGCCACTACCCGAACCTCGGCGTGCAGGACGCCTTCGCGACCCTGCGCGAAGGCGATCGCCAGGTCGCCGTCCGGTTCTCCGACGCGCTCGACGAGCGCAGCACGACCACGAAGGTGGGTGCCTACGCCCTGGAGGTGATCGAGCCGCTGGAGCGGGTGCGCCTGGTCTGTGAGCACCCCGACCTCTCCTTCGACATCACCTGGGAGGGCTCGTTCGCGGCGGTGCTCGAGGAGCAGCACACCCTGATGGGCGGTCCGCGGGCGATCCTCGAGGCCACCCGGTTCGCCCAGGTCGGCACCTGGAGCGGCACCCTCGCCGCCTTCGGCACCGAGCACGCCGTCGACCCCGACCTGTGGCTCGGCAGCCGGGACCGCTCCTGGGGCATCCGCCCGGTCGGCGACGGCGACCCGGCGGGCAGGATGGCCGACGAGCCGACCGGCGGCCACTGGTGGACCTACGTTCCGCTGCGCTTCGACGACTACATGCTGATGATCATCGTCCAGGAGTCCCCCGACGGCACCCGCACCCTCAACCACGCCACCCGGGTCTGGCGCGACGGCCGGGTGGAGCAGCTCGGCTGGCCCCGGGTCGAGGTCGACTACGTCTCCGGGACCAGGAACCCTGCCTCGGCCCGGATCCACCTGACCACCCGCAACGGCGCGCCGGTGGTCGTCGACGTCGAGCCGCTGACCTACGTCGCGCTGCACATCGGGGCCGGCTACGGCGGAGACACGGACTGGACGCACGGCCAGTGGATGGGGCGCGACTGGTCGCTCTCCTCCACCTACGACCTGACCGACCCGGAGATCGCCGCCCGAGTGCCCTGGGGCACCGTCGACTTCTCCGCCCGGGCCACCTGCGACGGCCAGGAGGGCTGGGGCATGTTCGAGCACATGTGCTTCGGGCGTCACGACCCGAGCGGCTTCAGCACCTGGACCGACATGGCTCCCTGAGCAGTCGGCATTCAGCGAACAGCCCTGGCGGGATCTCCCGCCAGGGCTGTTCCGTTCGCGCCGCCGAGCGACGCCCGGTGGCGCTCAGCGCTTGGTGCTGACCACCCGGCTGGCCAGGAAGTCCTGCACGCCCTCCTCGCCGCCCTCACGACCGAAGCCAGACGACTTCAGCCCGCCGAACGGCAGCTCGACCTCGAGCGCGTTGTGCTGGTTGATCCAGACCGAGCCGGCCTCGATCCGCTGGGCCACCGGCTCCGCTGCCTCGGTCGAGCCCCAGACCGAGGCCCCGAGCCCGAACTCCTGCTCATCCAAGGTGGCCAGCACGTCCTCGACGTCCTGGTAGGCGACCACCGGGAAGACCGGACCGAACTGCTCCAGCGCCACCAGGTCCGCCGCGTCATCGACATCGCGCACCAGAGTCGGCTCCAGGAAGTAGCCCGGCAGGTCGGTGCCGCGCCCGCCGCCCGTGACCACACGGCCCCCGCCGGCGACCGCCTTCTCCAGCAGCTCCGTCACCAGATCGAGCTGGGCGCGATTGTGCAGCGGCCCCACCTTGGTGCCCGGCGCCAGCCCGTCGCCGACCGGCAGGTTCGCCATCTCGGCGGAGAACGCCTCACAGAAGGCGTCGACCAGGTGCTCCGGGACATAGGCACGCTTCGGCGCGATGCACATCTGCCCGCTGTTGAAGAAGGCGTTGCGGGCCAGCGTGGTGGCGCAGGCGGCGAGGTCGGCATCGGCCAGGACGATCGCCGGGTCGTTGCCGCCGAGCTCCAGGGTGACCGGCGTGATCGTCTCCGCAGCCTGCCGCATGATCGCGGTGCCGACCTTGGTCGAACCGGTGAAGGAGACCTTGCGCACCCGGCGATGGCCGATCAGCGCCTGACCGACCTCCGGGCCGCCCTGCACGATCTGCAGCACGCCGCCGGGAAGGACCGTGTTCAGGATCTCGACGACCTTGCCGACCACCAGGGCCACCGACTCGGCCGGCTTGACGACGACGGTGTTGCCCGCTGCCAGCGCCGGAGCGATCTTCGCCATCATCAAGAAGACCGGGAAGTTCCACGGCACGATCGCCGCCACCACCCCGAGCGGACGGTGCTGGATGACGACGGAGCGCCCGGCCGCCTCGACGCCCGGCGTCTCGTCGTCCCACGCGACCCGCGCATGGTGCGCGAGGCAGCGAGCCGAGATCCAGACCTCGTTGCCGGCGTCCTCCACGGTCTTGCCCTGCTCCTGGCTGAGCAGTGGGGCGATCTGCGGGAGCTTGCGCATCAGCTCGACCGAGCAGGCCGCGAGCAGCCCCTGGCGACGCGCGCGATCGGTGCGCCAGTCAGCGAAGGCCGCGTGCGCCTCCTCGACGCGGCGATGCAACGCGTCGGCGTCGGTGATCGGAGTGCGCCCGACCTCCTCGAGGGTGGACGGGTTGACCGAGATCAGCTCGGTCGCCGCGGCGCTCACTGCTCGGCCCCGGCGGCCATCGCTGCCATCGCCGGCGCGATGTAGGAGCGGAAGACCAACGCCGAGAAGCCGCCGTCGACCGGGAGGTCGGCACCGGTGATCCAGGTGGACTCCGAGGAGGCGAGGTAGACGAGCGCGTCCGCGATCTCCTCGGGCCGGGCGTGGCGGCCGGCCCAGGTGGCGGCGCCGTTGATCGCCTCCTCCCCCATCGTGGTGGTGAAGTCCGGCAGCAAGGGAGTGCCGACGGTGCCCGGCGAGACGGTGTTGGAGCGGAGCCCGATGTGCTTGCCGTCGACCGCGAGGTTGCCGCTGAAGACGATCGCGGCCTCCTTGCTGAGGTTGTAGCAGGTCGTGTCCAGGTCGGGCAGGTCGGCGATCGAGTCGAGCGCCTGCTCCCAGTCGTCGATCGCCAGGAACGCGTTGTGTCGCGCGTAGTTCTGCTGCCACAGGAAGCCCGCCTGCGAGGCGGTGGTGACGACGACCGGGGCCGCGCCGAACTTCGGCATCAGAGCCCGGGTGAGATCGCGCGGAGCCAGCGCATTGACCGCGAGCACCGTGCGCCAGGGGTGGTTGCCGGCGATGCCGGAGTTGTTGACCAGGACGTCGACCGGCCCCTCGATCTGGTCGGCGATCGCCAGCACCCCGGCGTGGGTGGAGAGGTCGCCGACCACCATCTCGGCGACCGAGTGGTCATCGCTGGCGACGCGGTCGACCGCGATCACGGCGGCGCCGCTGGCGACGAGCTTGCGGACGACGGCGGCACCGATGCCGGATGCGGCGCCGGTGACGACGACGCGCTTGCCGGAGAAGTTGGGCATGAGACTCCCTCAGTCAAAGATGGATTGAGATCTATTTTTAGACCTCACTTTACTTTTGCGCGGAACTGTAACACCCTCTGTGACGTGCCTCTCACCGTCGCGGCGCTCACCGGGACCACGACGTGCGACTGAGCCCACGCACCCCGCACCGTCCCCCCACAAGAAAGTCGATCGATGCCCCCGATCACCGCACTCACGCCGGAGACCGCCCCCGAGCCGCACTGGCCGGAGCAGCCCACCGCGGCACCCGGCGCGCCGAACGTCGTCATCGTGCTCACCGATGACGTCGGCTACGGCGCGACCAGCACCTTCGGCGGCGTGGTGCCCACCCCGACCGTCGACGCCCTCGCCGAGCGCGGCCTGCGCTACACCCGCTTCCACACCACCGCGATGTGCTCCCCCACCCGCGCGGCCCTGCTGACCGGGCGCAACCACCACAAGGTGGCCTTCGGCCGGATCACCGAGACCGCGATGGCCTACGACGGGTACACGAGCGTGCTGCCCGACGACGCCGTCACGCTGGCCCGGGTCCTCAAGGACGCCGGCTACGCGACCGCCCAGATCGGCAAGCACCACAACACCCCGGACTGGGAGGCCAGCCCCACCGGCCCGTTCGACCGCTGGCCCACCGGGCTCGGCTTCGAGCACTGGTACGGCTACCACGGCGGCGGCTGCAACAACTGGGCGCCGGGGCTCTACCGCGGCATCACCCCGGTGGAGCCGCCGGCCGACGACCCGACGTACCACCTGGAGGCCGACCTCGCCGACGAGGCGATCCGGTGGGTCCGCCGGCAGAAGTCCGGAGCCCCCGACAAGCCGTTCTTCCTCTACTACGCGACCGCCGCCGGGCACGCACCGCACCACGCCCCGCAGGAGTGGATCGAGCGGTTCCGCGGCCAGTATGACCACGGGTGGGACGCCGTCCGCGAGGAGGTGCTGGCTCGCCAGATCGAGCTGGGCATCGCCCCTGCGGGAACCCGGCTGACCGAACGCCCCGAGGAGATCCCCGCGTGGGCGAGCCTGAGCGAGGACGAGCGTCGCCTGTACGCCCGGCAGATGGAGGTCTTCGCCGCCAGCGTCGCCTACTCCGACGCACAGATCGGCCGGTTCCTCGACAGCCTGCGCGAACTCGGCGAGCTCGACAACACCATCGTCGTCTTCATCCAGGGCGACAACGGCGCCAGCTCCGAGGGCGGCCCGCACGGCGCGCTCAATGAGGGCCTGTTCATGAACGGCATGGCCGACAGCGTGGAGCGGATGCTCGACCACATCGACGAGCTCGGCGGGCCAGAGCACTACAACCACTACTCCATCGGCTGGGCCCACGCCATGGACACGCCCTTCCAGTGGTTCAAGCAGGTCGCCTCGCACTTCGGCGGCACCCGCAACGGCATGGTGCTCTCCTGGCCGGCCGGGATCGGCGACCACGCGCAGCTCCGCGACCAGTTCCACCACGTCGTGGACGTCGCCCCGACCATCCTGGATCTGGTCGGCGTCGCCCAGCCTCACGCCGTCGACGGGGTCACCCAGCAGCCGGTCGACGGCGTCAGCATGCGCTACTCCTTCGCCGACGCCGCGGCACCCTCGCTGCGCGCCACCCAGTACTTCGAGCTGCACGGCAACCGCGCCATCTACCACGACGGCTGGGTCGCGGCCTGCGGCCCGCTCGAGCTGCCCTGGGCCTGGACCCTGCCGCCGCCGGAGCCCGACGCCGCCGCGTGGCAGCTGTTCCACATCGACGAGGACTTCAGTCAGGCCGTCGACCTCGCGGCAGCGCACCCCGAGCGGCTGCGCACGATGCAGGACCTCTTCCTCGTCGAGGCCGCCGTCAACGGGGTGCTGCCGCTGCTGGCCGGCACCGCCCGCCGGTCAGGGCCGCCGGCGCCGAGCGCCGTGGCGGGCCGCAGCCACTTCGTCTACTACGACGGCACCACCCGGATCCCGCCGGCCGCCGCGCCCGACGTCGCCAACCGAAGCTTCACGATCACCGCGGATGTCGACGTCCCCGAGGGGGCCAGCGGCTTCCTGGTCGGGCACGGTGGCCACGCCGGCGGGCACGCGCTCTACCTCGTGGATGGCAGGCTGACCTATCACTACAACCTGCTCAACACCGAGCGGGCGACGGTCACCGCCGAGCCGCCGATCGCGCCCGGACGACGTCGACTGCAGGTCCGCTTCGACGCCGACGGTGCCGGGTTCGGCGTCGGCGGCACGGTGAGTCTGAGCGTCGACGGCGCGGTCGTGGCCGGCGAGCGACTGGACCGGACCGTGCCGTGGCGGATGTCCTACATCGAGGGCCTCAACATCGGCCGTGACACTGGCACGCCGATCTCCCCCGACTACCGGGTGCCGTTCGTCTGGCCGGGGACCCTGCATCAGGTGGAGGTCGAGCTGCGCTGAGTGGTGCGCTCGGGCGTTCGATCCGGGTCCGCTCCGGACGTGCGCTCCGGGCGTGCGCTCCGGGCGTGCGCTCCGGGCGTGCACTCCGGGCGTGCACTCAGGTGCAGGAGCAGACGCAGGCGCGGTTGCCCTCGGCGTCCGCGAGCACCCAGAAGCCCGGTGCCTCGGCATCGGAGACCAGGGTGCCGCCGGCCGCCAGGGCGTCCGCGACCCGCTGCTCGGCGAGGTCGCGCGGCACGTAGACGTCGAGGTGGAACCGCTGGCGCGGCGTCGGGTGCGCGTCGGTCTCCTGGAACCACAGGGTGGGCAGGTCGCCACGCGGATCGTCGAGCTCGTCGGGCAGCGCCCGGGACTCCTTCATCCCCAACAGCGCCTTCCAGAACGGGCGGACGGCGTCGAAGTCGGCGGAGTCGAGACCGAGCTCGACCATCTGCACCTGGGTCGGGTCGGCGCTCGCGCCGAGCTCGGCGGCGAGCTCGGAGATCCGCGCGGCCAGTCGCAGGTCGCGGTCGGTGACCCCGTTGACGTCGTGGCTGCTCAGCCGTACGCCGAGCAGGCCCCAGCGCAGGTCGAGGTCCGGGTGGTGGTCGGCGTCCTGCGCCGCGGCGCCGATCGCCCCGACCAGGGCCAGCCCGGTGTCATAGTCGGGCAGCGTGAACCGGGCACCCAAGGTGCGCTGCAGCAGCCGCCAGTCGTGCAGACCGGCCGCCTCGATCTCCGGGCTCCGGCGGATCTCTTTGTCTGACGCGGGAATCGGGCTCATGAGCCCACCGTGCCACTGCCCCCGAACCCCCACAACCCCGAACCTGCGCTTGTTCCCGCCGAACCTGCGCTTGTTCCCGCCGAACCTGCGCTTGTTCCCGCCGAACTTGCGCTTGTTCCCGCCGAACTTGCGCTTGTTCCCGCCGAACTTGCGCTTGTTCCCGCCGAGCTTGCGCAAGCGCAAGCTCGCGCCCCACAAGGGCAAGCTCGCGCGCTACATGCGCAGGCTGGGCTAGGAGCGGAAGGAGGCCAGCGAGCGCTGCTGCACGCCGTCGGGGAGGTTGGCCGGCGCGAGCCACGCGTCGAGCGCTGCCGCTCGCGAGGGCCACTCGTCGTCGATGATCGAGAACCAGGCGGTGTCGCGGCTGCGGCCCTTGTAGACGACCGCCTTGCGGAAGGTGCCCTCGTAGGTGAAGCCCAGGCGTTCGGCGGCTGCGCGCGAGGCGGCGTTGAGCGCGTCGCACTTCCACTCGTAGCGCCGGTAGCCGAGCGTGAAGACGTGCCGAGCCAGGAGGTACATCGCCTCGGTGGCAGCGGCGGTGCGCTGCAACCGACGGCCCAGGAGGATCCCGCCGATCTCGACCGACCCGGAGGCCTGGTCGATGCGCAGGTAGTTGGCCAGCCCGCAGGCCACGCCGTCGGCGTCCCGGATCACCACGGTGACCCGGTCGGTGGCCAGCGCCATCTCGTCGATGAAGTCGATGAAGGCGGCCCGGTCGGCGGGCATGTCGACGCCCAGCCAGGTCCACAGCGAGGCGTCGTCCTCACCTGCGAGCTCGGCGTAGAGCTCGTCGGCGTGATGTTGCAGCAACGGCTCGACGCGGCACCAGCGCCCGGCCATCACCATCACGTCGGGGAACGGGCACGGCACCCATCCGGGCAGCGCATCGCCGATCGGTTGACCGAACTCGTTGGCAGGACTCACCCCGTGACCTTAAGTCGCAGGTTGCGGCCAGGGTTCCAGCGGTCCCCATCGTGGACGTCGATGGCTCACTCCGCGGGATAGGCGAACCGGGTGACGCGCACCCGCTTCGTCCGGTAGCCGGGCTTGGTGAAGACGACCCGCGCGGTGACCCGCTTGCCGGCATAGGTCCAGGTGGTGCCGTCCTGGGCCAGGCGGGAGCTGGCCAGGCGGAACGACTTGCGGTGCCTGCTCCTCGTGTTCGGCACCTTGGCACGCTGGGTCTTGATTCGCGTGCTGCCGGCGTACCAGCGCACGGTGACCTTGAACCGCTTCACGGTCGGCCGGAACTCGTCGTAGAACTGGTCGTAGCACGGCAGCGACGAGCCGTCCTCGGCGTAGAAGTGGCCGGCGGAGACCTCCAGGTTCAGGCTGAGCCCGGCCTCCCAGTCCGGCGGCATGTACCAGGCACAGGTCTCCGCCTTGCGGAAGACCTTCTTGCCGGCCTCTGCGGGCGTGGCCAGACCCGTGCCGAGCGATGCGGTGAGAGCCCCTGCTGCGATGACGCCGATGGCACGCTTCATGGCACACGACGCTAGCCCGGACGGGCCGCCGTCCGCTGGGTTTCGGCGCGGCTCGCCGCCAGGTCCTGGTGGATGCTGCCGACCCCGTCGCGCACCGTGACCGTGGCCGGCACGCCGTTGACGAGCGGCAGGTACGGGGCGACGTGACCACAGTCGACGTCCAGGATCACCGGCACCTCCAGGCTGCCCAAGGCGTCGCGGACGGCGTCGTGCTGGGTCCAGCTCGCGCCGTCCGGTGCCGCCGGACGACCGATCAGCACCGCGTTCGCGTCCGCGAACCAGCCCGCCAAGCGGAAGCCGTGCAGCGCTCGCGCGACGTCATAGGGGTTCCACTCGCAGGCCTCCAGATAGACCAGCAGGCCCTCGCCGGCATGCTCGCGACCGAAGGCGGCGACGTCCGCGTAGGGAGTGGCGGCCAGCGGACTGAGCACCTCGATGCAGCCTCCGATCACCCGGCCGGTGACCTCGACGTCGCCGCCGGAGAGAACCTGCCAGCCGCCGGGCTCGTCGAGCCGGTATCGATCCACACCCGGGTGGCGCGCATAGTCGACGAAGCCGTGGCGATAGCGACCGGGCGACTGCTGGTCGACCGCCGTCTCCGCCATCGCGACGTCGACCCAGTGCGCCGTGCCCTCGACCGCGCGATAGGGCGTGTCCATCAGGTTGCCGCCGTGCAGGGTGGCCCAGCCCGAGCGCAGCGTGAGCGGGACCATCACCGTGGTCAGGTCGGAGTAGCCGACCAGCCAGCAGGGATCGGCCGCAGCCAGCGCCTCGAAGTCGAGCAGGTCCAGCAGGTCGATGCCGGTCTCACCGCCCCACGGCGGCACGACTGCCGCGATCGCAGGGTCGAGCAGCATCCGCATCAGCTCCTCGGCGCGCTCCTCGCGAGGCGCCGAGACGTGCGAGGGGGCGCCGATGCAACGCCCCACCTCGACCTCGAGGCCGCGCGCCTCCAGGCTGCGGACGGCGACCGCGAGCCGTTCGCGCAACTGTTCGGGGACGCCGCTGGACGGACTGGTGACGCCGACCCGGTCGCCCGCGCGCAGGGCTCGTGGCAGCCGAACGCTCACTGCTCCTCTCCCAGCACCAGGCGCCCGATCGGGCCGGGGTTCCAGGCGATCTCCCAGCGGAAGCCGTCAGGGTCTGCGAAGTAGCCGGTGTAGCCACCCCAGTCGCGGTCCTCGGCCGGCGCGACCTCGGCTCCGGCTGCGGCAGCGACGGCCAGGACCTCGTCGACCTCGGCCCGGTGCGGCACGTTGTGCGCGAGCGTGATCGGCGCGACGCCGTCACCGCGGACGATCGGGCCGACCTCGCGCTCGAAGGCGCCGGCATCCCACAGGGAGAGGACGAGTTGCGCCCCGGCGCGGATCATCAGCACCTCGCCCGGCACGTCGAGCTCGGCCCGCCACCCCAGTCCGTCGAGGTAGAAGGCTCGGGTGGCGTCGAGGTCGGCGACGGCGAGCGTCACGAAGCTGATCCGCTGGTCCATGACCCCACCCTCACGCACGCCCCGGTCACCCGCCAACCCGAACCGCTCGGCGCTCCGTGCCGAACCGGTCTTCGCGTCAGGGGCGAGCCGGGGTCAGCGCTTGCGGCCCAGCACCAGGTAGCCGACCGGCCCGAACGGCTGGATCGGCAACGCGAGGCCCCACAGGATCTTCGAGCCCCGGACCTGGTCGGCCGGACGGTCCTTCAGGTCCTTGCCTGCCCACACGCTCAGGGCGATCTGCACCGCCGAGAGGGCGACGACGCCAGCCTGCTGGGTGCCGGTCAGCTCGGAGAACTTCTTCTTCTTCGCCATGGCGACAAGGTAGCGAACCGCCCAAGCCTGCGCGGCGGTGGTCGGGTTCAGGCCCCTGGCGAAGCATCACGCCTGCACCCTCGGCTGCCATTTCTGCAACCTCGGCTGGCATCGGTGCGCCCTCGGCTGCCATTTCCGCAACCTCGGCGGGAACAAGCGCAGGTTCGGCGGGAACAAGCGCAAGCTCGGGGGGAACAAGCGCAGGTTCGGCGGGAACAAGCGCAGGTTCGGGGGGAACAAGCGCAAGTTCGGGGCTAGGAGGGCGGGGTCGGGGCGAAGGTGGTGAGCTGGGGCTTGGCGTAGGCGGCGCGGAGGCGCTCGTACCGGTAGCGGTTGTAGGCGAGCGGCTCCATCAGCAGCCACGGCGGGAGCACCCGGCGGAACAACCGGATGCCGGCCAGGTAGAGCCGGTACTCGCGCTGCCGAGCCCGGGTCCAGCGGACCCCGAGCAGCTCGCGCATCCGCGGGTGCGCCGCGCCCTCGCCGCAGATCCGGGCCGGGCGCGACAGGGCCGGGGTCAGCGCCCGCCAGGCCGGGGTGATCAGCAGGTGCAGCCAGCGCGGTCCGATCAGCGTCGGCACCGGGAGCGCGTCGAAGCTCGCGTTGGCCCAGTGCAGGAACTCGTTGTCGGCCAGCACGGTGCTGGCGACCTGCTCGTAGTAGGCCTCCATCTCGGCCACCGTCCGCGGCACCTCGCTGCGGGCACTGGCCAGGTCGACCTCGCTCATCACCAGACAGGTCCGGTAGACGACCTCGCGCTGCTCGGCGTCGAGTCCGGCGCCGTAGGTGGCCAGGTAGCCGTTGTAGAAGACCAGCATGCTGCTGGTGCCGACCCACTTCCACACGTCCGGGTTGAGCGCACTGAACCGCTCGCCGGCGAAGTGGCCGGTGCCCTTGCCCCGGACCGCTCCATGCATCTGCTTGAGGCGATCGGCGGTGGCGCGCCGGTCGGCGTCGTCGCCGAAGAGCAGCAGCGGTCCCCAGAGGTAGCTGCGAATGCCGCGGTTGGTGAAGTTCTCGGCGAACCGTCCGGTCGCGTCGACGGCGGCCGCCACCTCCCGGTAGGCGACCTGGTCGAGGGCGAGCCGCCCGAAGAGGCCGAACGCGACGGGCATCCCCATCCACCAGCGGACGTCGTCAGCGAGCTCGTGGTGCGGCTGACTCGGATGCCACGGCGGCACCTGGCCGGCCGTCGTCGAGCCTTCGACTGCGAGCGGCATCGGCACTCCCCGGAAGTTGACAACACGTGTTTCCAGTTGAGCGTACCGTAACTCCGCTGCGCTTGCCCCTGACTCAATGTGACCTCAGAGCGCGCTCAGCGTGGAATTTCGAGCGCTGAGGTCACATTAAGCGGGCGGTGAGGAGCTCGGCGACCACGCTCAGGCCTCGGGCCACCTCGGCAAAGCTGGTGGAGAGCGGCGAGAGCCCGATCCGCAGGCCGTCCGGCTCGCGGAAGTCCGGGATCACGTCGCGCTGCCACAGCGCTGCGGTCACCTCACGCATCCGTGGGTGCCGCAGCAGCACGTGGTTGCCCCGGTCGGCCGCCGCACGCGGCGAGCCGACCTGCACCCCCAACGGTGCGAGCAGCTCGTCGCTGATCGCGATCGCGAACTCGGTCAGCGCCACGCCCTTCGCCCGGACCGCCTCGATCCCGGCGTCGGCGAAGACGTCCAGGAAGGCGATCAGCGGCTGCATCGCCAGCACCGGCGGCGTCCCGGTGAGGAAGCGGCGCATCCCGTCCGCGGGCCGGTAGCCCGGCCCCATCACGAACGGCTCGGCGTGCCCCATCCAGCCTTGCAGCGGCTGGCGCAACGCGGCCTGGTGCCGGACGGCGACGTAGCCGAACGCCGGCGACCCCGGGCCGCCGTTGAGGTACTTGTAGGTGCAGCCGACCGCCAGGTCCACTTGCCAGCGGTCCAGCTCGATCGGCACCGCACCCGCCGAGTGGCACAGGTCCCACAACACCAGCGCACCGGCGCGATGCGCGGCAGCGGTGATCGCCGCGACGTCCGCGATCTGCCCGGACTGGTAGGTGATGTGGCTCAACAGCACGACCGCCGTGCGCGGCCCCAGCGCCGCCGTCACCTGCTCGGTGCTCAGCTCGGGCGACGGCGTCAGCCACCGGAGGTCGAGGCCGCGCTCGGCGGCGATCCCCTCCACCAGGTAGCGATCGGTCGGGAAGTTCGCCTCGTCCACCACGATCTCGCAACGCGCCGGATCGAGCGCCTGCTGCCGGTCGACGGCGGCGCGGAGCAGCTTGTAGAGCATCACCGACGTCGAGTCGGCCACCACCGTCTGCCCGGGGGCCGCGCCCAGCGCCAGCACGCCGATCCGGTCGCCGACCGCGAACGGCAGCTCCATCCACTCCTCGTCCCAGGAGCGGATCAGCCCGCTCCCCCAGGCTCCGGTGACGAACTCATCGAGCCGCGAGCGCACCGCGCGCAGCGGCCGGCCCAGCGAGTTGCCGTCCAGGTAGACCAGGTCGCTGTCGCTGCCCTCGAAGAGCGAGCGGAAGTGCGCGATCGGGTCGGCGGCGTCGAGCTCGGCGGCGCGGCGGCTGAGATCCATTGATGCTCCCTGCGGTGGTGGCTGCGTGGGCAGGCTACTGCGCCGCGCCCGCTACTCGCGGCGTTCGGCGCGGCTGATCTCCTCGCCGAGCCACCGATACGCGACCCGCACGCTGATCGCCCGCTGCAGCTCGTCGGTGATCGAGGAGAAGAACTGACGCCGGTAGGTCTCGTCGGTGACCGCGTAGACGGCGAAGTAGAGGCCGCTGAAGGCGGCCAGGAAGGTGGCGACCTGGATCAGCTCCCGGTTGACCAGCCAGAAGACCGGCTCCACCGGATGCCCCAGCCAGCCCTCGATGACGGCGTCGTCCATCGCCACCAGCCCGAAGGCGATGAAGAAGGCGAACATCGCCAGCGCCAGCAGCAGCACCTGGGTCATCTGCGCGACCAGCAGCACCAGCATCAGGTTGGCGCGCTGCAGCCCGGTCACCGTGGCCTCGGCGCGCAGCGCGACGCCGGCGCCCGCCAGCGCCTTGGCGGTCTCCTCCAACGGAGTGCCCTGGCTGGCCCGGACCAGCCGGTCGGCGTCCAGCTCGTCGTCGAAGTCGGCCAGCTCCTCGGGCAGCCGGCTGAGCAGGAAGAGCACCGCGATCCCGGCGAAGAGCAGCACGGCTGCCCACATCACCCCACCGTCGAGGGTGTCGGCCACCTGCCACACCTCGGTGTTGATGAACAGGAAGGTGACGAAGAGCAGCAGCATCGGCAGCGCGCGGGTCACCAACGGCACCACCAGCTCCAGTGAGCCGAGCGTCTCGCGGGCGGCCCAGCCGAACCAGAGCCAGGCCTTCAACGCCAGCAGACCGTAGGCGCTGACCACGATCGCCAAGGTGGTGACGCCGGCCGAGATCCCCAACGAGACCTCCCCCGACCAACGCCCGGCGACCAGGCCGACCAGCGCCCCGAGCAGCACGCCGACGGCCAGCAGGCTCAGCATCCGGCCCCGTTGCAGGCCGGCCAGCGCCTGCGCCCGCAACGAGTCGACGAAGTAAGGCAGGCCCTGGTCGACGAACCACTCCTCGGCGGCACTGCGGGTCTGGGCAGGTGTCATGGGCAAACTCTCCCACCTCCTCGGCGTCCGGCTACGGTTGTCGGGTGCCGATCACCTATGCAGCCCTCGCCGCCCGACTCGGAGCCGAGATCGAGATCGAGACCTCGGCAGGGCCGCGCACGCTGCGGGTCGTGGAGGCCGTTGCCAACCCGGACGGGCATCCGGGCGGCTCCCTGCTCTTCACCGGGCCCGAGGGCGAGGAGCTCGGCCAGGACAGCTATCCGGCCCAGGTCGGCGATCAGAAGGACCTGCTCTTCCTGGTCCCGATCGGCCCTCGCGACGGCGTGCTGACCTACCAGGCCATCTTCGGCTGATCCGGTTGCGCGCCGGCTCAGGTCAACGCCTGCTCAGGTCGTCAGGTATTCGTTGAGATAGCCCGAGGCGGTCCTGCCCCGCAGCACCTTCGCGGTGGCCCGGTCCCCGGCGATCCGCGGCCGCGCGACGACGGCCCGCAGTCGCGAGGCGCCGTCCACCCGGCTGATCCGGTAGACCGCGAGCGGGGTGGAGACGGTGCCCAGGCGCGGATGGACCTTCTGCACGCCCCGGACACCGGCGACCCGTGCCCCGGCCAGCACCGCCGGCAGCGACGACCAGCTCCGCGAGCCCAGCCGCCGGGCCCCGGCCGCGATCAGCAACGCGGTGTCGTAGCCCAGGATGGCGTAGGCGTCGGGACTCGCGTGCCCCCGGCTGCGCAGCGCACGTGCCAGTGCCCGACGCCGTCCGGCGTCGGCCTGGGGAGCGACCAGATGCAGGCCACGGCCCCGGGCCCCGAGCGCGGTGATCGCCCCGGACTCCGCGGCCAACGGGTCCAGCACGATCGGCACCCCGACCCCGGCACCCCGCAGGGCGTTGACGATCTCGGCGGCGCGGGTGCCGGTGGCGCAGACCCCGATCACCTGCGGCCTGCTCGCCCGGACGTCGGCCACCAGGTCGGCGAGCCGGGTCGCGCCGTGGGTGAGGCTGGTGCCGACCACCGTTCCCCCGGCGGCTGCGAAGCCGCGTTGCAGGGCGTAGACGCTGTCGTAGCCGGCGTCCGGACCGGCCACCACCACGTGCATCCGGCGGCCGTGGGCGCGGCGCGCCCAACCGCCGGCCGACATCGCCGACTGCCAGTGCTGGGTCGAGACGTGCAGCGCCCGGGGTGCCGCGGCGACCGTCTGCTCGTCGACGACGTGCGCGCCGGAGTTCGCCACCACCAGGGCCACCTTCGCCTCGGCGCAGAGCTCGCCGAGCCGGGCCGCGGTCGGTGTGCTGAGTGCCGCCACCACGACCTGGGCACCGGCACGCACCAGCTCCTCGACGGCGGCCGCAAGGTCCTCGTTGCTGCTGGTGGTCTCCGCCCGCAGGATCCGCGCGTCGGCGACGCCGAGCCCGATCGCCAGGCCCGCTGCCAGCGCGTCGGCCCGCCGAGCGACCCGCGGTCGCGTCGGCAGCCGTTCGGCCAGCACGCCGACCCGAGGCCGGCGTCCGGGGGCGGCCTGGGCCGGGGCAGTCGCGGACACGGCCCCGGTCGCGACCAGTGTGCCCGTCGCCAGGGACCCGCCGACGAGGGTGCGCCGGGTGAGGGTGGGTTCGGTGTGCTGACTCATTCGGTGCCCCCACAGGGTTCGCGGACCAGGAAGTGGTCCGTGCTGTCGTCCGGGCCGCTCGGCTCGAACCCGGCATCTGCATAGAGGGCGATCGCCCCCAGGTTGGTGCGATCGACCTGGAGCTCGAGGACCCGCTCGTCGCCGTCGGCACGGGCGCAGATGGCCCGCATCATGGTCCGCCCGTGGCCACGGCGACGGTGGTCGGGATGCACGCCGATCCAGGCGATCCGGCGCCGCCGTCCGCGGCTGATCACCGCTCCGGCGATCGGCTCCCCGTCGTGGAACAGCGCCAGATACTCCGGTCGTGCGACGTCCTCGATCATCAGCGTCCACCCCCGCAGCTGGACGTCGGCCAACTGCTCCGAGAGCGCCGGATCGAGCCCCGTCGTCGCCAGCTGGTGGTAGCGGTCGGCCCAGAAGACCGAGGTCACCGAGGCCTGGTCGCTGCGCACCACCTCGTCGATCTCCCCCTGCATGATGCTCACCACCGTGGTGGGAAGACGCCTTGGAGGGCGATGCAGTAGTTGAGGGTGAGGTAGGGCATCAGATTGTTGTGCGGGTGGTCGCCGCCGCTCGGGGTCAGCGTCTGCGGAGCCATGGTGGTGGTGGGGCCTCCGCCCGGGGCATAGGCGGCTCCGGAGCCCGGCGCGGCGAGCACCCGGGTGCCGGTGGGTGCCCGGAGATCTGCCGACGTGCTCGCTGCCCGGACCTGGTGGGCGTGGGTCGGCATCTCGGACTGCAGCAGGGTGACCGTGGCACTGCCGCCGGTCTGCCCCTCGACGTACTCGCTCAGCCCCGGGCCCTGGCCGGCGCTCATCGCCACCTGGCCCTGCAGGTCCGGCAGCGCGAAGTTGGTCTGCCCGTTCCCGCCGTACATGGTGCCGAGCAGGGAGAAGAGTGCCGTGTTCTGGCTGATCGGCAACAGCTGTCCCTGGCACAGCGCCCACCCGCGGGGGGCGAAGTTGAAGGGGAAGAGCCGGATCTCGGCCACGAAGGGGTCTGCCATTTCCCACGCTCCTAGGACTGTGAGGGAAAGATGCCGAAGAGGCTGATGATGTAGTTCAGGGCCAGGTACGGCTGCAGGTTCTCGTGCGGCTGCGAGCCGCCGACCGGCGTCACCGCCGAGGGAGCGAGCAGGGCGTCACCCGCGCCCTCGCTGTAGAGCCCCTGCGGCCCGGCTGCCGGCATCGCTCCGGCGGGCGAGTTCACGGTGCCGGCGCCGGGGTTGGCCAGCAGGGCGTGACTGTGCGAGGGCAGCTGCTGCGCGGTCAGGGTGACCTGCTCGACACCGCCGGTCTCGCCGATGGTGTACGTGTTCCCCTGATGGATCGGAACGCGCCCCCGCAGGTCCGGAAGCCGGAAGGTGCTCTGCCCGTCGCCGCCGTAGGTGGTGCCGATCAGGGCGTACAGCGTGTCGTACTGGCTGATCTGGAGCAGCGCGCCGTTGCAGAGCATCCAGCCGTTGGGTGGGAAGTTGCCGGCGAAGAGCCGGAGCTCGCCGATGTAGGGATTCGCCATGATCGCTCCTCTCAGTCTCGGGACGGGTAGATGCCGGCCATCGCGATGCAGAAGCTCATCGTCAGGAACGGCTGCCGGTTCTCATGCGGCTGGGTGCCACCGACGTTGGTCAGCGCATCGGCGCGGAGCGCGACCACGCTCCCCGGTGGGCGATAGCCCGCCTTCGCCGCCGCCAGCAGATTGCCCGCCGGTGCTGCACTGGAGGCGCGGGCGGTGCTCGCCGTCAGCTGATGGACGTGGGTGGGCATCTCAGCCAGGGTGATGGTGTGGGCGGTCTCGCCACCCGTCTGGCCCAGGTCGAATCCGTCGCCCCATCCCAACGGCACCCGGCCGCGCAGCTCCGGGAGCGCGAAGGTGGTCTGCCCGTTGCCACCGTAGGTGGTGCCGAGCAGTGAGAAGAGTGCCGTGTTCTGGGCGATGGACAGGATCTGGCCGTTGCACAGCGCCCAATTCTTCGGTGGGTAGGCGAACGACATCAGCCGGATCTCGCCGAGGAACGGTTCTGACATGGGATTCCGATCAGTTCGGGGTCTGACAGGGCATGTTGACGAAGCTCCCGGACACCTGCGCGGACACCTCGGCCGACGAGCTGGTCGGATTCCGGCCGAGGAGATAGCCCTGAACGCCCGAGGCACTGGTGCTGCTGCCCGCGTAGCCCGGCAGCCTCAGCTGGCCGTACGGCTTGCGGAGCCGGAGCCCGGCCATCGTGCCGCCGCCGGTCGCCACGTTCCCGGCCGTGTCCAGGCAGGAGACCCCGGTGTCGGCCGCCTGTACGCCGAACTCGGCGCTGATGCCGTACTCGGCCGTCGCGGCCCGGTTGCCGACCACGTTGCTGACCACGGTGGCGTTCAGGGCGGCCGCCCCGCCGGTGGCGCGCAGCCTGATCCCGGTCCGGCACCCGGAGATGTTGTTGTTGGCGATCCGGGTGACGGCCCCCAGAGTGCCGTCCTCGTTGGTGACCCGGATGCCGTCCACGAGTGCGTTGCAGGGAGCCGCCGCCGTCCCGATCCGGTTGCCCTCGATCGTGCCGCTCAGCACGCCGCCGCCGGCAGCGCCCAGCGCGGCGACCGCGATCGCGGCCACCGAGCTGGCCGGGACCCCGGTGATCGTGTTGTTGCCGACCGCGTAGCGCAGCTGGCCGCCGAAGCCGGTGTCGGTCTCCAACACGATGCCCTGCCCCCAGGCGTCCGGGGTGTCTCCGGTCAGGGTGTTGTTCTGGATCCGTACCGGGTCCAGAGCGCCACCGCGCGCGAGGACGTGCAGGTGGTCGTCGAGGTTGCCCGCGAACTGCCCGCCGCTGACGGTGAGGCTGCCGGTGCCGGTCGCCTGCTCGAGGTGGAGTCCGTCCCCGGCGCTGCCGCTGACGGTGAGGCCCTCCAGGGTGATCGCCGACTTCAGGCCGCTGAGTCGCACGCCGTCCGTCGTGGAGGTGGCGATGGTGCCGCCGGTGACCTTCAGGCCGCTGCCGGAGACACCTGACGCGACGATGCCGCTGGGTGCTCCCGTCGAGGAGACCTGGGTGAAGGCGGAGGTGCCCGCGGTGGCGACGTCCTGCAGGGTGAGCGGGGTGCCGGTCGTGGTGACCAGGGTGTTGTCGGCCTCCCAGCGGATCGTGCCGCCGGTCGCCGCGAACGCCGGCCGGGGCCCGGTGCGCAGCCCGAGCGGCTGGGTGAAGGCGACCGTTCCTCCGGTGAGCGTGGAGGTCACGCTGACGCCGCCGGACTGCTGACCGGTCTCGGTGCTGATCGCTGCGAACCGGACCGTGCCCGAGGTGCGTCCCGCCACCGCGACGGCGACGTCGGGTGCGGCCGCGGTCCAGGTCGGCAGGCTGATCGGAGCGAGCACGTCCAGGTCTCCGCCACCGCCGGTGATCGTCACCGCGCGGCCACCGGCGGCGTCGATCGTCACGCTGCTCTCCACGGTGGCTCTGTTGACGTTGGTCGCGCTGAGAGCGGCGGTGGTGCCGGTGGGCGCGATGGTCAGGCCCAGCACACGGCTGTCCTGCGCGAGCTGCACCAGCGCGCCGCTCGCGGTGCCGGCGAGCGTGCTCGCCCCGCCGGCCGGCAGCAGCTCGACGCCGTCGACGACCAAAGCTTGGGCGGCCCCGATCAGGGTCTGGCCCGCCTCCAGTGCGAGGCCGGCGGCAGGAAGCCCGGGGCTGCCTGCGGCGAGCCGGATCACGTCGCCGGGGGCGTCGCCGTCGAGGGCCCCGCTCAGCGCGCCGAGCGAGGTCAGCGGTGCCCAGGCGGTGCCGGTGCCACCGGCCGGTGCGGCGGCATCGACGTACCAGACGGCGACGTCGCGCAGCCCGATCGTGATCGTCTCGGAGACGGTGTGGGTGCCGTCGGTGACCTGGACGTCGAAGGAGTCGTCTCCCCCACGAGCCCCGGTCGGCGGGCGGTAGCTGAAGCGGCCCTGTGCGTCGACCGTCGCGGTGCCGCCGCGGGTGGTGGCCAGGCCACTGGCCGCGACCACGCTCAACGCCTCCCCCTCGGGGTCGGCGTCGTTGGCCAGCGGCAGTGCGCCGTTCAGGGTGACGGCGGGAGCGGTGGCGACGAGGCCCAGCACCGCGGGAGTGTTGCCGATCGCGCCCGAGTAGCTGTCAGCCGAGGTCACCGGCGCCTCGTCGACGTCGTCCACGGTGATCGCGAGAGTCTCCACCACCGGAGCGTCGATGCCGTTGTCGGCGGAGACCGTGAGGCTGATCGTCCCCTCGGCCTCGTGGTCGTAGGGGCGGGTGCTTCGCAGCTCCGTGCCGACCACGGTGGCCGGGCCGGCAACGACCGTGAGGTCGTAGCTCTCCCCCGTCTCTGCATTGGGGGTGCTCAGCTCACCGATCACCGTGCCGCTCGGCGCGTTCTCGTCGATCCGGGACGGCGTGAGCACGATCTCGGCGTCACTGAGCGCCTTGACGCTCACCGTCTTCTCGAAGGTGGCTCCACCGCGGTCGGCGACCCGGACCGTGACAGCCCGCCGTCCCGGTGTGAGCACGCGGGTGGTGCGCAGCTCGGCGCCCACCATGGTGAACTCCGCCCCACCGGTGACCACGGTGAAGGCGTGCTGCTCGGCGGCATCGGGATCGATCACGTTCTGCGCGGTGCCGACGACGAAGCTGGCCGGGGCGCCCTCGGGAACGTTGACGACCGAGAGGTCGAATCCGGTCGGCGCCTCGTTGACGTCGGCGATCTGGACCAGCAACGCCTGCTCGTGCACCACTCCGGCGCGGGTGACCTCGACCCTGATGGAGGCGCTCGGGCTCGCCTCGTGGTCGAAGGTGACGGCCGTCAGCAACTCCTCGCCGGAGAGGGTGAAGTCAGCGTTGTCGGCGTCGCCCTCGCCACTGACCAGGCGGTACTGCGCCTCACGGACGCTGTCCGGCGCCGCCGCCAACCGACCGACGGAGGTGCCGGGAGCGCTGTTCTCGACGACCCGGGCCGGGGTCAGCGCCAGGCCGTCGACCCCCAACGGAGCGACCTGAACCGTGAAGGTCCGCGCCATGCTGCGGCCGAGTCGGTCGCGAGCCTCGACCTTGACACTGAGCTGCGCCGCGGCCGTGACATCCGGCGGGCTGGCGACCAGCAGGCGCTGGCCGGAGATGCTGAACGCGGCGTTGTCGGCGCCGCCGGCGCTGAGCCGATAGGTCAGCCGGTCGCCGGCGTTGGCGTCACGTGCGCTCAGCGTGGCAGCGACCGTGCCGACGGGGGCGCCGTCGACGATCTGCAGCCCGGTAGCGCTGAGGGCGGTCGGCGCGACGTTGCCGAAGACCCGGCGCCGCTCCTTGCCGCGGCACTTCGCCGCTCCCTTGACCCACCGCGCGGCACGGTCGGTGCGCGCGCAGAGGGTGAGGCTGGTGTTGCTCGGGACGGTGACCTTCTTGCCCCGCGTGCGCTTGCAGGCCTTGGTCTGCTTCTTGCTGGTGGCGTCGGTGACGCCGCCCTTGCGCGCCAGGCACCAGGAGGTGCGCTTGGCGACGGTCACGGTGACCTTGCGCTCGCGGCCCTTGCAGCTGCGCCCGGCCGGAACCCGGATCGCACCGCCGCGCTTGGCCGCGCAGACGACGGTCGGGGTGGTCGCGGCCGCCCGTGCGGTGACCGGGGGCGCAACCTGGGCGGGTCGCGCCGGGTCACCAGGTGCCACGGATGCCGCGGACTGCGGGGCGTCGGTGGGTGCCGTGGGGTCCGCGCCGGCAGACGGTGCCGGCAGGGCCCCGACAGCTGCCACGAGGAGAAGCAGGCCGAGGACCCGTGCCAAGGAGGTTCGCATGGTTGGTCACTCGATTCGCAAGGAGCACGACAGAAGACCCGAGAAGGGTCCATCCTCACTCCGTCGCGGACCGCGTCCAAGCCGAGTTCCGGCAATTCCGCCGCTCGGCGAACGGAACCACCCACCTGGGCCATCAGCACCCGGGACCCTCGGCACCGTTCGGGCCAGGCCCGCCTGACCCACACCCCTGGCCGACGGCCTTGGCTAGGTACTCGCCACGGATGTCCCGCCGGCCCGGTCCGCGCAGAGTCGAGGACGACGCGCGACACCGAGTCCGACCCGAGGAGGTCACCATGCCGGCACTGGTGAGGGTGCGCATCGAGAGCGGGGCGGTCACGACCGTGGCGATCGTCCAGCGTGAGCTGCTCGGCTGGCTGCGCCACCTGCCGGGCTTCGAGGGCGCCCGCCTGCTGTGGGCGAGAGGCGGGCTGCTCACCCTGGTGATCGAGACCGACTCCGCGAGCTCGGCCGACGCGCTGGCGAGGGCGGTCGCCGCTCTCCCCGCGGCCGGCTCCTGGCGGATCGAGGAGGTGCTGGTCGCGGAGGAGGTCGCCGGCCGGGCGAAGCCGCNNNNCCCGCCACTCCCCCGGGCGCCGGGCGATCAGCGCGCCAGGTGAGCGGCGAGGTCGGCACGGCCCCGCGCCCCGGTGCGCTGCAACAACCGGGCCACGTGCACCTCGACGGTGCGCACCGAGAGCACCAGCCGATCAGCGATCGCCTGGTTGCTCAGCCCCGACACCACCAGCTCCAGCACCTCGAACTCGCGCGCGGTGACGCCGATCCGGCTCAGGTGCGCGGGCACCCGGTCGCTGCCCGGCATCCGGCGCGGCACCGCCACGCCGGCCTCGCGCATCAACGCCCGGCACGCCGCAGCGCCCTCGCCCTGCCCCAGCTCCACCAACCGCTCCAGGCCCTGGCGGAACCAGGTCTGCGGCTCACCCCAGCCGTCGCGTGCGGCCTCGCGCGCGACCACGATCCGCAGATGCGCCTCCATCCAGGGCAGCGGCCCGGGCTGGGTCCAGTCGGCGTCCGCGAAGAGCCGGGCGGCCTCCTCGCCCTGGCCCCGGCGACCGGCGGCGACCGCCTCCGCGAACTGGAGCGCGAACCAGTTGTGCGGACTGGATGCCTGCTCCCCGGCCCGGACCTCGGCGCGCGCCCGCTCGCCCGCGTCGCCGTCGCCGAGGGCGGTCTCCAGCAGAGCCCAGATGCCGCGCATCGAGAAGAGCTGACCCGGGTGCGCGCGGTAGAGATCCATCGCCGTCGCGAACTCGGTGCGGGCCAGCTCGTAGCGACCGCGGGCCAGCGCCACGGGTGCCCGCACATGCCCGTGCTCGCCGGCGCGAACCACCACGTCGTCGGGGTCGACGGCCTTCCCGGCGGCCAGGTCGCGCTCCATCTCCGCCTCGCGACCCGCCAGGCCGTGGCCGAAGGCCCGCAACAGCAGGGCCGGGCCGTGCAGCGGAAGCCGGAGCCGCGCCAGCTGGGCCACCGAGGCGTCCGCGGCCAGCATCGCCCGCTCCAGATCGAACTCGCGCAGCCGGAGCACGTTGAGGTCCAGCTCGAGCCGGGCCGCGGTGGCGACCGCCCCCGAGGCGAGCGCAGCGTCCCGGGCGGCGACGAAGCGCTCCTCGCGCGGGCGCCGTCCGGCCAGCTCGACGCTGACCAGGCCGCTCAGCAGCCGGCTGCGCCAGTGGTCCGAGCCGAGCACATCGGCGCTCCGGTAGCCCTCCTCGAAGGCGACCTCCGCAGCCACCACGTCACGCCCACGCTCGACGGTGCCGATCACCTCCCAGGCCTCGCAGGCGAGCTGGTCCGCGGCCGGGCCCAGCGCGGCGAGCGCGGCACGGGCCCGCGCGACCGCCGCATCGAAGCGGGCGTTGCCGTACTCCACCCATGCCCCGAGCACGTCCGCCGCCGGCCGCAGCCCGGGGCTGCGCACGGTCTCCAGCAGCCGGGCCGCCTCGTCGTAGCGGGCCCCGGTGACGGCGGCGCGCGCGAGCCGCACCGCCACCTCCTCACGCTCGGCGGCCGGTGCGCCGGTGGCCTCCAGCCGCGCGAGCAGGGCGCGCCCCGCAGCCAGCGCCGGCTCCACCTCGCCGGCGAAGGACCACACCTCGACCAGGGCGCCGGCGATCTCGGTCGCCGCGTCGCTGTCGGGCTCCGCCGCCTCCTCGGCGCGGGCCAGCATCTCCCGGGCCGTGGCCAGCGCACCGCGGCGGATCGCGTCACGCGCGGCCGCCAACCAGGCACCCGCCGCCTCCTCGCGACGCCCGGCCTGGCTCAGCAGCTCGGCGAGGACGGCGTCGTCGACGCTGTCGCCGCCGGCTGCGGCGCTGGCCAACAGCCCGGCCAGCGCCCGCTGCTCCGGCACCAGCAAGGTGCCGCGCACGATCTCCCGCACCAGCGCGTGGCCGAAGGCGAAGGCGTCCTCACTGGCGACCACCAGCTGCTGCTCGACCAGGCCGCGCAGCTGGCTCAGCGCCTCCACCTCGGCGCTGCCCAGGGCCCGGGCGACCAGGCGCCAGTCGAACTCGGCACCCAGCACCGAGGCGGCGTCCGCGAAGCGTCGTGCCGACGGGGACAGCCGCTCCAGGCGCTGCTCCACGTTGCGTGCCAGGCTCGGTGGGATGCCCGGCTGGAACGGGGTGCTGGCCTGCCAGCCCGCATCGCCGCGGACCAGCGCCCCAGTGCTGATCAGGCCCGCGAGCTGCTCCTCGGCCAGCAGCGGCAGGCCCTGGCAGTGCTCGGCGACGAACTCCGCGACGCCGACCGGCGGGGCGTCGTCGAGGCAGGCGGCGACCAGGCCGCGGACCGCGGTGACGTCCAGGGAGCGGAGCCCGACGATCCGGGCCGCGCCGCGGTTGGCGAGTGCGTCGGCCACCTCGTCGACGCTCCCGCTCTCCTCGGTGCGGACCGTGGCGATCACCAGCATCGGCACGTTCTCCAGGTTGTCGCCCAGGTACTCGACGACGGCCAGGGTCTCGGGGTCGGCCCAGTGCAGGTCCTCCAGCACCAGCACCGTCGCGGTGCCGGGCAGGTGCGTGCCGAGCCGCAACAGCCCCTCGCCCAGCAGCAAGAGCGAGGTGCCCTGCTCGCCGGCGGGGTCGACGCCGAGCTGCGGCGCCAGCCGCGCCAGCGACGGACGGAACGGCGCCAACGCCGGGTGCTGGGGCAGCTCGTGCTCGCGCAGCCAGGCGAGCATCGCCTCACCGAACGGGCGCAGCGGCGTCGGCGTGCTGCTGCGAGCCGCCCGCCCGGAGAGCACTGCTGCGCCCCGCTCCCGGGCTGCTCGCGCCGCGGCGTCGACCAGCCGTGACTTGCCCACCCCGGCGTCACCCCGCAGGAACACCAAGCGCCCCGACCCGCCGATCGCGTCGTCGACCATGCGCCCGAGGTCGTCCAATTCCTCGTTCCGCGCGAGCAGAACCGGACACTTCACGCCGTCAGCATAGGGGCGTCGCCGGGCCGCCGTGGGCGGTTCTGGGGTGGCGCCACTACGTAGCCGCAGGCGTTGACTACGTGGCCGGCACCGATGTCTCGCACCCGTTCGACGACGGAGGTTGGAGCCACGAACTCACCATCTCGAGGAAGGCACCACCATGCGAGGCACTCTCATCGGCGCCCTGGCCGCTACCGCGGTCGGCGCCGCCGTCCTGACTCCCCTGCCCACCCAGGCGGCGGGCTGGACGAACTCGGAGTCGGTCAGCGGCAACGGCTCGCTGCCCCAGGATGCGGAGGTCGCGATGGCCGCGGACGGCGACGCCGTCGCGGTCTGGCTGCGCAGCGACGGGGACCACGACCGGGTGCAGGCCGCCTCCTCGGTGGGCGGCGACTGGTCGGCACCGGTCACCGTCTCGGATGCCGGCACCGACGCGCACACCCCGTCGGTGGCGATCAACGCGGCCGGGGACGCCGTCGTCACCTGGTCCTCGCTGGACGCCGCGAACCGGATGCGCCTGGCCGCCTCGCGGCGGTTGGCCAACGGCGTCGGCTGGGACGGCCGGGCGTTGATCTCGCCGATCGACGAGGACGTGACCAGCCGCGCGGAGGTGGCCCTGGACGCGTCCGGGCGACTCCTCGCCGCCTACGGCGCCGCCGACGGCGCCGACAACCAGGTCCGGGTCTCGTTGCAGAAGAAGGGCGCCGTGCACGCGACCAGCGTGGTCTCCGACGACTCGGCCTTCCTGCCGACCCTGGCCGCTGCCCCCGACGGCACCGCCTATGTGGCCTGGTACGACGTGCAGGGCCCGCAGAGCCAGATCCGCGGCAGCCGACTGGCGGCCGGCTCCTCGACCTGGGCCGCCTCCACCGGGGTCTCCTTCCCGGGCCAGCACCTGCCCTTCGTCGACGCGGCGATCAGCGCCGACGGCTTCACCACCGTGGTCTACGCGGGAGCCCAGGGCGACGACACCCGGATCCAAGCCACCAAGATCCAGCCCAGCGGCGTGGTGGGCGCCCCCAACTTCGTGTCGCCGTCCGGCCAGGACGCGATGCTGCCGAGCGTCAGCCAGAACGACGACGGCACCGCGATCACCGCCTGGCGCTCCACCGACGACGGCGATGAGGGGATCGGCTACGCCACCCGGGAGCGGACCGGCGAGTGGAAGGCGGGCACGGTCTCGCTTCCCGCCGCGGTGACCACTCCGGGCGCGCCGCGCACCTCGATCAGCGCCCGCGGCACCTACCTGATCGGCCTGTCCGGCAACGGCCGGCAGCTGGCCGCCTACCGGGCGCACCCGTTGCAGCCGTTGACCGTCTTCGACAGCGGACCTCTCGGCTTCGTCAGCGAGGCGACCCGGGTCGCCGGTGACGGCCAGGGCAACGTGCTGCTCGCCGGGGTGATGAAGGCGGCGAACCCGGCCCAGGGCCAGGTGCATGCCAGCGTGCTCGACCTGGCCGGCCCGACGACGTCGCTCGCGGCGCTGCCGGCACACCGGATGAGCGCGAAGCACGTGGTCGCCTGGAGCGCCTCGGATCGATTCTCAGCGGTCGCGAGCACGGATCTCTGGCAGCGCAGCGCGCGCTGGAACGGCGGCTTCGGCGCGGCCACCCCGGTGGTCCACGACAGCGCCGGCTCCAGTGCGGTGGCGGGGCTGCTGCCGGGCCGCACCTACTGCTACCAGGCGCAGAGCACGGACGGCGTCAGCAACCTCGGCCTGCTCTCCGCGCAGCGTTGCACGACGACGCCGACCGACGACCGCACCGCGAAGCGGAGCGCGGGCTGGAAGAAGCGCACCGGCGCGAAGCACTACCGCGGCACGGTGCTGGAGACGCGCCGCAAGGGCGCCCGGCTGGTCTACCCCGGCGTCCAGGCCAAGCGGGTCGCGCTGGTGGTGGCGAAGGTGCGCGGCGGCGGCACGGTCAAGGTTCGGTTCGCCGGCCGCAGCTGGACCCGCAAGCTGTCCGGCTCGGGGGCTCGCAAGGTGGTCACCCTCGGCACCTTCTCCGGAGTGCGCACCGGCAAGCTGACCATCACCGTGACCAGCCGCACCGGCAAGCGGGTCCGCATCGACGGCGTCCTGCTCGCCCGCTGACCCGCCCCCACGAACGAAGCCGGTCCGTCCCCTGTGGAGACGGACCGGCCTTCGTGGGAGATAGTCCCTGACGTTTTCGTGGTTTTGGAACGCAGAAACCACGAAAACGTCAGGGACTATCCAGAAGAGAGCGTTCTGGTGTCAGCTGGTGACGGCGCCCTTGCTGGCGGACTGCACGAGCTTGGAGTACTTGCCGAGCACGCCGTGGGTGAACTTCGGGGGCTGTGGGGTCCAGCCCTGCTTGCGCTGCTCGAGCTCGTCGGCGTCGACGTGCAGCTCCAGCGAGCGGTTCGGGATGTCCAGGGTGATCCGGTCGCCGTCGCGGACGAACGCGATCGGGCCGCCGTGGCTGGCCTCGGGGGCGACGTGTCCGATGCACGGACCGGTGGTGCCACCGGAGAAGCGGCCGTCGGTGATCAGCAGGATGTCCTTGCCGAGGCCGGCACCCTTGATCGCGCCGGTGATCGCCAGCATCTCGCGCATGCCCGGACCGCCCGAGGGGCCCTCGTAGCGGATGATCACGGCGTCGCCGGCGACGATCTTGCCCTCGGCCAGCGCGTCCAGCGCCTGGCGCTCGCGGTCGAAGACCCGCGCGGTCGCGGTGACCACCTCGGCGTCGAAGCCCGCGGACTTGATCACCGCGCCCTCGGGGGCCAGCGTGCCCTCGAGGATGGTCAGGCCACCGGTCTTGTGGATCGGCTTGTCGACCGGGAAGATCACCGCGCCGTCGACGCTCTTCGGGTTCAGCGCCTCGATGTTCTCGGCCATCGTCTTGCCGGTCACGGTCAGCACGTCGCCGTGCATCAGGCCCGCGTCGAGCAGCGCCTTCATGACTACCGGGATGCCGCCGATCTTGTCGACGTCGGTCATCACGTACTTGCCGAACGGCTTCATGTCGGCCAGGTGCGGGACCTTGTCGCCGATCCGGTTGAAGTCGGCCAGCTCCAGGTCGACGTCGGCCTCGCGGGCGATCGCCAGCAGGTGCAGGACGGCGTTGGTGGAGCCACCCAGCGCCATGGTGATCGCGATCGCGTTCTCGAACGCCTCGCGGGTCATGATCTGGCGCGCGGTGATGCCGTGCTTGAGCAGGTTCACCACCGCCTCGCCCGAGCGGTGCGCGAAGCCGTCACGACGACGGTCCACCGCCGGCGGCGCGGCCGAGCCCGGCAGGCTCATGCCCAGCGCCTCGCCGATCGAGGCCATGGTGTTGGCGGTGTACATGCCGCCACAGGCACCCTCGCCGGGGCAGATCGCCTTCTCGACGCGCTTGACCTCGTCCTCGGTGATCTTGCCCGCCAGGCAGGCGCCGACGGCCTCGAAGGCGTCGATGATGGTGACGTCCTTGCCGTCCACGCTGCCCGGCATGGTGGAGCCGGCGTAGAGGAAGACGCTGGACAGGTCGAGGCGGGCAGCCGCCATCAGCATGCCCGGCAGCGACTTGTCACAGCCGGCCAGCAGCACCGAGCCGTCCAGGCGCTCGGCGCTCATCACGACCTCGACGGAGTCGGCGATGACCTCGCGGCTCACCAGCGAGTAGTGCATGCCGTCGTGGCCCATCGAGATGCCGTCGGAGACGGAGATGGTGCCGAACTCCAGCGGGTAGCCGCCGGCCGCGTGCACGCCGTTCTTCACGGCCTTGGCCAGGCGGTCCAACGAGAGGTTGCAGGGAGTGATCTCGTTCCACGAGGACGCGACGCCGATCTGCGGCTTCGCGAAGTCGTCGTCATCCATGCCTACCGCACGGAGCATGCCGCGGGCGGCCGCCTTCTCGATACCGTCTGTGACGTCGCGGGACCGGGGCTTGATGTCGAACTCACTCATGTCCCGCATCGTAGACCTGCGGCCTGCATCGCCGGCCGGGGGTGTCCACGCCTACGAGACGATCCCACCTCACCAGGTGGACGGCTCCGGGCCGCGCTCAGCGGCTCTGCTCGACGGTCTCCTTGAGCTGGCGCAGCCCACGCTCGAAGTCCTTGCCGACCATCTTGTCCATGCTGAACACCTTGCCGAGCAGCTTCATCAGGCCGTTCTGCTCGCCGCGCATCTGCCAGGTGATCTCGGTGCCCGCCGCCACCGGGGCGAGCAGGAAGGTGACCTGGTTGACGGCCTTGAACGGCTTGAGGAAGGTGAGCTCCACGTCGAGCCGCGCGGGCGCGGAGTCGGTGATCCGCATGCTGCCGGCGCCCGCCTTCCGGTTGCCGCTCCAGGCGTAGCTCGCACCGACGCCGTGCTCCGGTCCGCTGAAGGTGCGTGCCATGGCCGGGTCCAGGCCCTCCCAGGGCGACCAGGAGCGCCAGCGGTGGAAGTCCTCGATCCACGGACGGATCTGGTCGGGGTCAGCAACGACCGTGATGCTGCGCTCGACGAGGAATGGCATGCTGCGAAGCCTAGGACGATTCCGCCCCAACAGACCAGCAGGAGGAGACCGCGTGCGCCGTGCCGTGCTCTTCGTGCTGATCGGCATCGCCTCGGTGCAGGTCGGCGCCGCGCTCGCCAAGCACATCTTCGACCAGGCGGAGCCGGCCACCCTGGTCCTCTTCCGGCTCGCCACCAGCGCTGTGCTGCTCGGGCTGGTCGTCCGGCCCTCGCTGCGCGGTCGCAGCCGTGCCGACTGGCTGGTGGTGCTCGGCTATGCCACCAGCCTGGCGGTGATGAACTGGTCGATCTACCAGTCCTTCGCGCGGATCCCGCTCGGGCTCGCGGTCACCATCGAGTTCGTCGGACCGCTCTCGGTGGCACTGCTCTCCTCGCGTCGCGTCCGCGACCTGCTGTGGGTGGGGCTCGCCGCCGCCGGCGTGGTGCTGCTCGGCTTCGACAGCTCGGCCATCGACCCCGTCGGGGTCGGCTTCGCGCTGCTGGCCGGCGCCGCATGGGCCGCCTACATCCTGCTCAGCGCCAACACCGGACGACGATGGCCCGGCCTGGACGGATTGACCGTCGCCAGTGTGATCGCCACCGTCTGGCTGCTTCCGGTCGCGCTCCCCGCAGGCGACCCGGCGCTGGTGGACCCGCAGATCATCGGGGTCGGGATCGCGATCGGCCTGCTCAGCTCGGTGATCCCCTACAGCCTGGAGCTGGCCGCCCTGCGGACCCTGGCCCCGGCCACCTTCGGCATCCTGATGAGCCTGGAGCCGGCCGCCGCCGCCCTGGCCGCGCTGGTGGTCCTGGGCGAGCAGCTGAGTGGGTTGCAGTGGCTCGCGATCGCCGCGATCGTGGCCGCCTCGGTGGGCGTCACGGCCAGTGCCCGCGGCGGGTTCACACAAACGTCATCTGACGTTGACGCGGTAGTAGTCCCCGATCCCTAGGTTTGAGGGCAAGCCCCCCTTCTCTCCCCGGATGGTCGCCATGTCGCACTTCCGCCTCCCCCTCACCCTGATCCACTCCTGGGCCGTCGCCTCCCAGCAGGGCGCCCGCCGCAATGCCATGGTCGCTGCCACCGACCTGGCCGCCCGGCGCGCCGAACTGCTCGACGTCCAGGAGTTCATCGTCGCCGCGACGCAGCGCCACCACGCGCTCGCGGCACACGCCTGATCGAGCCTCAGCGGGCCGGATCGGCGGTTCGTGAGGCAGAATTGCCTCATGACCGCAGCGTCCGTGCCTGCCGAGCCGATCAGCGCCACCACGGCTCCCGCCTCCCTGATCGAGCCGTTCTTCTACGACGTCGTCTCCGCGGACGGCACCGTGCTGAAGGCCTGGACCAACGATCCGGACTGCCTGATCGATGGCCCGACCGTGGTGTTGTGCAACGGCCTGGGCACCAACGCCTGGACCATGCCCGCACTGCTGGAGCCCGACTGCGGCGTCCGGGTGATCTCGTGGAACCACCGCGGCGTCGGCGGCTCGGCCCGCCCGGCCGACCACGACCGGGTCGGCGTCGAGGAGTTCGCCGAGGACGCGATCGCGGTGCTGGACGCCGCCGGCCTGGAGCACGCGGTCTTCATGGGCTGGTCGATCGGCGTGAACACCATGTTCGAGGTCGCGGTGCGTCACCCGGAGCGGGTCGACGGCCTCTTCGCGGTCGCCGGCGTGCCCGGCAACACCTTCGCCACGATGCTGGAGCCGCTGCTGATCCCGGCCGCACTGGCCCGGATCGTCTCGGTCAACGTCTCGCGCGCACTCAAGCGCACCGGCAGGCTGATCTCCCCGGTCAGCACCCGGCTGCCGATGGGCCCGCTGTCGATCTCGGCGCTCAGCCACACCGGGTTCATGTTCCCGCTCCCCGACCCGGAGCTGGCCCAGCGCGCTCTCAAGGAGTTCGTCAGCACCCCGGTGGACTGGTACTTCCACCTCGCGGTGCGCACCTCCTCGCACAAGCGGGTCTCCTTGAGCGGGATCGAGGTGCCCGCCATGTTCGTGGCCGGCAAGTGGGATCTGCTGGCCGGTCCCCGGGCGATGCGCAGCGCCGCGTCGCGGATGCGGGAGGCCACCTACGTGGAGCTCAACGGGTCGCACTTCATCGGCATGGAGCAGCCCGAGGCGGTGCACGACCTGCTGCTGGAGTTCTTGGCCGGGCTCGACTGAGATGGCCCGCCGCCTGCGTTGGTCCCTGCCGCTGCTGATGTCGGCGAGCCTGCTGGTCGCCTGCAGCTCCGAGGACGAGCCCGACAGCACGCCGCGCTACACCCAGCCCAGCGACGCCGGCACCGAGGAGACCCCCTCCACGGGGACGACGTCGGCCGCCCCGGACGCCAAGCCGCGCGTGGTGCGCACCGTCGCCACCGACCTGGCCGCGCCCTGGGGGCTGGCCTTCCTGCCCGACGGCACCGCGATCGTGACCGAGCGGGACACCCGCCGGGTGCTCGCGATCAGCGACGGCGAGACCCGCGAGATCGCCGTCCTGGGGTCGTTGCCGCAGACCGGCGAGGCCGGACTGCTCGGGGTCGCGGTCTCCCCCGACTTCGCCAGCGACCGGCTGCTCTTCTTCTACCTGACCACCGAGGATGACAACCGGATCGTGCGGGCCACCTTCGACGGCACCTCGCTGGGCCAGCCCGAGCCGATCCTGACCGGCATCCCGCGCGGCTTCACCCATGACGGCGGCAGGCTGACCTTCGGGCCCGACGGCGCGCTCTACGCCTCCACCGGCGAGACCGGCGACACCGCGCTCTCGCAGGACCGCGCGTCGCTCGGCGGCAAGATCCTGCGCATCGACACCGACGGGAGGCCCGCGGCCGGCAACCCCGATCCGTCGTCGCCGGTCTGGACGCTCGGTCACCGCAATGTGCAGGGCCTGGCCTTCGATGCGGACGACCGGCTCTGGGCCAGCGAGTTCGGCGCCCAGGACTTCGACGAGCTCAACCTGATCGAGGCCGACGCCAACTACGGCTGGCCGAAGTACGAGGGCAAGGGCGGCAGCTCGGAGTTCACCGATCCGCAGGTCACCTGGCGCACCGACGAGGCCTCGCCGTCCGGGCTGGCCTACCTCGACGGACGGCTGTGGATGGCGTCGCTTCGCGGTGAGCGGCTCTGGTCGGTCCGGGTCGAGGACGGGCGGGCCAGCGATCCACGCTCCTACTTCGTCGGCAAGTACGGCCGGCTGCGCACCGTCGTCGTCGCCCCCGACGGCGACCTGTGGGTGACCACCTCCAACCGCGACACCCGTGGCACCCCCGGACCGAAGGACGACCGGATCCTGGTGATCAGGCCGTAGCCACGCCGGCGGTGTGGTCCCATGCGACCGCGTGGGCGTCCAGGGAGTCCGTCCACCCGTGCTCGGCCTCGCCGAGCGCTCCGGCGCCCGGCAGCAGGACGACGACGGTGTGCCCCATCCCGCCCGCGGCGAGCAGCACCTGCTCGACCTGCTCGGGAGCGAGCTGGCCGGCGTCCAACACCGCGACGTCCTCGCGGCACAGTGCCAGCACCTCGGGGTCCGCGCCCTCGAGCCGCGCGAGCAGCACGTCCGCCGAGCCCAGCATCCGGGTGGCCCGGACGGTGAGCAGGTCGGCCGGCCCCGGTCCGGCGCCGACGAAGTGGATGGTCATCGCCGCGACCCTACCGCCCGCCGAGGGCGCACTTATAGCCCCCGAGGGCGCACCCATGGCGACCGAGGTCGCACGTCCGGGGCCTGAAGGCCACCCCACGGCAGACGAAATTAGCCTAGCCTTACCTAATGAGCGTCTTGGAGAACCGGCCCACGGCAGCCAGCATCAGCAGCGCGGAGCGGGTCCGCACGATCCTGGCAGGCGCCAGCTCGCTGCGCCTGGGACCGGTCAACGCGGTCACCGACGTCACCCGTCATGCGCTCACCGTCGAGGGCAGCATCCTGTTCCTGCCCTCCGACGACTCCCCCGACCGGATCTTCGCCGTCACCCAGCATCTGCCACCGCAGACCGTCACGGTGACCGCCCTCGACGTGGCCCCGATCCCGCATCCGGACCGACTGCGCGGCGCGGTCGAGATGACCTGCGACCTGCAGGCCTACCGCGGCCCGACGCCGCCCGGCATCCGCGAGCACCTCGCCGGCCCCGGACCCGTCGACCACAGCGACCCGATCCTGTGCCTGCGTCCCACTCGGATCTCTCTCACCTGGCACTGCGAGGACGCCCGCGGTCGCGCGGCCAGCGTCGACGTCGACCCCGCCGCCTACCGCGAGGCGTTCCCCGACCCGCTGCTGCCGCATGAGGCCGAGGCCCTTCTCCATCTGCACCGCGACCACCCCGGCGCGGTCGCCGCACTCGCCGCCTACGGCGCACCCGGCGTGCGCCACACCTCGGTCCGCCCGGTCGTGCTCGACCGGCACGGCGTGGTGCTCCGCCTCGAGCGGGCCGACGCCGCCCCGCTCGACGTCCGCCTCGCCTTCGCCCATGCGGTGCGCTGCGGATGCGACCTGGAGGCCGCCATGGTCGAGCTGATCGAGCGCGCCGACCCGGACGGCGAGGGGCTGAGCTGTGCCGGCTGAGCTCCTGCCGCGCGACTAGGCTCGACCGCATGCTCGGAGCCGACGATCCTCTCCCGATCCGGCCCCGCCGCATCCTGGTCGCCGGGGTCAGCGGGAGCGGCAAGACCACGCTGGCCGCCCGGATCGCCGACGCCGTCGGCTCGCCCCACACCGAGATCGACGCCCTCTTCCACGGCCCCGACTGGACCCCGCGCCCCGAGTTCCTGGACGACGTCGCCGCACTGATCGCCCAGCCCGTCTGGGTGACCGAGTGGCAGTACGCGTCGGCCCGCGCGCTCCTGGCAGCCCGGGCCGACACCCTGCTCTGGCTCGATCTGCCGTTCCGGGTCACCCTGTGGCGAGTGGTGCGGCGCACCGTGCGTCGCTCGCGACGCCGCGAGGTGCTGTGGAACGGCAACGTCGAGCCGCCGCTGCACAGCATGCTGACCGACCGCGACCACATCATCCGGTGGGCGATCCGGACCCGCCGCAAGTACCCGGCGCTGGTGGCCCGGGCGGCGGCCGCCCATCCGGGTCTGGTCGTGGTCCGGCTCCGCTCTCAGCGCGAGATCGACGCCTGGCTGGCGGCCACCTCCTCCTGAGCATCCAGGTACACGGTGCTGCCCAGGGCGACGAACTCTGCGGCCTTCTCGCGCATCCCTGCGGCGACCTCGACAGCCTCGGCCGCGTCGTCGGCGGTCCGGTCCGCTCCGCTGCCGAAGCGGTCCCGCACGTCCTGGCTGATCCGCATCGAGCAGAACTTCGGCCCGCACATCGAGCAGAAGTGCGCGGTCTTGGCATTCTCGGCCGGGAGCGTCTCGTCGTGGAAGGACTCCGCCGTGTGCGGGTCCAGCGAGAGCGCGAACTGGTCGCGCCAGCGGAACTCGAAGCGGGCCTTGGAGAGTGCGTCGTCCCAGGCCCGGGCACCCGGGTGCCCCTTGGCGATGTCGGCGGCGTGCGCGGAGAGCTTGTAGGTGATCACGCCGGTCTTGACGTCGTCGCGGTTCGGCAGCCCGAGGTGCTCCTTCGGCGTCACGTAGCAGAGCATCGCCGTGCCGTGCATGGCGATCGTGGCCGCACCGATCGCGGAGGTGATGTGGTCGTAGCCGGGCGCGATGTCGGTGGCCAGCGGGCCGAGCGTGTAGAACGGCGCGCCCTTGCACCAGTCCTGCTGCAGCACCACGTTCTCCTCGACCAGGTTGAGCGGAACGTGTCCGGGCCCCTCGACCATCACCTGGACGTCGTAGGCCCAGGCGCGCTCGGTGAGCTCGGCGAGGGTGCGCAGCTCGGAGAGCTGTGCCTCGTCATTGGCATCCGCGGTGCATCCCGGCCGCAGGCCGTCGCCCAGGCTGAAGCTGACGTCGTAGCGCGCGAAGATCTCGCAGAGCTCGTCGAAGTGCGTGTACAGGAAGTTCTCCTGGTGATGCGCCAGGCACCAGCCCGCCATGATCGAGCCGCCCCGCGAGACGATGCCGGTGATCCGGTCGGCGGTCAGCGGCACGTAGCGCAGCAGCACGCCGGCGTGGATGGTCATGTAGTCCACGCCCTGCTCGCACTGCTCGATCACGGTGTCGCGGAAGATCTCCCAGGTCAGGTCGTCGGCGCGACCGTTGACCTTCTCCAGCGCCTGGTAGATCGGCACGGTACCGATCGGCACCGGCGAGTTCCGGATGATCCACTCGCGGGTGGTGTGGATGTCGTCGCCTGTCGACAGGTCCATCACGGTGTCCGCTCCCCAGGTGATCGCCCAGGTGAGCTTGTCGACCTCCTCCGCGATCGAGGAGGTGACCGCGCTGTTGCCGATGTTGGCGTTCACCTTCACCAGGAAGCGGCGGCCGATGATCATCGGCTCCGCCTCCGGGTGGTTCACGTTCAGCGGGATGATCGCGCGTCCGGCCGCCAGCTCGCTGCGCACCAGTTCGACGTCGCAGCCCTCGCGCAGCGCGACGAACTCCATCTCCGGGGTGATCACGCCGGCCCGGGCGTAGTGCATCTGGGTGATCGTGGCGCCGTCGCGCCCACGCCGCGGGGCGACCGCTGCGCCCTGCCAGCGCTGGCGTGGCTCGCGGCGCAGGGCACCGCGCCCGTCGTCGAGCGGGGACGACGGCCGCCCTTCGTAGGGTTCGGTGTCCGCTCGCTCGGCGATCCACTCGCGACGGAGCTTCGCCAACCCCTGCTCGGGATCGCTGCCCGGGCCGGCCGTCGTGTAGCGGTCGAAGTGCTCGCCGTTGGTCAGCGCGACCCGGGTGTAGGGAACCTGTAGGTCGGGCCGGCTCCCGGCGAGGTGACGGCGGGTGTGGGCTTCATGGACGTTCATCGTTGCCTCGATTCGTGGTGTGGGCGATCGGACCGCGGCCGCGCCCGAGCCTCCAGGCGCTGCCGGCGATCAGTTGGGTGGTGGTGTGGTGGGCGGCCGACTCGGCCGCATCGGTCAGGGAGTGGCCGTGGGCGAGCAGCGCGGCGAGGGCGGCGCTGAAGGTGCAGCCGGTGCCGTGGTCATTGCTGGTGCGGACGGCGGGATGGTCGAAGCACTGCACCTCGCCGTCAGGGGTGGCCAGCCAGTCCGTGCAGCTCTCGATCACCTCGCCCGGGCGCCACTGCGGCCCTCCGGTGACCAGGGCCGCGCATCCGTGGCCGGCCAACTCCTTGGCCAGGTCGGGCGCCTGCCGACTGTCGACGCCCGGCCGGTCGAGCAGGGCCGCGGCCTCGTCGACGTTCGGGGTGATCACCGTGGCGGCCGGGATCAGGTCGCGCAGGTAGGCCTCGCGCACCTCGCGTCCGCCGAGGACCGCGCCGCTGGTGGCGACCAGCACCGGGTCGACGACCAGGGGGATGCCGGCGCAACGACGGGCGACCTGCCGCACCACCTCGGCGGAGCCGAGCATCCCGGTCTTCACGGCAGCCACCGGGAGGTCGCCGAGGACGGCCTCCAGCTGCGCCTCGACCACGCCGATCGGCACGGCGTGAACGGCGTCGACCCCCAGCGTGTGCTGGGCGGTGACCGCCGTGATCACACAGGCGCCGTGGACGCCGAGGGCGGCGAACGTGGTCAGGTCGGCGGCGGTCCCGGCAGCTCCCCCGGAGTCGGTGCCGGCGATGCTGAGGACGACCGGCGGGCTGCTCATCGGCTCGCCTCCAGCAGCGCCGCGGTGACGGCGGCGGGATCGTCGGAGCGCATCACGGCTCCCATCACCGCGACGCCGTGCGCGCCGGCCTCGCGGAGCCGGCGCGCGTTGTCGACGTCGACGCCACCGAGCGCGAGCACGGGAATCGCGTGTCCTGCAAGGGATTCCGGCTCCAGCAGGACCCGGCCCGGCTTGCTGGACGACGGCGCTACCGGGGAGAGCGTGACCCAGGCGGCCCCCTCTGCCGCAGCCACGGCCACCTGATCGGGGTGGTGGCAGGAGCGTCCCCAGGAGCGGTCGCTCGTGGCAGGGGGTGCCGGGGTCGACGCAACGCTCGACGCAGTGCTCGACGCAGTGCTCGACGCGACCAGATCTGCCCTCGGCGCGGGCCGTGCTGCGGCGCCGTGCGGTCCGTCCGGGTCCGGCAGGTGAAGGCCGTCGGCGTCGGCCAGCATCCGGTGTGCGCTCCACACGGCGATCCCCTGTGCCCGCAGGGCGCGGGCCAGCCGGGCGCGCTCGTCGTCGGCCAGGTCGAGCTCGCGCAGCAGGACATGGCTCAGCCCGGCGTCGGCACACCGCCCGAGCTGCTCGACCAGATCGGCGCCAGCCGGCAGCTGGTGCCGGTCGGTGAGCACCACCAGCCGTGGCACGCTCATCCGATCCGTCCCAGCATCGGGCTGGAGGCGCGGGCACCCTGACGACGCGGCACCCTCCCGGCGGCGCGGGCCTCGGCGCCGGCCTCGACCGCCAGCCGCAGCGCTCGCGCCATCCGCACCGGGTCCTCGGCGCGGGTGACCGCTGTCGCAGCGAGCACCGCGGAGCAGCCGAGCTCGATCGCCAGCGCGGCGTCCGACGCGGTGCCGATCCCGGCGTCGAGGACGACCGGCACGTCGACGGCCGCCACCACCGCCTCGATGGCGTGCGGGTTGAGCAGGCCCAGCCCGGATCCGATCGGGGCGCCGAGCGGCATCACCGCGGCACAGCCGACGTCGGCGAGGCGTCGCGCCAGCACCGGGTCGTCGGTGCTGTAGGGCAACACGGTGAAGCCGTCACGGACCAGCTGCTCGGCGGCCTCCAGGAGCTCCACGGCGTCCGGCAGCAGGCTGGTCTCGTCGCCGATCACCTCCAGCTTGATCCACGAGGTCTGCAAGGCCTCGCGGGCCAGCTGCGCGGTCAGCACCGCCTCGCGCGCCGAGAGGCAACCGGCCGTGTTCGGCAGGATCGGCACGCCACGCCGTCGCAGCGTGGCCAGCAACCCCGACGACGCGGTGCTGTTGCTGCGCCGCATGCTCACCGTCACCAGCGCGGGCTGCGCGGCGTCGAGCATCGGCTCCAGCAGGGCCGGGCTCGGCAGGCCGCCGGTGCCCACAAGGAGCTGGGAGTGGAACTCGGTCCCGGCGATGTGCAGCGTCATCCGCCCTGCACCGCCGTCACGATCTCGATCACGTCGCCGGCGGTGACCGGGGTCGTGGCCAGCGCTCCGCGCGGCACCACGACGCCGTTGTGGGCGACCGCGGTTCCGGTGCTGTCGGCGCAGGTCTGGGCGACCACCTCGCTCAGGAGGCCGTTGCCGGGCAGGGGTTGCGGGGTTCCGTTGACGGTGATGGTCATCTCGCTCCTGGTGCGTGGTGGGGAGTCGTCGGTCGTTGGTTGGGTATCGCCTCGGCATCCGCACCGGGCAGCGCGAGCGCCGCCACCGCCGGGCGGCGCGGGTCGAAGAGCGGCTCGACGTGGCCGTTCGCGAGGTGCGCAGCGACCAGCCGGGCGACCAGCGGCGCCAGCAGCACGCCGTGCCGGTGCAGGCCGGCGGCCAGCACCACCCGACCGTGCTCGGCACTGTCGGCGGCCCACGGCGCGGGTCCGACCAAAGGCAGGTTGTCGACGGCGGCCGGACGGTCGCGGGCGGTGGCCTCGACGAAGACGGCGCGATCCAGCGCGGGGGCGAGCTCGCGGGCCGCGTGCAGCAGGCGCAGCACTCCCCCGGCGCTGACCTCGGCCGGGGTGTCATGCTCCTCGCTGGTCGCGCCGACCACGATCTCGCCGTCCGCGCGCGGCACCACATAGACCGGCTCGCCGCGCACCCAGCCACGCAGCGTGTGCCGCGGTCCGCCGTCGAGGCGCAGGCGCAGGATCTCCCCGCGCACCCGGCGCACCAGCTGCCGCCAGGGTGGGGGCAGCTCGGCACCGGTGGCGATCACGGTGACCTCGGCCGCCTCCCTGCTCGGCCGTGCCTGCACGGCGATCCGCCTCCGCAGTGCCGCGACGACGGCGCGTGGGTCCACCGACGGCTCCGCGAGCAGGGCCAGCGCGCCGATCACCCGCGCCCCCACCTCGGGCTCGACGCGCCGGAGCTCGGCACGGGTGAGCATCTGCGGCTGCTCGCCCAGGGCGCGCAGCAGCTCGGCATGCCGCTCGACCTGCTGCAGATCGCCGCCGTCACAGCCGACCAGCAGCGTGCCGTGCCGCTCCAGGCTGACCCCGAGCCGGTCCGCCAGCTCGGGCCACAGCCCCAGGCTGGTGCGGTGGTGCGCGAGCAGCGCCGGTTCGTCGTGCCAGACCTCGCTGGCCGGCGTCAGCATCCCCGCCGCAGCGAACGATGCGCCCTGCCCCGGTGCGGGATCCACCACCTCGACGTCGTGGCCGGCGGCGAGCAGCGCCTGAGTGACGCTCAGCCCGATGATCCCAGCGCCGAGCACTCTCACCCGGCTCACCGGACGGCGTCCACCAGCTCCTTCGCGGCCAGGACAGGGTCGGGTTGTCGCCAGATCGAGCCGATCACCGCCACGCCGTGGGCGCCGGCCCGGCGGGCGCTGCGGGCACCGGGTGCGTCGATGCCGCCGATCGCGATCAGGGGCAGGACCCCGCGTGCCGCGGTGATCGCGGCGACGCCCAACGGCGCCGGCAGGCCGGCCTTGGAGTCGCTGTGCGCGACCGGGCCGAAGCCGGCGTAGTCGGCGCCGTCCACCTTGGCCTGGGCGACGTCGTCCAGGCTGCGGCAGGTCGCCCCGATCAGCAGCCCCGGCGCGGCTGCGCGGGCCTGCGCGACGGGCAGGTCGCGCTGGCCGAGGTGGACGCCGTGGGCGCCGGTGCGCAGCGCCACCTCGAGGTGGTCGTTGATCACCACCGTCGCGCGGTCCCCGACCAGGCTGAGCACCTGCAGCGCGAGGTACTCCAGCGACCAGGCGTCGATCTCCTTGTCCCGCAGCTGGAAGCCGGAGACGCCGGCGTCGACGAGCTCCGGCAGCAGGGACAGGTCGTCCCGGCCCGAGACCAGACAGAAGATCCGGGGTAGGGGTGGCGCGATGCGGAGGGTGCCCATGTCGTTCCTTGCTTCCTTCGCCGGAATTACCCGGAGCAGGTTCAACGGTCGGAGCAGCCTCAGCTCCATCTCAGCCCACTGCTGCGGGCTCCCGTGCTGGATGCGCCGTACCCTACCCGACCTTGCGCTTGCGGCGGCTCTCCCCCGGCATCGGCTTGCGCACGACGTTGACGCCGCCCATCAGCGCGAACCCCTTGACCCGCACCACCGGCGAGGCGGCGTCCAGGGTGGCCTCGATCCGGTCCCGGCTCTGGCTGAAGTCGCCCATGATGCCCACGCCGTCGACGACGACCCTGGTGCTCGCGTTGACGATGATGTCGATGCCGCCCATGATCGTGCAGGCCGTGATCTCCACGACCGGCGCAGCGAAGACCGCCTGGCGCAGGTCGAGGTCGACTCCGCCCATCAGCGCGAAGGCGCTGTGGCTGGCGCCGATCTCCCAGACGCCCTTGCGGGTCTGGCCGCCCATGATCGTGAACGACGTGTCATAGCGCGACGCGGCCCCCACCTCGGCGGAGGGCCGGGGCTGCACCTGGCTCGCCGAGACGACGGCCGGCAACTGGGGAGACTGTCCGGGCAGGTCGGCGAGCAGGGGCGTCAGGTCGCCGTAGACCTTGGCGGCGTACGCCGCCTCCAACCGCTCGTCGAGCTCGTCGAAGTCGAGCCGCCCCTCACCGGCCGCCTGGCGCAGCACCTCCGCGACCTGATGGCGGTCGGCGTCCGAGATCCGCAGGCGACTGGGGTCAGGTGCGTCCATGCCTCAGCAGCCTAGTTGACGCCCGGCCCGCCGAGTCGCGCGCTTCCGGCGTCCGCAGGCGCAAGCTCAGCGGGAACAAGCGCAAGCTCGCGCGCTACAAGCGCAAGCTCGGGGGGAACAAGCGCAAGCTCGCGCGCCACAAGCGCAAGCTCGGCGTCAGGCCTGGCGCAGCTGGCGGACGACTGCGATCGCGGCCGCCCGCCCGGCGCGGTTTGCGCCGATGGTGCTGGCCGAAGGACCGAAGCCGACCAGCTGGACCCGTGGGTCGACGGCCGACTGGGTGGGCGTCTGGCCGGCACCGGGAATGGCCTCGAGCCGGATGCCGCCCTCGGGCGAGCGCAGGTGCAACGGCGCGAGATGGGTGACGGCGGCACGGAAGCCGGTCGCCCACAAGATCACGTCGGCCGGCTCGAAGGTGCCGTCGGCCATCCGCACCCCGTCGCGCTCGATCGAGGTGAACATCGGCCGCCGCCGGTAGGCCCCGAGCTCGGCGGCCCGCTGCTCCTGGGGACGCAGGTGCAGCCCGGTCACGCTGACCACGCTCTGCGGCGGCAGGCCGGCCAGCACCCGCTCCTGCACCTTGGCCACCGCGCGGTGGCCCGCCTCGCCGTCGAAGTGGTCGATCCAGACCGGCTCGCGCCGGGTCACCCACAGCGTCTCGGTGAGCGGCGCGATCTCGCCGAGGAACTGCACGGCGCTGGCGCCGCCGCCGACCACCACCACCCGCTTGCCGGCGAAGTGCGCGGCGCCCGGGTAGTCCACGGTGTGCAGCTGCTCGCCGGCGAAGGTCTCCTGACCGGGATAGCGCGGCACGAAGGGCCGGTCCCAGGTGCCGGTGGCATTGACCAGGGTCCGGGTCAGCCAGCTCTGCCCTCCGGCCTCGACACGGAGCAGCTCGCCGTCACTCTCCACCCGGTCGACGCGGACCGGGCGCTGCACCACCAGGCCCTGGGTCCGCTCGTAGTCGGCGAAGTAGGTCGGCACCGCCTCGTTGGCGCGCGAGCGTCCCCGCGGCGGTGCGACCGCGCCGGGAAGGTCGGCCACGCCGTGCACGTCGTCCATGGTGAGCGAGTCCCACCGGTGCTGCCAGGCGCCGCCGGGGGCAGGGTTCGCGTCCAGGACCAGCGTGTCCACATTCCGCTGCACCAGATGGTGCGCCGCCGACAGCCCCGCCTGCCCGGCTCCGATCACCACCGCGTCCCAGATCCTCACCTCAGGACAACCCTTCTGCGCAGCCGGTTATGCCCGCCCCGCTCCCGCTGGTCCCTGACGTCTCGCCCCTGAATCGGGCCCGTCGAGGGGCGAAGCGTTCAGCAGCGCGTGTGGGGTGACACGGACCTCACACGCGATCCGGCGTACGCTGGGGTCTCGTGAGCAACGCTGCATCCGGACCTGAGTTCCGCTACTCCGACCTCCTGCCCACCCACGGCTCGAACGGTGCCGATGAGACGCCCTACCGGCTGATCACCACCGAGGGCGTCGAGAGCTTCGAGGTCCCGGGGCCGGACGGCACCCCGCAGACCTTCCTCAAGGTCTCCCCCGAGGCGATCCAGCGGCTCACCTCCGAGGCGATGCACGACATCAGCCACTACCTGCGCCCGGGCCACCTGGCCCAGCTGCGCAAGATCATCGACGACCCCGAGGCGAGCGGCAACGACCGCTTCGTGGCGCTCGACCTGCTCAAGAACGTCAACATCTCCGCGGGCGGCGTGCTGCCGATGTGCCAGGACACCGGCACCGCGATCGTGATGGGCAAGAAGTCCGAGGGCGTGCTCACCGGCGCGGACGACGGCGAGGCGATCAGCAGGGGCGTCTACGACGCCTACACCCAGTTGAACCTGCGCTACAGCCAGCTCGCTCCGCTGACCACCTACGAGGAGAAGAACACCGGCACCAACCTGCCGGCGCAGATCGAGATCTACTCGACCCCGCAGACCAGCGGCAAGCCCGAGTACAAGTTCCTCTTCATGGCCAAGGGCGGCGGCTCGGCCAACAAGTCCTTCCTCTTCCAGGAGACCAAGGCGGTGCTGAACCCCAAGCGCCTGCTGGAGTTCCTCGACGAGAAGATCCGCTCGCTGGGCACCGCGGCCTGCCCGCCGTACCACCTCGCCGTGGTGATCGGCGGCACCAGCGCCGAGTTCGCGCTGAAGACCGCCAAGTACGCCAGCGCGCACTACCTCGACGACCTCCCGACCGAGGGCTCGATGAGCGCGCACGGCTTCCGCGACACCGAGTTGGAGGAGGAGGTCTTCAAGCTCACCCAGTCCTTCGGCATCGGTGCGCAGTTCGGCGGCAAGTACTTCTGCCACGACGTGCGCGTGGTCCGGCTGCCGCGCCACGGCGCCTCGTGCCCGGTGGCGATCGCCGTCTCCTGCTCGGCGGACCGTCAGGCGCTCGGCAAGATCACCCCCGAGGGCGTCTTCCTCGAGCAGCTCGAGACCGACCCGGCCCAGTACATGCCGGACGCCGGCATTGCCGACGACATCGCCGGCGGCGAGGTCGTGAAGATCGACCTCAACCAGCCGATGGCCGACATCCTGGCCGAGCTCAGCAAGCACCCGGTGAAGACCCGACTCTCGCTGACCGGCCCGCTGGTGGTGGCCCGCGACATCGCCCACGCCAAGATCCAGGAGCGCCTGGACGCCGGCGAGGAGATGCCGGAGTACCTGAAGAACCACCCGGTCTACTACGCCGGTCCGGCCAAGACCCCCGAGGGCATGGCGTCGGGCTCCTTCGGACCGACCACGGCCGGCCGGATGGACTCCTACGTGAAGTCGTTCCAGGCAGCCGGCGGCTCGATGGTGATGCTGGCCAAGGGAAACCGCTCCAAGCAGGTCACCGACGCCTGTGGCGAGTACGGCGGCTTCTACCTCGGCTCGATCGGTGGTCCGGCGGCCCGCCTCGCACTGGACTGCATCAAGAGCCAGGAGATCATCGAGTACCCCGAGCTCGGCATGGAGGCGGTGTGGAAGATCGAGGTCGAGGACTTCCCGGCCTTCATCGTCGTCGACGACAAGGGCAACGACTTCTTCACCGATCCCTCCGGCGCGGTGACCGTGCCGATCACCGGCATCCGGGTCCGCTCCCAGGAGCGCTGACGGCGTGGCGGGAGAAGCGCCTCGGCGCCGCGTGATCAAGGGGCTCGACGCCGACCAGCGTCGCGAGCTCCGGCGTCAGGCGCTTCTCGACTCCGCCCTGGAGCTGTTCGCGCGCCAGGGCTACGCCGCCACCACCATCGAGCAGCTGTGCCAGCACGCCTACGTGGCGACGAAGAGCTTCTACGAGGTGTTCGACAGCCGCGAGGCGTGCTACCGGCAGCTGCTCATCCAGATCACCGACTCCGCCTTCGCGGCGGCCTTCGCCGCCCGTGAGGAGAGCGACGGAACCGAGGACGGCGTCGCCCGCTCACTGCTGGAGAGCCTGGCCAGGAGCTTCGGCACCGACCTCCGGGTCTCCCGGGTCACCTTCGGCGAGGGAGCCGCCATCTCGCTGGCGGTGGAGACCGTGCGTCGCGAGAACCGGCGAGCGATCGCGGCCTATGTGGAGGAGACCTGGGCCGGGTTCGACGTGCCCGGCACCCGGGCCGGCCTGGCGACCGGTCTGGTCGGCGGTCTGCTGGACCTGATCGCCGACTGGAGCCACGGCCAGAGCTTCGATCGGACGCCGGACGAGGAGTCCGCCCAGGTCGTCGTGCTGACCGCCCTGCTCACCGGCTTCTACGACACCCTGCGCGCAGGGATGGGCTCCGCCAGCGCCTGAGCCAGCGGCGGAGCTCCGCCCTGGGTGCGCGTTCGGCCCGTCTCCCCTGCCCCGACGACGTCAGTCGGAGCACCGCGGCGCGACCCCTTTGGAAAAGATCTCTTGTTTGAAACTGGTCGCCATGTTGTACTGAGTCCGCCGATGACCCTCGGGGGAGGAAGTCCATGAAGACCAAGCATGTCGCCACAGCACTCACGATCTGGCTGACGCTCGTCGCGGCCGCCGTCACCCTGGCGCCGGGCGCCGCCCAAGCCGCGGCAGCACCGACGTCCGGGATCAACGACTGGAGCTGCACGCCGAGCGCGGAGCATCCGGAGCCCGTCGTCCTGGTGCACGGGATGGGCGCGAACGCGCCTCTCAACTTCGCCACCCTCGCCCCGGCGATCGCCGCCGACGGCCACTGCGTCTTCATGCAGACCTACGGCACCATCTGGCTCGGCCCCCTGATCGGTGGCCTCGACTCGATGCGCACCAGCGCGGCCGGCCTCGACGCCTTCGTCGAACGGGTGCGGAGCACCACCGGTGCCGCGAAGGTCGACATCGTCGGTCACTCCGAGGGCACCACGGTCCCGGCCTACTACCTCAAGTTCCTCGGCGGCGACGCCGTGGTGAGGAAGTTCATCGGCTTCGGGTCGAACTTCGCCGGCACCTCGCTCCACGGGCTCAGCCGCCTGGCGCAGCATTTCGGCTTCGACGAGGTGCTGCGCTCCGCGGGCTGCGGCGCCTGCCAGGAGTTCCTGCCCGGCTCGCAGTTCCTGACCGACCTCAACGACGGCGGCGTCACCGTGCCCGGACCGCAGTACACCAGCATCATCAGCAAGTACGACACCGTCGTCGTGCCCTACACGAGCGGGCGCCTCGCCCCCGCGCCGAACGTGAAGAACATCCTGCTCCAGGACGCCTGCGGGCTCGACTTCTCCGGTCACGTCGGGATGGCCGTCGATCCCAACATCGCCTCCCTGGTGCTGCACGAGCTGGATCCCAGCAACCGGGTCCGCTGCCTGCCGTACTGGGCACTCGGCCTCTGAGCCTCCCTGGCCGCCCCGCACGGGGCACCCCGCCGGGTAGGTGGCTCGCCTGTCGAACGGGGGGACAGGCGAACCACCTGCCGCGGCCCCGATCAGGGTGCGTGAGGCCGTTCCCACGACGGCACCCCTGCCGCTCCCCGCGGCCTCACGCACCCGCTCCAAAGTGAGACAGGGCTTGGCGCAGTGCGGGAGAATCGCAACGTGGCTCGACTCCTGACCCCGCCCCGGCTCCCGCGCAGCGTCGGCGCCGTCCCGCCCGCCGATCGGCACGCCGCATCGCCCCACTTCCGCGACGGCGTCTTCCACAACACCGAGCCGGCCTCCGTGCTCGCCGAGGAGAGCCGCTTCCGGCTGGCCCGCGACTTCGCGCGCAAGGGACGCTCGGGGCGCCCCTCGGCACCGATCCCGCTGGTGACGCCGTCCGCCCTCGACGACGCCGCCCGCTGTGCCGCCACCTGGCTCGGGCATGCCACGGTGCTGTTCGAGCTCGACGGGCACTGGGTGCTCGCCGATCCCGTCTGGAGCCCGCGGGTGTCGCCGTTCACCTCGGTCGGCCCCAAGCGGCACCATCCGGTGCCACTCCCCCTCGCCGGGCTTCCGGCGCTCAGCGCGGTGGTGATCTCGCACGACCACTACGACCACCTCGACCTGCGCACCGTGGAGTGGCTGACCAGCCACCAGCGGATGCCGTTCGTGGTGCCGCTGGGCATCGGCGCACACCTGCGCGCCTGGGGCGTCCCCGAGGACCGGATCGTCGAGCTCGACTGGGAGGAGTCGCATCCGGTGGGCGAGGTGACCATCACCTGCACCGAGGCGCGTCACTTCTCCGGACGCTGGCTGCGCAACAACACCTCGCTGTGGTCGTCGTGGGTGCTGGCCGGCCCCGAGCACCGGATCTTCTTCGGCGGCGACACCGGCTACGCGGCCGCCTTCGCCGGCATCGGCGAGCAGCACGGCCCCTTCGACCTCACCGTGCTGCCGATCGGTGCCTACGACCACCGTTGGCCCGACATCCACATGGACCCGATCGAGGCGCTGCGCAGCCACCGCGACCTGCACGGCGGCGTGCTGCTGCCGATCCACTGGGCCACCTTCGACCTGGCGTTCCATCCGTGGGCGGAGCCGGTCGAACGGCTCACCTCCGAGGCGGGTGCCGCCACCCTGGCGCTCCCCCGCCCCGGTGAGCGGTTCGACGTCCGTGGCGCGCTGCCGACGACGCCGTGGTGGCGAGGCTGATGTGCTCGGTGGTGCGTGGCTCCCACCATCAGGGAGCCAGACGCCACCTAGTTGGGCAGCCGATCCCATCCTCTTTCTTGGCACGCACCGATAGATTTCGCCCACCAGTTCTATGAAGGAGTCCCCCATGCAGTGCCCCACCGACGGCGCCACCCTCGTGATGAGCGAGCGCAGCGGCATCGAGATCGACTACTGCCCCACCTGCCGTGGCGTGTGGCTCGACCGTGGCGAGCTCGACAAGATCATCGAGCGCTCCTTCAACCAGGCACCGGCCGCGCCGGCTCCGCAGGCCCCGCAGCAGGCAGCCCCGCAGCAGCCCCGCTACGAGGAGCCGCGCTACGAGCAGCCCCGCTACGACAAGAGCTACGACCGTGGCTACGACAAGGGCTACTACAAGAAGCGCAAGAAGGAGAGCTGGCTCTCCGAGCTGTTCGACTGAGCGGGTTGCGGCTGCTCTACGATGCAGGCCCATGCCTGAGACCGAATACGTAGAGATCGCCCGAGCCGAGTCACCGCGCGGCGAGGTGGTGCTGCGCGAGCGCCGCAGCGCGGGCGCACCGACCGTGCTGGAGCTGCGGGTCAACGGAGTCTTCGTGATGGACACCCTGGAGACCACCAGCGAGCGCGCCCTCGCCTCGATCGCGCTCGCGCAGGTCGAGACCCCCACGTCGGTCCTGATCGGCGGGCTGGGCCTCGGCTTCACGCTGCGCGAGGTGCTCGACGACCAGCGCGTGGAGCGGGTCACCTGCGTGGAGCTCGAGGAGTCGTTGGTCGGCTGGACCCGGGACGGCACGATCGCGCATGGCCCTGCCCTGCTTGCCGATCAGCGCGTCGAGCTGGTCAACGCCGATGTCGCGCAGGTGCTCACCGAGGCCTCCCCCGGCGCCTTCGACCTGGTCCTGCTCGACGTCGACAACGGCCCCGACTATCTGGTGCACGACGCCAACGGCGCGCTCTACGAGGCGCCCTTGCTCGCCGTCGCGGCGCGTGCCACCCGGCAGGTCCTGGTGGTGTGGTCCGCCTCCGAGTCAGCGGAGCTGAAGCAGGCGATGACCTCGGCATGCGGCAACTGCGAGGCGCATTCGTACGAGGTGATGCTCGGCAGCCGTGCCGAGACCTACTGGCTCTACGTCAGCCGGATCGCCGGGCACTGAGCAGACAGCGGTAGATCGCTGTCACCTGGCGACAGCGATCTACCGCCATCTCACTCACGGGTGTGTCATCGACGCGACGTCAAGCGCCTCGTCGAGCTGCTCCACGGTGAGCTCGCCGCGCTCCACGAAGCCCAGCGCCAGCACGGTCTCGCGGATGGTGCGGCCCTCGGCCAGCGCCTGTTTGGCGACCTTCGCGGCCGCCTCGTAGCCGATGTAGCGGTTCAGCGGGGTGACCACGGACGGCGACGACTCGGCATAGCGGCGCATCCGGTCGACGTCCGCGGTGATGCCGTCGATGCACCGCTGCGCCAGCAGTGGTGCGGAGGTCGACAGGATCCGGATCGACTCCAGCAGGTTGCGCGCCATCATCGGCATCATCACGTTGAGCTCGAAGTTGCCCGCCGCCCCACCTGTGGTGACCGCGACGTCGTTGCCGATCACCTGTGCGCAGACCATCAGCGTCGCCTCCGGCAGCACCGGGTTCACCTTGCCGGGCATGATGCTCGACCCGGGCTGCAGGTCGGGCAGGTGGATCTCGGCGAGCCCGGTGGTGGGCCCGCTGGACATCCAGCGGAGGTCGTTGCAGATCTTGGTCAGGCCGACCGCGATCGTGCGCAGCACGCCGCTCAGCTCCACCAGCGAGTCCCGCGCGCCCTGTGCCTCGAAGTGGTTGCGGGCCTCGGTGAACGGAGCTCCGCCCCGCGCCGACAGCTCGTCGATGACGGCGGCCGCGAAGCCGGCAGGTGTGTTGATGCCGGTGCCCACCGCGGTCCCGCCGAGCGGAAGCTCCGCCACCCGGGGCAGCACCGCGTCCAATCGCTCGACGCCGTAGCGGATCGTGGCTGCCCAACCGCCGAACTCCTGACCGAGCATCACCGGGGTGGCGTCCATCAGGTGGGTGCGCCCGGACTTCACCACGTCGGCGAACTCGGCGGCCTTCGCCTCCAGCGAGGCAGCGAGGATCCCCAGTGCAGGTTGAAGATCCTCGATCACTGCGAGCGTCGCCGCGACGTGGATGGAGGTCGGGAAGGTGTCGTTGCTGGACTGGCTCGCGTTCACGTGGTCATTCGGGTGCACCTCGACGCCGTCGGCCGCGGCGAGCGAGGCCAGCACCTCGTTCATGTTCATGTTGGAGCTGGTCCCCGAGCCGGTCTGGAAGACATCGAGCGGGAACTGGTCGAGATGCCCGCCGTCTGCGACCACCCCTGCCGCGCGGTCGATCGCCGCGCCCTTCTCGGCGTCGATCACATCGAGATCGGCGTTGACCTTCGCCGCCGCGCCCTTCACCAGCGCCATCGCCCGGATCAGCCGCGGCTCCAGCGTGTCGCCACTGATCGGGAAGTTCTCGATCGCGCGCTGCGTCTGCGCACGCCACAGCGCCTCCGCAGGAACCCGCACCTCGCCCATCGAGTCATGTTCGATCCGGTACTCGCTCATGGTTCGAGCCTAGGCCGCCAGGCAACCGGCCGACATCGTGCCGTGCGCCTGGGCGCCGTGTCCCGTTCGCCGGGATGGTCCCGGCGAACCGCCGGGCGGAGCGTCTACCTTCCCCCCGTCCCGTGACCCAGGTCACAACCGCACGAAGGGAATCGTCTTGCCTCGTCGCACTGCCGTCGGCGCCACCATCGCCGGCCTCGCTCTCGCCAGCCTCGCCGTCACCGGGCAGCTCACCGCCTCCGCAGAGCCCGATGCCGCCCGGGCCGGCACGGACCGGGCGCCGCTCGGCACCGAGCCCCTGGACATCCTGATCACCAACGACGACGGGTGGAGCGCCCCGGGCATCAACGCCGTCTACGACGCGCTGGTCGCCGACGGCCACCAGGTCACCATGGTCGCGCCGGCCACGAACCAGAGCGGCGTCAGCGCCCGGGTGGACTTCTCGGGCACCCTGACCGCGACCCAGCCCGACGCCGAGGACCCGAACATCTGGTCGGTCACCACCTCCCCCGCCGGCTCGGTGCTCTTCGCCCTGGACGCCGTCCTCGCCGAGAAGCCCGACCTGGTCATCTCCGGCACCAACGTCGGCTCGAACACCGGCTTCGACACCAACTTCTCCGGCACCATCGGCGCGGCGACGGTGGCCACCGGCATGTTCGACATCCCGGCCATCGCGGTCAGCACCGCGACCGGCTACGACGCGGGTGCCACCGGCGCCTACGCCGAGACCGCCGACCTCGTCGTCGACCTGCTCGACCGAGGCCTGCCGGCCCTGGACCGCGGCCAGTTCCTCAACATCAACTACCCGAAGCTGAGCGAACAACTGCCCGCGCCGCTCGGCGTCCGCTACGCGGCGAACGCGCAGGCCTCGGCGGCCGCCTTCACCTACCAGCAGGACGTCGAGGACCCGACGCAGTACAAGATCGTCGGCGCGCGCGGCACCGAGCAGCCGGCCCCCGGAACCGACACCGCCCTGCTTGGTGCCGGGTGGGTCACCTTCACCGTCCTGGACGCCGACCGATCGGTCGACGCCTCCGCGGTTCCGCGGGTCGCCTCCCTCGTCCGCGCCCTCAACGACGAGGCGGAGCCGCCCACCCCCGCCACCGTCTCCGCGCTGCCGGCCGCGGTGGCCAAGTCCAAGCCGGCGCGGGTCTCCACCACCGGTATCGCCGACGGCCGCCGGTTGAGCGTGCGCTGGGTGCCGGTCGGCGCCAAGGGCGGACGCACCGTCGTCCGCACGCCGAAGGTCAAGCGCAACGGGTTCGCCCTGGTCGCCCCGAAGGCCGGTCGCTACCTGGTGACGGTCAAGCTGGGCAGCAAGCGGATGACCGAGGGCGTCGTCCGCGTCGGCTGACCGCGGCGTGGGCCTCACCCCTACGGGTGAGGCCCGCGCGAGCAGCCGCGGAACCCGGGACGGTCCCTTCCCCTGCTGCGTAGGGTGCAGGTATGGATGACATCCATACCTTGCATACCCAGTACGCAACCGAAGATCGCCTCGAGATCCGCCGAGCCGTCTGGCAGCCCGGCCCGGAGGGCAACCCGTCCACCGCCGCCCTCGACGTCATCCTCGACTCCGGGGCGGCCGACGTCCTCGAGCTGGGCTGCGGCACCGGCGCGTTCGCAGCACGGCTGGCCGCGATCCCCTCTGTGCACGTCACCGCCACCGATGCCTCCGCCCGCATGGTCCAGGTGACCCGTGACCGCGGCGTCGAGGCGCGGGTGGTCGACGCTCAGGCGCTTCCGTTCGCCGACGACTCCTTCGACGCCGTCGCCGCGCTCTGGATGCTGTACCACGTACCCGACCGGGACCGCGCCCTCGCCGAGATCCGGCGGGTGCTGCGACCCGAGGGTGTCTTCGTCGCGATCACTGTCGGCACCGACCACCTCGCCGACCTGCGCAGCGAGGCCGGTGGGCGGCCGTGGGAGCCGAGCTTCTCGAGTGAGAACGGTCCCGAGCAGCTGGCGGCGCACTTCGACAGCGTCGAGCGGGCGGAGTTCCACACCCGCGCCTACTTCGAGAACCGTGCCTCGGCGCTGGAGTACCTGCACACGATGCCCGACGACATCGCGTGGGATCTGCCGGAGTTCACCGAGCCACGCGGCTTCGGTGGACACGTCACGCTCTTCACCTGCCGCTGAGCGGCGCATTGCGCCCCGCTGATTTGCGATCGTCCCTAACGTTTTGGCTGCTCACACCGCAGGGCAGCAGCCAAAACGTTAGGGACGATCCCCCATCAAGCGAGGGAGAAGGCTCAGTACCAGCCGACCGACTGGCTGTGGCCCCAGGCGCTGCACGGCGAGCCGTAGCGGTCCTGGATGTAGCCGAGGCCCCAGCGGATCTGGGTGACCGGGTTGGTCGCCCAGTCGGCACCGGCCGAGGACATCTTGGAGCCGGGCAGCGCCTGCGGGATGCCGTAGGCGCTCGACGTCGGGTTGTCGGCGTTGACGCGCCAGTTGGACTCGCGGGTCCACAGCGAGTCGAGGCAGCCGAACTGCGAGGAGTCCCAGCCGAACTGGGCGAGCAGGACCTTCGCGATCTCCTTGGGGTCGGAGTCGGAGTGGTCCTCGGTGCGGGTGATCGCGTTGCCCTTGGTCTCGGCGCTGAGCAGCGCGGCCTGGGTGGGCACCTCGACCTCGTCGCGGCGGTCCGAGCGCGAGACCGTCTCGGTGCGGCGCTCGGCGACCGCGGCGGCGTCAGGCGCCTGGGCCTGGCCACCCTGGGCGACGACGTCGCTGGTGGAGACGTTCGCGGCGACGTGGTCGAAGCTGTCCGGCGCGGGGCTGTCGCCCGCCACGCCGGCAGCGACGGCGGTACCGGTCGCGGCGACTGCGATGGAGGAGAACACCAGGGTGTTGCGCGCGACTCGCTTGGGCGCGCTGGCAACGGGAGCCCGGTGCGTGGGCACGTACTTCTTGTGTTTCGACACAGGCCGTCTCAGGGTCTCGACTACAGGGGCGACCCCTCGACTCGACGTCCCCACAGCCGCGAGTGGTCCTCCGACACCCTGCCCCACGAGCCAGGCCCAGGCAAACCGAACCGCCCGAACTGTGGGAACTCATTCATCACAATGGTCACAACCGTCACAGTGACCTCACTCACCACAGATTCCCCGTCGAGATGTCGGGTTTGCCCGGGCGAGGCTGTGAGGCAGGGCGCGTCGGCTACATCGTCACGTGCTCCAGCATCTCGGTGACCAGGGCCGCGATCGGCGAGCGCTCCGAGCGGGTCAGGGTCACGTGGGCGAAGAGCGGGTGGCCCTTCAGCTTCTCCACCACCGCCACCACGCCGTCGTGGCGCCCGACCCGCAGGTTGTCGCGCTGCGCGACGTCGTGGGTGAGCACCACCTTGGAGTTGGCGCCGATCCGCGAGAGCACGGTGAGCAGCACGTTGCGCTCCAGCGACTGCGCCTCGTCGACGATCACGAAGGCGTCGTGCAGCGAGCGGCCCCGGATGTGGGTCAGCGGCAGCACCTCGAGCATCCCCCGGTCGATCACCTCATCGATCACGTCCTGTGAGGTGAGCGCGCCGAGCGTGTCGAAGACCGCCTGCGCCCACGGCGACATCTTCTCGCTCTCCGAGCCCGGCAGGTAGCCGAGCTCCTGGCCGCCGACGGCGAAGAGCGGGCGGAAGACCACCACCTTCTTGTGGGCGCGGCGCTCCATCACCGCCTCCAGGCCCGCGCACATCGCCAGCGCCGACTTGCCGGTGCCGGCCCGGCCACCGAGCGAGACGATGCCGACCTCGGGGTCCAGCAGCATCTCCAGGGCGATCCGCTGCTCGGCCGAGCGACCGTGCAGCCCGAACGCCTCCCGGTCGCCACGGACCAGGTGCACCTGCTTGTCCGGTCCGACCCGGCCCAGCGCCGTCCCCCGATCGGAGAGCAGCACCAGCCCGGTGTGGCACGGCAGGTCACGGGCCTGGTCGAGGATCGCGACGCCGTCCTCGTAGAGCTCATCGACATCGGCCGCGGCGACCTCGATCTCGGTCATCCCGGTCCAGCCGGCGTCCGACTCGTGCACCGACTCCGCACGGTACTCCTCGGCGTCGAGACCGACCGCCGAGGCCTTGATCCGCAGCGGCAGGTCCTTGGAGACCAAGGTGACGTCGGCGCCCTCGTCGGCAAGGTTGCGGGCCACCGCGAGGATCCGGGTGTCGTTGTCGCCGAGCCGGAAGCCGCTGGGCAGCACCTCGGGGTTCGTGTGGTTCAGCTCGACGCGGATCGAGCCGCCGGCGTCGCCGACCGGGATCGCCTCGTCCAGCCTGCCGTGCTCGATCCGCAGCTCGTCGAGCATCCGCAGGGCCGAGCGGGCGAAGTACCCCAGCTCCGGGTGGTGACGCTTGCCTTCGAGTTCGGTGATCACCACGACCGGCAACACCACTTCATGCTCGTCGAACCGGCGGATCGCGCCTGGGTCGGCCAGCAGCACGCTGGTGTCGAGGACGTAAGTGCGGACCGATGCCTTCTTGGAACGCTTCGCAGCCACGGGGTACCCCTCAAGGCCAGCGAGCACTCCGCACCGGCCCTAGCTCATGCAGATGGACCGGGACGGCACCCGAAGACCGGAGTGCCGGCCTCCTCGCCGAGACCGCACGGCAACCACCGTGTTGTCTCCACTCGGGTCGTGACTTCTCACGATCGGGCCTCCTGGTACCAGCCGGCTTCCCCACCGGCTGACGCCTCGAAAGTACGCCGCCACGCCGCTCGGTTTCGGCGACACGCCAGAACGGGATGTTTCCAATGCATGAACTCTGCGTCGGCTTCCGATGGCCCATCGTCAGGACCTACTCCTGGACCGCCTTCGCCACCGTGATCGCCCGGGTGAGCTGGGTCTTCTCGGCCGGGGCCAGCTCCCGGCCCGCGCGGACGGCGTCACGGTGGGTCCAGTGGGCGTTGAGCACGCTGCGCACGATCACCCAGTCGCGCGCGCGGTCCTCGTCGAGCTCGGCCGTGTCGATCAGGGTGTGGAACCGGCGCCGGACGCCATCGCGGACCGAGCCGACCTCGCCGTACTCCTCGAAGCGGTTGCGCAGCATCGGCTCCAGCTCGTAGCCGGGATCGCCGTTCGCGGGCTTGGGGTCGATCGCGACCCACCGCTCCTCGCCGTCACGGGAGTCGAGCAGCACGTTGGCGTAGTGCAGATCTCCATGCAGGACGCACCGGTCCGGCTCGGCGGTGAGGTCACGAGCCAGCGCGAGTGCCTGATCGACCATGCGCCGCGGGATCGGCACGCTCCGGGCGTCCGCTCGCAGCTCCTCGGCCCACCTGCGCACACGGGCACCTTGCGACGGCAGTTGCGGCATGACCGGCACGTGCAGCTGCGGGTAGAGGCCACCGACGATCTCGCAGGCCTGCTGGTCCCAGTGCTCGGTCAGGTCAGTGCGCGCAAGGCGTTCCAACAGCAGCGCCCGCCGTCCGGGGTCGGCACGCAGCAGCCGGACCGCTCCCCTGCCCTGCCAGCGCTGCAACGCGACCGCCTCCGGCTCCGACTCCTCGTCGGGAAGCGCGACCTTGAGCACCGCAGCCTGACGCGAGGCGGTGCGCACCGGGATCGCCACCGAGCAGTACCCGTGCCACACCGGCCCCTGGGCCCGCAGCTCCCACTCCTCGAGCAGCGCGTCGATCAGCTTCGGCAGGGTCGCGAGCCAGTCGGCCCACACGACGCCGAGCCCGGCCCGCGACATCAGCTCCGGTGGCATCTGCACGTGGTGACCTCCTTGGCGAAGTCGCGAGTTCGCGTCGTCGTAGCGACGCTGCCGAACGAACGGCACCTCAAATGGCCGATTTCAGGTGCCGAACGTCAGGGACTATCCAGAAGAAGAGCGAGGCGGGTCAGGCGCCGAAGCGGCGCTCGCGCTGGGCGTAGGCACGCAGGGCCCGGAGGAAGTCGACGCGCCGGAAGTCGGGCCACAGGGCCTCGCAGAAGTAGAACTCGCTGCGGGCGCTCTGCCACAGCAGGAAGCCGCCCAGGCGTTGCTCACCGGAGGTCCGGATCACCAGATCGGGGTCGGGCTGGCCCTTGGTGTAGAGGTGGTCGTTGATCAGCTCCACCGACATCGTCCGCGCGAGCTCGTCGAGCGAGGTGCCCGCCTCCGCGGCCTCATGCAGGATCGATCGGACGGCGTCCGCGATCTCCTGGCGCCCGCCGTAGCCGACCGCGATGTTGACCAGCATGCCGTCGACGTCACGGGTGGCCTCCTCGGCCTCCTTCAGCCGCTCGGCGGTGCGCTGCGGAAGCAGGTCGAGGGCACCCACCGGGTGCAGCCGCCAGCGGCGCTGGTCGGCCAGCGAGAGCACGGCCTCCTCGATGATCACCAGCAGCGGCTCGAGCTCGGCGGCCGGGCGGTTGAGGTTGTCGGTGGAGAGCAGCCACAGCGTGACGACCTCGATGCCGACCTCTTCGCTCCACCCGAGCAGCGGCTCGATGTTGGCCGCTCCGGCGCGATGACCGTGCGCGGTGTCGGCACCGACCGCCTTCGCCCAGCGCCGGTTGCCGTCGAGCATCACCCCGATGTGCTTGGGGAGGCCACCGGTGGGCATGGTGCGCAGCATCCGAGCCTCGTAGGCCGGATAGAACGCCCGCCGCACCGCTTCCTTCCAATTCGCCACCTCACCATGCTAGCGGCGCCGACCGCAGGTGACCCGCGTCGCTGGAAGGTGACCGCTCCTCGGCGTGAACTCCGTCGCATCTTCCCGCTCGCAACCTACGGTCGGGTAAGTTAGCGCCATGAACGACATGATCCGCACCCGAGTCGACGCCGTCCGCGACGGCTTCGAAGGTCTTGTCGACCACGTCGAAGACGCGATCGCCGAGATCAAGCCGAAGCTCCGCGGCTGGCTGCACCTGGCCTCCGCGCCGCTGATCCTGGCTGCCGGCATCGTGCTGATCGTGCTCTCCCCAACCACGACCACCAAGATCGGCTCGACCGTCTTCACGGTCTCCGCGCTGGTCCTGTTCACGGTCTCGGCGGTCTACCACCGCGGCACCTGGTCGCCGCGCACCTGGGCGTTCCTGAGGCGCTTCGACCACGCGAACATCTTCGTGCTGATCGCCGGCTCCTACACGCCGTTCGCCCTGCTCTTCCTGGACGGCGCCGCGCAAACGACGCTGCTCACCGTGGTCTGGGTGGCCGCGATCGCCGGGGTCGTCTTCCGGGTCTTCTGGACCGACGCCCCGCGCTGGCTCTACACGCCGATGTACATCGCGCTCGGCTGGGCCGCCCTCTTTTTCATCCCGCAGTTCATCGAGGGCGCGGGCAGCTACCAGGCCGGCATCGCGATCGCCGCGCTGGTGCTGGTCGCCGTCGGCGGCGTGCTCTACACGCTGGGCGGGGTCGTCTACGGCCTCAAGCGCCCCAACCCGTGGCCGCAGTACTTCGGCTTCCACGAGGTCTTCCACTCCTTCACCGTGGTCGCCTTCATCACCCACTACGTCGGCGTCTCGCTGGCGACGTACTCCCTGCGCTGAGCAACCCCGGGCGTCCTCCGCACGGACACCCCCTCCTCGCGCCCGGTGACGTCCTGAGCAGCAGGGAACCTTTGCGGCACCCTCGACAGTCTCAGGAGTGAGTGCCGAGGGCACAGCGAAGGAGAGCCGGTGGAGTTCAGCGAGTACGTGGCGATCCGCAGGGCGCGGTTGGTGCGCTCCGCGGTGCTGCTCGGCTGTCCGGAGGCGGACGCCGAGGACGTCGTCCAGACGGCGCTGTCGCGGGCGTTGCGCGCGTGGCGCAAGGTCCAGCGCGCCGACTCCCCCGATGCGTACATGCAGCGGATCCTGCTGAACACGCTGCGCGACACCAGGCGGCGGCGCTGGTCGGGCGAGATCCCGACCGAGACGCTTCCGGACGGCGGCAGCCCGGACGACACACAGCGCCAGACCGACGGCGTCGCCGTGCGTCAGGCCCTGGCCGCGATGAGCAGCGAGCACCGCGAGGTGCTGGTCCTTCGCTTCTACGCCGACCTCTCCGAGCGTGACACCGCGCTCGCCCTCGGCCTCGCCCCCGGCACCGTGAAGAGCCGGACCTCGCGCGCGCTGACCGCCCTCGCCGCGACCCTCGACGTGACCAGGAGTGCGCGATGATCCACGAAGACGAGGCCCGCCGGCTGCTCCAGTCGGCCGCCGACACGATCGACGTCACCAGCACGGCGCCCCTGCCGGAGCCAGCGCCGCGCCGCACCCCGTGGCTCGCGGCCGCTGCCGCGTTGGTGGTGCTGGGCGCGGGCGCCGGCATCGCCTTGGGCGTGGGTGGTGACGACGACGCGGCGGCACCACCCGCCACCCAGCGCACCGACTCCACGCAGACCGCCGATGATCTGCCCGAGGGCAGCGTGCCGCCGGTGCTCGGCATGATGGTGGACGACGCGAAGGCCGAGCTGGAGGCGCAGGGTCTCACCGTGAGGTTGGAGACGGGCTACGACTGCCTCTATACCGACGGCCGCGTGATGGAGACCGAGCCCGGCCTCGGACTGGTGCCCGACGGTGCCGTCACGCTCACGATCTCGCAGGGCATCGCCCCCAACGTCCAGTGCTCGGGAGGGCTCTGGGAGGAGGACTGGGCGATCCTCGATCTCGCCCAGGGCCGCGCTCCGGCAGACGACCCCGGCTTCGCCCCCGAAGTCTCCGTCGTCGTGGACGGCGGCGCGGCGACCACTCTCACCCGCGCGCAGGCCCTCGACCCTGCCACCTGGACGCCAGGCTCCGGGCTCGCCATCGTCGGCGCCGCGCTCGACGCCGTCCGACCTCCGGCCGAGGACGGTGACGCGTGGCAGAAGGCCCAGGTCAGCTCACGCTTCGGACTGCCCCCACTGACCGAATGTGGCATCACCCGCCCCGGCTCGGAGGCCGACCTCGACGTCACGACCCTCTCCGTCGATTCACGCGATCAGGCCTGCGGGGCTGCGGTTCAGGTCTACCGTCAACCGCCGCCCGACCATCGCGGGCTGGGCGAGGTCGTGGCGCTCGTCGTGCGCAGCCCGCAGACCGGCTCGGTCGAGAAGGTCGAGGTTCCGGACGTGCGCGGCCTGCGCAAGGACGACGCCCGAGAGGCGATCATCGCGGCAGGCTTGGCGGTCACCACGAACACTGAGCGACGCTGCGACCCGGGCACCGGCGTCACCCAGCAGACCCCGAAGCCAGGCGCGTCGGCAGCCGGCGGCGACGTCGTCCACCTGGCGCTGCAGGCGGAGCCGAAGGGCGCCAACTGCGCCGGTCTGAGCAAGGCCGCGAACGACCTGCTCACCTGGGCGCGTGGCGGTGCCGCACCACGCTTCGCCGATCAGGTCACCCTGATGCGGGGCTACGCCGAGACCGGCACGCTGAGCGCTGCTGAGGCCGCGGGCAAGGGCAACTGGCGCAACTGCCCGCCTGCGATCTCCTTCTGCCTCAGCGCGCTCGACGCCATCGCCGACACCGACGGCCCGATCCAGCGCCGTTGGGACACCGACAACATGCCGCAGCTCGACGACGGTCGCTACCTGGTCGACTGCACCGCCGACCTCGGCGGACTGCCCGACGGGTTCTACGACGCCACGCGGATCCACCTCTACCCGCCGTCGTCGCTGCCCTGCAACCAGCAGTGGGAGGTCAGCGTCTGGGTCGACGAGACCGGCGCGATCACCGGCGTGAACTACGCACCGCCGCGCTGAGCGCGCAGCTCCTCGCGGCTGCGCACCACCCGCAGGGCTCCGCCGTCCCCGGGCTCGGGATCGGGGATGACGCCGTCCGGGTCGAGGAAGAGCACCTCGCGTCCGTCCAGCGAGAGCCGGCGCACAACCTCCAGCAGCATCACCCGGCCGACCCGGTCGACCGACTGCAACCGCTCGATGTCGAAGACCACCCGCTCGGTGACCGGGGTGGCCTCGACCACCGCCCGGAGCACCACCTCGGCGGTGGTGAAGCCCAGCGATCCCTGTAGCTGGAAGACGATCGCGGAGCGGCCGTCGTCGTCGAACCGGCGCACCTTGCGCAGCACCGAGCGGCTGGGCGCGGGCACGTCCATCAGGTGCAGGCCCATGTCGTCCGACATCCGCCCGAAGAGGTGGACGCCGCGCACGCTGTTGCCGTGGGCGTCGAGACGGGGCGAGAAGGTGGCCACCCCGACCTGCCCGGGAAGGGCCCCGATCAGGCCACCCGCGACGCCGCTCTTGGCGGGGATGCCCACCGTGGTCACCCAGTCGCCGGCGGCGTCGTACATCCCGCAGGTGGTCATCACGCTGAGCACCTGGCGGGCCACCCGCGGCGGCACGATCTGCTCCCCGGTGATGGGCTGCCGGCCGCCGTTGGCCAGGGTCGCGGCCATCACCGCAAGGTCGCGGGTGCTGACCAGCAGCGAGCACTGCCGGGTGTAGCCCGCGACGACCTGGGTGGGGTCCTCCTCGAGGATGTCGTAGCTGCGCAGGATGTGCGCCAGGGCGAGGTTGCGGTGCGCGGTCTCCAGCTCCGAGGCGCAGACCTGCTCGTCGACCTCCAGCCGCCGCCCGGCGAACGCCGACAGCCCCGCGACGACGCGCTCCAACCGCTCGGCCGCGTCCAGGCCCGGTGCGCCGGCCAGCGAGTGCGTGGCGATCGCACCGGCATTGATCATCGGGTTGCGCGGCCGCCCGGTGCCGGGCTCGAGCGAGAGCTCGTTGAACGCATCGCCGGACGGCTCGACGCCGACCTTCGCCAGCACCCCGTCCAGACCCCGGTCAGCCAACGCGAGCGCATAGACGAACGGCTTCGAGATCGACTGGATGCTGAACTCGACGTCCGCGTCACCAGCGGAGTAGAGCACGCCGTCGATCGTGGAGATGGTGACGCCGAAGCGGTCCGGATCGGCCTTCGCCAGCTCCGGGATGTAGTCGGCGACGGCACCCTCGCCCGTACCGGCGCTCGCGCCCAGCACCTCGGCCAGGTAGTCGGGGATCGGGGACTTCATCGGCACTCCTCGGCTGGCCAGGGCGGTCGCGCCCACCGTAGTCGTTGGTGCCGCAGCCTCCGCCGCACGCCTGGGCTGAGCAGTGCCCGGCTCAGTCCTCCTGCGGCTTGCGCGCCCAGCGCGCCAGCACGAAGACGCCTTCGCTCTCCGCGGTGACGCCGTCCTCGGTGCTCAACGTGCACCTGACGACGAACTTGTTCGCGGTGCGAGTCTCGACCCAGGCGTGGGCCACGGCCGGCCCCAGTCGGGTCGGCTGCAGGTAGCGGATGGTGAGGGTTCCGGTGAAGGTCGGACCGTTGCCCTCCAGGTGCGCCGCGCGCCCGCTCGCATGGTCGAGGATCAACGCGATCCAGCCACCGTGGAGGCAGCCGGGCGGCCCCTCGTAGCCGGCCCCGAAGTCGGCCTCGTAGCGGACGCCGTCAGCGATCGGGACCTGGCACAGCGGCGGGGCGACGGCGTTCTTCTGGCCGGTCGCCGCGTTGCCCCAGTTCCAGGCGAGGCCCTCGTCGTTGACGTGCATGCCGAACGAGCCGGTGTCGACCTTGGTGCCCAGGATCTCCTGCGCTGCGCGGATGTGCTGCCGCGCCAGGGCGACCGCGTGCTCGTCGACCTCGCTGAGGATCGCGGTGGAGACCAGCTCGCGCACCTCCTCGGTGAGCGGCACCCACAGCGCCTCGCGCTCGGCGAGCTCGTCGGCACTGATCGCCTCGGTGACCCGCTTGTGCCACACCGGGCGCTGCTCGTTGCTCACATCGGCCTCCGGCCTACTCGCGTCTCGCCCTCGCGCCGAGGGACCAGGGCCACTGTGACGCCTCGGCGTCCTCGGCAACGCACCGGGTCTCGGTGGCTGGACGACGCCTGCTCGGCTTCGGCTTGATTGACGCGAAACATCGGCGTACGTTAACGATATATCGCGAAGCACTCGCGATACCTCAATCAGAAAGAGAAAGCATGATGAACGAGTTCCACTCCTACAACGAGTTCAACGGCCGCTCCCGTCCCGGGCGCGGCGAGGGCCGTGGTCGCCGTGGCGGCCCCGGACCTCAGGACGAGCGCGGCTTCGGCGGCGGCCCGCGCGACGAGCGCGGATTCGGCGGCCCTCGCCGTGGCGGTCGCGGCGACGCGGCGGTCGGCGTCGGCCCCGGCCCGTTCGGCCCCGGCGGGCCGCCGCCCTGGCTGGCCGAGATGTTCGGCCCCAGTCCCCGCGGTCGCGGACGTGGCCGCGGACATGGCGGCCCTAAGGTCCGGCGCGGCGACGTCCGCTCCGCGATCCTCGACGTCCTGCGCACCAGCGAGGAGCCGATCAACGGCTACCAGGTGATCGGGCAGATCGCAGAGCGCAGCGGAGACGCCTGGCGTCCCAGCCCCGGCTCGGTCTACCCGACCATCCAGCAACTGCAGGACGAGGGCCTGGTCGATCTGGACGAGGGCAGCGGACGCCGCGCACTGCGGCTCACTGCGGACGGGATCGCCTGGTGCGAGGAGCACGAGGCCGAGCTCGCCGCCGTCTGGGCGCCGTTCGACGCCGAGCCCGCCGAGAGCGCCGACGAGTTCGGCAAGGCCAAGGCCCAGATCGGGCAGGTGCTCTCCGCCGTCTGGCAGATCGCCTCCACCGGCTCCCCCGCCCAGCGGCACGCCGCCCTCGAGGTGCTGGCCGACACCCGGCGCCGTCTCTACGGCATCCTCGCCGACGGCGACGAGGCCACCGAACAGGACTGATCCGATCGTGCGGGCCGCGCCACCGGCGCGGTCCGCACCGGTCCGCACCGGTCCGCACCGGTCCGCACCGGACCTGGCGCCAGGACTGCGCTAGACCACCTGGCCGCAACCACCGATTCCCTGGCGCGCAACCGCCGCCCGGAGTCACAGTGCAGGAATGGCCCGTCACACGCATCTCCTGGGAGCGCTGGCCCTGCTCGGCGCGACGCTCACCGGCCTCGGCACCGCCTCACCGGCCGCGGCCGACTACGCCGAGCGCTGGTGCAGCACCGCCGCAGCGCCGTGCATCCAGAGCCTGAGCATCAACGGCGTCGCACAGAGCGACGCGAGCCCCGTCGAGCTGGTCCTCAACGGGCCGACCGACCTCGGCGGCTACCGCGAGGTGAACCTCGAGCTGAGCGCCGCCGGCGCAGCTCCCTCCCCCGGCGACGTGCTGAGCGTGGTGATCAACACCGGCAACGCGTTCGTCCCGGACCGGATGTTCGGGCGTCTCGGCCTCCACGACGTCGACACCTGGCGCGAGGGCGACGGCACCCACCGGATCCGGATCACCGGCACCCCGGTCACCTGGGCGTCGGGCTGCGACCCCGAGGCCGCCTGGCCGTGGCCCTGCCCGAGCACCTCGACCGGCGACGAGATCGTCTTCGGCGCCGACATCGCGATGCTCGAGGATCGCGACGACTCCAGCATCGGCATGCATGCGGGCACCAACGCCGCCTTCAACGGGATCTTCTTCGACGAGCAGCCGGACGGCTCGCACGCCTTGACCACCGAGCTGGTCGCGCCGCACTACTACGCCGACGGCACGACGCCGATCGCGGGCGCCGTGCGCTATCGGCTCTCCTATCGGCAGATGCGCAGTGACATGGGCACCCCCAACCCGGAGACGCTGACGCCGGGGAGCCTGAGCGGCACCATCAACGGCGGCACCGGAGGCGGTGCGTTCAGCACCTGGCACGATCCGGACGGCGGCGGATTCTTCATCCAGGCAACGGGATTCACCTTCTCCGTCAAGCGGATCAAGGTCCGCCCGAGCCGGATCACGCCGTCCCGACCGGTGATCACCCGGACCCAGCGGACGACGTCGCGCAAGGCCGTCCTCACGCACACCCTGGCGACGCCGCGCGGCGCGAAGGTCACCGGCTACCAGGCTCGCTGCACCCCGCGCCGCGGGGCGATCGTGCGCAGCACCGGCAGCGCCGCGACCAAGCGCGTCGTCGTGCGGGGGCTGCGCCCGGGCGTCAGCTACACCTGCCGGGTCGCCGCACGCTCCAAGGCAGGCACCAGCGCCTGGAGCGCGAAGGCGAAGGTGCGGGCACGGGTTCAGGCCCGGTAGTGGCGGGACAGGAGCTCAGACCGGATAGAGCGGCAGCGAGCGGCGTGGCTCGAAGGTGAAGCCGGCGCCGGTGCTGTACCGGGTCACCGCGACCTCGTCGAACTCCTTGGCATCCTCGCCCCGCACCACCTGCAACGACCAGGCCTCGCTACTGCCCGCGACCTCGACGTCGAAGGCCGGATCGAGGGCCCGCACGGCCGCCTGGAGCGGCCGCAGCTCGTCGGGAGTGCAGAGCGAGAGCCAGGCCCGGTCCTCGTGCGCCAACGAGGGCCGCACCTCGACCCGGTCACCGTCGCGCGCGGCCGCGACGTAGGCGGCGGGGTTGAGGATCGGGTGCAGCATCAGCAGCCGAGCGGCGCCCTCGCTAGTGCGAGGCAGCTCGACCGCGCGCATGATCCGCTCGGAGGCGATGCCGGCGATCCCGATCAGGGTGCGCAGCGCAAGACGCTCGGCATCGGCCGGAGCGTCGGGCAGGCGCTTCTCGACGGCCATCCGGAATCCGTTGAAGAGCAGGTGCATCTGCAGGCAGACCTCGTCGGCGATGCGGACCAGCGCCGCGTGCGAGAAGTCGGCGAAGTCGAGGTCGCTGAGCAAGGGGCCGGAGTAGTCGTCGCGGCCACCGCCGCCGGGGACGATCGGTTCGAGCTCGACCTGCGCCGCGCGCGACTCGGAGTTGCGCAGGCACTCCGCGGTGGCGGAGACCCGGGGATACGCGGGATCGATGATCACCGTCCAGGCACAGTGCGGCGTGCGGTCGCTGGGCACCCGCGGCGGGCGGTGGATCGGGCGCACCTGGGCATGCGGGTTGGTCGCCACCGCGGTCGCGTCGAAGGTCGGGTCCTCGATGTCATGGCACATCGCGCGGACGTACTCGGCGCCCATCGGCTCGACGTCCATTAGGGCCCCGCAGTGGTCGAGGTGGAAGGCACCGTGCTGCAGATCGTCGACGCTGTAGCGGAAGTCCATGAACTGGGGCGGTGCGCCGATGTCGAGCTGCAGCCCCTTGAAGATGGTGACGACGTCGTCACCCTGGTAGCCCAGTGCGCGCTGCATCCGCCGGGTATAGATCGGCGAGGCGGCAGCCCACTCGTCGATCGCGACCTGGGCCATCTCGTCGCGCCCGAAGGCACCGATGCACCAGGCCATGCCGGACCGGTCGATCAGCTGGCCGATCAACAGCAGCTCGGGGACCAGCCTGGCGAGCTCGTCGCGGGTAAGGGCCTGGTACCGGGATCGCTCTTCCACATTTCCCATAGTGCCCCCTATGATAATTGCTCGTCAACGTCTCGTCTCCAGAACGGATCGCCTTATGCGCAACGGTCTTGTGCTCTTCACCAGTGACCGCGGGATCACCCCGGCGCGTGCCGCCAAGGCCGGTGAGGACGCCGGGTTCGACACCTTCTACGTCCCCGAGCACACCCACATCCCGGTCAAGCGCGACGCGGCGCACCCGGGAACGGGTGACGAGACGCTGCCGGACGACCGCTACCTTCGCACGCTCGACCCGTGGGTCTCGCTGGCCACTGCGGCCGCCGTCACCGAGCGGATCAGGCTCTCCACCGCCGTCTCGCTGCCGGTGGAGAGCGACCCGATCACCCTGGCCAAGTCGGTGGCCACCCTGGACCATCTCTCCGGTGGGCGGGTGACGATCGGGGCCGGCTTCGGGTGGAACACCGATGAGTTGGCCGACCACCACGTCCCCGCAGGCAAGCGGCGCACCGTGCTGCGCGAGTACCTGGAGGCGATGCGGGCCCTGTGGACGCAGGAGGAGGCCTCCTATGCCGGCGAGTTCGTCAGCTTCGGCGCGTCGTGGGCCTGGCCCAAGCCGGTGCAGGACCACCTCCCGGTGGTGATCGGCGCCGGCGCAGGGCCGAAGACCTTCGCCTGGATCGCTGCCAACGCCGACGGCTGGATGTCCACCCCGATCGAGACCGAGATCGCCGAGCGCTGCGCGCACCTGCACCGCGCCTGGGCCGACGCCGGTCGCGCCGGCGACCCGCAGATCCACGTGTTGGTCACCTTGCGCCCCTCCCCCGACGACCTCGCCGCCTGGGCCGACGCCGGCGTCACCGACCTGATCTGGGGCATCCCCGACAAGAGCGCCGACGAGGCAGAGAGCGCGATCGGACGGTTGGGCGAACGCTTGGGGTTGTGAGGAAGCGTTGACGACGTCTACCTGACGGGGTTCAATGGAACCTGCCCCCGCTTCGCGGAGCGGAGTGGAAGTGAGCCTGAGCAATCCTGCTGAGTTGGGGTCTCGGGCTCGCGGTCATTTCAGCCCGCTGATGGATTCCAACTCGACGATCGGTCCCAACATCGAGAAGATGCCCGGCATCTTCCGACGGTCATCTCCAAAGGCTCCAGCGATGATGTCCGGTAGCCACAGCAAGGGTTCCTCCCATCCAGGAACGTGAGCGATCCGCAACCGCGAACTCACATCGCGGCGAGCACGCATCGAATCAAGAAGATGGCGGTCTTTGACGTTCTGCCTCGCTTGGCGGGCCTCGACCACTACGGACTCAACCCCGTAGCTGTGTTCGAGATTCCACAACATCCGCTCAAGACACTTGCGGCGCCGTCGTTCCGACGATTCATCGCCGCAGTCATCGCGGACGAGGATGTGATGAATAGCAGGCATCGCGGCGATCGTCTCCACCAGGAGACGACGCTGGCCACGACTTCGTTCATACCAGTGGACCTTCTGTTCGCCTGGGAGACGCAAAGCGGAGAGGCGGGAGCGCAACCCTTCGAGGTGATCGGTGACGACCAAAGAGCAAGCCAGGACGTACGTGCCGCCCGTCGCCGGTTCAGACTCGTCGAGGTAGGCGTGCCAGGTCATGCCGACGAGGATTGCACCCCGCTTCCTGCCGACACCGCGCATTCCCGAGTTATCCACAGGCGACCTGATCCGGGCCAGTGCGGCAGGGGCTCAGGCCCTTCACGGCACCACCTCGCGCCCACCGTAGAATCGCCGCGTGACGCTCAGCGCGAAGGGAACCCGACTCAACCGTCGTGGCTTGGAGACGCGCCGCCACCTGCTGAAGGTCGCGCTCGGGGTGCTCGCCGACGGCGGCGCCGAGGCGGTGAGCGCGAATCTGATCGCGCGCGAGGCCGGCGTCACCTGGGGCACCGTGCAGCACCAGTTCGGCGACGCCGACGGGCTGTGGGCAGGGGTCCTGGACTACGTGGCCGACAACCGCGGCCCCGTCTTCGACACCGTCACCGAGAGCTCCGACGTCACCGGCCGGGTAGCTGCCGTCGTCGACGCCATGTGGGAGTCGCTCGACCTGCCTGGCCAGAAGGCGCTCTACAACCTGCGCAAGGCGCTACCGGCCGAGCGCGGCGAGCTGGAGAGCCAGTTCCCCAAGACCGCCGCCGCGATCGCCAACTGGGACGCCGAGTGGACCGCCATGTGCGAGGCCGCCTTCGACGGCCTGACCGTGGACCGCGACCGGCTGGCCCGGGTCCGGGCCCTGTTGCCCGGCGCGATCCGCGGCATCCGCGAGGAGCAGTTCTTCAGCTCCTACGCGGACACCGACGCTGCCAAGCAGGGCCTGGTCGACGCGCTGTCGCTCTACCTGGCCTGAGGCCGCCGCCTCACACCAGGAGCTTCGCGCGCAGCGCCTTCACGGTCGCCGCGTCCAAGCCCAGACCCCTGCTCAGGAAGCGGTCGAAGCTGCCGTACTCCTCGTCGATCGCACGGAACATGCCGGCCAGGTTGGCGCCGTCCTGCTCCAGCAGCGGCCGGATCAGTCCGAGATCGACGCCGATCGTGGCGAGGCGGTCGTAGGTGGCCTGGTTGGACGACGCCCGGTAGCGGTTGGAGAGCTCGTAGTCAGTCAGGATCGCCCGCTCCGGAACGCCGAGAATGCGCTGGATGACGGCGGCGAAGATGCCCGTGCGATCCTTGCCCGCGGTGCAGTTGAAGATCATCGGCACGCCGTCCGGCCCCGCCAGCAGGCGCAGTGCCTGGCCATAGCCGACGCGTGCCGGCTCGCTGCGGATCATGTCGATCGGACCGGCCGCGGCGATCTGCTCGGCCTTGCTGTCACCGAGCAGGTCCTCGACCACGCTCGGGTCGCCGCTGCGCAGCGCGGCCTGGATCGCCTGCGACAACGCGTCCGTGCTGGCGTCGAGCAACGGGATCGCCGTCTCCTCCACCGAGGCGGGGTAGCGGTTCGCCCCCGCGGAGGCGATCTCACTGGGCGCCCGGAACTCGATCGAGCGACGCAGGCCCATCGAGGCCAGCGCCGCGGTGTCGCGCACCGTCGGCGCCGTCATGGCATCGCTGCGGAAGAGCACGCCCCAGCGGATCGAGCGGCCGTCGACGGTGCGCATGCCGCCGAGGTCACGGGTGTTGGTGGCCTTGTCCAGTCCCACATTGCGGGTCGAAGCCACGGTTCCCTCGACATCCTTCACGCGTGCCGCCTTCGTGAGCTTCCTGCCCTGCTTGGCTGCCTGGCGCCGCTGCTTGGCCACCTTGGCGCGACGCTGCGCCGTGATCCGCTTCGCTGCCTTCACCGCGGACGGCGAGGCGACCTCGAAGTACCAGCGCGCGTCAGTCGCCAGCCCCTTCACCACAAGGGCGCCGTAGGCCGATGAGCCGACCAGGGACCCGCTGCGGGACGGGTTGCCCGGCTTCCTGCTGGCGTAGACGCGGTGCCGCCCGGCTCCGCTCCAGGTGAGGCGGTAGGCACCCGATGCCGTCCGGGTCACCTCGACGGAAGCGGGAGCCGCGGCCTTGGCGACCGTCGTGAGCGCTGGCGCCGGAGCACGCGTCACCCCGGTGGGGCCGGCCGCCGCCACCGCGGACGGGGCGGAGGCCACGAAGGCCAGGGAGACGAGCGTGGTCAGGGCAGTGCGGTACGGCCGATTCATTCGCTGGAGCCACCTTCGGATGGGAGTCAGCAGCGAACCTAGTGATCCAGCGCACATTCCCGGTCGTGGCGTCCCGTTGAGTGGTGCCGCGCTGCACCAGGCGCCGTCGGCTGGCGCAGGGCTGCACCCATCAACGAGGCGGACCTCAGCTGCGCCGCGCGTCCGGGCGGCAGACCCGGCACAAGGTGAGCGCGTCGGTGCGCGCACCCAGCGGCACCAGATCCTCGCGGTGCGCGATCAGCTGGCAGTCGCGGCGATGCACGGTGTCCCCCTCGCCGACGGTGACCTGGACCGCGCCGAGGTCCTCACCGCGCGGGTCCAGCGACGCCGCCCGCGAGGTGACGTCGGCCAGCACCAGCAGGGTGTCGGCCAGTCGCTTGGACGACTCCCGGCCGTCGGCCGCGATCCGGGCCAGCCAGGCGCCGAAGTAGAGGAAGCCACCGACGAAGGTGAGCCCCAGCCCGAAGAGGCCACCGGAGACCAGGTAGGAGAGCTGCTCGTGCTGGTACGGCGTGTTGGCCGCGCCGTACCACCCGAAGGCGATCACCACCAGGCCGAGCGGCAGCAGGATCGCGCCGGCCCAGAACAGCACGACCTGCAACAGCTGGAAGTGGTTGTTCAGCAGTGGCGCGACGCCGGCGCGGTCACGCGTCCCCGCGCGGGGCAGGCTGGTCGTGGTCATGTCACACCTTTCGCAGATCGGGAAGGCCGCTGTCGAGGCCATGGGTACAGGCGCCCCCGGCGCCCAGCGCCAGCACGCCGGCACGCCGGAACCAGCTGCCGGCGACGGCCGCAGCCGCGATGCCGCCGAGGATCAGGCCGCCGGAGATCGAGAACAGCTTCGGCAGTCCGGCCGCGACCGGCTGCACCGGCGGCAGGTCACCGGCCGCATCGGTCGGGGTGTCCGTCGTCGGGGTGCCCGGGTCGCTGGGCGCCTCGGGCGTGCCGGTGCTGCCCGGGTCTGTGGCCGGCGTTCCGGCGTCGTCGTCGCTCGCGCCCGGGTCGCTGGCCGGAGGCGCGGTCTCGTCGGTCGGCGGTGCGCTCACCGGCGGCACCGTCTCCAACGTGGCCCGGGCCTCCCCCAAGGTCAGCACGATCCGCGGGGCCAGCGAGCCGAGGCCGGCCACCACGCTCTTGAAGAGCCCGGCCTCGGCCGGCATCAGCTCCGCGAGCTGGCCGAACGGGATCGCCGAGAGCAGCGGCGTCAGGATCTCGGTCTTGATCTCCACCACAAGACCACGACTGACCGAGGTGGTCACGTTGCCCTCACTGCTGCGCTCGGGCTTCGGCACCGTGATCGAGACGCCCAGCTGCTCCAGCGCCTTGGCGGGGTCGTCGGCGAGGAACGGGATGGCCTGGGTCTTGCCCATCGCCACCACGCCCTCGGGCCCGATCGAGAACTCCTGGCCGGCGATGGTGAGTCCGCCGTAGCTGGCCTTGCCGCCCGCCTTTCCGGCGCTGCCGTCACTGGAGGCGGTGGCCACCGTGCTCACGCCCTCCAGCTTGATCAGCCCGCCCAGCAGGCTGACGTCGCCGAGGCGCGACTTGGAGGTCACCTGCACCTCGCCGTCGACGACCGCGCTCTTGGAGGTCGAGACGTAGCCGTTGAAGTCGATCAGGGTCGCCAGCCCGGCCGGCATCCCGGGCACTCCGGTCTCCTGCTTGTCGGCGCCCGCGAGCTGTCCCAACCCCAAGGTCTGCAAGAGGTTGCCGACCATCCCGGACGCCGCCGGGGTCTCCTCGACGTCGCTGTCGGGCGAGAACCCGGTCGAGCCGGCGGCTGCCGTCTCGTCGGCGCTGGCGCGCATCACCATGCCGGGGAACGGCTCGTCGCGCTGCGACTGCGCATCCGAGGGATAGGTGGCGTTCACCTGCACCGGATAGCCGCCGGCGAACAGCTGCGGCGGCAGCCCGAGCTGCTCACCGAACGTCTTCAGCCCCTCACCGACCGGGTCACCCGGCCAGAACCAGCTGGCCCGGCTCAGGCTGCTGCCGGAGTCGGCCTTCGCCTTGCTGTAGGCCATCATGAACTCCAGCTGCGGGCTGGACGGGATCGGCAGCGAGGGCTCGTAGATCTCCAGGTGCACCGGCGTCGCCCAGGCGTTCGAGGAGTAGCCGCCGAAGGTCGGCGCCGCCGGCTCCTGCTCGTCGTCCGCAGCCGCGCTCCAGGGCAGCGCGACGCCGAAGACCAACGCGGCGCCGAGCGCAGCGGCTGCCCGCCTCACGCGGCACCGCCGAGGATCACATCCGCCATCGTGTTCATGACCTCTCCTGGTTCGCCGGTGGCGACCACCCGGCCGCCGGACATCACGGCCGCATAGTCGGAGACCCGGAGCGCGGTGCGCGCGAACTGCTCGATGCAGACGATGGTCACCCCGCTCTGCGCGATCATCCGCACGGTGTCGTAGAGCTCGTCCACGATCAGCGGCGCCAAGCCCATCGAGAGCTCGTCGAGCAGCAGCAGAGCCGGGTCGGAGGCCAGGGCGCGCGCCATCGCCAGCATCTGCTGCTCGCCGCCCGACATGGTGCCGGCCAGCTGGTGTCGCCGCTCGTGCAGTCGCGGGAAGTAGCTGAACGCGGTCTCCTTGATCAACCCCGGCGAGACTCCGGCGTAGGACATCAGCAGCAGGTTCTCCTCGACCGTGAGGTTGGGGAAGACCGAGCGTCCCTCCGGGATCGTGCACAGCCCGACCCGGGCCAGCGCGTCGGCCGACGCGGAGCGGACGTGCACTCCCCCGAGATGCAGGTCCCCCGACGTCGCCGCCTTCTGACCGCTGATCACCTTGACCAGCGTGGACTTGCCGGCACCGTTCGGACCGAGCAGCGCCATCACCGCCCCCTTGGGCACGCTCAGGTTCACTCCGCGCAGCACCTCGATCCGCCCGTAGGACGCGTGCAGGTCGATCACCTCCAGCATCGGCACGCTCATCAGCCGACTCCGATCGCCGGGATGGTGGTGGTCGCCTCGAAGGGTGCCAGGTCGTCGCGGGTGTTCTCCTCGTCGCTCTGGCCCAGGTAGGCCCGCTGCACCCGCTCGTCGCTGCGCACCTGCCCGGGCGATCCCGAGCAGATGATCTCGCCGAAGTCGAGCACGTGGATCTCGTCGCAGACCGTCATCACCAGGTCCATGTCGTGCTCGACCATGACGATCGCGCGACCCTCCGCCGCCAGCGCCAGCAGCAGCTCGCCGAAGGCGTCTGTCTCGTGCTCGTCGAGCCCTGACGACGGCTCGTCGAGCAGCAGCAGCCGCGGATCCCCTGCCAGGCAACGGGCCAGCTCGAGCAGCCGGGCGGTCCCGGTCGGGATGGAGTCGGCCCGCTCGTCGGCGTAGCCCGCGATCCCGACCCGCTCCAGCAGGTGATCGATCTGCGCCGTCTGGCTGCGCAGCACCCCGCGCAGGCCACCGGCGATGTCGAGCGCGACCCGCACGTTCTCGCGCACCGTGAGCGACCCGAAGGCCTCGAGCCGCTGGAAGGTGCGCGCCATCCCCCGGTGCGAGCGCCGGTGCACCGGCGTCCGGGTGACGTTGCGTCCGTCGAAGCGGACCGTGCCCTGGGTCGGACGCTGCAGCCCGGTGATCACGTTGAAGCAGGTGGTCTTGCCCGCACCGTTGGGCCCGATCAGCCCGGTGATCCGGCGCTCCTCGGCGCTGAACGTCGCCCCGTTGACGGCGGTCACCCCGCCGAAGCGCACGACCACCTCGTCGACCTCAAGCAGTGGCATGGTCGGTCTCCTCCAGGGACTCGCTCGATCCGCGTGCGGCCGGCACGGCCGGCCCGTCCAGCTCGGGGGCCCAACGCGGGATGCGCTCGCGCACCCACGGCTCGCCCCGCTCGCGGGCCAGCCGGCCGAGCCGGAAGAGCTGGTTGGCCAGCCCGTTCGGGTCGCGGCCCAGCGCCACCGCCCCGAACCCGAGGACGACGAAGAAGAGGCCGGCCAGCTCGGGGTTGTTCGCTTGCAGCTCGGGCAGCAGCATCAGCCCGACGCCGCCGAGGCAGGCGCCGGTCACCGAGGTGACGCCGAAGACCACGGCCAGCAGCAGCAGCGGAAGGCTGTTGAAGAACTGGAAGTCCGCGGCA
>NZ_BAAALG010000017.1:11317-25174 GCF_039528155.1 Nocardioides dubius | reverse complement strand
AGAGGCCGCCGGCCAGGCCGGCGATCCCGGCGGAGACCGCGAAGAGCGCAACCCGGAACCAGCGTTGGTCCAGGCCGAGCGTGGTGCAGGCCGACGGGCTGTCGCGCAGGGCGATCAGCAGCCGGCCGACGACGCCGCGGCGCAGCGCCAGCACGGCCAGCGAGGTCAGCACCAGGAAGCAGACCATCACCAGGACGTAGCCGCTGGTGGACTCGATCCGCACGCCGAGGATGGAGAGACGCTCCGCACTGAGGGCTCCGTTGAAGCCGAAGGCCCACTCCTCCTGGAAGATCATCTTGTCCATCAGCACGCCGAACGCGAGGGTGGCCAGCGCCAGGTAGAGGCCGGTCAGGCGCAGCACCGGCAGCGCCACCAGGGCACCGACGCCGGCCGCGATCAGGGTGGTCAGCAGCAGGCCGTAGAGATTCGGCTCGTCCAGCTTGGCGTAGGTGAGCGCCCCGACACCGGCGAAGGTCAGCTGCGCCAGCGAGACGTGGCCGCCGTAGCCGGTGAGAAGCACCAGCGAGAGCATCACCATGGCGAAGGTCGCGGCGGTGCCGACCAGCAGCAGGTTGGCCTCCGACATGCCGGTGGTGATCGCGATGACGAAGACGATCAGCCCGGCACCGCAGAGTGCGGCCCGGCGCAGGGTCGGCACCGGAGCCGCCACCGTGCCCTTGACCTGGCCGATCCGCAGCTGGGCCTGGGGCAGCAGGATGAGCAGCAGGAACAGGAAGAGCGCCGGGATCACCGGTCGGATGCCGGCGATGAAGCCCTCGGTCGGCAGGTAGCCCACCGCCAGGCTCTCCAGGATGCCCAGCGCCATCGCTCCGGCGAAGGTCAGCGGCAGGCTCTTGAGCCGGCCGAGCATCGCCGCCGCATAGGCGTTGATCACCAGCAGGGTCAGTGCGTAGTAGTCGAGGCCGACGACGGGCGCCAGCAGGATGCCGCCGAGCGCGGCCAGCGACATGCCGATCGCCCAGGCCAGCTGTGCGACCCGGTCCGGCTGGCCGCCGAAGAGCTGCAGCAGCTCGGGGTTGTCGACCGCGGCGCGCATCGCCGTGCCGACCCGGGTGCGGTTCAGCAGCAGGTAGAGCGCGAGCGCGACCACCATGGAGCAGACGATGGTGATCAGCTGGTGGGCGGTGATGTAGGTGTCACCCACCTGGTAGCCGGACTCGGGCCGGAACGGCAGCAGGATCCGCGACTGGGGCGGCCACAGGTACTGGGCGACGCCGATCAGCCCGACCAGCAGCCCGACGGTGACCACCAGCGAGACGCTGACCGGGGCCGAGCCGAGGTTCCTGGTCACGAAGCGCTGGATGAACCAGCCGATCGCCGGCGCGACCACGCCCAGCACCAGGAACAGCGCCAACCAGGTCGGCATCCCCTGCCGGACCGAGAAGTCCCAGAAGGTGAAGGCCAGCACCATCCCGAAGGCACCGTGGGCGATGTTGAAGACCCGGGTGGTGGCGTAGGTCAGGACCAGGCCACTGGCGGCGATCGCATAGGCCGCCCCGGTGAAGACGCCGAGGACGACGAAGGCGAAGAACCCGCTCACCGGCTCAGCCCCCGATGCCGGTGGCGACCATCGGCGCGCAGAGGTAGTCGCCCGGGCTGACCTGCTTCCAACTGCTGCCCTGGAGCTGGATCACCTTGCTGCACTCGGCTCCGAGCCCGCGACCGATGTGCTGCTTGGCGTGCAGCCCGTTGCCGGTCCAGTTGTCGACCCCGCGCAGCGCGGAGATCATGTTCTTGCGGTCGAGTCGCCCACCGAGGGAGAGCGCCTTCTCCACGAAGAGCCGGGTGGCGGACCAGGCGTAGAGGCCGTACATGTTCGGCGCCGCGCCCGGCTTCACCTGCTGCAGCCAGGAGAGGTAGAGCTGCATCTCCTTGTTGTTGGCCTCGAACATGTCGTTGGTCAGGTAGACGAAGGTCTTGTCGCCGACGCCGCCGGCCTGGTCGACGTAGCGCTTGTCGTAGACGGTGCCGTCGGCCAGCATCACCTCGGGGCTGAAGCCCTGCTGCTTCATCGCCTGCTGCAGCTTGACCGTGTTCTGGTACGGGCCCTGGTAGTAGACGAGCTTGATGCCCTTGCTCTTCATCTGCTGCACGTACGGCGCGAAGTTGAACTCGGCGACGTCGATGCCCTGCACGTACTTCACGCCGTAGCCGATCTTGCCCCAGGCAGAGGCCAGCGACTTCGCGTTCGGCGGCGCGGCGCCTGCGTTGATGTAGAGCACGGCGGCGCTGTCGGTGGCGCTCTTGTACTTGCTGCGCAGCCACTTGGCGTAGGCGACGCCGATCTTCGAGGTGTCGACGACCTGGGTGGCGAAGCAGGTGCTGCACTTCTGCCGCTCGGGGTTCACGATCGTGGAGCGGATGTCCGGCAGACCGCAGCTCTGGGCCGTGGCCGCGCCGCCGGAGTCGAAGGCCGACATCGAGCCGACCGCGGCGAACGCCTGGTCGCACGCCTTGAGGTAGGCCTGCTGGTCGGCGCCGGCATCGGCCCGGGTGTCGAGGGCGAGCACGTCGAGCTTGCGGCCGCAGATGTCGCTCTGGGAGTTGAAGTAGGCGACGTAGGCACGGGTGCCCATCTGCGCGGACTCGAAGATGCCCGGCACCGGCCCCGACAGGTCGGAGGCGTTGGCCAGCAGGATCTTGTCTGCGGTGATCCCGGTCTGGTTCTTGAACCCGTTGCAGCTGCCCTTGGGGCCGTCACCCGTTGAGGCGTTCTCGCCCTTCACCGGCGCCGCCCCGGGGTTGCTGCCCGGAGCGGCGTCGTTGCCGGTGTCGCCCGGCACGCTTCCCGTGTCGCCAGAATCGCCGACGTCGGCACCGGAGTCACCGGTGTCGCCGAGGCCCGGGTCGCCGGGAACGCCGGCATCGGTGCCTGGGGCCCCCGAATCCGCCCCAGGATCGACATTGCTGCCGGCGCGCACCGTGCCGTTGGCACGAGCGACGTCATCTGGTGCCACCTGCGATCCGCAGGCGGCCAGGGCCAGGGTCAGTGCGATGCCGAACGCAGCGGCACCGGCCGCCTGGCGGCGCCCACCGACTCGTCGAATGCCAGTCATCTGTCTCGATCCTCACGGAAGCGGTCTGCACATGTCTCAACGAGGGTTCTATTTGAAAGTTATGACCTGGCTCACACTTCCGAGCAGGTTTTTAGCGCGCTCAGCGCTGCTTGGCGATGGTCTCCTCGACCAGGCTGTTGAGCCGGGCGCCCACCGGCCACCCGGCGTAGTGCGAGAGGAAGATGACGATCTCGCGCAGCGCTTCGGCGTCCAGGTCGCCGGCCTGGAGCGCGGCCGGGACCTGGATCCCCATCACGTCGTGCGCTCCGGTCCCGGCCAGCAGACCGATCAGCAGCAGCCGGCGGTCGCGATCGCTGAGCCCCGGACGGGTCCAGATGTCGGCGAAGAGATGGTCGGCGGTGTAGCCGAAGAAGTCACCCTCACCGTCGGACATGGTGAAGCCGTAGACCTCCTCCATCTTGGTCAGGCCACGGCGGCGGGTCTCGGGCAGGTCGGCGAAGCGCTCGGTCATCTCGGTCCTCTCAGATCCTCTGGTCGGCGGGCAGGCCGAGGCCGGTGCCCAGGCGTTCGAGTGCGAGCCGGGCCAGCGGCGTCTCCACGCCCAGCCCCTCGGCCAGCTCGACGGCGAAGCGCAGGTCCTTCTCCCCCAGCGCCCGGACATGGCTGAAGACGTCGAACCAGAAGTCGTCACGCTCGATCGGCGCGGCGGTGGCGCGATGCATGATCGCGCCCGGCCCTCCGGTCACGGTGTCGGTGTGCCGGACCACCTCGCCCAGGGCGAGCAGGTCGAGCCCGGCCGCCTCCGCCAGTCGCTGCGCCTCGGTGGCGGCGGTGAAGGAGACGAAGTGCATCAGGTTGCGGGCCAGCTTGAACCGGGTGCCGGCACCGATCTCGCCGGCGTGGACCACCTTGGTGCCCATCGCCTCCAGCGCCGGACGGACCGCGGCGAAGCCCTCGGGCGATCCGCCCGCCATGATCGCCAGGGTCCCCGCAGCGGCGCCCATCGCGCCGCCCGAGACCGGGGCGTCCAGCACGGTGACCCCGACCTCGGCCGCGGCAGCGGCGAGCTCCGCCGGGGTGGTCGGAGCGACGGTGGAGTGGATCACCACGGTGCGCAGCGTCGGCGACTCGGCGCTGCCGACGGCGGCGATCAGCTCTGCCAGCACCGCACGGACCTGGTCGTCGTCACGGACCATGACGCAGACCGTCTCCACGCCGTCGGCGAGCGCGGCAAGGCTCTCCGCGACCCGGGCCCCGGCCGCCGCCAGCTCGGCGAGCGGCACCGGGTTGAGGTCGAAGACCGCCAGCTCGGCGCCGTCCGCGGCGGCCAGCCGCAACGCCATCGGCCGGCCGATGTCACCGAGGCCGACGAAGCCGACCCGCAGGGCGCTCACGAGCGGAACACCTGACCGCCGTCCACCGCCAGGATCTGGCCGGTCACCCAGGAGGCGTCGTCGCTCAGCAGGTAGAGGCAGGCGCCGACCATGTCCTCCGGCTGCCCCATCCGCTTGATCGCCAGCGAGTTGCGCACGATGTCGTGCGCGGCGTCCCCGGCCTGGGTCCGGGTGGCGGCGGTGTCGGTGGGGCCCGGCGCGATGGCGTTGACCCGGATCCGCATCCCGCCGAGCTCGTGGGCGAGCTGCTGGGTGAGGCCGTTGATGCCGACCTTCGCCAGACCGTAGAACCCCGAGTAGAGCCAGGCCGCGGTCGAGGACTGGTTGACGATCGCGCCGCCGCCACGGGCCTGCATGTGCGGATAGCAGGCGCGGGTGACCACCAGTGCGCCGTCCATGTTCACGCTCATGAAGCGGCGGTAGTAGTCCCAGTCCACGGTCACCAACAGGTCGAAGGCCATCTCGCCGTAGATCGCGGCGTTGTTGACCAGCAGGTCGATCCCGCCGAACGCCTGCACCGCGGCCTGCGCCATCGCATTCGCCGACTCCGGGTCGGAGACATCTGTGCGCACGAAGATCGCCCGGCCGCCGTCCGCCTCGATCTGCTTGGCGACGGCCTCCCCCGCGTCCACGTTGAGGTCGGCGACGACGACCGCTGCGTCTTGTGCGGCAAGGGCCTTCGCGTACGCCTCGCCGATCCCCTGCGCCGCCCCGGTGACGACGGCGACCTTCTCCGCGAACCTCATCAGACTCCCCTCTCCGCAGGCTCTGCCAGCGTCTTCATCTCCAGGTACTCCTCGAAGCCCGCCACGCCCATCTCGCGGCCGAGGCCGGACTGCTTGTAGCCGCCGAACGGCGCATCGGGGCTGAACCAGACGCCGCCGTTGACGGCGATCGTGCCGGTCCGGATCCGTGCCGCCACCGCTCGCGCCCGCTCCAGCGAGGCCGAGTCGACCGACCCCGACAGTCCGTAGGGCGAGTCGTTGGCGATCCGCACCGCGTCGTCGTCGCCGTCGTGCGCGATCACCACCAGGACCGGGCCGAAGATCTCCTCCTGGGCGAGCCGCGAGGAGTTGTCCAGGCCCGCGATCACGGTCGGCTGGACCCACCAGCCGTCCTGGTCGATCACCGCGCCGCCGGTGGCGAAGGTGGCACCCTCGGCACGCGCGATCTCGAAGTAGGCGGCGATCCGGTCGCGCTGCGCCCGGGAGATCACCGGACCGCAGATCGCGCCCGGGTCGGCCGGGTCCTTGGCACCGATCGACTCCATGGTGGCGGCGGCCACCGCGACCGCCTCCTCGTAGCGCTCGCGTGGCACGACCAGCCGGGTGGTCAGCGCACAGCCCTGGCCGGCGTGGATGCAGGCCGCGAAGGCGGTGGCCCCGGCGGCAGCGGCGATGTCGCCGTCGTCGAGCACGATCGCGGCCGACTTGCCGCCGAGCTCGAGGAAGACCTTCTTCAACGTCGGCGCGGCGGCCGCCATGATCGCCCGGCCGGTCGCGGTGGAACCGGTGAAGGAGACCATGTCGATGCGCGGGTCGCTGGCGAGCACGGCGGCCACCTCGTTGGAGGACGGCGTGACGATGTTGAGCACTCCGGCCGGGATGTCGGTGTGCTCGGCCACCAGCCGGCCGAGCTCGCAGGCCACCCACGGAGTGTCCGGTGCCGGCTTGAGCACCACCGTGCACCCGGCAGCGAGGGCGGGTCCGACCTTCGCGAGGTTGATCTGGGTCGGCACGTTCCACGGCGTGATCGCGGCGACCACTCCGACCGGCTCGCGCAGCACCCGGCGCCGGGTCGCGATGCCCATCGGCGCGGCCTCGCCCAGGTCGGCGCTGAACTCATAGTCGGCGAGCAGGTCGGCGACCCACTTGAGGCCGTCCACCGGGACGTCGAAGCCCGCGGCGCCCATCATGAAGCTGGGCATGCCCACCTCGGCGGTGGTCAGCGCGCGGAAGTCGTCGGCGTGCTCGAGCAGTGCCGCGTGCAGTTGGCGCAGGCAGCGCAGCCGGAGCTCGCGGTCCGTCGACCAGTCGCTCTCGTCGAAGGCGCGGCGGGCCGCCGCGATCGCGGCCTCCACGTCGGCGGCGGTGCCGTCGGGGGCGGTGCCGATCGCCGCACCCGTTGCTGGGTTGAGGATCGGGTAGCTGGTGCCGTCGCTGGCTGCGACCAGCTTGCCGTCGATCAGCTGTTGTGCGGCCGGTGCGGCCAGGGCGGTCATGCGGTGGCCTCCTCGGCCGGCGCGACGCTCGGTGCCGGCGACTGGGTGACGTAGTCACCGCGCTCGACCGGCGGCGGCCAGACCGTGGAGGGCAGGTCGTCGTAGTGGTAGTGCCCGGGCACCTCGTGGCCGAAGACCGACATCCGCTTGAGGAGCGTGTCGGAGGCCTTGTTCGCCCCCAGGATCTGCATGAAGGTGTGCGTGGTCGACGGCATGTCGAACCAGTCGCGCTGCCAGGCGATCTTGATCTGGCCGGCGTCCGCGCCGGAGGTCTGCCGCTCGACGCCGAACCAGGAGCCGCCGATGCCGAGGATCTCGTACTCGGATCCGGTGGCGTCGTCGACGATCCCCGAGCGCTGCTTCCAGAAGCCCAGCACCATCGACTTCTGCTCGTCGATCATCGTGCAGACGTAGTCGTAGTGCCAGCCGTCGAAGCCGTCCATCTCGATGCCGATCGCCCAGTCCCGGATCTGGTCGCGGCCCACCGCCATGAAGTGCTCGTCGTGGCTGTACATCCAGCCGTAGTTGGCGTCCTCGGCGTAGGAGTCGGCCAGCACCCGCCAGTCCCCCGTGCGCTCGGCCTCCCGGTTCACCTCCAGCCAGCCCGCCCAGAACTCCTCGATCTCCGCCCTGCTCAACTCGCCACTCACACCCATCACTCCATTCCCGAACCTGCGCTTGTTGCGCCCGAACCTGCGCTTGTTGCGCCCGAACCTGCGCTTGTTGCGCCCGAACCTGCGATCAGCCGGTGACGCTCAGAGCCATCGCCGGGCAGTACCGGACGGCGGCCGCGACCTGCTCGCGCAGCTCCTCGCCCGGCGCCTCGTCGAGCAGGACCACCACGTCGGCGTCCCGATCGAAGCCGAAGACGCTCGGCGCCTCGCCCTGGCACATCTGGTGGCCCTGGCACAGGTCGGCGTCCGCCTCGACCCTCATCGCGTCCGCCGGCGATAGCGGACCCGGCACGGCTTCTCGAGCTGGATCACCATCTTGGAGGTGTCGTCGCGGTACGACTCCGAGGGCTGCGCCATCTCGAAGGCGTAGTCGCGCAGGATCACCGAGAAGATCGCCTTGAGCTGCATCATCGCGAACGCGTTGCCCACACAGCGGTGCTTGCCGGCACCGAACGGGATCCAGGTCCACCGGTTCTGCAGGTCCTCCTGGCGCGGGTCCAGGTAGCGCTCCGGGCGGAACTCGTCCGGGTCCGGGAAGTCCTCGCCGATCCGGTTCGAGACCCGCGGCGTCGCCCCGACCATCGTGCCTGCCGGGATCGCATGGCCGCCGAGCTCGATCTCCTCCTTGGCGACCCGCAGCAGCAGCACCAGCGGCGGGTGCAGGCGCAGGGTCTCCTTCAACGCCGCCTCCAACTGCGGGATCGCCCGCAGCGCTTGGAACGAGACCTCGGAGCCGTCCGCGTAGAGCTCGTCGAGCTCGGTCACCACGCCCTCGAGGACCTCGGGGTTGCGGAGCAGCTCGATCAACGTCCAGGCCGCCGTCCCGGACGACGTGTGGTGGCCGGCGAACATCATCGAGATGAAGATGCCGGTGATCACGTCTGCGGTGTAGTAGGCCGACCCGTCCGGGTTCTTCAGCGAGATCAGCACGTCCAGCAGGTCGCGCTCCTCGCGCGGCACGGGGCCCCGCACCACCCGCTTGTCGATGATCGCCTGGACCAGCTCGACGAGCTTGATCCGCGCGGCGTCACGGACCCGGAAGGACTCGATGTCGGCGTACGCGTCGACGTAGGCCAAGGCGTCCGTGCCGCGCTCGAGGTCGTGATAGTGATGCGCGAACGAGGCATCGAGCTCCTCGCGGAACGGCTTGCCGATCAGGCACGACGACGTCGTGTAGATGGTCAGCTCGGCGAAGAAGTCGAGCAGGTCGATCTCCCCCTCCTCGCCCCACTCGGCGACCATCCGATTGATCTCGCCCTCGATGGTCGCGGCGTGGCCGCGCATCATGTCGCCGCGCAGCGCCTGGTTCTTGAGCATCTCCTGACGCTGCTCGGGCGTCGCGTCGAAGACCACGCCCTTGCCGAAGATCGGCGTCATGAACGGGTACGCCTCGCCCTGGTCCAGCAGGGAGTCCGGTGCCCGGAAGAACGCCTCGTTGGCCTCGGCGCCGCTGACCAGCACGACGTCGCGGTCCGCCAGCCGGAAGCGGCCGACGTCGCCGCACTCGTCGCGGACCCGGTGCAGCAGGCCGATCGGATCGTCGCGCAGGTCCTCGAGGTGGCCGTGTTCGTGACCGGGGAACCGGCTGGAGACCTCGGGGATCCCGGCCAGCGCGTGGGTCTCGGTGGTGATGCTCATGGCTTCTCCAGTTCGATCTCGGGTTGCACTTCGACCAGCGGGATGGAGGATCCGCGCGGCATCCTGACCATGGTGGCGATCACGTCGGCGACGGCGTCGGGCTTCATGAAGTGGCCGCTGCGGGTGAACCCGAGCTTGCTCCAGCCGCCGAGCACCATCGCGGTGTCCTCCGCGTTCCAGTCCATCCCCATGCCGGTCCAGGTCGGGCCGGGGCGGACCACGCCGACCCGGACGCCGGTGCCCTCGGTCTCCAAGCGGAGCGACCGGGCGAAGCCCTCGATCGCCCACTTGGTGGTGGCGTACGACGACATGAACGGGCGCACCGCGTCGGCGCAGTCCGAGGAGAGCAGGACGACGTCGCCACGACGTCGCTCGACCATCCCGGGGACCACCGCGGCGACCAGGCGCTGCACGCCGATCACATTGATCTCGACCTCCTCGGCGAAGGTCGCGGACGCCGTCTCCACGATCCGGCCGGGGCGCAGGATCGCGGCGCTGCAGACCAGGGCCTCGATGTCGCCGAGCGCCTCGGTGCTGGCGGCCACGAACGCGTCGACCGAGCTCTGCGAGGCGAGGTCCAGCGGATGGGCGAACGCCTCGCCACCCGCCTGCTCGATCCGGGCCGCCACCTCGGCGCACTGCTCGACGCGACGTGCGCCCAGCGCGACCGGATGCCCGAGCCTGGCAAGGGATTCGGCCGTTGCGACTCCGATGCCCGAGGAGGCACCTGCCACGATCACCGGACGCCGGTCCGGGTGCGCCCCGAAGCTCATCGCGCCTCCACCCGGATCGGGAGCGATGCGAAGCCGCGCACATTGGTGGAATGGACCCGCACCGCCGCGTCATGGTCGACGTCGATCCGCCCGACCCGGCGCACCAGCTCGGCCAGGGCGATCCGGGCCTCCAACCGAGCGAGGTTCGCGCCCAGGCAGAAGTGCCGACCGCCGCCGAAGCTGACCAGTTGTGCCAGCTCGTCCTTGTCACGATGGAGGTCGAAGCGGTCGGCGTCGGTGAAGACCCGCTCGTCGCGGTTCGCCGAGCCGAGCACGATCATCACCTTCGATCCGGCGGGCGCCACCACGCCGTCCAGCTCGAAGTCGGCGAGCAGGTGGCGCGCGATCATCTGGCTGGAGGTGTCGAAGCGCAGCGTCTCCTCGATCCAGACGTCCACCAGATCGGCTCCGGGAGCGAGCACCGCTCGCGCCTGCTCGGGATGGGCGGCGAGGTGGAACAGCGCGTTGCCGAGCAGCTTCGTCGTCGTCTCGTTGCCGGCCACCACCATCAGGAAGAGGAAGGCGATGATCTCCTCGTCATCGAGGCGGTCGCCATCAATCTCGGCCTGGCAGAGCGCGGAGGTGAGGTCGTCGGTGGGGTGTGCGCGACGGGCGGTGACCATCTCGGCGTAGTAGGCCACCAGGTGCAGCGAGGCCTCCATCCCGGCGACGGGGACGTCCCGCACGCCCTCCTCCCGGTGCACCACCAGATCGGCCAGCCGGCGGATCTCGTCGCGGTCGTCGACCGGCACGCCCATCATCTCCGAGATGACGTCCATCGGCAGTCGGCCGGCGAAGTCGGTGATCCAGTCCAGATCCCCTTGCAGGCAACGGTCGAAGTACTGCTCGGTGAGGGTCTGGATGCGCGGCGCGAGCTCCTGGACCCGGCGCGGCGTGAAGCCGCGTGAGACCAGCTTGCGCAGCCGGGTCTGGCGCGGCGGGTCCATCGCCAGGAAGCTCATCACCTTGTAGGCGTCCGGCCGCCACGCCGATGCGTCGAGGGAGACGCCCATGGCGTTGGAGAAGCGGGTGTCGTCCCGCAGCGCCCGCACCACGTCGGCGTGCCGGGTGATCGCCCAGAGGTCGTCCTTCGCGTTGTGGTGCAAGGGATCCGTGGCGCGCAGCTGCGCATAGACGGGATAGGGGTCGTCCTGGAACCCGTAGTCGTACGGGTCGAAGCCGACCGCGGTCGAGGTGCTCATACGTTTCCCTTCAGGATCACCGCGTTCACGGCGTCGAGGCGATCAGCGAGCTGCCCGTACGGAACCAGCCCCATGCCGGCCTGCAGCAGCACGCCGGAGAAGGCGAGCACCAGTGCGTCGACGACGTCGGGGTCGCGCTCCGCGCCCAGCGCGAGCTCGAAGCGGCGCACGAACTCGGCGCCGATCCGCAGCCGCAGCCGCTCGACCTCGGGGTCGCTGCCGAGCAGTGCCGGGGTGACCGCGGCCGCGATCTCGGGCTCGGCCACCATCAGCTCGCCGTACTGGCGCACCACGGCGCGGACCCGCTCCCGGGCGCCGTCTGCGTCGCTGAACGCCGGCGGCTCGACCGCCACCAGGGTGCGGAAGAAGAGCTCGGCGAAGAGGTGGTTCTTGCTCGCCAGGTAGGTGTAGGCGGTGGCCGGCGAGACGCTGGCGCGGGTGGCGACGCTGCGCACCGTCAGCGCTTCGTGCCCCACCGCACGCAACTCCTCCGCGCCTGCGATGAGCAAGCGCTCGAAGGTCTCGGCCTGGCGGGCATTGAGCCCCGACCGCGCTTCACTGGACACCTGACTGGACATGTGTCCAGTAGAGCGCGAGGCCTGTCCGCTTGGCAAGCACTTCCGCGAAATTCCCCCGAGGGCGCTGTAGGTGCGCCCTCGGGACCGAGCGCGGCGCGCCCCCGCCCATCGGCGTAGGCTCGGAGGGCTCTCCACAGACAGGGGTCTCACCATGGTTGCCAGCCGCGCCGCCCGCGAACGGAAGGCGGCCGCCGACGCCGGACCGCTGGCCCGGGTCGCGATCACCGTCGGCGACGACGACGCGTTCGTCTACAAGCTCAACTGCGTGCGCTGCAACGTCCCCGACCGCGGCTACTGGTCCACGTATCGCAACGGTGCGGACAACGGCTACCTGGCCGCGATGGACCGCTGGATCTTCCACCTGCACGAGAAGCACCGTGACCAGGAGGCGCCCTGCCTCACCTACCTGCCCGCAGCGCAGCAGCGGCTCCACGAGCGGCGACTCGCGCAGGAGGCCGACCAGGGCGACTGAGCACCCTTGCTGCTCCCCACCACTGGGATCTGCCAACCGTGGAGCCCCAGACACCCCTAGCGTGTGAGGTGGAACATACCCACTGCGCGAGGAGAACGAGTGAGCAGCGAGCAGGTCTTCGACGTCATCGTGGTCGGTTCGGGAGGCGGCGCCCTGGCTGCGGCCCACCTGGCCACCAAGCACGGACTCTCGACCGCCGTCGTCGAGCGCACCGACAAGGTCGGCGGAACCTCCGCCTACTCCGGTGGCGCCTGCTGGCTCCCCGGCACCCAGGTGCAGGCACGTCTCGGCATCGCCGACTCCACCGAGTCGGCGCGCACCTACCTGGGCGCCCTGCTCGACGACCCCGACACCGCGAAGGTCGAGGCGTTCCTCGCCGAGGCGCCCCGGCTGGTCGCCGAGCTGGAGGAGGACGAGCTCATCGAGTTCGAGTTCACCCCCTTCCCCGAGTACTACGACCGTCCCGGCCGGGTCTCCGGCGGCCGCTCCATCCAGCCCTCCAACATCCTGCGCACCGACCTCCCCGAGCAGGTCGACGCGCTGCTGCGCCCGCCGGTCGAGCGCGACCGCCAGGGCCAGGGCGGACGCCGCACCCTGTCGGGCGGCCAGGCCCTGATCGGCCGGCTGCTCGCCGCCTTCGTCCGTGACGGCGGCACCGTGCTCACCGGGCACACGATGACCGAGCTGACCCTGGACGGCGACCGCGTCAGCGGCGTCGTCGCGCAGACCGAGGCCGGCCCGGTCACGCTGACCGCGACCCGTGGCGTGATCCTCGCCAGCGGTGGCTACGAGGGCTCGCAGGAGCGCCGGGAGGCGCGTGGGGTGGCCGGCTCCGCCGCCTGGACGATGGCGCCGCGCGGCACCAACCAGGGCGAGCCGATCGACGCCGCCGCCGCCATCGGCGCGGCAACCGGGCTGCTCGACGAGGGCTGGTTCTGCCCCGGCCTGGCGCAGCCGGACGGCTCCGGCACCTTCACCCTCGGCTTCCGCTCCGGGGTCATGCTCGACGCCGACGGCCAGCGCTACGCCAACGAGTGCCTGCCCTACGACCGCTTCGGCCGGGAGATGGCTGCCGACCCCAAGCGGATCCCGTCCTGGTTCGTCTTCGACAACGCCGAGGGCGGCAACCTGCCCGCGATCGCGATGCCTGAGGGCGACCACGAGGCGCACTTCGCGGCGGGCACCTGGATCACAGCCGACACCTTGGAGGAGCTGGCCGAGAAGCTCGAGATGCCGAGCCTGCCTGCCTCGGTGAAGCGCTTCAACGAGTTCTGCGAGACCGGCGTGGACGAGGACTTCGGTCGCGGCGCCGACGAGTACGACACGTTCTTCTCGTTCGGCACCGGCGCCAACAAGGCACTGAACCCGGTCGCGGTGGCACCGTTCTACGCGGCCCGGTTCGTCCTCTCCGACCTGGGCACCAAGGGCGGCGTGGTCACCGACGCCGCCGCCCGCGCGCTGCGCCCTGACGGTTCCGTGGTCGAGGGCCTCTACGCGACGTCGAACGCCACCGCGTCGCTCTTCGGTGCCTACTACCCCGGCCCCGGCGCGCCGCTCGGCTCGGCAATGGTCTTCGGCTCGCTCGCCGTCCGCGACATCCTCGGTTCCTGAGCGCTCACTGATAGCCGCTTGGGTGGCAGCTAGCTCCCGCTATCAGGGAGCTACCTGCCACCCAAGGCAGGCAGACTTGGAGATGTATTTGGGCCTTGCGGCCCGGCGGAACCGGTCGGGCCCACGAATCGCCGAGTTCGCGCGCAACACGCGCAAGTTCGGGGTTAACACGCGCAGGTTCGGGGGTTAACAAGCGCAAGTTCGGGTGGGGGTGCTGCCGCGCCAGCGCTTGAAGGCGACGATGAAGCTGGACGCC
>NZ_BAAALG010000017.1:0-11287 GCF_039528155.1 Nocardioides dubius | reverse complement strand
CCGAGGCGCTGGGCGACGTCCTCCACCGAGAGCAGGCCGGTGTCGAGCAGCTGCACGGCCAGCGTCTCGCGGACCTCGTCGAGCAGGCCCTGGTAGCTGGTCCCCTCGGCGACGAGCCGGCGGCGCAGGCTGCGCTCGCCCATCCCCAACGCAGCGCAGACCTCGGCCATCGGGGCGCCTGCCGCCAGCCGCTGGGCGATCAGCACCCGCACCTCGTGCGCCAGCCCGGTGCGCTGACGACGTCGCGAGACCAGGTCCGCACACATCGCCTCCGACAAGGTGTGCGCGGACCCGCCTCCGCTGGGCAGCCGCTCGGCAAGCAACGTGGCATCGAAGCGCAACCGGTTGCACCCCGCGCCGAAATCGGGCGTCCGCTGGAACAGCCGGGTCGCCTCCGCCACCTGGCCGGCCGGCGGCAGCGGGCCGGCGAAGGAGATCGCGGCGGCCTCCAGACCCCCGGGACGCAGCTGGTCCAGCACCTTCCACACCGCGGTGAGATCACGCTGCACCAGGAAGTCGCGGACGTCGCTGGGCAGCGCCGAGTCGTCGAAGTCGACGACCACCGCACCCTGCTCCAGCCTCGGCTCGGGGATCGCGAAGGTGAAGCTCAGGTCGAGGAAGCGCAGCGCCAGGTTGGCTGCCTCGCCCAGGGTCGCGGAGGAGAGCAGCGCGAAGCCGAGCACGCCGAAGGTCTCCGCCCGGTACCGAGCCCCGAGCGCGATCGGGCTGACCCCGGGAGCCGCCGTGCGCAGGTTGCGCACGACCCGCAGCTCCTGGCGCGCCGTGACCAGCCGCTCCCCCGTGTCGAGGTCCTGCACCGACAGCCCCGTCCCGGCGAGCATCGCAGCCGCGGCGACACCCTGCTCCACGCCCACGCCGACCACGAGCGTGACCCCGGCCGGGTCCCGCGCGAAGTCCCACGAGAGCGCCGCCGGACGCTCCAGGTCGAGGCCATCGGTGGACATGTCCGAAATTGTGGATCAGATGGCCGCCGTTGTCTGCCCCTCGCCCGAACTCGCTGCCTACGCTGCCGCTCATGAGCACGCAGCCCTCGGTCCTGATCATCGGCGCCGGCCTCGGCGGCATCGGGGTCGCCGCGCATCTGGCCCGCGCCGGATTCGACGACGTCACCCTGCTCGATCGCGGCGACGGCCCCGGCGGCGTCTGGCGCGACAACACCTACCCGGGCGCGGCCTGCGACGTGCCGTCCTCGCTCTACTCCTACTCGTTCGCACCCAAGCCCGACTGGGGACGCCGCTACGGCACCCAGCCCGACATCCTCGGCTACGTCCACGCCCAGGTCGACGCGCTCGGCCTGCGCCCGAGGATCCACACCGAGCAGCGGGTCGTCTCCGCCACCTGGGACGCCGACGCCCTGCACTGGCGCGTGGTCACCGACGCCGGTCGCGAGTACACCGCCGACGTGCTGGTGCCTGCCACCGGCCAGCTCTCCGACCCGGTGATCCCCCGCATCGACGGCGCCGCGAGCTTCGCCGGTCCTGCCTTCCACTCCGCACAGTGGCGCCACGACGTCGACCTGACCGGCAAGCGCGTGGCGGTGATCGGCACCGGCGCCTCGGCGATCCAGTTCGTCCCCGCGATCGTCGACGACGTCGCCGCGATGACCGTCTTCCAACGCTCGGCGCCGTACGTGGTGCCGAAGCCGGACCGTGCCTACACGCGGCTGCACCACGCCGCGTTCGCCGCGGCGCCCCGCAGCCAGGCCTTCGGCCGCACCCTCACCTGGGTGCTGTCGGAACGCCTCAACGCCGCGATGGAGAACGGCGGCGTCCTGCCGAGAATCCTCAAGCAGGCATGGCGTGCGCACCTGCGGCTCACCGTCAAGGACCCGGCCAAGCGCAAGAAGCTGGTGCCGGACTACCCGCTCGGCTGCAAGCGCCTGCTCTTCGCCAACACCTGGTACCCGGCGATCGACCGCGACCACGTCGGCGTCGTCACCGAGCAGATCACCGCCATCGAGCCGGGAGGGGTGCGCACCAGCGACGGCACGCTGCACGAGGTCGACGTGCTCATCTGGGGCACCGGCTTCGCGGCCACCGACTTCCTCGGCGACCTGGAGGTGCGCGGCACCGCCACCACCCTGCAGCAGACCTGGAGCCAGGGTGCCCACGCCCACCTCGGGATCACCGTGGCCGGATTCCCCAACCTGTTCTGGGTCTACGGGCCGAACACCAACCTCGGCGGCGGCAGCATCGTGTCGATGATGGAGGCCCAGGCCGGCTACATCACCCAGGCCGTGCAGCGCCTCGCCGGCCACGCCGCACACGGTGAGCGCGCCGCGCTGGAGGTCCGGCCCGAGGCAGCGGAGCGCTACGACGCCGAGATGCAGCGCCGGCTCGGCGACTCGGTCTGGAACAACTGCGCCAGCTGGTACCGCACCGCAGGCGGCCGGATCATCAACAACTGGCCGGGAACGGTCGCTGAGTACCAGCGCCGCACCGGCCGCCTCGAGCTCGCCGACTTCACCGAGACCGTCGCCACGCCCGTTCCCGGAAAGGAGAGCACCCCCGCATGACCCACTACGACGTGCTGATCGTCGGCTCCGGATTCGGCGGCTCGGTCTCCGCTCTGCGGCTCAGCGAGAAGGGCTACTCCGTCGGCGTGATCGAAGCCGGCCGCCGCTTCGCCGACGACGACTTCCCCTCCACCTCCTGGAAGGCCCGCGACTACCTGTGGGCACCGGCCCTTGGCTGCAAGGGGATTCTCCGTGCCACCCTGCTCAAGGACGTGCTGATCCTCAGTGGGGCCGGCGTCGGCGGCGGCTCGCTGGTCTACGCGAACACGCTCTACGAGCCCCCGGCCGCCTTCTACCGCGACCAGCACTGGGCGCACATCACCGACTGGGCCGCCGAGCTCGCCCCCGCCTACGACCAGGCGAAGCGGATGCTCGGCGCGACCACGTACCCCAAGGTCTCCCCCGCCGACGAGGTGATGCGCTCGGTGGCCGAGGACCTCGGGGTCGGCGACACCTTCCACCCCACCGAGGTCGGCGTGCTCTTCGGGGATCGTCCCGGAGCGAAGGTGGCCGACCCGTTCTTCGGTGGCGCCGGGCCCGAGCGCACCACCTGCACCGACTGCGGCGAGTGCATGACCGGCTGCCGGCACGGCGCGAAGAACACCCTGATGAAGAACTATCTGCACCTCGCCGAGCGGGCCGGAGCCCGGGTCCATGCCGAGACCACGGTCACCGACGTGCGCCCACGACCGGAAGGCGGCTACACCGTGCACACCCGCCGGACCGGCGGCATCCGGCGTCAGGAGCTCACCGCCGACCAGGTGATCTTCGCGGCCGCCGCCCTCGGCACCCAGCGCCTGCTCCACAAGCTCCGCGACCGGGGCAGCCTGCCCGCGATCTCACCGCGCCTGGGCGAGCTCTCGCGCACCAATTCCGAGGCGATCCTGGCCGCCCGCTCCAAGCGCGACGACGTCGACTTCACCCGCGGCGTGGCGATCACCTCCTCGATCCACCTCGACGAGCAGACGCACGTCGAGCCGTGCCGCTACGGCAAGGGCTCCAACGCGCTCGGGCTGCTGATGGCGGTGCTGACCGACGTCGAGCACGGCCGCAACCGGTTCGTGCTGGGCCTCCAGGAGATGTGGCGCCGCCGTCGCGACCTGCGCCGCCTGCACGATCCGCGCCGGTGGTCCGAGCAGACCATCCCGCTGCTGGTGATGCAGAGCGCCGACAACTCGCTGACCACCCGGACGGTACGCCGTCCGTGGGGACGCCGGATGACCACCCAGCAGGGCATCGGCGAGCCCAACCCGATCTGGCTGCCCCAGGGCCATGACGCCGCCCGTCGCGTTGCGGAGAAGATCGACGGCGTCGCCGGCGGCACCTGGGCCGACCTGGCGAACGTGCCGATGACCGGCCACTTCATCGGGGGCTGCCCGATCGGCCTCACCGCGGCCGAGGGTGTGGTGGACCCCTACCACCGCCTGCACGGCCACCCGGGCCTGCACGTGATCGACGGCTCGGTGGTGGCCGCCAACCTCGGCGTGAACCCGTCGCTGACGATCACCGCGATGGCCGAGCGGGCGGTCTCGCTGTGGCCGAACAAGGGCGAGCCCGACCAGCGCCCGCAGCCCGGCACCGGCTACCGGCGGCTGGCTCCGATCGCTCCGGCGACTCCGAGCGTGCCGCCGCTGGCACCGGCCGCCTACCGGCTCGCGATCTCGCCGCTGTGAGCCGACGGCGGGACACTAGAATCGCCGCTCGTGACCGACCAGCTGCCCCCGTGCCCCTCCTGCGCCAGTGCCTACGCCTACGAGATGGGCGATCTGCTGGTCTGCCCCGAGTGCGCCCACGAGTGGTCACCCGCCGAGGCCGCTGAGGCCGCGGACGCCGCCCAGATCCGCGACGCCGTCGGCAACGTGCTGGCCGACGGCGACACCGTGACGATCATCAAGGACCTCAAGATCAAGGGCGCAGCCGGCACGATCAAGGTCGGCACCCGGGTCAAGGGCATCCGGCTGATCGACGGGGTCGGCGACCACGACATCGACGGCAAGGTGGACGGGTTCGGCCCGCTGCAGCTGAAGTCCAGCGTGGTCAAGAAGGCCTGAGGCCGCTCAGGCCCCGAGCGCCTCGGCGATCGGCGTCGCGCCGTTGTTGAACTCGATGGTGCGGTGGTGGGTCGACGGCTGGTGCAGGACCTCCGCCACCACCGCCGCGACGTCAGCCCGGCTCACCGCGCCCTTCCCCACCCCGGCGCCGGTCTCGATCAGCCCGGACGGCGGGTCGAGGGTGAGCCGGCTCGGCCCCAGCACCGTCCAGTCCAGCGTGCTCGCACGCAGGTGCTCGTCGGCCGCCGCCTTGGCCTGGGCATAGGCGTAGAAGGAGTCCTCCGGCGGCACGCCGTGCTCCGGGCCGGCCCCGAAGTAGCTCACCATCACGAACCGCTTGATGTGGTCGATCTCGGCTGCATCGATGGTCCGGATCGCCGCGTCCCGGTCGACCGCATAGGTGCGCTCCGGGTTCCCGCCACCCGCCCCGGCCGACCAGACCACCCCGTGGTGGCCCTTGAGCAGGTCGGCGATCGCTGCGGTGTCCAGCTCCTCGAAGTCCGCGACCACAGGCTCGGCGCCGGTCGCGAGGACGTCCTCGATATGGGTGGGGTTGCGGAAGAACGACGTGACCTGATGCCCCTCCTCGGAGAGCAGGCGGGTCAGGTGCAGGGCCACTTTTCCGTGACCGCCGATCACAGCGATGCGCGACATGACCCCACGCTAGCCAATCCTGGGCACTGATCGCTCTCCGCGAACCGAGGAATCCGGACGTTTGCTCACATATGGGTACGTCTCGGCACGCAACCTGGCCGGCAGCGGTCCGGCGTCCGTGGCGAGCGCCGCCGTCAAGCCACGCTGAGCCGACGTCCCTTGCCACCAGCGCAGACGGTGGCATGCTGTGAGCAACGCAACAGCGCCCCGCCAGAAGGGAGCAACGCCATGTCCGCAGGTGATTGGAAGGCGTTGATGGAAGCCGTGGACGACGGCGACTACGACCTCGTCGAGTTCTACGCGGTGGTCGGAGTGGACGTCAGCCATGTGCATCCGGAGTTCCAGTGCACGCCGCTGGTCGCGGCGATCCTGGAGGACCAGGCCGAGATCGCGCTGCTGCTGCTCCAGCACGGCGCCGATCCCGAGCAACTGTCACCGCTCGACGAGATGACGCCGCTCCAGGCCGCGCAGGCGATGGACCATCACGAGGTGGTGGCCAAGCTGCTCGAGCTCGGGGCCCGTGCCGCGGAGCCCCCGAGCGACGATCCTCAGCACGCACCACGCTTCTGAGCCGCCCGAGGGCACCGCACCCGCCCAGCCAGGCTGAGCGGGTGCCGGTTCACGCTGTGGTCGGTGCGTGGTGCCTCAGGCGGAGAAGGTCGCGGTGGCCGAGCCCAGGCTGCTGATCGTCGCGGTGACGACCTGGCCCGGCTCGACCGGACGCATCGGGCCGAGGGCGCCGGAGAGCAGCACCTGGCCGGCGCGCAGCGGGACCCCGAAGTCACGGGCGTACTTGGCCAGCCAGGCGACCGCGTTGAGCGGGTCGCCGAGGCAGGCAGCGCCGTTGCCGGTGGAGACCTCGACGCCGTCGATGGTCATCGACATCTCGACGTCGACCGGCTCGAACTCGTCCAGGGTCCTGCGCTCGGTGCCCAGCACGTACAGGCCGCTGGAGGCGTTGTCGGCGACGGTGTCGCCGAAGGAGATGTTCCAGTTCTCGATCCGGGAGTCGACGATCTCGAGGGCGGCGACCGCGTAGTCGATCGCGTCGCGGACCTGCGCGATGTCCAGCGGGCCCTCGGCGAGGTCCTTGCCCAGCACGAAGGCGACCTCGGCCTCGACCTTGGGCTGCAGCAGGCGCGACATCGGGACGATCTGGTCCTCGGTGTACTCCATGTCGGCGAGCAGCACGCCGAAGTCCGGCTGGTCGACGCCGAGCTGGTCCTGGACCGCCTTCGAGGTGGCACCGATCTTGCGGCCCACGACCACGCCGCCGGCCTCGACGCGGGCGGCGATCAGCCGCTCCTGCACCTGGTAGGCGGCCTCGATGTCGTTCTCGCCGATCAGGTCGCGAACCGGGTCGCAGGGCGTGTTGGTGGAGATGGCCTGGAAGAGCCGCTCGGCAGCCGCGTCGATGTTGCTGGTCATGTCCCCATGCTGGCGGATGCCACCGACATCGCGAACCGCTGGGGTCCGCTCACCGGAACTTCGCCGTGATCCTCAGCCACGTCGGCGCCCCGAGCGCACCCAGATCAGCCCACCCGCAGCACCGAGCACCACGACCACGCCGACCGCGATCGGCCACCAGAGCGCCTGGTCCTCGTCCTCCGGGTCGTCGGCGTCCGCCTTCGGCGCTGTCGCCTCTCCCCCGCCGACGTCGGTGGTGCCGGTCGCGTCGTCGTCCACCGGGTGGGCGGCGCCGAGCGCCTTCTCGACCTCGGCGAGGTTGGCCGCGTCCGCAGCGACCGGCGGCGTGCAGAGGCCGACGTTGAGGCGCCGGTCGGTGGCGGCCCCCTCATTGAGGTAGGAGAACCAGATCATCCGGCCCTGCGGAACCTGGCCCAGCCCGCAGGAGGCCGAGCTGGCCTGGGTCTGCATCTGCACGGTGGCGCCGACCTCGCCGGCGTAGATCTCGTCGACCGCAACGGTGAAGGTGATCGGCTCCATGCCGCGGTCGGCCTGGCCCTTCACCGACCCCTCGACGACGGAGCCCACGAACGCGTAGTCGGAGCGCGCGGCCTGGTCGCCCAGCGTCGCCATCGCACAGGAGCAGGCGTGTGCCGGCGCCGCGCCGATCCCGATCGGGACCACCAACGCACTCAAGGTCGCCAGCAGCAGCCCTGCGATCACTCGTCCCATTGCCGTACCTCTTCTCGTGGGCAGCGCTGCGGACCCGGCTGGTCCGTCATCGGTGTGACGCCCCGGCCCGGCTGCCGGTTCCCCGGCGCCGGGGATGCGTAGATTCTTCATCGTGACCGACGACAGCGACGTCAAGACCGCGGACGCCGGCTCTGAGAGCCAGCCTCCCACGCTCTATGCCGACGATGTGGAGCTTCACCAGCCCCACCGGGTGCTGCTGCCGCGCACCACACTCGCCTGCGCTCCGGGCGAGGTGGTGGTGGCCTTGGGCCGGCCGGGCGCGGGACACACCGCGCTGAGCCTGGCCCTGGCCGGGCGGCTCGACCTCTCGTCCGGCCAGGTGACCCTCGGCGAGAGCCAGGATCGCGCGGTGCTGCAACGCGGCGTCGCGCTGGTCGACGTGCCCGGCGTCAGCGAGCCCGACGAGGGCGTTCCCCTGCACACCATCGTCGGCGAGGAGCTGGCGATGGCGCGCATGTCTGCGGGCCGCGCCGGCGTCGAGGAGGTGCTGGCCGAGTGCGGGCTCGCCGACGCCGTCGACCTTCCCTGGGGCGAGGTCCCTGCGCTGCCGCGGCTGCGGCTGATCAGCACCCTGGCCAGCCGACGCCCCGGAGTCAGCCACCTGGTGCTGACCTACCCCGAGCGGCACGGGCTCACCGCCGCTGAGCTGCGCGACGCCGTCCACCCGTTCGCCGAGGCCGGCCTCAGCGTGGTGGTGACCACGTCACGGGCGGTGCCGCTGCCGGACGCCGTCACCGTCACGATCGGCCCTGAGGAGGCACCCCGATGAACTCCCTGCGGATCGCCTGGACCGAGCTGCGCCGGATCACCGCCGGTCGGCTGCCACGGCTCGCCGTGCTCGCGATGATCCTGATCCCCTCGTTGTACGCGGGGCTCTACCTGTACGCGAACCACGACCCGTACGCCCGCCTCGACCAGGTGCCCGCGGCACTGGTGATCGCCGACGCCGGTGCCACCGGGACCGACGGCCAGCCGCTCGACGCCGGACGCCGGGTGGCCGACAACCTGATCGACTCCGACTCGTTCGACTGGACCGAGGTGGACGAGCAGGCGGCGCGTGACGGCGTCGAGGAGGGCCGCTTCGACTTCGCGCTGGTGATCCCGCGCGACTTCTCCCGCTCGCTGACCAGCGTCGGCACCGCCGACCCGCGCCAGGCCCGGATCAGGCTGGTCACCAACGATGCCAACTCCTACCTGTCGACCACGATCGCGAACACGGTGGTGGACAAGGTCCGCGACGCGGTGGCGAGTGAGGTCTCGGTGGAGGCGAGCCAGACCTTCCTGATGGGGCTGGCCGATGTCCGGGCGGGCCTGCTGGACGGGGCGGACGGCGCCGCGAAGCTGCGCGACGGGCTCGCGGACGCACACGCCGGCAGCAAGCGGCTGAAGGACGGCGCCGATCGGCTCGCGACGGGTGCCGGGGACCTGAAGGAAGGGGCCGGGGAGCTGCGCAGCGGGCTGAGCACGATGGCCGAGCAGGTCGAGGGGCTGCCGGCCAGCACCAAGAAACTGGCCCAGGGCGCGCGGAAGGTGGCGCAGGCGGACCAGCGGATCGCGGAGGTCGGCGACTCGGTCGCGAACGCGGCCGACCGCGTCACCCAGCGCTACGGCGAGGGACGCGACGACCTCACGGCGTTGATGGACGAGCAGGGGTTGACCGCCGAGCAGCAGCAGAGCCTGCTGGCGGTCTACGACCGGCTCGGCGAGCCGATCAAGGCGGCGGATCGCGAGGCGAGCAAGGTGAGCGGGCAGCTCGATGAGCTGGCCACCGGGGCGGGTCAGGTGGCCGACGGGGCCGACGCGCTGGCGACCGCCACGCCGCGGCTGGTGGCCGGGGTGGACGCGGCCGCAGCGGGGAGCCGGAGGCTGGCCGCCGGGGCGGGCGAGCTGGAGACGGGAGCAGGCACCCTCGCGGACGGCGCCGACGAGCTGCATGCCGGGCTGGGCAAGCTGAAGCGCGGCGCCGCCGACCTGCGCCGCGGACTGGCCGACGGCGCCGAGCAGGTGCCGGCGATGGACGCTGAGCAGCGGGCCGCGATCGCGGACACGATCGGCAACCCGGTCGACGTCCGCTCGCAGGCGCAGACCGATGCCGGCTCCTACGGCGCCGGATTGGCCCCGTTCTTCATGGCACTGGCCACCTGGATCGGCGGGTACGTGCTCTTCCTGGTGGTCCGCCCGCTGTCGAACCGGGCGTTGGCGGCCAACCAGACGCCGCTGCGGATCGCCCTGGGTGGCTGGCTGACGCCGGCGCTGATCGGGGTGGCCCAGGTGAGCGTGATGCTGGCGATCGTCGGCCTGGCGCTCGGCATCGAGCCGGCCAACGTCGTGGGGACCTGGCTCTTCCTGATCCTGATCACCGCGTGCTTCGTGGCGATCATCCATGCGCTGAATGCGTTGTGGGGAACGCCGGGACAGTTCCTGGGCCTGGTGCTGATGGTGCTGCAGCTGGTCACCGCCGGCGGCACCTTCCCCTGGCAGACGATCCCGCAGCCGCTCTATGTGGTGCACCACCTGCTGCCGATGAGCTACGCCGTGGACGGCTTGCGGCAGCTGCTCTACGGCGGGCTGGAGGCACGGGTGCTGACCGACGCGCTGGTGCTGGGTGCGTGGCTGGTCGCGGCGCTGCTGGTCACCGCGAGGGTGGCCCGCAAGCAGCGGGTGTGGACGCCGAAGCGGGTGAAGCCGGAGCTGGTGCTGTGAGCTGAGGCGACGGCGCACCCGCCGGTGGCAGAAGGTCGCCATGGGGCGGATGCTTGGATGGACCCATGGGCCTACGTTCCGACCGTCGCAGCGTGCTGCGAGTGCGTGCGGGCCGCGGTTCCCGGCGACCGGACGCGCTCGCCGTCGAGGAGCCGCTGGAGATCCGGGTGGGCGGCGCCTCTCGCGCGATCACCATGCGCACGCCGGGCGACGACTTCGAGCTGGCGGCCGGGTTCCTGCTGGCGGAGGGCGTGATCACCGGGCCCGACCAGATCGCGGGCATGCGCTACTGCGACGACGGACGCCCCGATCCGTTGCAGAACATCGTGGACGTGACGCTGCGACCGGGCGCGGGGAACGCGGGTGACGCGGCCGGCCCGGCGGCGTGTGCCGGACATGGCTCGACCGACGACGCGGCCCCCGAACGGGGTGTCGCTGTCGCGGCGCGGCGCAACCTGGTGACCAGTGCCTGCGGAATCTGCGGCCGCGAGAGCCTGGACGAGGTGCGGATGCAGGCGCGTTGGTCGTTGGGAGACGACGACGTCACGGTGCCGTTGGAGGTGCTGGTGGAGCTGCCCGAGCGGCTGCGCACCGCCCAGGCGGTGTTCGAGCGGACCGGAGGGCTGCACGCGGCGGGGCTGTTCACGGCCGACGGCGAGCTGCTGGTGACGCGTGAGGACGTGGGTCGCCACAACGCGGTGGACAAGGTGATCGGCTGGGCACTGACCCAGGGCCGGGTGCCGGCCCGCGGGCTGATCCTGCAGGTGAGTGGGCGGATCTCCTTCGAGCTGGTGCAGAAGGCGTGGCTGGCAGGAGTGCCGGTGTTCTCGGCGGTCTCCGCGCCGTCGACGCTCGCGGTCGACCTTGCCGGCGAGGCCGGCATGACGCTCGCGGGCTTCGTCCGCGACGGCGGCTTGAACCTGTACGCAGGCGCGGAGCGAGTCACCGGGCTCTGAGCGCTGCTCCGACTACCGCGCCGCCCCGGGCGTCGTGCGTCGGGGGCTTCGCACAGGCGTGACGCGCTTCAGCGTTTCGGGTTCTGCTGTTCGGGTTCATCGGCTCGGGGTTCATCGGCTCGGGGTTCATCGGCTCGGGGTTCATCGGCTCGGGGTTCATCGGCTCGGGGTTCATCGGCTCGGGGTGACCAGCACCGGCTCCGCCTCCAGCACCCGCAACCGCACCG
>NZ_BAAALG010000016.1:12921-44547 GCF_039528155.1 Nocardioides dubius | reverse complement strand
TCGAGCGGTTCATACGGTTCCTCCGTGAATAGACCGACTACCCCAAGTCGCTCGAAACATAGGGCGAGGTGCTGGCACTCGTAGGCAGAACGCCATAACCCGCAGTCCTGAGGTTCAGCGAGGAGCCCAGGCGATGGCCGCGAAGACCCCAACTGCTGCGTAGGTCAACTTGCGGAACATTCGTTTGTCAATATTTGTCTTTTCGGTCCGTTTCGGTGGGATTTCGAGGGTACGCCTCGGTTGCCGCGCAGGCGCGCGAACTGAAGAAGTGCTGCAGGGAGACCCTTGGGTTACCCTTGCACCCATGTCGAACATACGTTCGAGCACCCGGGGTCCGGCGGTGGAGGCCACCGCGTCGTTCCCCAACCCAGCTCGGACTACTACAAGGGTCCGATCTCCCTCGACCGCCACCTGGTGCGCCGGCCGACGTCGACGTTCGTCCTGCGTGTCACCTCCCGACGCGCTGGCCAGCCTCGGCATCCACGCAGGAGACGAGATTCTGGTCGACCGCTCACTGACGCCGCTTCCCGGCCGAGTCCTGGTCGTCGTCGACGACGACGAGCACCGCCTCGGGACCTTCGAGGTGCGCGACGGCGCCGCGGTGCTGGTCACCGACCTCGAGGAGATCCCCCTGACGACAGAGGGCGAGCCGTGGGGCGTCGCGACCGTCCTGATCCATCACCTACCCCTCGGACAACTTGGCGAGAGCACCGCGCGCAGGGCCGCGGGATGACCGGCGTCAGCTGGGGCCTGGAGAACCGCAGCTGACCGATCGCGCTCGTCGACGTGCGCTGCATGTTCGTCTCCGTGGAACGCGTCCTCGACCCGCGCCTGCAGGGCAAGCCCGTCATCGTGTTGTCGAACAACGACGGCTGCGCCGTCTCGAGAAGCGATGAGGCCAAGCAGCTCGGCGTCGCGATGGGTTACCCGTGGTTCAAGCTCCGCGAGAAGCCGCACCTGGCCGACCTGATCGTCTGCAGCTCCAACTACGAGGAGTGCGGCGCCTTCTCCTCCCGCTTCCACGACACCCTGGCCACCGTCTCGGCCGACGCCGAGACCTACAGCGTCGACGAGGTCTTCGTGGCGCTCCCCCACCACGAACCAGCCGCCGTCGCCGCGACCGCCCAGACCCGGGTCCGCACCCGGACCGGCCTGCCCGCCGCGGTTGGAATCGGCCCCACCAAAACCCTGGCGAAGGTCGCACAGCGCCAGGCCAAGGCGAGCGGCGCCGGCCTCACCACCTGGACAAGTCGGGACGTCGACGAACTCCTAACCGCCACCCCCGTCTCTGAGGTCTGGGGCATCGTTTCACGCCTGAACGCCCGCCTCGCCGGCCTGGGCATCGTGACCGCGGCCGACCTCGCCCGCGCAGATGCCGGCGTGATCCGGCGCCGCTGGTCGGTGGTGGTCGAGCGCACCGCTTGCGAGCTCGCCGACGTGCCGTGCCAGCCGGTCGGGTTCACTCCGAAAGACCGCCAGCAGCTGATGTACTCGCGGATGCTCGGCCAGCCCGTCTCGACCCGTTCCGAGATGCGCTGACCGCAACCATCTGGTCGCGCAGGTCCTCGGCAGCTCCGGGGAATCGCGCGGGGTCGATCTCTGCCCACAGATGGGCGCCCCCCACCGCGGCCCGGATGTCGGCAACAGTCGCTCCCGCCAGCCACTCTTGGCTGGCCGCATCCCGATAGAACGCCTCTGGCGCTTCACCTCGCGCTTCCAGCTGCGAGGCTGCTTCCTCAGCTGCGATGCGGTCTTGCTGGGCCAGCTTGAGCTTCGCGTGTTGCGCCTGGCGCACCAGCACCTCAGCGACCACGGCTCGCCGCGGCGCCTCCACTCATCATGATCGCCACGCTGTCGTCGATCGGGTCGTCGTCGGCCATGATCATCACCCGATCAGATGGTCACACGAACCGCGCCGCAGCGGCACCCGCGCGGGCGCCGTACCCGCCGCCGAACATGGCGGCGTGGGTGAGCAGTGGGAAGAGCTGGTGCAGGGCCAGCCGGTCCTCCCAGCCCTCAGCCAGCGGGAACGCCTCGCGGTAGGCGTCCAGTGCTCGTTGCAGGTGGGGCAGACCGAAGAGCGCGAGCATGGCCAGGTCCATCTCGCGGTGGCCGCCGTAGGCAGCGGGGTCGATCAGTTGCACCACGCCGTCGGAGGACCACAGCACGTTGCCGTTCCACAGATCCCCGTGCAGGTGCGCGGCCGACTCGCTGGGCACCAACTCGGCGATCCGGGGGAGCACCGCCTCGATCTGCTCGGCGGCCTCCGGCTCGATCCGGTCCCGGTCGCGGGCCAGCTTCAGGTAGGGCAGCACCCGGTTCTCGGCGAAGAACTGCGGCCAGCTCTCGCGCGGGGTGTTGCGCATCGGCAGCCTCCCGATGAAGCCGTCGCCGTCGCGCCCGAAGCCCGTGGCCCCGACCCCGTGCAACGCCGCGAGCGCCCGGCCGAAGTCGGCCGCCGCCTCCAGGGTCGGCTTGCTGGTCTCGATCCAGGGCAGGATCAGGCAGTCGTCGTCGACGGCGAGGGGTGCCGGCACCAGGTCGGGTGCGGCAGCCGCCAGCCAGGCCAGTCCGCTCGCCTCGACTGCGAAGAAGCCCGGCGGGGGATGCACGTGCGACTTGATCAGCACGGCCCTGCCGTCGGTGAGCCGGACCCGGGTGGCGGTGCAGATGTCGCCGCCGGCCACCGGTGAGGTGGCCGCCACCGCAGCGCCGAGCAGCTCCTCGGCTCGCCGTGCGATGGTCGGGTTGCGGGTCATGACAGACGCGACCCCTCGGCCAGGCCCGAGAGCTGCTCGACCAGCGCGTCGCTGGTCCGCTCGATCATCCGCAGCACCAGCGTGAAGCCGTCGTCGCCGCCGTAGTACGGGTCGGGCACCATGCTGTCGCCCGGCTCCGGGTCGAAGCTGCGGAACAGCCGGACCCGCTCGCTGGCGCCGCCGAGCTCGTCCAGGTTGTCGGTGTCCATCGCCAGCACCAGATCGTGGTCGGTGCCGGCGGCCGGGTACTGCCGGGCGCGATGCCGGGTGGCGTCGTAGCCGTGCTGGGTGAGCACCGCCGCGGCCCGGCGATCCATCGGCTCGCCCACGTGCCAGTCGCCGGTGCCGTAGCTGTCGACCACGATCAGCTCGTCGAGGCCGGCGTCGGCGAGGCGGGCGTTGACCACGACGTCCGCGATCGGGGAGCGGCAGATGTTGCCCAGGCAGACCAGCGCGACCCGGTACGGACCCTCGGTGCGTGGCGTGGGCAGCATCAGTCCTCCGCCACCACGATGTTCACGAACCAGCCCACGATGCTCAGCACGATCGAGCCACCGACGGCGGTCCAGAAGCCGTCGACGCCGAAGCCGACGTCGAAGACGCCGGCGATCCAGTCGGTGAGCAACAGCATCAGCGCGTTGATCACCAACAGGAACAGGCCGACGGTGACGATGATGAACGGGATCGAGAGGATCTTGACCACCGGCGCCACGAAGATGTCGATGACGCTGAGGATCGCCGCGACGATCAGCAGGGGGATGACCTTCTCCTGCCAGTCACCGCCCTCGAACCAGATGCCGTCGAAGAACCACGCCGCGACCGCTAGGCCGGCGACGTTGGCAATCATCCACCTCAGGAAGCTCACGCCCACAGCCTAGAAGAATCCACGAAATCGTGATGTTGAACAGGCTCGGCAGGGTCGCGCAACGCCACTAACGTGGCCAGCATGGTCACCACACCCCTGCCCCGGGCGTCGGTCGCGGAGATCCCGCCGTACGTGCCCGGTCGCGCCCCCGCCTCCCGACCGGGCTTCACCAGCTACAAGCTGAGCTCGAACGAGAACCCCTACCCGCCGCTGCCGGGCGTGCTGCACGCAGCGCAGGCCGCGTTGGAGCAGCTGAACCGCTATCCCGACATGGGCAACGCCCAGCTCTACGCCGCGTTGGCCGAGCACCTCGACGTCGACGCCGATCGGCTCGCCCTCGGCACCGGGTCGGTCGGCCTGCTCTTCCATCTGGTGCAGGCCTTCGCCGGACCGGGCGACGAGGTGGTGCATGCCTGGCGCTCGTTCGAGGCCTACCCGATCGCGATCGCGGCGGCCGGCGCGACGTCGGTCCCGGTGCCGCTGCGCGAGGGCGGCGAGCACGACCTCGCCGCGCTTGCGGACGCCGTCACCGAGCGGACCAGGGTGTTGATCGTCTGCACGCCGAACAACCCGACCGGCACCGCCGTCACCCAGACGGCGTTGACCGCGCTCCTGGAGCGGGTCCCGCCGCAGGTGCTGGTGCTGGTGGACGAGGCGTACGTGGAGTTCGTCCGGATGGACGACGCCGTCGACGGTCTCGCGCTCCAGGCGGCGTACCCCAACGTGGTCTCGCTGCGCACGTTCTCCAAGGCCTACGGCCTGGCGAACCTGAGGATCGGCTACGCGATCACCACCCCCGAGATCGCGACGCCGCTGCGCGCGGTGGCCACGCCGTTCGGCGTCTCCTCGGTCGCTCAAGCGGCGGCGGTGGCGTCGTTGTCGTCGGTGCAGGCGCTGATGGGACGCGTCGACGCCCTGGTGCGCGAGCGCGAGCGGGTGTTGGCCGGAGTCCGGGCGGCCGGGTGGCAGGTTCCCGACGCCCAGGGCAACTTCTGCTGGTTCCCCTTCCCCGGCGACCCGGAGGCGACCATGCGCTTCGTGACGGCGGCCGAGCAGCTCGGCGTCTCGGTGCGACCGTTCGCCGGCGAGGGCGTGCGGGCCAGCATCGGCGAGCACGTCGGCAACGACCGGGTGATCGAGCTGGCGCAGCGGCTCGCGCGGCCGGGCGAATAGATGAGAGTTTGACTATCTCGAGCACGAACCTGAGACCATGGCTGCATGGCAACCGAAGTCACGAAGGCGTCCTACGTCGAAGCCGGCAAGGCCTACGACCGCGACATGCGCTACATCCCGGACCGGATCACCGCGGAGCCCGGCCGCTCGCGTGACCGCCTCGACGTCACCGCCGACGCCGAGACCGGAGCCCTCCAGGTGCCGACCTGGCCGGTCGAGCCGGGCCGCTACCGCCTGGTCGCGGCGCGCGCCTGCCCGTGGGCGAACCGCTCGATCATCGTGCGCAGCCTGCTCGGCCTCGAGGACGTGATCTCGCTCGGCACTCCTGGCCCCACGCACGATCAGCGCAGTTGGACCTTCGACCTCGACCCCGACGGCAGGGACCCGGTGCTCGGCTACGAGCGGCTCCAGGAGGCCTACTTCGCGCGCTTCCCCGAATACCCGCGTGGGATCACCGTGCCCGCGGTCGTCGACGTGCCGACCAAGGCCGTGGTCACCAACGACTTCCCACAGATCACTCACGACCTCTTCTTCGAGTGGCGCGAGTTCCATCGCCCCGATGCTCCGAACCTGTGGCCTGAGGAGGTCCGCGAGGAGATGGAGGTGGTGATGAAGCGGGTCTTCACCGAGGTGAACAACGGCGTCTACCGCTGTGGCTTCGCCGGTTCGCAGGAGACCTACGACGCCGCCTACGAGCGACTCTTCACCGCGCTGGACTGGCTGGAGGAAAGGCTCACCGACCGCCGCTACCTGATGGGCGATGCGATCACCGAGGCCGATGTGCGGCTCTTCACCACGCTGGCCCGCTTCGACGCGGTCTACCACGGGCACTTCAAGTGCAACCGCAACAAGCTGATCGAGATGCCCGCGCTGTGGGGCTACGCCCGCGACCTGTTCCAGACCCCGGGCTTCGGCGAGAGCATCGACTTCGAGCAGATCAAGCGGCACTACTACGTGGTGCACAGCGACATCAACCCCACGCAGATCGTCCCGCTCGGCCCGGACCCGTCCGGCTGGGCGACGCCGCACGGGCGCGACGCGCTCTGAGACTCAGTCGGCGCCGCGGTTCGCGGCGTCGACCCGGTCCTCGATCCGGCGCATCCACGGTGCCGTGGCCAGGGTGTAGCCGGTGGCCAGCGCGGCGGCCGGCAGGTGGGCGAACCGCTTGCCCCGTGCCCGGCGGTGGCGGCTGATTCGGCGCATCACCTGGTCGACGACCAGTCCGCTGACGACGACCGCGGCGACGTCGCGCATCGCGGGGGCCAGTGGCACCTCGGGCTCCGTCGGCGCCGACGATCGGCTCGAATCCGGCTGCTCACCGCTGCCCGCGCTCGGTGCCTCAGCGGTCAGCTCGGCAAGGGCGTCGCGCTCCAGCAGGCCCATCAGCAGGGAGCCGCCGACCAGCAGGGCGGCCTTGGCGGCGATCCGTGAGCGGCGCTCGGGCAGCACGTCCGGTGCCGCGTACCAGCCGAAGGCGAGGGCGGCGGTCAGGGCGTCGGTGGTGCGGAGGGTGGCCACGGGTACGGCTCCGATGAGCTGGTGGCGTGCTTCTTGAGGCGGTCGACGACGGCGAGCAGGTCGTCGATGGAGTGGTCGAAGGTGCCCGCCGTCCAGGTTCCGGGCATGGCGGAGTGGTAGTAGAGGCCCTCACCGATCAGCATGATCGCGTCGGCGATGGCCTCGTCGCCGACCTCGCCGCGCACCAGGTCGCCCCAGGCCTTGTGGATCTGCTCGATCGCGGTGATCGCCGGCTGCCACGAGCTCTGCGCGAGTCGGAGCACGGCACGATAGATCGGGTCCTCCTCCTCGCTGGTCTGCCAGGAGGTGCGCACATAGTTGCGCGACGGGCCTTCGGGATCGGTCTGCATCTCGATCAGCTCGGCCTCGGAGACCTCGTGGAACCGCTCCAGCAGCGCTTCGGCGAGCGCCTCCTTGGAGGGGAAGTGGTAGAGCACGCCGCCCTTCGAGACGCCGGCGCGCGCGGCGACGGCGTCGATGGTCGCGGCGCGCTCGCCGTCGGCTCGCAGGATCTCGGCGTACGCGTCGAGCGCCTTCTCGCGGGCATGGGGAGGTCGAGCCATGGCTCAGACCCTATCGACTCTCCAAGAGTTGGTAACTGTACCGTCCAGACGGTACAGTTATTGACATGAGCACTGTCCTGACGCCCGCCCAGAACTCGTCGTCGCCGTTCTCGGCCCGACGACGTTGGGCTGCGCTCGCGGTGCTGATGATCCCGGTGCTGCTGGTCTCGGTGGACAACACCGTGCTCAGCTTCGCGGTGCCCTCGATCACCCGTGATCTGGCGCCCAGCGGCAACGAGCTGCTGTGGATGATCGACATCTATCCGCTGGTGCTGGCCGGCCTGCTGGTGCCGATGGGCAGCCTGGGCGACCGGATCGGACGCCGTCGGCTGCTGCTGATCGGCGCCACCGGATTCGCTGCGGTCTCGGCGCTTGCCGCCTTCGCCCCGAACGCCGGCAGCCTGATCGCCGCCCGGTTCTTCCTCGGCTTCTTCGGCGCGATGCTGATGCCGGCCACGCTCTCGCTGATCCGCAACATCTTCACCGACGACAACGAGCGCCGGATCGCGATCGCGATCTGGGCCGCGGGCTTCTCCGGTGGCGCCGCGCTCGGCCCGCTGGTGGGTGGCTGGCTGCTCGAGCACTTCTGGTGGGGCTCGGTCTTCCTGCTCGCCGTGCCGGTGCTGCTTCCGCTGCTGCTGCTCGGGCCGATCCTGCTGCCCGAGTCGCGCGACCCGCACCCGGGTCCGGTCGACCTGATCGGCATCGTCCTGGTCAGTGGCGCGCTGGTCGGCGTCGTCTTCGCGATCAAGGCCGCTGCGTCCGGTGACGGCCTGGCCGTGGTCGCGCTGGCCGGCGGCGCGGGGCTCGCGGCGGGCTACGGCTTCGTGCGCCGGATGCTGCGCTCCAGCACGCCGATGCTCGACGTGCGGCTCTTCGCCAACCCGATCTTCTCGGGTGCGCTCGCGGTCAACCTGGTCAGCGTCTTCGCGCTGGTGGGCTTCATCTACTTCTTCACCCAGTACCTGCAGCTGGTCGCCGGGCACGGCCCGATGGACGCCGCACTGCTGCTGATCCCGGGCCTGGCCTGCACCATCGCCTTCGGCCTGGCGGCGGTCCCGCTGGTCCGCCGGATCGGCGCGAGCCGCGTGATCATGCTCGGCCTGGGGCTGAACTCGATTGCCTACCTGGTGGTGGCGGGCCTGGGGCACACCGGCTCGCAGACCGCCCTGCTCGCGGGCTTCGTGATGCTCTGCGCCGGAGTCGGAATGGCGGAGACGATCTCCAACGACCTCGCCCTCTCGGCAGTGCCGCCGGCCAAGGCCGGAGCGGCCTCTGCCGTGTCGGAGACCGCCTACGAGGTCGGCGCGGTGCTCGGCACGGCGGTGCTGGGCAGCCTGCTCAACCTCGCGTACCGGACCCACGTCGTGGTGCCGGCCGGGGTGGGCGCCGAGGAGGCCGAGCATGCGCAGGCCACCCTGGGTGGCGCGGTGCAGGTCGCCGAGGGGCTGCCGCACGAGGTGGGCCAGCAGCTCCTGGACTCCGCCACCACCGCCTTCGACAGCGGTGTCACCTGGACGGCGGCGATCGGCTTCGCTGCCAGCCTGCTCGCCCTGCTCGTCGCCCGGCGCGCACTGCGCAACGCCTAACCCCACCCGCTCAATGTGACCTCAGCGCTCGAGAACGACGTCAAAGTGGACGCTGGGGTCACATTGAGCGGCGGTATGCGTGTGTCATTATATGCGCATGTACGAATATGCCGATTGGATCGAGCCGGACGACAGTGAGATCGCGGTCTGCGTCGAGATCTTCTCGCTGCTGGCTGACGCGACCCGGATGCGGATCGTGCTCGCGCTGCGCGAGGGCGAGCAGTCCGTGGGTGCCATCGCCGGCCTGGTCGGCAAGTCGCAGGCGGCGGTCTCCCAGCACCTCGCCAAGCTGCGGATGAGTCGGCTCGTCACCACTCGGCACGAGGGGCCGAAGGTCTACTACAGCCTCGCCAACGACCACCCGCTCGAGTTGCTGCAGGTCGCGATCCGTCAGGCGGAGCACGCCGTAGGCGGCTCGCTGCGGCATCACGATCGGGGGCAGTGATGGGCGTCGGCCACGGCCACGGCCATGCAGCCGGTCAGGACGGCGGGCATGCGGCCTCGCGGGCCGCCGACCGCGGGCGCTTGGTGAAGGTGCTCGCAGTCACCGCGAGCGTGATGGTGATCGAGGTGATCGGCGCCTGGGTCACCGGCTCGCTGGCGCTGCTCGCCGACGCCGGGCACATGGCCACCGACGCCTCCGCCGTCCTGATCGCCCTGTCGGCGTCCTATGTGGCGACCCGGCCGCCCGGCCCACGGGCCACCTTCGGCCTGCACCGGGCTGAGATCCTGGCGGCCCTGGTCAACGCCGTCGTGCTGCTCGGCGTCTGCGGCTGGCTGGCCTGGGCCGCGATCGGCAGGCTGCGCGACCCGGAGCCGGTGCACGGCTCGGGGATGGTCGGCTTCGCGCTGCTGGGCCTGCTGGCCAACCTGGTGGCGCTCGCGATCCTGGTCCGTGCCGACCGCAGCTCGCTCAACATCCGTGGTGCCTTCCTGGAGGTCGCCACCGACACCCTCGGCTCGGTGCTCGCGCTGGTGGCCGGCGCGGTGATCTGGCTGACCGGCTTCGATCGCGCGGATGCCCTTGCCTCGTTGGCGATCGCGGTGCTGATCCTGCCCCGCTCGATCTCGCTGATCCGCGACAGTGCGGCCGTGCTGCTGGAGACCGCGCCAAAGGGGCTGGACCTCGCCGACGTCCGCCGTCACCTCGCCCGGCTGCCGGGCGTCGTCGAGGTGCACGACCTGCATGCCTGGACGATCACCAGCGGCATGCCGAGCCTGTCCGCCCACGTCACGGTGACCGACGAGCGGCTCGCCGAGCAGGGCGTCGGCGCGGTGCTCGACGAGCTGAGCGCCTGCGTCGGCGAGCACTTCGGGATCCGGCACGCCACCTTCCAGGTGGAGCCGCAGAGCCACCGCGAGCACGAGGACCTGGGCGAGCCGGGCTGCTCCTGAGGCGCGGCGCAGGCGTCGTCAACTGCATGGACGTCCAGGTGAATTCGACCGAATTCAGCCACGTTGGTACGTTGAATCCACGACGCCATGTGGGGCGCGTCACACTCCCTCATCCGGGTAGGTGACGGGCCCTCGCGGCGTCACTGGCACACCCCCGGCCCGCACCCGGGACCCAGGGGAATCCATGGCCGGGCAACGACGATCTCGTGGTCCGGGCAGAGTGACAAGGAGCGATACACGTGACCCCTGCCGACTTCGGGCCCGACCTCGTGGAGGTCTTCGGACCCTCCCAGGCCGATGGTGGCCCCGAGCTGATCCAGCTGCTCTCTCCCGAAGGTCAGCGGGTCGAGCACCCGGAGTTCGCCTTCGAGCCGCGCGACGCGGCAGGCAACCTGCTCGATCCTGACGAGACGATCCGCGGCTTCTACCGCGACATGGTTCTCACCCGGCGCATCGACACCGAGGCCACCGCGCTGCAGCGCCACGGCGAGCTCGGGCTGTGGGCCCAGCTGCTCGGTCAGGAGGCCGCCCAGATCGGCGCCGGCCGGGCCCTGCGTCCGCAGGACTTCGCCTTCCCCACCTACCGCGAGCACGGCGTCGCCTGGTGTCGCGGCGTCGACCCGCTCCGGCTGCTCAGCCTGTTCCGTGGGGTCGACCACGGCTCCTGGGATCCGGCCGCGCACAACTTCGGGCTCTACACGATCGTGATCGGCGCCCAGACCCTGCACGCCGCCGGCTACGCGATGGGCATGCAGCGCGATGGCGTCGTCGGCACCGGTGACGCGCAGCGCGACGCCGCGGTGCTCGCCCACTTCGGCGACGGCGCCTCCTCGCAGGGCGACGTCAACGAGTCGTTCATCTTCGCCGCCTCCTACAACGCACCGGTGGTCTTCTTCTGCCAGAACAACCAATGGGCGATCTCCGAGCCGATCGAGCGGCAGACGCGGATCCCGCTCTACCAAAGGGCTCTCGGCTTCGGCTTCCCCGGCGTCCGGGTCGACGGCAACGATGTGCTGGCCACCTACGCGGTCACCACCGCGGCGCTGCAACGCGCCCGTGAGGGGCAGGGCCCCACCTTCGTGGAGGCCTACACCTACCGGATGGGCGCGCACACGACCACCGACGACCCGACCCGCTACCGGCTCAGCGACGACCTCGAGCGGTGGAAGCTCAAGGACCCGATCGCCCGGGTCAAGGTCTACCTGAGTCGCAACGGACTGGCCGACGACGCCTTCTTCGACGCCGTCCAGGCCGAGGCCGACGAGCTCGGTCACCAGCTGCGTGAGGGCTGCAAGAGCCTGCCGAACCCGGTGCCCACGGCCATCTTCGACAACGTCTACGCCGAGGAGACCGCCGAGCTCGCCCAGCAGCGCGCGGCGTTCGAGGAGTACCACGCCGGCTTCGAGCAGGGGGTCTCCTGATGAGCACCGCGAGCACGCAGCGGGTCACTCTCGCCAAGGGCCTCAATGCGGGGCTGCGCAAGGCGATGGAGGACGATCCCAAGGTCCTGGTGATGGGTGAGGACGTCGGCAAGCTCGGCGGCGTCTTCCGGATCACCGACGGGCTGCAGAAGGACTTCGGCGAGGACCGGGTGATCGACTCCCCGCTTGCCGAGTCCGGCATCGTCGGCACCGCGGTGGGCCTCGCCCTGCGCGGCTACCGGCCGGTCGTGGAGATCCAGTTCGACGGCTTCGTCTACCCGGCCTACGACCAGATCGTCTGCCAGGTCGCGAAGATGCACTACCGCTCGCAGGGCCGGAGCAAGATGCCGATGGTGATCCGGATCCCGTTCGGCGGTGGGATCGGTGCGGTCGAGCACCACTCGGAGTCGCCCGAGGCGCAGTTCGCGCACACCCCGGGCCTCAAGGTGGTCGCCTGCTCCAACCCGGTCGACGGCTACTGGATGCTGCAGCAGGCGATCGCCAGCGACGACCCGGTGATCTTCTTGGAGCCCAAGCGGCAGTACCACGCGGACAAGGCCGAGCTGGACCTCGCCGCGACCCCGCCGCCGCTGTTCACCTCGCAGGTGCGGCGCAGCGGCGACGACGTCACGCTGCTCAGCTACGGCCCGACCGTGAAGACGGCGCTGCTGGCCGCGGAGGTGGCAGCCGACGAGGGTCGCTCGCTGGAGGTGATCGACCTGCGCACCCTCTCGCCGCTGGACATGGGCCCGGTGCTGGAGTCGGTGCGACGCACCGGCCGCGCGGTCGTGGTGCACGAAGCGCACGTCAACCTCGGCATGGGCGCCGAGCTCGCGGCCCGGATCACCGAGGAGTGCTTCTACTCCCTCGAGGCGCCGGTGCTGCGCGTCGGTGGCTACGACACGCCCTACCCGGCGGCCCGCAACGAGGAGGAGTTCCTTCCTGACCTCGACCGGGTGCTGGACGCCGTCGACCGTTCCTTCGGGTACTGAGAGTGAGTGGCATGTTCGAGTTCAAGCTGCCCGACGTCGGTGAGGGCCTGACTGAGGCGGAGATCGTCTCGTGGAAGGTGAAGGCCGGCGATGTCGTCGAGATCAACGACGTGATCGTCGAGATCGAGACCGCCAAGTCCCTGGTCGAGCTTCCCTCGCCCTACGCCGGCACGGTGCTGAGCCTGCTGGTCGCCGAGGGCGAGACGGTGCCGGTGGGCACCTCGATCATCGCGATCGGCGCCGAGGGGGAGGCCGGCGGCTCCGCCCCTGCGGCTCCGGCTGCTCCCGCTGCGGTCGGCGAGATCGACCTCTCCAACCCGGCCGCCTCCGGTGGCGGCGAGGGGGAGAGCCTGGTCGGCCGGGCGCCCGCCGAGCGTGGTGCGCAGCGTCGTCCGCGGCGCAAGCTGGTCGAGGCGGCCGGCGAGCACGTGGCGCGCGCCGGGGTGCACGACACCTTCAATGCCGGTGCTCCGCCGCAGACCGAGCGGGTCGAGCGGATCGTGGCCGCGGTGGCCACCCAGGCCGCCGACCAGCGGGCCAGCCAGGGCGCGCCGCTGGCACCCGTCGAGCCCGCCGGTGCTACGGGTAGCACCTCCGCCGGGGCTGCGGTTCGCGCCTTGGCGAAGCCGCCGGTGCGCAAGCTGGCCAAGGACCTCGGCGTCGACCTGGCGTCGCTGACGCCGACCGGCCCGAACGGCACCGTCTCGCGTGCTGACGTGGAGCAGGCCGCCGGCACGGCTGCCGCACCCACGCTGACCGCCGTCCCCGACGCCCCTGCCGGTGGTGCTGTCGGCGCTGCTGCCGGCGGTGCTGTCGGCGTCCGCGATGGCGTGCGGGAGACCAGGGAGCCGATCAAGGGCGTCCGCAAGGCGATGGCCGAGGCGATGGTGGGCTCCGCGTTCACCAGCCCGCACGTCACCGAGTGGATCACCCTCGACGTCACCCGGACGATGGAGTTCGTCGAGCGGCTGCGCGGCCACCGCGACTTCCGTGAGGTCAAGGTGTCGCCGCTGCTGGTGCTCGCCCGGGCGGCGATGGCCGCGATGCGGCGGACCCCGATGATCAACTCCTGGTGGGACGGCGCGGCCGGCGAGGTCGCGGTGCGCCACTACGTGAACCTGGGCATCGCGGCAGCCACGCCGCGCGGCCTGGTGGTGCCGAACATCAAGGACGCCGACCAGCTCAGCCTGGTCGAGCTCGCCGCGGCGCTCGGTCAGCTCACCGAGACGGCGCGGTCCGGGCGCACCCAGCCCGCGGAGATGTCGGGCGGCACCTTCACGATCACCAACGTCGGCGTCTTCGGCGTCGACGGCGGCACCCCGATCATCAACCCGGGGGAGTCGGCGATCCTCTGCTTCGGCGCGATCAAGAAGCAGCCCTGGGTGGTCACCGACGCCGACGGCAACGACACCCTCGCGATCCGCCAGGTGACCACGCTCAGCCTGAGCTTCGACCACCGCCACATCGACGGCGAGTCCGGCTCCCGCTTCCTCGCCGACGTCGCCTCGGTCCTGGAGGACCCCGCCAACGCCCTCCTCCTCTGACCCGCCCTGCCTCCGCTGACCCCAGCCCGGTTTCTGTCCACAGGAAACCGCCCCACCGTGGGATAGTCCCTGACGTTTTCGTGGTTCTCGGCGCGAAAAACCACGAAAACGTCAGGGACTATCGAGGGGTGTGCACGAAGGCGTCAGTTCGCGCGGCGTGACGCGAGGCGGGTGAACAGGGCCATTCCCTTGCCCAAGGCGGACGACGCGAGTCGGTTGGTGGCGAGTCCCTTGGGACGGCGCGGGTTCTTGATCGCGTCGGTGCCGCCGTCCGCGTAGACGACGGAGCCGACCAGCAGGCTGGCGGCGTCCGAGAGCAGGAATCCGATCAGCGCGGCGATCTCCTCAGGGCGGCCCGGGCGCTTCAGCGCCGTCGGGTACGAGTCGGCGAAGCGACCGAAGACCGGGTCCGCCTTCACCTCGGTGGTCATCGGTGTCGCGATCAGGCCCGGCGCGACGGCGTTGACCCGGATCCCGGCGCCCGCCCAGCGCGCCTTCACGCCCTCGGTGCGGGCCCACCAGGCGAGCGCCGCCTTGCTGGAGGGATACGCGATGACGGCGGGCACCTTGGCGGCCTCGCCACGGGCACGGGCCTCGTCGCCGCTCAGGCAGGCCCTCGCCACCGGGGCCGACCAGCCGGGCTGGCAGGTGGTCGAGTTCGACGACAGCAGCACGACCGCGCCGTTGCCGGCGGCCGCGAGCTCGGCGTGCAGCCCCTCCACCAGCTCGACGGCGCCGAAGTAGTTCACCGAGACCAGCAACTCGGGGTCGACCCCGGTGATCCCGGCAAGCCCGGCGCAGGGGACGACGCCATGGATGACCGACGCCTGCGCGCGGATCGCGGCTATCGCCTCACGGCGTCCGGCCGGCGTGCTGAGGTCGCCGACGACGTCGCTCTGCTGCCGATCGACCCCGATCACCCGATGGCCCTGGCTGCGGAGATGGTCGGCGGTCGCCTGGCCGATCCCAGAGGCTGCACCGGTCACGACATAGGTACGGGGCTGTTCAGTCACGACTCGCGAACATACCGCAGGTATGGCCCCGGCGCGGCTGAATCAGGGACGGCGCAGCGACTCGACCTCGTCGCGCATCCGGGTCATCTGCTGGTCCAGATCGGCAGCGGTCAGCGCGACGGCGCGCAGGCTGTCGCTGAGGTCTGCCGGCACCGCTCCCGCGTACTTGTAGTAGATCCGGTGCTCGACGCTGGCCCAGAAGTCCATCGCGATGGTGCGGATCTGCACCTCCACCGGCACCCGGACGGTGCGGTCGGAGAGGTAGACCGGAACCTCCACGATCAGGTGCAGGCTCTGGTAGCCGTTCTGCTTCGGCGTCTTGATGTAGTCCTCGGTCTCCAGCAGGTCGACGTCGGGCTGGCGGGTCAGCATCTCGGCGACCCGGTAGGTGTCCTCCACGAACGCGCAGGTGACCCGGATGCCGGCGATGTCGCGGACCTGCTCGCGCACCCGCGGCAGCTCCGGCGGACAGCCGATCCGGCGGACCTTCTCCGCCAGCGACTCGAGCGTCTTGAGCCGGGTCTTCACGTGCTCGATCGGGCTGTAGTCGTGGGTCAGCTCGAAGTCGCGCCGCAGGATGTCGATCTTCGTGGCGACCTCGTCCATCGCGCAGCGGTACTCGAGGGTGAAGCGCGCCAACTCCTCGCGAAGCTCGACCAGGGTCTCGTCCGGCGCGTCGGCCCCGGCGTCGCCCAACAGGGTGCGCAGCAGCTCGAACGGGCTCGCGGTCGTACTCATGGCGCCCATTCTCCGCGACGCCGCCAAGTCGCACGTCGTTGCCATCCGTCGACGCTGCCGAACGTTCGGCCCGAAGAAACGGCGTTCTGAGGTGCCGAACGTCAGGGACTGTCGGGAGGGGAGGGGGTCAGAGGTAGCGGGCGGAGCGGGCCTCGGGGGTGCCGGGGCCGGTGGCCAGCAGGCGGGCCAGCTCGTACTCCAGGACGGCGCCGACGCGGTGGCAGAACTCCTCGGGCTCGTCGGCGGCGTCGGGGAGCTCGGCGACGATCCGGTCGACCACGCCGGCGGCATGCATGTCGATCGCCCGGACCTGCTGGGCGCGGGCCATCTCGGGGGCATGGTCGAGGTCGCGGTGCACGATCGCCGAGGCACCCTCGGGCGGCAGTGGTGAGAGCCAGGCGTGCTGGGCGGCGATCACCCGGTCGGCCGGCAGCAGGGCCAGTGCCCCGCCGCCGTTGCCCTCGCCGAGCATCAGGCACAGCGTCGGCGCATCCAGGGTGACCAGGTCGGCCAGGCAGCGGGCGATCTCGCCGGCCAGCCCGCCCTGCTCGGCCTCCACCGAGAGCGCCGCGCCCTGGGTGTCGATCACTGTCACCAGCGGCAGGTTCAGCTCGGCCGCGAGCCGCATCCCACGTCGCGCCTCGCGCAGCGCGCCAGGACCGAGCGGGTGCGCCGCCGTCTGTCCGCGCCGGTCCTGGCCGAGGAAGACGCACGGCGCCTCGCCGAACCGCGCCAGCGCGATCAGCAGGCCCGGGTCCGACTCGCCCTGACCGGTGCCGTTGAGCGGCACCACGTCGGAGGCCGCGTACTTCAGCAGCCGCCGCACGCCCGGTCGCTCCGGACGACGCGAGCGGGTGACGGCGTCCCAGGTCTCCACGTCACCGATCGGCAGCTCCTCGGGCGCGGCGACCGGCTCGATGCCGAGCCGGGGCGCCTCCAGGATGGTCAGTGCCCGGTCCAGGATGTCCGCGATCTCGGACGGCGGCACGACGGCGTCGATGATCCCGTGCGCGTAGAGGTTCTCCGAGGTCTGCACGCCCTCGGGGAACTCCTTGCCGTACAGGGCCTCGTAGACCCGCGGGCCGAGGAATCCGGTCAGCGCGCCCGGTTCGGCGACGGTGACGTGGCCCAGCGAGCCCCACGACGCCATCACCCCGCCGGTGGTGGGGTGGCGCAGGTAGACCAGGTACGGCAGCCCGGCCGCCTTGTGCCGCGCCACCGCGGCGCTGATCCGCACCATCTGCACGAAGGCGGGGGTGCCCTCCTGCATCCGGGTCCCGCCGGAGGTCGGTGCGGCGAGCAGCGGCAGGCCCTCGGCGGTGGCGCGCTCGATGCCGGCGACGAGTCGGTCCGCGCTGGCCCGGCCGATCGAACCGGCCAGGAACCGGAACTCGCAGGCCACCACGGCCACCCGCCGGCCGCGCATCAGGCCCTCGCCGGTGACGATCGACTCGTCGAGGCCCGTCTTCGCCTCGGCCGCCGCCAGCTCGGCGGCGTAGGCCTCGCTGATCGGCCCGCGTACCGGCGGGGTGTCCCAGGTGTGCCAGGAGTCGGCGTCGAGGACGAGGTCGATCAGCTCACGGGCGGAGAGGCGCGGGGTGCTCACGCCCGGTGATTCTGCCAGTCGGCGAGCAGTTCGGCCTCGGCTTCTCGGCCCATTCCGGTCGGCGCCACCCCGTCGTCGGAGCGCAGCCAGGCCAGGGTGTCGCGGGCGGTCTCGGCGAGGTCGCGGGTGTGCAGCCCCGCCGCGAACGACGCCGCGACGTCGTGGCTCAGCAGCCCGGCGTACTCCGGCAGCGGCAGCCAGAGGGGGAGCGAGCCTGGCCCCATCCACGGCGGCACCTCGCGCTCGAGCAGGAACGACTGGTCGACCCAGGTCAGCGACGGCGCCGCGCCGACGCCGTCCGCGATCGCAGTCAGCACGGCGCCTCGGGTGGTGGGCGCCCCGGTGCCGTCGAAGGTCCCCACGGTGCGACGCTCGGCGAGCAGCACCAGCCACGCCGCCAGGTCGCGGACGTCGATCACCTGCACCGGATCCGGCGGGGCGCCGGGAGCCAGCACCTCGCCGCCGTCGGCGAGGCGGTCGGGCCAGTAGGAGAACCGCCCGGTCGGGTCGCCGGGGCCGACGATCAGCCCGGGGCGCACCACCGTGGCCGAGGCGGCGCCGTCGAGGACGGCGAGCTCGCAGGCGCGCTTCATCGGCCCGTAGGCCTCGGGCTCGACGCTGAGGTCGACGTCCTCGTCGCAGGGTGGGACCAGCGGCAGGCTCGCCGGCGTGCCACCGGGGGTGGCGTCGTCGGCGTAGACGTTGATCGTGGAGACGAAGACCCAATGGCTGCTGGGGAAGGCGGTCACTGCCGAGCGGACCCGGCTGGGATGCCGGGCGACGTCGACCACCGCGTCGAACGGCTCGGACCGCAACGCCGACGGCACCGGCTGGTCGCGATCCCACGCCACCCAGCGCGCGCCGTCGGGGCTGCCTCCGGAGCGGCCGCGATGGGCACAGACCACGTCATGACCTGCGGCCACCGCCTGCGCCGCGACCGTACGCGAGAGGAAGACCGATCCGCCGAGCACCAGGAGTCGCATGGCTCGATGCTGGCCCGCTCAGCCGCAGCCGGCAAGGCGTTATGCCGTCAGCGCAACGCCTCGTGTGGGCGGGCGAGGCCGCCCGCCCACACGCCCTCACAGGCCGAACCGCGCCAGCCAGGTGCGGACGACGGGGATGTCGACCCGCTGGTAGCCGTCGATGTAACGGCAGTTGGAGGTGTAGCCGTAGGAGGTGACGCCCACGACCGCACCGTCGAGCCACAGCGAGCCGCCCGAGTCACCGAAGCAGGTGCCGCCGGTGCCGAACGGGTCCTTCTCGTTGCCGTTGGTCTGGATGATCTGCGGGGTGATCTTCTGCCCCGGCATCACCACGTAGCGACGCAGCAGCGGGTAGCTCATCGGCGTGGGCTTCTGCGGACCCGTCTCCGCCTGGCGCACCTCGGTCCCGTAGCCGACTGCGGTGAAGAGGGTCTTGCGCGGCTGCTTGATCGCATCGGCCGCACCGACTGCGGCCAACGGTGCCGGAGCGATGGTGGTGACCGGCTGGTCGAGCACGATCACGCCGATGTCGTTCCAGTTGTCCAGGTCGGTGAAGTCGCTGTACTCGGGGTGCGTGTACGCCGTCCCGGACAGGTAGCCGGCGGCAGCGAGCTCGGCGGCGGTGTACCCCGCCGTCACGTCACCGGCCACGGGCAGGGGCGACGGCGGCGCGAGCGCGATCACGCTGTCGAAGGTGACCAGGGTCTTGCCGAGCGTTCCCGAGGTGCAGTGCGCCGCGGTCAGCAGCACGGTCGGGCTGACCAGTGTCGCCGAGCAGCGGAAGCGTCCCTCGCTGTCGTAGAAGGCGATCAGCGCGACGTTGGGATGGGTGTTCCCGTCGACCGTTCCGCCGGTGCTGGCCTGGACCGGGCTGATCGGTGCGACCAGTCCGAGCGTGGCCACGACCGCGGCGAGCAGGGTGAGTAGGCGAGCGCGCATGGAGGCTCCCTCCGAGTGGGGATGAGGAGTCCAGAGAACACCCCCCAGCGCCGCTCGGGGAAGGGGCAGGATTGGGGAAATGCGTCAGCGCGGGGGCGTCGTCTCGCCGAGCAGCCAGGCGTCGAAGAGGTCGGTCAGCTCGGTCCCGGTCTGCTTCTCCACCCACGCCAGGTACTCCTCGCGGGTGGCGTTGCCGTGCCGCTTCAGCGTCGGCCAGGCGCGGACCATCAGCCAGAAGTCACGCTCGCCGACCTTCTCGCGCACCTCGTGCCACATCAGCGCCGGCGAGTAGTAGACGTTGGTCTGGGCGAAGGAGCGCGGATCGTAGTCGCCGGGCGGGCCGTCGGCCTCACGGGACTGCCGCTCGTAGACGGCGGCCTGGCGCAGCACCGACTCCAGCGGCCGCTTCTGGGTCTCGGCCTCCCAGACGAAGTCGAGGTAGGTGGTCATCCCCTCGTTCATCCACACGTCGCGCCAGTCGGTGGGGGACGTGATGTCGCCGTACCAGTGGTGGGTCAGCTCGTGCAGGATCGTGCCCGGCGCCAGCGTGTAGTCGGTGTTGCCGTAGGTGATCATCGTCTGGGTCTCCATCGCCGACTCCGACGGGACCACGACGCCACCTACCCGGTCGTAGGGGAACGGACCGAGCCGCTTCTCCAACCAGGCAAGGGCCTTCGGCGTGTAGCGCAGCGCCTTCAGCGCCTCCGGGTTGTCGCGCGGGGTCCAGTAGGTCAACGGGATCCCGCTGGCGGAGGTGTCCTCAGTGAGCTGGTACTCGTCGATCGCGATGGTGGTCAGGTACGAGGACGCCGGCGAGTCGAGCCGGAACTCGGTGATCGTCTGGCCGTCCACCTCGCGCTGGTCGAGCAGCTCGCCGTTGGCGACGCCGACGTAGGGCGCCGGCACGGTGATCGCGAACTCGTAGAAGGCCTTGTCCGCCGGCTGGTCGTTGACCGGGTACCAGGTGAAGGCGCCGTAGGGCTCCTGCATCGTCCACACCGCGTCGTCGGTGACGGTCCAGCCCACGGTCGCGAAGTCGGAGCGGGTGGTCGGCGCGGTGAACGGCTCCGGGGTGCCGGCGTAGCTGACCGTGACCAGGTGCCGGTCGTCGGTGGTGATCGGGGCCTGGACCACGAGGTCCTTGCCGATCTGGGAGGCCTCCACCTCGACGCCGTCGAGGACGACCTGGTCGACCTTGAGCGACTCGCCCAGATCGAGCTGGAACTGGGACTGGGTGCGCGCCGCGCGGAACGCGATCGTGGCGACGCCGGTCAGCTCGTTGCCGTCCGGGCTCCAGGTGAGGTCGAGGTGGTACTTCAGCGCGTCCACGCTGGGGTCGCCGACGTTCGGGTAGACGCTGTCCTCGACGGTGGTGCTCAGCGCCGGGTCGAGCGCGGTGTCGGCCGGGTCGATGTCGCGCTGGTCGATCAGCGGCTCGCTGGTGCCGGTGGTGGTCGGCGCCGGCTCGCTCGGTGCGGGGCTCCCGCTCGCCGAGGAGCTCGTGTCGTCACGCAGGGTGACGGCCGCGACCGCCGCTGCCGCACCTGCGATGACCACCAGCGCGACGATCAGGGCAACGAGCTTGGCGCGCATCGAGAGGTCTCCTCAGAGTGACGTGAGTGCAGGGTGGCAGCCTCTTACCCGCGTGGTGCGGGGCTCAACCACCAGACCCCACAGTTTCGCCTGCCAGACGCATCAGTGCCACCTGTTTGCCCGCATTGCCCACCCGGGCGACCTCCACGTAGCCGCGGCCGGCGTGGAAGGCCAGCGACGCGTGGTTGGGCGGGTCCACGTTCACCTCGAGCGTCATCGGCCGCTGCGGGCCAGTGCCCGCCTCCAGCTCGGCGTAGGCCCGCGAGGCCAGGCCCAGACGCTGGAAGGAGTCGTCGAGGACGACGCGGTCCAGGTAGCGGAAGTCCGCGAACCGCTCACTGAACCAGCGGTAGTAGGTCGAGTCGTAGTCGACGCCGGGCGCGAAGGTGAGCACGAACCCGGCCCGCTGGCCCTCGTGCTCGATCACGAAGGCCCCGTCGGCACGCTCCAGCAGATAGTCGAGGCGGGCCTGGTCCATCGCGGAGAGGACGTCGACGAAGCGCTCGTTGAGCTCCAGCACCCACGCATGGTCGGCCGGTTCGATGGGGCGCAGCACGCTCGGTCCCCTCATGGCCACCGCAGCCCCACGGTCTCCTCGCTGAGCCGCCACATCGCGCGCTGGGCGTTGCCGCTGCGGGCCAGCCGGGACGGCGTCACGATGTGCGGCAGGCCGCGCAGCTCGCGGAAGCCACTCGGCCCGCAGAAGGTGCCACCGGGCAGGTCGGCGGTGGCGGCCATCAGGATCGGCAACGCACCCATCGCCGCGCTCTGGGCGGTGGCCCGCGCGGTGGCGTCGAAGACGCTGGCCAAGGGGCCGCCCTGGCGCATGGTCTGGCCGTAGGAGAGCAGGTTCGTGGCGGAGTAGCCGGGGTGAGCGGCCAGCGCCTGCAGGCCGAGCCCCTCGGCGTCGCTGCGGCGTTGCAGCTCGAAGGTGGTCAACAGGTTGGCCAGCTTGGTCTGCGCGTAGACGGGCCAGCGCCGGTACGGCCCGCTGGCGTCGCGCGGGTCGCCGAGCGGGGCGCTGCGCGCCAGATGGTGCATCGCGGAGGAGACCATCACCACCCGGCCGGCGCCGGTGGCGACGAGCTGGGGCAGCAGCAGCCCGGTGAAGAGGAACGGCCCGAAGTGGTTGGTGGCCATCTGCAGGTCGAGGCCGTCGGCCGTGCGCTGGTGCGGGGTGGCCATCACGCCGGCGTTGTTGACCAGCACGTCGATCGCGCCCAACCGCACCGAGCGGGCGGCGGCGCGGCGCACCGAGGCGAGGTCGGCGAGGTCGACGACGAGCGACTCCAACTCGGCCTTGGGCGACTGGCGGTGGATGGCGTCCGCGGTGGCCTTGATCTTCTCGGGCGACCGTCCGGCCAGGATCACCCGGCCGCCGGCGAGCGCCAGCTGCAACGCGGTCTCGCGGCCCAGGCCGCTGGTCGCGCCGGTGACCGCGAAGGTGCGCCCGGTCTGGTCGCCCAGGTCCGCAAGGGTCCAGATCATGGGGTGACCGCCATCGCGGCCAGCACCTGGCGCCCGAGCTCGACGTCGCCCTCGAGGAGCACCTGCCCGGGCTCGGCCAGCACCTGCTCGGCGGATCGGCGTCCGCCGGCCAGCACGGCGAAGGCGTGACGGGTCAGCCGCACGCTGGCGGTGGCTGCGGCGTCGGCCTCCGCGGCCTCGGCCCGGCCGGCCTCGTTGATCCGGACGGCGCGCGAGGGGTGGCCGTCGACGTGGAGGGTGACCACGGTGCCCGCCGGCGGGGCCACCCGCTTGCCGACGACGACCGGAAGCGCAGCCCCCAGCACGGTGAGCACGTGCCCGGCAGCGGGGGAGTCGAGGTTGCCCGGACGGCCGACCGCGCGACGGATGTCCTGCTCGTGCATCCAGACGTCGAGCGGACGGTTGCGCAGCAGGGTCTGCCAGTTCCAGCCGATCGCACCGAAGAGCCCCGGCGCGGGTGCGGCGGCGTCGCTCGGCGGCTCGGCGAGGTGCTGGGTGTGCCGGGTGGTCGCCGAGGCGCGGATCTCGGCGATCAGCTCGTCGGGGGTGCGGTCGCGGCGAGCGGCGACGCCCTGCTCGGTGAAGGTGCCCATCGGGTTCTTCACATGCTCGGGGGTGCCGACGTCGACGTGATCGTCGTGTGCGGTGCCGGCCAGCAGCGCCTCCAGGTGGGCGATGTGCGCGACCACCGCGTGCACGTCCCAGCCGGCGAGGTCGGTGGGGTTGCTCCATTCGGCGGGCGCCAACTCCTCGACGAACCGGGTGAAGTCGTCGATGGACTGCCACCAGATGTCGATGTAACCCGTCAGCTCTTCGGCGTCGCTCATACTTGCGCACCCTACTGGGCGGTCATCAGGCTGGTCGCGGGTTGGCAGACTAGAGGCATGAGTGCGCGCGTTCGAGCCCCGGAGCTGCGCGGACGTGGGTGGCTCAACACCGACGGTCCGCTGACCCTGCGCGAGCTGCGCGGCAGGTTCGTGCTGCTCGACTTCTGGACCTTCTGCTGCATCAACTGCCTGCATGTGATCGAGGAGCTGCGCCCGGTCGAGGCGGAGTTCGCCGACGAGCTGGTGGTGATCGGCGTGCACTCGCCCAAGTTCGTGCACGAGGCCGACCCCGTCGCCCTGGCCCGGGCGGTGGAGCGGCACGCGGTCCATCACCCGGTGCTCGACGATCCGGAGCTGATCACCTGGCAGGCCTACGCCGCGCGGGCCTGGCCGACGCTGGTGCTGATCGACCCGGAGGGCTACGTGGTCGGCACCTACGCCGGTGAGGGGCATGCGCACGCGCTGGCCGCCACCTTGGCCGAGCTGGTGCCGCAGTACCGCGAGCGCGGCTCGTTGCAGCCGGGCGACTCCCCGTACGTGGCACCCGCGCCGCGCGACTCCGACCTCGCCTTCCCGGCCAAGGCGATCGTCGTCGAGGACCTGCTGCTGGTCGCGGACGCCGGGTCGCGCAGCGTCGTCGCCCTGCGCGACGGCGCGGTGGTGCAGCGCTACGGCGGCTTCGCGGAGCCCAACGGGCTCTGCCTGCTCCCGGCCGCGGTCGCGGCCGAGGTGGGCTACCAGGTGGTGGTCGCCGACACCGTCGGTCACCGGCTGTGGGGGCTCGACCTCGGCACCGGCGAGTCCCGGGTGGTCGCGGGCGACGGCCGGCAGTGGATGCAGGGCGATCCGACGACGTCGCTGAGCAGTCCCTGGGACGTCGTCTGGTGGAGTGGCCAGGTGTGGGTGGCGATGGCCGGCGTGCACCAGCTGTGGACCTTCGACCCAGTGAGCGGGGACGTCGAGATCGCGGCCGGCACCACCAACGAGGGCCTGCTCGATGCGGCCCTTCCCGACGCCTGGTTCGCGCAGCCCTCAGGCCTCGCCGTGGACGGCGACCGGCTCTGGATCGCGGACTCCGAGACCTCGGCGCTGCGGTGGGTCCAGGCGGGCGACGGCCCGCGCGAGACCTGGCAGGTGCACAGCGCGATCGGGCTCGGGCTCTTCGACTTCGGCTTCCGTGACGGCGACCGCGAGCGGGCGCGCCTGCAGCATCCGCTCGGTGTCGCCGTCGACGACGAGCACCGGGTGCTGGTCGCGGACACCTACAACGGCGCGATCCGCCGGTTCGACCCCGCCACCGGGTTGCTGGAGACGGTTGCGGTCGGGCTGGCCGAGCCGTCCGGTCTGGTTGCGGCCGACGGCTGGCAGGTGGTCGAGTCCGGCGCGCACCGGATCACGCCGCTGGTCGAGGAGACCGCGGTGCCGGACGAGTTCGAGGCCCGCACCCAGCGGCCCGTCACCGAGCTCGGTGCCGAGGTGAGCCTGCGGATCCCGTTCACCGCGCCGCCCGGACAGAAGGTCGACGACCGGTTCGGCCCGGCCACGCAGCTGATCGTCACCGCCACGCCGGCGGCGCTGCTGCGCGACGGCGAGGGCCGCGGCGTCGAGCTGGGCCGTGAGCTGCGCCTCGATCCGACGGTCGGGGAGGGCGTGCTGCACGTCGCGGCCCGCGCCGCCTCCTGCGTCATCGCCGACGGCGAGGGCGCCGCCTGCCGGATGCACCAGCAGGACTGGGGCGTCCCGATCCGGATCACCGCCGACGGTCCCGCCCAGCTGGTGCTGCCACTCGGCGGCACCGACGCCTGACCCCGTTGATTGGTGCCGTACTGCACCGATCAACGTTGAGTGGTGCAGCACGGCACCAGTCAACGGTGGGGCTACGGGGCGCCGCGCGGCTCGTCCTTGGAGGCGGCCAGCACGCCACTGAGCTCGTCGACCAGCAGCCGGTCCGTGTCCAGCTGGCCGGCCCGCACCGAGGCCCGGGCGACCATGTGGTTGGCGACCGGCGAGGTGACCATCTGGAAGAGCGCGACCAGGGCGAGCAGGCCGATCACCTCCGGGTCGCGGAAGAGGAAGCCGAGCCCGGTCAGGACCATGATCAGGCCGAGCACCTGCGGCTTGGTGGCCGCGTGCATCCGCGAGAGCAGATCCGGCAGACGCAGCACGCCGATCGCCGCGATCAGGGCGAGGGCCGCGCCGATCAGCATGCAGATCGCGCCGATCCAGTCGGCGATCGTCGCCCAGCTCATCGCTCCGCCTTCTCTGCCTCGATGTCGTCGCTGCCGCGGGTGAAGCGGGCGATGCTGACCGAGCCGACGAAGCCGAGCAGGGTCAGCACCAGCAGGATCGGCAGCGTGAAGGTGTGCTCGTCGCGGGCCGCCTCGACGCCGACGCCGCAGATCAGCACCGCGATCAGCACGTCGAGGGCGACGGTGCGGTCGAGCATGGTCGGGCCCATCGTGGCGCGGGCCAGCAGCAGGAGTGCGGCCAGCCCCAGCATGCCGAGGGTGATCCACAGGACGACGGTCATCGGTGCGCCTCCTCGGTCTCGGTGGACGGCGGGGCGTTGCGGAAGGCCCGCAGCACCCGTTGCTCCTGTGCCAGCACCGCGCGCCGGAACTTCTCGACGTCCGCGGTGCTGCGCACGTTGAGCACGTGCAGGAAGAGGGTGTGGGTCGAGCGCCGCGCCTCGACCACGATCGAGCCCGGGATCAGCGAGGTCATCTCGGCGACCACGGTCAGCACGAAGTCGGACGGCGTGGTGAGGTCGACCTGGACAACCGCGTTGCGCAGCTGCCGCCGGGGTCGCAGCACCACCGCGGCCACCTGGAAGCTGGAGACCACGACGTCCCAGGCGAACTTCAGCAGCAGCCAGGCCAGGCCGAGCGGACGGGGGACCAGGCGCATCCGCAACGGCGGCAGCGGGAAGACCAGGCAGACCAGCACCGCCACGGCCAGGCCGAGCAGGGCGTTGCCCCAGTTGAAGCTGCGCCACAGCGCCATCCAGACCAGGGTCAGCCAGATCAGCACCGGCCACTGCAGGGAGCGGTAGCGGGCAGGGCGCACGCTGCCGTCGCGTCGGGTGCGGAGCTCGGGACTCATGAGTCACCCTCCAGAACCGCGGACAGGTACGGCGTGCGGTCGATCAGGTCGTCGGCGGCCCGGTCGGTGAAGGCGAAGAGCGGACCGGCCACCAGGGTGAGCAGGAGGCTGATCGCGATCAACGCAGCGGTGGGCAGCACCATCGAGCCGGGCAGCCGGCTCGGCAGGGCGCCGTCGCGCAGCAGCTGGTACAGGTCGCGGTCGGGCGACTCGTCGTCGACCACCCGGCGCGCGTCCTCCAGGTCGACCCGTCCGAAGGCGGCACCCGCGACGTGCACGTGGTCGCGGTGCACCACCATGCCCTGGTCGGTGTGCTCGGTGCTGCCCTCCATCTCGGGCAGCGCGCGCGCCATCTCGTGCGCCTGCTCGGGGGTGCGCCAGAACGCCAGCGCCCAGGTCTTCGCGATCGCGTAGAGGGTCAGCAGGCTGGTCAGCACGCCACCGATCACCAGCACGATCGCCAACCAGCCGCCGTCGGCGAGACCGGCCTGGAGCAGCCCGACCTTGCCGATGAAGCCGGACATCGGGGGGATGCCGGCCAGGTTCATCGCGGGCACGAAGAAGAGCAGTGCCAGCACCGGCGACAGGCGGACCAGGCCGCCGAGCCGGAGCAACGCGGTGCTGCCGGCGCGACGTTCGATCAGGCCCACCACCAAGAAGAGCGCGGTCTGGATGGTGATGTGGTGCGCGACGTAGAAGATCGCGCCGGAGATGCCGGCCTTGCTGGCCAGGCCGATGCCGAACACCATGTAGCCGATGTGGCTGACCAGGGTGAACGAGAGCATGCGCTTGATGTCGGACTGGGCGACCGCGCCGAGGATCCCGACCACCATGGTCAGCAGCGCGGCCCACAGCAGCAGGTCGGTGAGCGGGGAGTCCGGGAAGAGCAGGGTCTGCACCCGCAGGATCGCGTAGACGCCGACCTTGGTCAGCAATCCCGCGAAGACGGCGGTGACCGGTGCCGGTGCGGTCGGGTAGCTGTCCGGCAGCCAGAACGACAGCGGGAAGATCGCCGCCTTGATCGCGAAGGTGGTCAGCAGCAGCAGCTGCAGGATCAGCGCGACGTGGTCCGGCGTCGACTCCAGCCGGCCGGCCAGCTGGGCGAGGTTCAGCGAGCCGGTGGCCGCGTAGACGGCGGCCAGGGAGATCAGGAACAGGCTGGAGGAGAGGATGTTGACGACCACGTAGATCGTGCCCGCACGGATCCGGGCCCCGGTGCCGCCGAGGGTGAGCAGCACGTAGCTCGCGAAGAGCAGCATCTCGAAGGCGACGAAGAGGTTGAACAGGTCGCCGGCCAGGAACGCGTTCGCGACGCCGGCCACCAGGACCAGGAAGGTCGGGTGGTAGACCGAGACCGGGGTCTCGCTCTCGTCGCCGGTCATGCCCTGACCGAGCGAGTACAGCAGGACCAGCAGGGTGACCACGGCGGAGACCAGCAACATCAGGGTGGCCAGGCGATCGGCGACCAGGGAGATCCCGAGCGGGGAGTCCCAGCCGCCGAGCCAGACCACCTGCGGGCCCTCGGTGTCGGCGGCGACCAGCAGCGCGCCGGCGATCGCCACCACCAACGCCAGCACGGTGATCGTGACGATCTGCTGGGCGCGCGGACGATGCGAGAAGGTCAGCGTCAGGCCCGCGCCGAGCAACGGGAGCACCACCGGCAGCGGGACCATCCAGGTGAGGTCGCTCATGCGGTGGTGCCTTCCTCTTCGTAGACCTCGTCGGTGGCGGCGTCCTCTTCGGTCGCGCTCATGCTGAGGTCGTGGCTGTCGGAGGCCTCGTCGGCCAGCGCCAGCCGGCGGATCGCGGCATCCTCGACGTCGTCCTGGACGTCGTCGTTGCCGTTGAGCTGCCAGCTGCGGTGCGCCATCGCCAGCAGGAAGGCGACGGTGCCGAGGGTGATCACGATCGCCGTCAGCACCAGCGCCTGGGGCAGGGGATCGGCCATGTCGTCGAGGTCGGTGCTGCCGATCACCGGTGCGTTGCCGGCCGGGCCGCTGGCGATCATGAAGAGCAGGTTCACGCCGTTGCTCATCATCACCAGGCCGACCAGGACCCGGGTCAGGCTGCGCTCGAGGATCAGGTAGACCCCGGCGCCGATCAGGCTGGAGGCCACCAGGATCAGGGTCAGGTTGGCGTTCATCGGCCACCTCCCGGGGTGGTCGGGGCGTCGGGTCGGAAGGTCACAGCCGCACCGCCTGCTCCTCTGCGCGCTCCTCGCGCAGGATCTGTCGGTCGAGGCGGGAGCCCAGCGTGCGCAGCAGGTCGAGGATCAGCCCGATCACCACCAGGTAGACGCCGACGTCGAAGAGCAGCGAGGTGACCATGTGCGGGTCGCCGAGGATGCCGAGGTGGAAGTGGAACTCCGCGCTCTGCAGGACGGTGCCGCCGAAGGCCAACGGCACCAGGGCCGCGGCGGTGGCGACGAAGAGGCCGAAGCCCATCAGCACGCCGGCGTCGATCGGGGCGGCCTCGTCGAGCTCGTAGCGGCCACCGGCGAGGTAGCGCACCATCAGCGCCAGGCCGACCACCATGCCGGCTGCGAAGCCGCCGCCGACGTGGTTGTGCCCGGCCAGCAGCAGGTAGACCGAGAGCAGCACCATGGTGTGGAAGATCAGCCGGGTGACCACCTCGAAGATGATCGAGCGGCGGTCCGGGCTCAGGGTCCGCGGACCGGGCAGCCAGACGCGGCGGCCTGGGCCGGTCGGGATCTTCTGCACCGCCTCGGGGTACGGGATCTGGTAGACGCGGCGGATCCCGGAGATCCGGGTGTCGAGGAAGACCAGGCTGGCGACGCCGGTGGCGGCGGCGACCAGCACCGAGATCTCGCCCATGGTGTCCCACGCGCGGATGTCGACCAGGGTCACGCTGACGATGCTGCGACCGCCGCCGTACTCCAGCGCCGGGCCCGGGAAGCCGACCGAGACCGGGTCCTCACTGCGGGCGTTGGTGGTGAGCAGCATGAAGCCGGCGACGGCGATGCCCACGGCCGCGCCGAGCGCCATCCGCAGGTAGCGCCGCGGGCTGAGTGGCCGGTCGGTGAAGTACTCCGGGAGACGACGCAGCACCAGCACGAAGACCACCAGGCTGGTGGTCTCCACCAGGATCTGGGTCAGCGCGAGGTCGGGCGCGCCGTGCAGCAGGAAGAGCATCGCGGTGCCGTAGCCGGTGATCCCGACCAGGACCACCGCACGCATCCGGCGGCGTGAGCGCACGGTGAAGAAGGCGGCGACGATGGTCAGCGCGCCCACCACGGCCTGGGCCGGGTTGTCCCAGACGACGACGTCGAAGCCATCGCCCAGTGAGCTGATCAGCACGGCGCCGGGCACGGCGAGCACCACCAGCAGGATGAAGGCGAGGTAGGCGGCGACCGAGCCGCGCTGGGCGAGACCGGTGACCTCGACGGCGCTGCGGTCGACGAAGCGCATCACCGCGCGGTAGGCGCCGTCGGCGCTGCGGGACGGCGACAGCGCGGCCTGCAGCTGGGAGAAGACGATCCGCTTGGTGAAGAGCCAGGTGCCGAGCGCGAAGACGATCAGGGAGAAGAGCAGCGGCAGCCCGAGCCCGTGCCACAGCGCCAGCTCAGCGTGGTGGTAGCCCTCGGGGTAGAGCTCCAGGTGCGGCTCGAAGAGGTGGGTGAGGCCCGGGCCGACGAAGCCGAGGACGATGGTGGCGCCGGCCAGCAGGATCGGGCTGGCGGCGAAGCCGACCGGCACCGGGCGGACCACGGTGGGGGCGGTTCCCGGCTTGGTGGCGAAGGCGCCCCACAGGAAGCGGGCGGTGTAGGCGACAGTGAAGACCGAGCCGAGCAGGATGCCGCCGAGCACCACCCAGGCGGCGAGCGGGGAGAGACCGGTGCCGTCGCCGTCGGGGGACTGGGCGACGTCGAGCAGGGCGGCGAAGACGCTCTCCTTGCCGACGAAGCCGAGCAGCGGAGGCAGACCCGCCATCGAGGCGCCGGCCAGGGTGGCCGCGATCCCGATCCAGCGCATCTGGGAGCCGACGCCGGAGAGCTCGCGCAGGTCGCGGGTGCCGGTGCTGCGGTCGATGATGCCGACCACCAGGAACAGGGCCGCCTTGAAGAGTGCGTGGGCCAGCAGCATGCCGAGGCCGGCCAGGGTCGCCGACCGGGTGCCCTCGCTGAACAGGACCAGCAGGAAGCCGAGCTGGCTGACCGTGCCGTAGGCGAGCAGCAGCTTGATGTCGTACTGGCGGATGGCGCGCCAGCCGCCGAGCAGCATGGTGATCACGCCGAGGGTGAGCACGATCTCGTGCCAGCCGGGCACGTGCGAGAAGGCGGGTGCCATCAGCGCGACCAGGTAGACGCCGGCCTTCACCATGGAGGCGGCGTGCAGGTAGGCGCTGACCGGGGTCGGTGCGGCCATCGCGCCGGGCAGCCAGAAGTGCAGCGGGAAGAGCGCCGACTTGCTGATCGCGCCGACCAGCAACAGGATCACGGCGATCGTGGTCCAGTCGCCCGACGGCGGGTCGGCGAGGATCTCGCTGATCCGGTGGGTGCCGGTCTGCTCGCCGAGCATGAGCATGCCGACCAGCATCGCGAGGCCGCCGAGGGTGGTCACGATCAGCGCCTGCATGGCCGCCACGCGACTGGCGCGCTTGGCGGGGTCGGAGCCGATCAGCAGGTAGGAGAAGACCGTGGTCAGCTCCCAGAAGACGAAGAGGATGAGCAGGTCGTCGGCGAGGACCAGGCCGAGCATGGCTCCGGCGAAGCCGGTGAAGACGCCGCTGAACATCGGCAGTGCCGGGTCGTCGTCGGCGAAGTACCAGGCGCAGTAGGCCAGCACCAGCACGCCGATGCCGCTGACGATCAGCGCCATCAGCCATTGCAGGGTGCCCATCGCGAAGGCGAGCTCGAGGTGGAGGCCGGGCAACCACTCCCAGGCCTGGACCAGGACCTCGCCGTCGGAGATCCGGCCGGTGAGGCTGAGCGCCCAGAGGAAGGTGACCAGCGGGACGCTGGCGAGGACGAGGAATGCGCGCCGGCCCCACCAGTGCACGAAGGCAGGGGAGAACGCGGCGATGGCGAAGTGGGCGGCAACGAGTGCAAGCAAGCGCGGGGCCTTCGGTCGGCGGGCCGAATGGTCATTCCCATTCTACGGGTCCTGTCGTGACTCCTTCGACCGCTTGCGCGCTCGTGAACACGGACGACCGGCCCGGCGTCCGCCTGGGCGTGAGGTTCGCATTTGGTCCTCGCGGGTACCGGAGAGCGGAACGGTGGATCCGCCATGATCCGCCCACTTGCACAAGGAGGACCCATGGGAATCGGACTTGGCATCGTGCTGCTGGTGATCGGTCTCGTCTTCGCGCTCGGCGTGGTGGAGATCCCCGACCTCGACCAATATGTGGCGACCGAGACTCTCGGCTGGATCCTCGTCGCCGTCGGCGCGCTGGCCATCGTGCTGGCGCTGGTGATGAACAAGCAGCGCGGCGAGTCCAAGCACGTCGTGGAGCAGCGCCGCATCGAGTGATCCAGCAAGCGACGAGGGCCGCCCTACAC
>NZ_BAAALG010000016.1:2341-12866 GCF_039528155.1 Nocardioides dubius | reverse complement strand
GGCGTCAGATCAGAATGCGGCCTCGTCGAGGTCCATGATCGCGAGGTCGGTGGCCTCGGCCATGGTCCGCTCGGCGGCGATCTTCGGCAGCACGTTGCGGGCGAAGAACTGCGCCGCGGCGACCTTGCCGGTGTAGAAGGCCTTGTCCTTCTCGCTGACCTCGCCACCGAGCTTGGCCAGCGCCACCTCGGCCTGGCGCAGCAGCAGCCAGGAGCAGACGATGTCGCCGAGCACCATCAGCAGGCGGCTGGTGTTCAGGCCGACCTTGTAGATGTTGCGCAGGTCGCCGCCCTCGGCGTTGACGTCGGCGCTCATCAGCTGGCCGATCATGGTGGCCACGATCGCGTTGCCGTCCTCGAGGGCCTTGGCCAGCAGGTCGCGCTCGACCTTGAGCTCGGCGTTGCCCTCGGCGTCCTTGATGAACGCCTCGACCTCGCCGGCCACGTGGCCCAGCGCCTTCGCCTGGTCCTTGACGATCTTGCGGAAGAAGAGGTCCTGGCCCTGGATCGCGGTGGTGCCCTCGTAGAGGGTGTCGATCTTCGCGTCGCGCACGTACTGCTCGATCGGGTACTCCTGCAGGAAGCCGGAGCCGCCGAAGGTCTGCAGCGACTCGGTGCCCAGCAGGGTCCACGAGCGCTCCGAGCCGTAGCCCTTGACGATCGGCAGGAGCAGGTCGTTGATCTTCATCGCGAGGTCGTCGCGCTCGCCGTTGGCCTCGGCGATCATCACCCTGTCCTGCCAGGACGCGGTGTAGAGGACCAGCGCGCGCATCGCCTCGGCGTACGACTTCTGCGTCATCAGCGAGCGGCGGACGTCGGGGTGGTGGGTGATGGTGACCCGGGGAGCGGTCTTGTTGGCCGACTCAGTGAGGTCGGCGCCCTGGACCCGCTCCTTGGCGTACTCCAGCGCGTTCAGGTAGCCGGTGGAGAGGGTGGCGATGGCCTTGGTGCCGACCATCATCCGGGCGTTCTCGATGACGTCGAACATCTGCGCGATGCCGTTGTGGACCTCGCCGACCAGCCAGCCCTTGGCGGGCTCGCCGCCGCCGACCTGCGGGTCGCCGAAGGTGACCTCGCAGGTGTTGGAGACCTTGATGCCCATCTTGTGCTCGACGTTGGTGACGTAGATGCCGTTGCGCTCGCCGGTGAGCTCCCCGGTCTCGTGGTCGAAGTGGTGCTCGGGCATCCAGAAGAGCGAGAGGCCCTTGGTGCCGGGACCACCGGCACCCTCGACGCCCTCGGGGCGGGCGAGCACCAGGTGCATCACGTTCTCGACCATGTCGTTGGTGGCCGAGGTGATGAACCGCTTCACGCCGGTGACGTTCCAGGAGCCGTCCTCGTTCGGGGTGGCCTTCGCGCGGCCTGCGCCGACGTCGGAGCCGGCGTCCGGCTCGGTGAGCACCATGGTGCAGCCCCACTGGCGCTCGACCATGATCTGGGCGACGCGCTCGTCGCGGGCCACGCCGTTGGCGTTGTTCCACAGCACGCCGGCGAACGGGGCGCCGGCTGCGTACATGTGGATCGGGGCGTTGGAGCCGAGCACCATCTCGCCGATCGCCCAGTTCAGGGTCGCCGGAGCGAGCGTGCCGCCGAGCTCCTCGCGGATCTGCAGACGCCAGAACTCGGCGTCCATCCAGGTCCGGTAGGACTTCTTGAAGGACTCCGGCAGCGGCGCGTTGTGGGTGGCCGGGTCGAAGACCGGCGGGTTGCGGTCGCTGTCCTCGAAGGAGGCGGCGAGGTCCTCGCGAGCGAGGCGCTCGACCTCGGTCAGGACCTCGCGGGCGGTGTCGGCGTCCACTTCGGCGAAGGGCCCCTGGCCCAGGATCTCCTGGGTGTTCAGCACCTCGAAGAGGTTGAACTCGATGTCGCGAAGGTTGCTCTTGTAGTGGCTCACAGACCCACCCTTTTCCATCCGATGTCGTCGAGGCGGGCAGTTTGCTACCCGTCGGTAACTTCTATTGTGCTAGGTACGGGCACTCAAATCAAGACGTCGCGAGCGAACTCATGGCGAAGCCGGAGCCGTGATCGCCGTGGGGTGAGGGGAAATTTCGGGCCGTCGTCTGACAGACTGCGTGCATGCGCGTCTCTGCCAAGTCCGACTACGCCCTGCGTGCCCTCATTGAGATGGCGCGCCGGGAAGACTCTGGTCCGATCAGCGCCGAGGAGCTGGGGCGTCTGCAAGACATCCCGCACGGCTTCCTCCAGGCGATCCTGGCCGACCTCCGTCGTTCGGGCGTGGTGGTCTCGCAGCGAGGTCAGTCCGGCGGCTGGCGCCTGGCGGGCAAGCCCGAGAACGTGTCGATCGCCGACGTGATCCGTGCCGTGGACGGCCCGCTGGTCTCCGTCTACGGCCTGCGCCCGGAGGCGGTCTCCTACAACGAGAACGCCGAGGTGCTCCAGCATGTCTGGATCGCCGCGCGGCGCTCGCTGCGCGAGGTCTTCGAGGAGGTCTCGATCGCCTCGCTCGCCGCGGGCGAGCTGCCCGAGGCGGTCACCTCGCGCACCGCTGACGAGGACGCCTGGCAGCCCCACTAGCCCGGGCTTGCGCTTGCGCCCGCCGAACTGGCACCCGAAGCAATTAGTAAAGCCGCTTGATCAATCTGCTTTACTGGTTGTATGGACCCTCGCGACCCCGGAAGTGCTCGTCAGCTCGCCACCGATCTGGTCGACTTCCTGAGGCCGGTCGCGGCGCGGGTCGCCGCGATCCGCACGCTCTCCTCGGGCAAGGTCAACGTCCTGCGCCACCTCGCGCGGCAAGAGCGCGCCTCGGGGGCCGATCTCGCCGAGGCGATCGGCGTCAGCGCGCAGGCCATCTCGCTGGTCACCAAGGAGCTCCAGGAGCTCGGCTACCTCGAGCGGCTGCCTGATCCGAGCGATCGCCGGCGCAGCTGGTTCGTGCTCACCGACGCAGGCCGCGAGCGGCTGACCTCGGAGATGGCGGTCAGCAGCGGCTGGTTGGAGCAGGTGATCGGCCAGCGGCTCAGCGAGGAGGAGTGTCGCGAGCTCGCGGCGGTGATCCCGCTGCTGCACCGGCTCGTCTCGGGAGCCGAGGAGTGAGCCGGCCCGGCGCCCGATTGGTGCCGACGCTCGTCTACGGGGCCCTCTCGACGGCGATCGTCTCCTCGCTCGGCATGCTCCTGGTGCCCTCGATCGCCGAGGAGATGGGGGTCAGCGTCAGCACCGCGCAGTGGATGCTGACGATCAACCTCCTGGCCGGGGCGATCGCCACCCCGGTGATGGGCCGGCTCAGTGACGGTCCGCACCAGAAGCGGCTGTTGCTGGTCGCGCTCGTGATCGTGCTGATCGGCTGCGTGGTCGCTGCCCTGGCGCCGACCTTCGGCATCTTCCTCCTCGGCCGCGCCCTCCAGGGCCTCACCTACGGCATCGTCCCGGTGACGATCGCCATCGCGCGACGCCGGGTGCCGAGCGAACACGCCCAGAACGCGATCTCCAGCCTCTCGGTCACCGTCGCCACCGGCATCGGCGTCGGCTATCCGCTGACCGGCGTGATCGCCGGAACCTGGGAGTACCGCGCCGCGTTCTGGTTCGCGGCAGCCTTCGTGGTCAGCGCGATCGTGGTGGTGGCGCGGGGCATTCCCGCCGACGGTCCGGCTCGGGCCGAGCGGCGTCCGTTCGACGTCCCCGGCACGGTGCTGCTCGGTGCCGGGCTCGGCCTGCTCCTGCTCGGGATCAGCGAGGGCGCGAAGTGGGGTTGGGGATCGGGCGCCGTCGTCGGCGTGCTCGGTGTTGCGACGGTGCTGCTGGTCGCGTGGGTCGTCGTCGAGCTGCGCTCCTCGCACCCCTTGATCAACCTGCGGGTCTTCTCGCGCGCCGACGTCCTGCTCGCCAACGGCACCGCGATCGCCTTGGGCGGTGCGCTCTACATCGGGCTGTCGGTGGGCAGCCTGGTCGCGCAGGCGCCGACGTCGAGTGGCTACGGGCTGGCGCTGCCGGTCTTCTGGGCGGGCTTCGTGATGTTCCCGCTCTCGGTGGGCAGCTTCGGTGCCAACCGGTTGGTGCGCCGGATCTCGCGGCGGATCGACCTTGCCGTGCTGCTCCCGATCGGTGCCGGGATCATGGCCGGCGCGGCGGCCCTGCTGTGGCTGGCGCACTCGCAGCTGTGGGAGCTCGGCGTCGGCATGCTGCTCTTCGGGATCGGGATGGGCGCGAGCTACGCCGCGATGCCGGCACTGATCGCGCGTAGCGTCGCGGCCGAGGAGCTGGGCAGCTCGGTCAGCTTCAACCAGGTGCTGCGCACGGTCGGCAGCTCCTTCGGCACCGCGATCTCAGCGGCGGTGGTCGCCGCTCACGCGGGTCCCGGCGGCGTTGCCACCGACGCCGGCATCAGTGAGACGTTCGAGGTGAGCGCGGTCGTGTGCAGCGTGGTCTTCGTGGTGCTCACCGTGCACGCGGTGGCGCTCAGGCGGGCACGCGGGTCAGTGCGTCGACCGGTCGGCGTCGAGGACGCAGTCGGCTGACCGGACGCGGCTGCGTGGCCGCGACCAGGTGGCCGACGCCGGTCAGGGCCTCGGCGAGGTCGATGGCCGCGGCGTCGTCGTCGAGCTCGATCTGGTGCAGACGCAGCGCCGGAAGCAGGCGCCCCCAGCGCTGCGCGACGTCGCTGCGAGCCGTGACGGAGCCGGTGACGGCGACGTGCACCTCGAGCCCGGCCAGGTGGTCGAGGATCAGGGCGGCCTGCCCGAGGTCGGCGTCGCAGAGGCCGGGGGCGCTGAGCACGGCGTCGCGCTGGCCGCGCCACAGGTCGCGGGTGATCTCGGCCCAGCTGCCCTCGACGTCGCGACGCTCCAGTCCGACCTCGCGGTGGCGGCGGAGCATCTCCACGGTGGCGGCCTCCAGGTCCTCGGGCGCGACGTCGAGCAGGTGCAGGCCGGTGACGGACAGCAGGTCGCGGTGCGGCGCGAGGCTGCCGGCGTCGACCGGGGCCGGGCCGATGTGCAGCAGGAGCTTGTTCTTGGCCATGCCTCGAGGGTGGGCCGCGACGGTTGCCCCGAGGTGAACGCGGACCGAACCGGGTGGGGGCGGGCAGGTGAAGATCGATCCCTAGAACCTGTTCTAGATTCGTCGTATCCTGCGGCCATGACGATCAACTGGAACGCCGTCGACGACGACCACCCCGCGCGCCGTGCCTCGCAGCGCTCCTATGCCGCCGTGGCCAAGGGCGACCTCGCCGAGTGGCTCACGGTCTACGCGCCGGACGCCGTCCTGGAGGACCCGGTCGGTCCCTCGATGTTCGATCCCGAGGGCAAGGGCCACCGCGGCCACGCCGGGATCAGCGCGTTCTGGGAGAAGGCGATCGCGCCGATCGGCACCTTCGAGTTCACCATCAACGAGTCCTTCGCCAACCCCGGCAGCAACACCTGCGCCAACGTCGGCCAGATCAAGACCTCGTTCCCCGACGGCAGTCACACCACCACCGACCTGGTGATGGTCTATGTCGTGGACGACGAGGGCCGGGTCGCGTCGATGCGGGCGTTCTGGGAGCCCGAGCGGACGATGGCGACCTTCACCTCCGCCTGAGCGGTGCTCCGCGCTCTCGTGCCGGGGTGTGCGGTCACCGGGGGAGGACGCTCGCGCTCGAGGCGTCCTGTGTCCCGCTTGTGGGAGTCGATCCAGCCGAGCCTCCTCCCTGGAGGTTCTCCACAGGCGCGGGTCGGACCGATGCGCGGCGAGCCCGGTTCGGGCGACCATCGGGCATGGCATGGGAACCGGTCGAGGTGCTGCTCCGCTGCGGTGGCATCGTCGACGGCACGCGGCTGCTCGAGCTCTGCGGGCGCCGGGCGGTGTGGCTGGCGGTGCGCGAGGGCCGGGTCGTGCGGGCGGTCCGCAACCGGTACGTGCTGCCGGGCGGCGACGAGGCGATTGCGGCCGCGGCGCAGGTCTACGGCGTCGTCAGTCACCTGAGTGCCGCGCAGCTGTGGGGCTGGCAGGTGCGCCGTCCGCCGGACTTGCCGCAGGTCTCGGTGCGGGCGCACAGTCACGTGCCCGCTGTGCGACGGGCCGCGATGACCGTCTTCTGGCAGGACCTGCCGCCCGAGCATCGGGCGCACACCGCCCGACAGGGTCTGCTGACCACCAGGGCACGAACCGTCGTCGACTGCGCCCGGGCGCTGCCGTTCGCAGACGCGCTGAGCGTCGCCGACTCGGCCCTGCGCGAGGGGAAGGTGACGTGCGACGAACTGCTCGACGTGTTGACGTCGACGTCGCGGATCGGCAAGCCGCAGGCGCGGCGGGTGATCGAGTCGGCCGATCCGTGTGCGGCGAACCCCTTCGAGTCGTCGCTTCGGGCGATCGCACTCAAGGTGCCGGGCCTGGAGGTCGAACCCCAGGTCCTCATGCAGTGGATCGGGCGGGTCGACCTCGCTGACCCGCACTTGCGGTTGGTGCTGGAGGCCGACTCGTACCGCTGGCACGGGGACGCCGGAGTCTTCCGGTATGACATCCGCCGTCATGCCGCGCTGGTCCGCGCCGGCTGGACCGTCGTCCGCTTCTGTTGGGAGGACGTGATGGCCAAGCCTGAGTACGTCCAGCAATTGCTCGCCGATCTCGTCGTCCGCGGGCCGGACCGTCGCCCGGTCCGCGTCTCCGCGCGCGACCGGCGGCTGTGACCTGGCGGCAGGAGGTTCGCCCTCCAAACGGCGGCTCGCCGCCTGACGTCGTCGGCGAGCGGCCGAGTCTCCTGCCGCGGGGAACCGAGATCGCGGGTGTGTGACAAAGCCTGCGCTGACGGCGTCGAAGTGGTGTCATCACATGAACCAGGAGAGACATGAGCGAGAGCCGCACCACCGCCTTCGAGGAGTTCGCGCGAGCGCGGACGGCGCACCTGTTGCGCTCCGCGTGGCTGTTGTGTGGCAGCCGCACCGAGGCCGAGGATCTGGTCCAGGAGACGCTGGTCAAGGTCTACGTGCGGATGCATCGGGTGCTTGCGCCCGCGCTCGACAACCCGGCGGCCTATGCGCAGACCACGCTGACGCGCACCTTCGTCAGCTCACGGCGCAAGCGCAGCAGCACGGAGCAGCCGTATGCGGACCTGCCGGACGGTGCGCTCGGCGACCACGCTGATGCGGCTGCGCTGCGGGTCAGCCTCGCGGACGCGCTCGCCGAGGCGTCGCCGACCGATCGTGCGGTGCTGGTGCTGCGCTACCTCGACGACCTCTCGGTCGACGAGGTGGCCGGCATCCTCGGCCTCTCTCCTGGGGCAGTGCGGAACCGGAGCATGCGTGCCTTGGCGCGGATGCGTGAGAGGAGCCTTCGATGAAGGACGACGAGTTCGCAGACCTGCTCGACCGTGCCGCCCGCGCGGTGCCCGTCGACATTGCCGGGATGGTCACCGAGGCCGGTGCTCGCGGACGGCGGCGCCTGCGTCGGCGACGTGCAGCCTCGGTGCTCGCGGTGGCCGGGGTCACCGCCGCGGTCACCCTCGGCGTCACCGTGCCCGACTGGGGCGCGGACACCCCGACCCCGGTGGCCGAGCAAAGCCCCGGCTTCGCGAGTGCGCCCAGCGGCGCCGCCTCGCCCGGGCTGCACCAGCAGCCCGCCACGCCGGACCGGCCGATCACCATCGACGCCGAGGCCGTCCCGCAGCTCGTGGGCGAGGCTGCGGGCGCCACCGAGATCGGTCCGCTCCTGAACGAGGCGCCGTACCCCTTGATCGCCGAGGAGAACAGGATGATCCTGCACTTCCGGCTCGACGGCACGCTGACCACCGTGGTCATCGAGCCGTCCCAGGACCGCGCGAGCTGTCGGGCTGCGTCGCGCGAGTCGAGCGCCGAGAAGCGGTTGCGGACGACCGCCGGCGCGCCCGCGCAGCCGCGGCTCTCGTGCCGGGTCGTCGACGGCATCGAGGTCGGCGCGATCACCACGGGAACGGTCGGCAGCGAGGTCAGGGTGGGCTCGGCCACCGCGTGGAACCACGGCTACCGGGTCGACGTCGTCTCGTACAACGTCGCGGCCGGCAAGAACCCGGACGGCAGCGAGGACGTGCCGGCGCTGCGCGACCAGCCGCTCGTGGACGGGGACGTCCTGGTCGAGCTGGTCACCAGCGAGGCCTGGTTCGCGTAGCAGGCAGCCGTGGACCCGGGACCGGGGCAGGTCGCGGGTCCACGATGGCCGGAGCTGAAGCCCTTCCTCAGCTGAAGATCCTGCGGAACACGTTGGTGTCGGCGAGGTCGACCAGCTCGTCACCCTTGCCCGACATGATGGTGCGCAGGGCATAGAGCGTGAAGCCCTTGGCCTGCTCGGCGGTGACGGTCGGCGGGATGGACAGCTCTTGGCGAGCGGTCACCACGTCGACCAGCGCGGGCCCATCGTGTGCGAAGGCGGCGTTCAACGCGTCGGGGAGATCCCCGGGTTGCTCCACCCGCTGGGCATGCAGGCCGACTGCGCGGGCGACGTCGGCGAAGCTGGGGTTGTCGAGGTCGGTGCCGAAGTTCACGAACCCGGCAGCCTTCATCTCCAGCTCGACGAAGTTCAACGACGAGTTGTTGAAGACCACGATCTTCACCGGCAGCCTGTTCTGGCGCAGGGTCAGCAGCTCGCCGAGCAGCATCGAGAGCCCGCCGTCGCCTGCCAGCGCGACGACCTGTCGATCCGGGAACGCGGTCTGCGCGCCGATCGCGTGTGGCACCGCATTGGCCATCGTGCCGTGCGCGAAGGAGCCGATGAGCCGTCGGCGACCGTTCATCCGCAGATAGCGGGCCGCCCACACCACCGGTGATCCGACGTCGGGGATGAAGACGGCGTCGTCGCTGGCGAGCTCGCTGATCAACCGGGCCACGTACTGCGGATGGATCGGCCTCTTGTGGTCGTCGACGGCGAGATCATCGAGAGACTCGCGTGCCTTGCGGTAGTGCTTGAGGCAGCTGTCGAGGTGCTTGCGGTCGGTCTTCGCCGTCAGCATCGGCAGCAGCGCGTCGAGGGTGTCGCCGACGTCGCCGACCAGGCCGAGGTCGAGGTCGACCCGTTTGCCGAGCTGCTCTCCGCGCAGGTCCACCTGGATCACGGCCGCCTTGCTGGGCAGGAACTGCCGGTACGGGAAGTCGGTGCCGAGCATCAACAGCGCGTCGCAGCTCTCCATCGCCCGGTAGCCGGAGGTGAAGCCGAGCAGGCCCGTCATCCCCACGTCGAACGGGTTGTCGTACTCCAGGAACTCCTTGCCACGCAGGGCATGGACGACCGGAGCCTGCAGCTTCTCGGCCATCGCCAGCACCTGCGCATGCGCGCCCTCGGTGCCCGCCCCACCGAGGATCGTCACCCGCGAGGCGCCGTCGAGGATCTCGGCAGCGCGCCGCAGCTCATCGTCGACCGGACGGACGACGGAGCGGGTGGCGGTGATCGGCGTGGCCTTGGCGGTGGCGGAGGCCTTGGTCAAGAAGACCTCGCCGGGGATCACCACGACGGCGACGCCGCGCTTCTCGATCGCGTTGCGCATCGCGATCTCCAGCACCCGCGGCAGCTGATCGGGGGTCGAGACCAGCTCGGAGTAGACGCTGCACTCACGGAAGAGCTGGTCGGGGTGGGTCTCCTGGAAGTAGCCGCTCCCCACCTCGACGGCGGGGATCTGGGCCGCGATCGCCAGCACCGGAACCCGCGAGCGATGAGCGTCGAAGAGGCCGTTGATCAGGTGCAGGTTGCCGGGGCCGCAGCTGCCCACGCAGACCGCGAGCTCGCCGGTGAGTCCGGCATCGGCGGCTGCGGCGAACGCCGCTGCCTCCTCGTGCCGCACATGCTCCCAGCTGATCGTGCCGGCCCGCCGGAGCGCGTCGGTGAAGCCGTTGAGCGAATCGCCCGGCACTCCGTAGACCCGGCTGACGCCGGCCCGTCCGAGTGTGGTCACGATGCCGTCTGCGATCGTCGCCATCAGTTCCGTCCTCCGAGTGTCGGGAAGTGCCTCCACCAGCGACAGTACCCACGCGCGGCCTGCGGCGTCAGTGCCGAACGGTGACCTTGCCGCCGTCGACGTCCCAATGCTGGTCGAGCCGCACGTTGGCGAGCAGGCGGCGATCGTGGGAGACCAGCAGCAGCGTGCCCTGGTAGCTCTCCAGCGCCTGCTCCAGCTGCTCGATCGCGGGCAGGTCGAGGTGGTTGGTCGGCTCGTCGAGCACCAGCAGGTTGACGCCGCGCGCCTGCAGCAGCGCCATCGCGGCACGGGTCCGCTCGCCACCGGAGAGACGCCCGACCTGGCTGGCGACCTGGTCGGCCTTGAGCCCGAACTTGGCGAGCAGGGTGCGCACGTCCGCCGGTGTCATGTCGGGCAGAACCGCCTCGAAGGCGTCGCCGAGCGGGAGCTCCTCGGCCAACCCGGTGCGGGCCTGGTCGATGCCGCCGACGGCGACCGTGGCGCCCAGGCTGGCGCGGCCGTCGTCCGGGGTGATCTCGCCGAGGAGCAGGCCGAGCAGGGTGGACTTGCCGGCACCGTTGGGGCCGGTGATCGCGATCCGGTCACCGGCGCTGACCTGGACCGAGACCGGTCCGAGGGTGAAGTCGCCGCGGCTCACGGTGGCGGCATC
>NZ_BAAALG010000016.1:0-2294 GCF_039528155.1 Nocardioides dubius | reverse complement strand
TCGATCCGCGCGGGGCTGCGGCGATCTCGAACTGCAGCACCCATTCCTTGCGCGGCTCGGCGACCTCCTCCAGGCGGGCGATCCGCGACTCCATCTGGCGCACCTTCTGCGCCTGCTTCTCGCTGGACTCGCTCTGTGCCCGGCGGCGCACCTTGTCGTTGTCGGGGTTCTTCTTCATCGCGTTGCGCACGCCCTGCGAGCTCCACTCGCGCTGGGTGCGGGCCCGCGCGACCAGGTCGGCCTTCTTGTCGGCGAACTCCTCGTACGCCTCGCGCGCGTGTCGCTTGGCGGTGGCGCGCTCGGCGAGGAACGCCTCGTAGCCACCGTCGTAGACGGTGATCTCGTTCTGCGCGAGGTCGAGCTCGACCATCCGGGTGACGCAGCGGGCCAGGAACTCACGGTCGTGGGAGATCAGCACGACGCCGGCGCGCAGGTTGGTGACGAAGGCCTCCAGGCGCTCCAAGCCGGCCAGGTCGAGGTCGTTGGTGGGCTCGTCGAGCAGGACGACGTCGAAGCGGCTCAGCAGCAGCGAGGCCAGCGCGACGCGGGCCACCTGGCCGCCGGAGAGCCCGGTCATCAGCGCCTCGGCTCCGACCTCGAGGCCGAGCTCGGCCAGGGTCGAGGGGATCCGGTCGTCCAGGTCGGCGGCTCCGCTGGCCATCCAGCGGTCGAAGGCGACGGCGTACGCGTCGTCGGCGCCGGGGACGTCACTGCCCAGGAGGGCGGCGCTCTCCTCCATCGCACGGGTCGCCTCGCTCGCGCCGGTCCGGCGCCCGATGTAGTCGGCGATGGTCTCGCCCTCGATCCGCTCGTGCTCCTGGGGGAGGTAGCCCACGAACGCGTCGGCGGGTGCTGTGCTGACGATGCCGTCGAGCGGTGCGTCGATGCCGGCGAGCAGCCGCAGCAGCGTCGACTTCCCGGCGCCGTTCGCGCCGACCACGCCGACGACGTCGCCGGGGGAGACGGTCAGGTCCAGCCCCTCGAACAGGGTGCGGTGGCCGAACCCTCCGGCCAGGTCCTTCGCTACGAGGGTGCCACTCACGGCGCCCATCCTAGGTGTCGCGCTACTCCAGGGTGTCGGTGCGGGCGGCGATCCACTCCACCAGTGGGCGCAGCTCGCGCCAACCGGTGCGGACGACGTCGACGAGCTCGGGGGAGTGGATCACCGGCTCGAAGCCGAGCGAGCGGTTCACGAAGAGCGAGCGGTGTCGCAGCAGGTCGATCCGGGGGTGGTCGACGTCGTAGCCACGGGGCTTGGTCTTGAGCCTGTCGCCGCCGACCTCCCACTCCTTCTTCGCCAGGCGCTTGAGGATCTTCGCGAGCTCCTCGCCGGTGCGCTCGTCGTCGATCGCGGCGCGGACGGCCGCCAGCCGCTGGGCGCTGGCCTCGTAGAAGCCACCGCCGAGCCGGACGCCGCGTGCCGACAGCTCGAGGTACCAGCCCGTCGCCGGAGCGACGCCGACGAAGGCGCCCTGGTGGGTCTTGTAGGGGGTCTTGTCCTTGGCGAAGCGCACGTCGCGGTAGGGGCGGAACACCTTCATCGCCCCGAACTCGGGCTCGAGCTCGGCGGCCAGCGCCTGGAACGGCGCCTTCACCGCCTCGGCGTAGACGTCCTTGTGCGCCTCCCAGAACGACTTCGCCTTGTGTCACTTAAGGCGGTAACTTTGGGCTATGAACGCACTCTCCTCCGCTGCCAGCGAGGGCCTTCGGGCAGTGATCTACACCCGTGTATCAAAGGACGATGGGGACACCGAGGGCGCGTCATCGACTGAACGCCAAGAGCAGGACTGCAGTGCGCTCGCTGCCACGTACAGGTGGAACGTGGTCGCTGTCGAAAGGGATCAAGGGATCTCCGCCAGTGGTAACGCTGAGCGACCTGCATGGGAGCGGGTGCTTCGTTTGGTCGAGGCGGGTGAGGTTGATCTGATCGTGGCGTGGCATCTCGACCGCATGACTCGGAACATGACCGACCTTGAGCGCCTGATCCTGCTGGCCGAGCACCACTCGGTGGGCATCAAGACCTATACGGGGGACATGGACCTCACCACCGACACCGGGCGGATGGTTGCTCGCATCCTGGCCGCCGTTGCTCGTGCCGAAGTGGAGCGCAAGGCTGCACGACAGAAGCGTGCGAACCTCGCTCGTCGCGAGGCCGGTATCCCGTGGAAGTCCGGGTTCAGAGCCTTCGGGTACACGCTCAAGGGTGAGGTAGTCGGAGAGGAAGCGAAGCTGATCCGAGAAGGTGCGGAAGCGTTCCTTGCAGGAGAGGCACTCAAGTCGATCGCTCGGACCTG
>NZ_BAAALG010000015.1:0-971 GCF_039528155.1 Nocardioides dubius | reverse complement strand
GGTTATCGTTTTTCAGCAGCCCCTTGTATCTGGCTTTCACGAAGCCGAACTGCCGCTTGATGATGCGAAACGGGTGCTCCACCCTGGCACGGATGCTGGCTTTCATGTATTCGATGTTGATGGCCGTTTTGTTCTTGCGCGGATGCTGCTTCAAGGTTTTTACCTTGCCGGGACGCTCGGCGATCAGCCAGTCCACATCCACCTCGGCCAGCTCCTCGCGCTGTGGCGCTCCTTGGTAGCCGGCATCGGCTGAGACAAATTGCTCCTCTCCATGAAGCAGATTACCCAGCTGATTGAGGTCATGCTCGTTGGCCGCGGTGGTGACTAGGCTGTGGGTCAGGCCACTCTTGGCATCGACACCAATGTGGGCCTTCATGCCAAAGTGCCACTGATTGCCTTTCTTGGTCTGATGCATCTCCGGATCGCGTTGCTGCTCTTTGTTCTTGGTAGAGCTGGGTGCCTCAATGATGGTGGCATCCACCAAAGTGCCTTGGGTCATCATGACGCCTGCTTCGGCCAGCCAGCGATTGATGGTCTTGAACAATTGACGGGCCAGTTGATGCTGCTCGAGCAGGTGGCGGAAATTCATGATGGTGGTGCGATCCGGCAGGGCGCTATCCAGGGATAATCGGGCAAACAGGCGCATGGAGGCGATTTCGTACAGGGCATCTTCCATGGCACCGTCGCTCAGGTTGTACCAATGCTGCATGCAGTGAATACGCAGCATGGTCTCCAGCGGATAGGGCCGTCGGCCATTGCCCGCCTTGGGATAAAACGGCTCGATGACTTCCACCATGTTTTGCCATGGCAGAATCTGCTCCATGCGGGAGAGGAAAATCTCTTTTCGGGTCTGACGGCGCTTAGTGCTGAATTCACTATCGGCGAAGGTGAGTTGATGGCTCATGATGTCCCTCTGGGATGCGCTCCGGATGAATATGATGATCTCATATCAGGAACTTGTTCGCACCTTC
>NZ_BAAALG010000014.1:19590-91370 GCF_039528155.1 Nocardioides dubius | reverse complement strand
GGCGCTGGTGCCGGTCGAGGTGCCGGTCAGCGGCCCGCCGACCGAGATCAGCACGCCGTCCAGGCGACCCCAGCGCGCCAGCGCCGTGGCCACCAGGGCCTCGGCGGCGGTCGCCTCGGCGTTGTCGGCGACCTGGTAGGCGGCGTTGCCGCCCAGCTCGGAGACGGCGCGCTGCAGGGACTCCTCGTTGCGCCCGGTGAGCAGCACCCGGGCGCCGTCCGCGACCAGCTGCTCGGCGGTGGCACGGCCCAGGCCGCCGGCTCCCCCGGTCACCAGATAGACGCGCTCGGACAGCTGCAGATCCATGTCACTCCTTGGCGGGCACCGGCTCGGAGCTCGCGCCGTGCTCGTGCGGACCGGGCTGGTCGCACCAGGCGCAGAGGACGTCGCCGGGGTAGTCGGGCACCTGCTGGAACTGGGTGCGATAGAGGTCAGCGTAGAGGCCGCCCCGAGCCAGCAGATCATCGTGGGTGCCCCGCTCGACGATCTCGCCGTCGTCGAGGACGAGGATCTGGTCGGCGTTGCGCACCGTCGAGAGCCGGTGTGCGATCACGATCGAGGTGCGACCGGCCAGGGCGCTCTCCAGGGCCGCCTGGACGGCGACCTCCGACTCCGAGTCGAGGTGCGCGGTGGCCTCGTCGAGGACCACCACCGCCGGGGCCTTCAGCAGCAGCCGGGCGATCGCCAGCCGCTGGCGCTCGCCACCGGAGAGCCGGTAGCCACGGTCGCCGATCACGGTGTCGAGGCCGTCGGGCAGCGAGCGGACCAGCTCGGCGATCCGGGCCCCCTCCAACGCCTGCCAGACCTGCTGGTCGTCGGCGTCGGGGCGCGCGTAGCGGAGGTTGGCGCGCACCGTGTCGTGGAACATGTGGGCGTCCTGGGTGACATAGCCGACGACGTCCTCCAGCGACTCGAGCTCGAGCTCGCGCACGTCGGTGCCGCCGACGCGCACCGCTCCCCCGCTGACGTCGTAGAGCCGGGCGATCAGGTGGGTGACGGTGGTCTTGCCGGCCCCCGAGGGGCCGACCAGCGCCACCATCTGCCCGGGTTCTGCGGTGAAGGTCAGGTCGCGCAGCACCGGGCCACTGGGAGCACTGCCCCGGCGCGCGATCCGCTCCAGGGAGGCCAGGGAGATCTCGTCGGCCGTCGGGTAGGTGAAGGCGACGTGGTCGAACTCCACCCCGATCGGGCCGCTGCGCACCCGCTTGGCGTCGTCGCGCTCGACGATCGCGGAGGGCAGGTCGAGGACCTCGAAGACCCGCTCGAAGCTGACCAGCGCGGTCATCACGTCGACCCGCACGTTGGAGAGTCCCTGCAACGGACCGAGCAGTCGCAGCAGCAGGGTGGCCAGCGCCAGCACCGTGCCGATGCTGAGCTCCTGGCGGATCGCCATCGCGCCGCCGACGCCGTAGACGAGTGCCGTGGCCAGCGCGGGCACGGTGGTCATGGTGGCGGTGAAGATCCGGGTGATCAGCGAGATCCGGACGCCGAGGTCGCGGACCGTGCTGGCCTTCTGCGCGAAGAGGTCGTCCTCGGTGGCGCGCCGGCCGAAGAGCTTGAGCAGCATGGCGCCACCGACGTTGAACCGCTCGGTCATCTGGTTGCCGAGGTCGGCGTTTCCGTCCATCTGCTCACGGGTCAGCCCGGCCAGCCGGTTGCTCACCCAGTGCGAGGCCAGCAGCAGGATCGGGAACAGCGCCAGACATGCCAAGGTGACCTGCCAGCTCAGCGCCAGCATCGCGACGCCGACGACGACCACCGAGATGCTGTTGGAGACCGTGCTGGACAAGGTCGAGGTGAAGGCGCGTTGGGCACCGATCACGTCGTTGTTGAGCCGGGAGACCAGGGCACCGGTCTGGGTGCGGGTGAAGAAGGCGATCGACTGCCGCTGCACGTGGCCGAAGACCTTGGTGCGCAGGTCGAAGATCAGTCCCTCACCGATCCGGGAGGAGAACCACCCGCTGAGCACCGAGAGCACCCCGCCGACCAGTGCGGTCGCGGCCATCGCGGCGGCCAGCCAGACCACCAGCGAGGTGTCGCCCTCGAGGATGCCGTGGTCGACGATCCGCTGCACCAGCAGGGGTGTGACCACGACCAGGCACGCGTCGACGACGGTGATCGCCAGGAAGGCGGCGATCAGCCGTCGGTGCGGCGCGGCGAAGCTGAGCACCCGGCGCACGGTGTGCCGGTCCAGCTTGTTGTTGACGATGCTGCGATCGGTGCGCAGCGTCCGGAAGGTGGCTCCCATCCCGCCCATCCCTGACATGGGTACCTCCTGGTGGTCGTCTTACTGGAACGCGGCGGCCAGCTCACCGAAGCGGGCGGCCTGCGCGGTCCGCTCGGCGAGGCGCTGCTCGTCGAGCGTGCGTGCGGATGCGTCGTGCAGGAGCTCGGTGGTGGCCCGCACCGCTGCCGCCGGATGCTGGGTGAGGCCGCCGATCAGCGTGGCCAGCTCGGCGTCGAGCTCCGTCGCCGGAGCCACCACCTGAGCCAGTCCGATCCGTCCGGCCTCCTCACCACTCACCCAACGGGCCGTGGCGCAGATCTCCAGAGCCCTCGCATACCCAACGGCCTCGACCAGTGGCTTTGTTCCCACCAGGTCGGGGACCAGGCCGAGGGCGGGCTCCTTCATGCAGAGCCGAGCGTCGTCAGCGACCAGGCGCAGGTCACAGCAGAGGGCGAGCTGGAAGCCTGCCCCGATCGCGAAGCCGTCGACCACCGCGATCGAGATGAACCGCGGGTCGGCGAGCTTGACGAAGGGCTGCTGGTAGACGTCGATCTGGTCGATGATCGCCTCGGGCCCGCGGGCGGCGAGGGCCACCATGCTGTCCGCCTCGCCGGCGCGCGACGGGTCGAGCAGCGCGAGGTCGAGCCCGGCGCTGAAGGTGCCGCCACTGCCCCGCACCACAACGACGCGGATCTCCTCCCCGAAGGAGTCGATCGCCTCCGCCATCGCCGCCCACAGCGCGGGGTGCTGCGCGTTGCGGGCCTCCGGACGGTTCAGCAGCAGGGTCGCCACCGCGCCGTCGAGGGTGACCTTCAGGCCGGCGTCGGCGTACTCACGAGTCTCCATGTGCCGCAGCATGCCATGCGCGGCCATCGATCAGGCGAGCGAGACCAGGTCGGCGTAGTCCTCGGACCAGAGGTCCTCGTCGCCGTCGGGCAGCAGCAGCACGCGATCCGGCTCGAGGGCCCGGACTGCGCCCTCGTCGTGGGTGACCAGGATGATCGCGCCCTCGTAGGTGCGGATCGCCGCCAGCACCTCCTCGCGCGAAGCCGGGTCGAGGTTGTTGGTGGGCTCGTCGAGCAGCAGCACGTTGGCGCTGGAGACGACCAGGCTGGCCAGCGCCAACCGGGTCTTCTCGCCACCGGAGAGCACCCCGGCGGGCTTGTGGGCGTCGTCGCCGGAGAAGAGGAAGGAGCCCAGCACGCTGCGCGCCTCGGTGTCGGTGAGCTGCGGAGCCGCGCTCTGCATGTTCTCCAGCACGGTGCGGTTCACGTCGAGGGTCTCGTGCTCCTGGGCGTAGTAGCCGACCTTGAGTCCGTGCCCGGGGACCACCTCGCCGGTGTCCGGCTTGTCGACGCCGGCCAGGATCCGCAGCATCGTCGTCTTGCCGGCACCGTTGAAGCCGAGGATGACCACCCGGCTGCCCTTGTCGATCGCCAGGTCGACGTCCATGAAGACCTCGAGCGAGCCGAACGACTTCGACAGCTCCTTGCCCATCAAGGGCGTCTTGCCACACGGGGCGGGCGAGGGGAACTTGATCCGGGCGACCTTGTCGGACTGACGCTCGCTCTCCAGGCCGGCGACCATCTTCTCGGCCCGCTTGAGCATCGACTGGGCGGCAGAGGCCTTGCTGGCCTTGGCGCGCATCCGGTTCGCCTGGTCGGTCAGCGTCTTCGCCTTCGACTCGGCGTTGGCGCGCTCGCGCTTGCGGCGTCGCTCGTCGGTCTCACGCTGGGTGAGGTAGGCCTTCCAGCCCATGTTGTAGACGTCGATCTCGGCGCGGTTGGCGTCGAGGTGGAAGACCTTGTTGACCGTCGCCTCGAGCAGCTCGTTGTCGTGGCTGATCACGATCAGCCCGCCCTTGTAGTTCTGCAGGAACCCGCGCAGCCAGACGATCGAGTCGACGTCGAGGTGGTTGGTCGGCTCGTCGAGCAGCATCGTGTCGGCGTCGGAGAAGAGGATCCGGGCCAGCTCCACGCGGCGGCGCTGACCACCCGAGAGGGTCTTCAGCGGCTGGTTGAGCACCCGCTCCTCGATGCCCAGGCTGCTGGCGATGGTGGCCGCCTCCGACTCGGCCGCATAGCCACCGTTGGCGTGCAGCTCGTTGTCGGCGCGGGCGTAGCGCTTCATCGCGCGCTCGGCGATCTCCGGATTGTCGGAGCCCATCTCGACCTCGGCGGTGCGCAGTCGGCGGACCACCTCGTCGAGACCACGCGCGGAGAGGATCCGGTCGCGCCCCAGCACCTCGGGGTCACCGACCCGCGGGTCCTGCGGCAGGTAGCCGAGCTCGCCGCTGCGGACGACCTTGCCGCCGGCAGGCAGTGCCTCGCCGGCCAGGATCTTGGTGAGCGTGGTCTTGCCGGCGCCGTTGCGGCCCACCAACCCGACCTTGTCACCAGCTGCGACACGGAAGTTGACGTTCTCCATGAGGAGCCGCGCACCGGCCCGGACCTCGAGTTGCTGGGCGGTAATCATCAGGGTGGTTAGTGTACGGGTGGTAACGGTGGCCATCGGAATCGGTGAGCCCGCGCGAAAGGCACTCGCATGCGCTTCAACCCCAAGGCACGGCTTGACTCGGGACAGGTCCGCGACGCCGGCAGCGGTGGTGGTGGCCTCGGCGGCGGTGGGATGCGGCTTCCGATCCCCGGCGGCAAGGTCGCCGGCGGTGGCGGGCTCGGCCTGGTCCTGGTGATCGCCGCCATCGTGCTCATGCAGTGCGTCGGCGGCGGAGGCGGTGGCGGCACGGGCGGACTGGCGCTCGATCCCTCGCAGCTGCAGGTGGCCGGCGGCTCGCAGGCCGACACCGGGCGCTACGACGACTGCAAGACCGGCCAGGACGCAGCCGAGAGCCACGACTGCGGCCGGGTCGCGGTGGTGAATTCGATCCAGGACTACTGGGGCGACACCCTGCAGCAGGCCGCGGGAGTCTCCTACCAGCCGGCGGCCACGGTCACCTTCACCGGCTCGATCAGCACCGGCTGCGGCCAGGCCAGCGCCGCGGTCGGGCCGTTCTACTGCCCGGCCCCCGGGGACATGAACGTCTACCTCGACACCGACTTCTTCGACGACGTCCTGGTCCGCCAGCTCGGCGGCCCGCCCGGTGAGTTCGTCGAGTGGTACGTCCTCGGCCACGAGTACGGGCACCACATCCAGAACCTGACCGGCCAGATGGGCAACGTGCGCACCCAGAAGGGCCGCAACAGCGACGCGGTGAAGCTGGAGCTGCAGGCCGACTGCTACGCCGGGCTCTGGGTGCACAACGCGGTCAGCACCGACACCGCGGACGGCGAGCCGCTCTTCGCCGAGGGCCCCACCGAGAACGACCTGCGCGAGGCGATCGCGGCCGCCCAGGCCGTCGGCGACGACCACATCCAGAAGGTCAGCCAGGGACGCGTCGACCCCGACGAGTGGACCCACGGCTCCTCCGAGCAGCGCGAGCAGTGGTTCCGCACCGGGTACGAGTCCGGCGACTACGCCGCCTGCGACATCTGGCGCTGACGCCGAGCTTGCGCTTGTAACAGTCGAGCTTGCGCTTGTGACGGCTCAGTCGTTCACAGCAACGCTTCGATCTCCGGAACCAGCCGCTGCAAGGAGCGCAGGTACGGCGCGACGCTCGGATGCCGGAGCTTCGCCACCAGCGGCCCCTCGCCGACGGCGACCCGCGCCAGCGCCCACTCCGCCCGGTTGAAGGCGGTGTAGACGGCGGTCACCCGGGCGCCGAGCTCCACCTCGACACGGGTGGCGAGACCCGCAGGCAGGCCGAGCAGATGGGCCTCGACCAACGGCGTCAGCTGCTCGCGGGCGCTGAGCGCGAAGTAGCCGAGGTCAGCGCCGACCGGGCCCGTGCCGAGGCTCCCCCAATCGATGGCCAGGACGTCGTCGTCCTCGCGTCCGCGCAGGTTGGCCGGCGTCGCATCGCCATGCTGCGGCACCTGCGGCAATGCGTCCAGGCGATCCATCAGGCCGATCCGCCGGCTCCAGAGCCGATCGGCGATGTCGGCCAGGGTGGTGCGCCCCAGGGTCCGCCACCCGCCGTTGCGCTCCACCCGGCCCATCCGGTCGCGGAGCTGGTCGCGTGCCAGCCAGGGCGTCTCGATGCGGGCTGCCGCGAAGCGACCCAGGCAGCGTGCGATCGCCAGGCCGTTGTTGGCGGCGTCCTCGATCCAGGGCTGGATCAGGGTGATGCCCTCGTCGTCCTCGTCGACGGCGCCCGGACCGCCCGCGCGCAGCCCCGGGGTTGCCTCGACGAGACCTGAGCCGACCACCTCCGCCTCCCGGCGCCAGTAGGCGAAGTGGTGCGGGTCGCTGAGCTCTCCCGGGTCGCCCGGCTGCGGGGCGGCGATCCGCTTGACCACCACCGCCTGCTCCCCCACGACGGCACGCCACGCTCCCAGGGTGCTGGGCCCGCCCCCGCCCGGGAGCGCGTGCCATCCGGGCTGCGGCTGCCACATGCTCCGATCTTGGCATGTGATCCGCCGAGAATGCGGCAGTTGCGCCTATCGTCGGGGTCGTGCCTGACCTCCTGCTTCCCGCCGCGCGACTCCCCCGTTGGGTGGAGAACTTCGCCGAACGCCACGGCGAGACCGCCTTCACCGTGGTGGACGGGGCCCTGAGCGGCCGCGCCGAGGACGGCTCGAGCTGCCGGTTCCAGCTGCCGTTCGGCGCCTCGTTCGACGCTGAGCCCGACCTCGACCGGTTCGCAGCCGCAGCCGTTCCGCCCGTGGACTGGGGCGTGCTCCTGGTGCGCAAGGGCGGCTTCGCCATCGCCCGGTTGCACGGAGCCGAGCTGACCGACTCCAAGACCGGGCAACGGCACGTGCAAGGACGCACCAAGGCCGGTGGCCAGAGCCAGCAGCGCTTCGCGCGCCGGCGTGACAACCAGGCCAAGGCCGCGTTCGGTGCCGCCGCCGACCACGCCGCGCGGATCCTCACCGAGCGCCGCGGCCTTGCTGTGCTGGTGATCGGGGGCGACCATGCCGCCGTCGACGCCACCCTGGACGACGCCCGCCTGCGTGGCCTGCGCGACCTGGTGGTCGGTCCGTGGCTCGCCACCCCCGACCCCCGCCGCTCCGTTCTGGAGCAGGCGATCGCGGATGCCCAGGCGATCGCGGTCGAGGTCGTGAACGCCTGAGCGTCAGCTCAGCCGAGCCGCCAGCCTGCGCGCGTTCATGTGGGCGATGGCCTCGATCGAGATCATCGGATTGACCCCCGACGCCGTCGGGAAGCAGGAGCCGTCGGCGACGACCAGACCGGGCAGCTCCCAGACCTCGCCGTCCGGGTTGAGCGCCGACATCTCGGGAGCACCACCCATCCGCGCACTGCCCATGATGTGCAGCGCCGCGAGCCCGACCCGGCCCGGGTCGTAGCCCGCCGCCAGCGCGTCGGCCTCGAAGGTGGCGATGCTGCCGTGGCGTCCGGGCGCGTAGCCGACCGGGCGCTGGTGGGTGGAGAAGATCTCCAGCGCCCCTGAGGCCTCCGCGATCCGCGCGGCGTTCACGATGCCGCGGTGCAGGTGCGCAGTGTCGCGCTGCGAGAGCCGGTAGTGCACCACCGGCTCGCCGTCCTTGCCGACCCGCACCTCACCGCTGTCGCGGTCCCGGTCGATCACCACCATCGGTGCCAGCGTGCGCAGCTGCCGCATCCGCTCCGCGTGCGCGGCGCCGCCGTGCCACGGCACGAACGCGGCCCCGAAGGCGACCGTGATCGGCGCGGTCTCGTAGATCACGCCGTAGCCGTTGCCGTCCAAATCCCTGTCCTGCTGGGAGAAGCGGCTCTGCAGGGAGCCGGTCCACGGCAGCACGTCCTCGTCGTAGCGCGCCCAGACCGCGGTGGCCGGGTGCAGCCGCAGGTGCCGGCCGATGTTCGGGTTGCCGAGCCCGCTGCGACGCAGCAGCGCCGGGGTCTGGATCGCCCCAGCAGCGACCACGACGGCGCGCGCCCGCACCGTGAGTCGGTGCCCGGAGACGGTCACCGCCTCCACGCCGTCCGCGCGGCCCAACGCCTGGGTGACGCGCATCGCCCGGGCGCCGACCACGATCCGGGCGCCCGCCTGAGCGGCGTCGACCAGCCAGGTCTTCGCGGTCGACTGCTTGGCGCCGAGCCGGCAGCCCATCCCGCAACGGCCGCACTCGACGCCCTGGTCGCAGCCCTTCACGTTGCGTGGCATCGCATCCACATGCCAGCCCAACGCCTCCAGCCCCGCTTGCAGCTTGGCGTCACGCGGAGCGATGGCGTCATGGTCCGTGTTGACCCCGAGTCGCGCGCAGACGGCGTCCAACGAGTCGGCGTACTCCTGCTCGGCGAACTGCGTCGCACCCAGGCCCGCCCACTCCTCGCGGACGTCGTCCGGGGTGCGGAACGAGGTCGTGTAGTTGACCACCGTGCCGCCGCCGACGCCGTAGCCGGCCATCAGCGCGATCTGACCCTCGACGCTGCTCTGCGGCGCCGGGGCGTAGAACGTCGAGAAGGCGGTCAGCTCGGAGCCGTCGAAGTCGGCGTCGTCGTGGTACTCCCCCGCCTCCAGGACGACGACATCGAGACCAGCCGCGGCCAGCGCCCCGGCAGCGGTGCCGCCGCCGGCACCCGAGCCCACCACGACCACATCCGCACTGAGCTCGGTGTCGTCGGTGAACCGGAGCGGTGCGAGCGGCCGCGGCCCGGCATCGGGGCGGACCCCGAACGGCGCGTCGTAGCCGACCTCGTCCCACAGCGGTGAGTGGCCGGTCGGCCCCGGCGTGGCGTAGGCGGCGACCATGATCCCGAACCGCAGGGCGGAGAAGAGGGCCCGCTTCTGGGGCACGCGTGAGCTCGCCAGGCCCAGCAGCACCTGCTCGCGGGCGGCGGGGTCCAGCTCGGAGAAGCGACGTCCGCGCGTGCCCAGCGCCAGTCCTGCGGCCCGGGTGTCCCAGGCCCGCAGCAGCATGGCGAGCTGACGGCGATCCGCCTCACGCGGGTTGCGGCCGGCGAGCCGCAGCATCAGCTCGGGCACCCCGAGCTGGGACGCCGACGGAACGGCCCCCGAGCCCGGCACCATGACGTCGGCGATCAGGGCGGCAGCGGCGAGCTCGCGCTCGCTGGGCGAGGGAGTGGGCGACATTGTGACAAGGTACACACTCCCGCGCCGGTGCGATCGGTTTCAGCTGACGTCGGCGCAGACCACCTGGAGGGTCAGCCAAGCGCCTGGTCCCGCGGCCTCGCCGTAGGCGTTGTAGCCCGTGCCGCTGGGGTTGAGGCTCACCGTCGCATGCGCGGTGAACAGCGTCATCGTGTTCCCGGCAACGTTGCGCCACGAGGTGCCATAGCCCAACGCCTTCTTCCCCAGCGGGCAGAGCACGCTGACCATCGACCAGCCGTCGGCATCCGACTCCGAGCTCTCCGCACTGACCACCTGGTGGCCGCTGATGCCCGGTGCGCCAGGCACACCCGGTGCACCCGGCGCGCCTGCTGCCCCGGCGGCGCCCCGCGGGCCGACCATCCCGCGCCGCGCGGCCGCGCTCAGGTCCGCGGTGCCGATCTGGCCGTTCTTGACGTGCTTGCTGGTGATCGCGTTCTTCGCGATCTGGCTGCCGCCGATCTTCTCGGCAGCGACCGCGGCGGTGCCGCCCAGGGCGAGTGCCAGGGCCAGGGTCGCGGTGACGTTCGCGTAGGTGCCGCGTCGGATCCGGAACATGAAGGTCTCCTTGTCGATCGTGTCGATCTCGTCGATCTCGTCAGCGCGCAGCGGTGCCGCTGCCGGTGAGCTGCCAGGTGTTGTCGTAGGTCAAGGTCGCCGGGTCGGCTGTGCCGGCGAAGGCGAACCGGGTCGCGGAGTAGCGGTTGCTGGCGGGCTGGTCGGCGGTGGCGTGGCCGTTGTAGACCAGTGCCCCACCGAACCCGCCCTGCCCGACCCGCGGCCCCGCATTGCCGGGGGTGCCCCCGCACATCACCGGCAGGTTGCCGCTCGGGCCCGAGACCGGAGCCAGGTAGATGCTGTAGTCCCAGTAGCGGGCGTCCTCGTCGTGGCCGGGGCCGGCCTTCGCCTCGTCGAGCAGCAGCTCTCCGGTGAGCTGGCCGGCGGTCAGCGTCCCCGATCCGGTGCAGGTGCCGCTGGCGGTCCAGCTGATGCTGGCGGACTGGACGACGTAGTGCAGCTCGCTGCGGCCCCACGGCGTGCCGAGGATCGGATCGTTGTGCTGGTAGGCCAGGGTGACGGTGCCGCTCCAGGCGACGTGGAGATCGTCGCTGATGGTTCCCCCGGAGTAGACCGCCACCTTGGTGTGTCCGGAGACCGGACCGCTGATCGCGTGGGGGTAGGCCAACCCGCCAGGAACGCCCGGGCCACCCCCGCCGTCGTCGTCGCGGATCGTCACGCGGACCCGGCCCGGCACCTTGGCGGTGGCGCTGCGCAGCGTCACGGTGAACGACTCGGTCGGCTCGGCGATCGCGTCGTTGACGATCCGCACCGAGAGCCGGGCACTGCGCTTGCCCTTGGCCACCACGACGGTGCCCCGGGCCGCCTTGAAGTCCTTGCCCGCGTGGGCGCTGCCGGGCTTGGTCGCCCAGGCCACCTTGAGCCGCTTGGGCGCCCGCTTGGCGAGCTTGAGCACCACCACTGCCTTGCCGGCGCGTTCGGTGACCGCCACCGACGGTGCCTTGACAGCGGGCTTGGCTGCGGAGGCCGGCGGGCTCAGCGCGACGCCCAGGGCCACGCTGCTGAGCACCAGCGTGAGGGAGAGTTGGGCTGCGCCGAGCCTGCGTGGATGCCACATGCAGCCGACGCTAGGACCGCAGCCGTCCCTGCCACGTCAGGGTCCGACCCCAATCTTTGGGACCTGTGCACCGCGACCGGTGGCTGCCCTGGATCCGACCCAGCCGACGCCTCAGGATCGGGTCGATCTCGACGGCGATCACACCGCGTGGAGCTTCCACGAGATCGCGGGCGGCGTGGTCGGCGTGGAACCGACCGGCTACGGCGACCCGACCCGCAAGGTGCTCGTCGCGCTCTCCAGGATCGGCGGCTCCGCCGCGGTGGTTCGTGACGACATCGACGCCATGGTGCGCTTCGGCGCGGCCACCGACGGCGCACTGGTCTTCGACGACGACGAGTACGACTACGTGGAGCCGCGGCACTTCCCCCGGCACCTGCGCGCCTTGGCGAGTCGGGCCTGGGTGGATCTCGACCAGCCGTTGGACGATCAGGTGGAAGATGCGTTCACCATCGGCCGGGAGATGGTGTCGGTGCATACCGGCCTCAAGGTCACCGACGCCGACATCGAGGCCGCGTCGGCGGCTCCCGGCTACCAGAGCCCGGCCCTCGGCTACGTCGAGGAGCTCGTCGCTCTCGGCGAGGACTGAGACGCCACGAGCCGCCGGATCGGTGATCCGGCGGCTCGTGATGCGTGACGTGGCTCAGACGTTGAAGCCCAGCGCGCGCAGCTGCTCGCGGCCGTCGTCGGTGATCTTGTCCGGGCCCCACGGCGGCATCCAGACCCAGTTGATGGTGACGTCCTTGACCAGGCCCTCCAAAGCGGAGTTGGTCTGGTCCTGGATGACGTCGGTCAACGGGCAGGCCGCCGAGGTGAGCGTCATGTCGAGGACGACGTTGGTCTCCTCGTCGAGGTGCACGTCGTAGACCAGGCCGAGGTCGACGACGTTGATCCCCAGCTCGGGGTCCACGACGTCCTTCATCGCCTCGGTGACGTCGTCGACCGTGGTGGTCGCGACGGCGCCGGTGGCCTCCGGGACCTCGGGTAGGTCGGTGTTGTCAGTCATCGGGTACTCCTCAGTTCGCCGAAGGGTCGGGGGTGGCCAGGGCCTGGGCGGTTGCGTCCTTCCAGGCCATCCAGGAGAGCAGTGCGCACTTCACCCGAGCCGGGAACTTCGCGACGCCGGCGAACGCGATCGCGTCCTCCAGCACCTCCTCGTCCGGCTCGACGTTGCCCTTGCCCTGCATCAGGGTCTGGAACTCCTGGTGGATCTCCATCGCCTCGTCGATGCTCTTGCCGATCACCAGATCGGTGAGCACCGAGGCCGAGGCCTGCGAGATCGAGCAGCCCACGGAGTCGTAGGAGACGTCCGCGACCTTCCCGTCCTCGAGGTGGACCCGCAGCGTGATCTCGTCACCGCAGGTCGGGTTGACGTGATGGACCTCGGCCTCGAAGTCGTCACGCAGCCCCTTGTTCAGGGGGTTCTTGTAGTGGTCGAGGATGATCTCTTGGTAGAGAGCGTCCAGATTCGCAGCAGTCATCTCAATCAGCTCAACTTGAAGTAGCTGCGGGTGTATTCCAGCGCCTCGATGAACGCGTCGATCTCCGCCGGGGTGGTGTACAGGTACGACGACATCCGGGTGGAGGCCTGGACGCCGAAGCGCTGGTGCGCCGGCTTCGCGCAGTGATGCCCGGCCCGGATCGCGACCCCGCGCGAGTCGACCACCTGCGCGATGTCGTGCGGGTGCACGCCGTCCAGCTCGAAGGAGATCGCGCCACCGCGCAGCGCGGCGTCGGCGGGGCCGAGGACCTTGATCCCCGGCACCGTGGCGAGACCCTCCAGCGCGTAGGCCGTGATCGCGTGCTCGTGACGACGCACGTTCTCCATCCCGACGTGGCCGAGGTACTCCACCGCAGCGCCCAGGCCGACGGCCTCGACGATCGGCGGGGTGCCCGCCTCGAACTTGTGCGGGATGCCCGCGTAGGTGGAACGGGCCATCGTCACCGTGGCGATCATCTCGCCACCGCCCAGGAACGGCGGAAGCTCCTCGAGCACCTCCCGGCGCCCCCACAGCACACCGATGCCGGTAGGGCCGACGACCTTGTGCCCGGTGAAGATCAGGAAGTCGGGCGCCTCGCCGGGGCCGAAGCCCTGGAGGTCGACCGGCATCTGCGGAACGGCCTGTGCGCCGTCCACCACGACCAGCGCGCCCACCTCGTGGGCCCGCTTGGCGATCGCGGCGATCGGGTTGATCGTGCCGAGCATGTTGGAGACCCAGGTCAGGGCCACCACCTTGGTGCGCTCGGTGATCAGCTCGTCGATGTTGGAGGTGTCCAGCTGCCCGTCGTCGGTCACGCCGAACCAGCGCAGGGTCGCGCCCTTGCGCTCGGTCAGCAACTGCCACGGCACGATGTTGGAGTGGTGCTCCATCTCGGTGATGACGACCTCGTCGCCCGCGCCGATCTCGTAGCGACCGCGCGCCCACGCCAAGGTGTTCGCCACCAGGTTGAGCGCCTCGGAGGCGTTCTTGGTGAAGATCACCTCGTCCCGCGACGGGGCACCGATGAACCCGGCGACCTTGTCGCGCGCGCCCTCGAACGCCTCGGTGGACTCCGCACCCAGCTGGTGCATCGCCCGCGCCACGTTGGCGTTGTGGCGTTCGAGGTGGTCGACCATCGTGTCGATGACGATCTGCGGCTTCTGCGAGGTGTTGGCGCTGTCCAGGTAGACCAGCGGCAACCCGTGCACCGTGCGCTCGAGGATCGGGAAGTCCGCCCGGATCATCTCGAGCTCAGGCAGCAGGCCCTCCAGCGTCATCTCAGGCTCCAGTGGCAGCGGCGCCGAGGTACTTCTCGTAGCCGTTCGCCTCGAGCTCGTCGGCCAGCTCCGCACCGCCGGACTCGGCGACCTTGCCGGCCACGAAGACGTGCACCTGGTCGGGCTTGATGTAGCGCAGGATCCGGGTGTAGTGGGTGATCAGCAGGACGCCCTTGCCGTCACGCTCGCTGAACCGGTTCACGCCCTCGGAGACGACCTTGAGCGCGTCGATGTCGAGGCCGGAGTCGGTCTCGTCGAGGATCGCGACCTTCGGGTCGAGCAGGTCGAGCTGGGCGATCTCGTGGCGCTTCTTCTCGCCACCGGAGAAGCCCTCGTTGACCGAGCGCTGCGAGAAGGAGGAGTCCAGGTTCATCTGGCTCAGGGCCGTGTTCACGTCCTTGACCCAGGTGCGCAGCTTCGGGGCCTCGCCGTCGATGGCCGTCTTCGCGGTGCGCAGGAAGTTCGACACCGAGACGCCGGGGACCTCGACCGGGTACTGCATGGCCAAGAAGAGTCCGGCGCGGGCGCGCTCGTCCACCGACATCTCCAGCACGTCCTCGCCGTCGAGGGTGATCGTGCCGCCGGTGACGGTGTACTTCGGGTGCCCGGCGATGGTGTAGGCCAGGGTGGACTTGCCGGAGCCGTTGGGGCCCATGATCGCGTGGGTCTCGCCGTCCTTGATGGTCAGCGTGACGCCCTTGAGGATCTCCTTGTCGCCGTCCTCGGTGCTGACGGAGACGTGCAGGTCCTTGATCTCCAGGGTTGCCATTCTTGGTTCTCTCTCTTGGTTGCGTGAGTCAGGTTCAGGAGGCGCTGACGCCGTTGAGGGTGTCGGTGACGTCGACGTAGAGCTCGTCGTCGCGCACCTCCACCGCGAAGGTGGCCACCGGCTCGGTGGCCGGAAGGCACGTGGGCTTGCCGTTGCGCAGGTCGAAGGTGGAGCCGTGCAGCCAGCACTCGATGGTGCCGTCGGCGACCTCTCCCTCCGAGAGCGGGACGGCGGCGTGCGAGCACTCGTCGCGCAGCGCGAAGTACTCGTCGCCGTCACGGGCAACGGCCACGTCGACGCCGTCGACGGTGACGCCGAGCGCCTCGTCGGAGGGCACCTCGGTGAGCGCGCAGGCCCGGACGAAGCCCATCAGATCTCCTTGAGGACGTTCTTGGCGAGCTCGGCCTCGACGGTGGCGACCAGCTGCTCCTCGATCGCCGGAACGTCGATCTTGCGGATCAGGTCGTTGAAGAAGCCGTGCACCACCAGGCGCTGCGCCTCCTTCTCGTCGATGCCGCGCGAGCGCAGGTAGAAGAGCTGGTTGTCGTCGAAGCGCGCGGTGGCCGAGGCGTGGCCGGCGCCGGCGATCTCACCGGTCTCGATCTCCAGGTTCGGGACCGAGTCGCACAGGGTGCCGTCGGTGAGGATCAGGTTGCGGTTCTCCTCGTACGTCTCGATGCCCTCGGCGACCTTGCGGATCAGCACGTTGCCGATCCAGACCGCGTGCGCACCGTCGCCCTGCAGCGCACCCTTGTAGACCACGTTGCTGGTGGTCCTGGGCGCGTTGTGGTCGACGAAGAGCCGGTGCTCGATGTGCTGGCCCTCGTCGGCGAAGTAGAGACCGAGCGCCTCGACGCCACCGCCGGGACCGGAGTACTCGGTGCTGGTGTCGGAGCGGACGACGTCGCCACCGAAGGTGACCGCCACGTGCTTGAGCTGGGCGTCACGGCCGATCCGAGCGTGCTGGCTGACCAGGTGCACCGCGTCGTCGTCCCAGTCCTGGACGGTGACGAAGGTGAGCTGGGCGCCGTCCTCGAGGACGAGCTCGATGTTCTCGGCCCAGACCGCGGAGCCTTTGTAGGCGACCACGACGGTGGCGTTGGAGAACTTGCCGGCGCGGATCAGCAGGTGGCCGGCACCGGCGGGCCCGACGCCCTGGCCGGTGATCGTGATGATCGAGGCACCCGCGACCACGGCCTCGTCGGCGATGGTCACCTCGTAGACGCTCGAGGCCGCCTCCCAGGCGCGGGCCGCGACCCGGTCGGTGGGCACGGCACCCGAGATGCCGCGGGCGGAGTCGGCCACCGGCACCGCGGTGCCGGTGACGCCCTCGGCCAGGGACACGTCGATGGTGAGGTCGGCACCGGAGAGCGGGGCGTCGTCGTGCAGGCCCCGCAGCCGCTTGAGCGGCGTGAAGCGCCAGATCTCCTCGCGCCCGGTGGGCACCGGGTGGTCGGCTACGTCGAAGGAGCCTTCCGGGTGCAGGTGGGACTCCACCTTGTCGACCTCGAGCGCGGTCGCGACGCTCTCGGCAGCGTTGTCAGTAACAGTCACTTCGTCTTCTCTGTCTTCTCTGTCTGTCCGGGCGGTGGCGATCAGCCGACCGCGCCTTCCATCTGCAGCTCGATCAGGCGGTTGAGCTCGAGGGCGTACTCCATCGGGAGCTCCTTGGCGATCGGCTCGACGAAGCCACGCACGATCATCGCCATCGCCTCGTCCTCCTCCATGCCTCGGCTCATCAGGTAGAAGAGCTGGTCGTCCGAGACCTTGGAGACCGAGGCCTCGTGACCCATCGAGACGTCGTCCTCGCGGATGTCGACGTACGGGTAGGTGTCGGAGCGGCTGATCTGGTCGACCAGCAGCGCGTCACAGAGGACGTTGGACTTCGAGCCGTGCGCGCCCTCGTTGACCTGGATCAGGCCGCGGTAGGAGGTGCGACCGCCACCGCGGGCGACCGACTTGCTCAGGATCGAGGAAGAGGTGTTCGGGGCGGCGTGCACCATCTTGGCGCCGGCGTCCTGGTGCTGGCCCTCGCCCGCGAACGCGATGGAGAGGGTCTCGCCCTTGGCGTGCTCGCCCATCAGGTAGACGGCCGGGTACTTCATGGTCACCTTGGAGCCGATGTTGCCGTCGACCCACTCCATGGTCGCGCCGGCCTCGCAGACGGCGCGCTTGGTGACCAGGTTGTACACGTTGTTCGACCAGTTCTGGATCGTCGTGTAGCGGCAGCGACCGCCCTTCTTCACGATGATCTCGACGACCGCGCTGTGCAGCGAGTCGGAGCTGTAGATCGGCGCGGTGCAGCCCTCGACGTAGTGCACGTAGGCGTCCTCGTCGACGATGATCAGGGTGCGCTCGAACTGACCCATGTTCTCGGTGTTGATCCGGAAGTAGGCCTGCAGCGGGATGTCCACGTGGACGCCCTTGGGCACGTAGATGAACGAGCCGCCGGACCAGACCGCGGTGTTCAGCGCGGAGAACTTGTTGTCACCGGTCGGGATGACGGTGCCGAAGTACTCCTGGAACAGCTCCGGCTGCTCCTTGAGCGCGGTGTCGGTGTCGAGGAAGAGCACGCCCTGCTGCTCGAGGTCCTCACGGATCGAGTGGTAGACGACCTCGGACTCGTACTGCGCCGCGACGCCGGCAACGAGGCGCTGCTTCTCCGCCTCCGGGATGCCGAGCTTGTCGTAGGTGTTCTTGATGTCCTCGGGAAGGTCTTCCCAGCTCTGCGCCTGCTTCTCGCTGGAGCGGACGAAGTACTTGATGTTGTCGAAGTCGATGCCGTCGAGGTCGGAGCCCCAGGTCGGCATCGGCTTGCGGCCGAAGAGCTTCAGGCCCTTGAGGCGCATGTCGAGCATCCACTGGGGTTCGCTCTTCTTCGCGGAGATGTCACGCACCACGGCTTCGTTGAGGCCACGCGTCGCGTCGGCACCGGCAACGTCAGCGTCGGCCCAGCCGAACTCGTAACGTCCGATGCCCTTGAGCTCGGGGTTCAGCTCTTCGATCGGGTTGACAGTCATGACTTCAACTCATCCGTTCTGCTTGTTGATGGTCTCGGGAAGTGCGGGGATGCTGGTGGTGCAGACGCCATCGCCGTGGGCGATGGTGGCCAGGCGTTGGACGTGCCGGCCGAGCACCCGGCCGATCGCCTCCGTCTCGGCCTCGCACAGCTGAGGGAACTCAGCCGCCACGTGCGAGACCGGGCAGTGCTGCTGGCAGAGCTGGTCGGCCATCGGCAGCTGCCGCACGCCGGCGGTGTAGCCACCGGCGGTGAGCACGTCGGCCAGCACCTGAGCCGGGCTCAGGTCGGGGCGCTTCGCGGCGAGCTCGGCGAAGCCGGTCTCCAGGAAGGCGACCCGGCGCCGGGCGAACGCGACGACGGCCTCCTCCCCCTGCGTCTCGGCGAGGAAGCGGAGCACGTCGGCGGCCAGCGTGTCGTACTGGTGCTCGAGGGTCTCGCGACCGGTCTCGGTGAGCGCGAAGACCCGGGCCGGCCGTCCGCGACGACGCGAGCCGTAGACCCGCTCCTCGCGGGACTCGACGACGCCCTCCTCCAGGAGGTGGTCGAGGTGACGGCGGACGGCGGCCGGGGTGAGCTCCAGCAGATCGGCCAGTGCAGCGGCCGTGGACGGGCCGCTCTCGAGGATGGCCTGCACGACCCGAGCACGGGTAGGAGCGTCCCCTTCCGGGGGCGCAACGCTCGCTCGGGCCATTTCCACAACATCAGTGTGACGTTATTGGTCGGCCGCCTTCAAGGAAGGGTGACCTAAGCCCGAGCGTGACCAGGAAGCCCGCTGTGGCGAACCTCACGCCCAGCGGACTAGTCCTGGGTGCGGCGCTTGAAGCTGCGCAGCGCCAAGGGCGCGACCACGGCGGTGATCCCGACCGTCCAGAGCACGGTCATCAGCACCGGATGCTGCAGCGGCCAGGCCGCGGAGTCGGGGGCAGGCGGCGTGTTCCCCCACAGCTCCCGCATCGCCTGGACCAGGGACGAGATCGGGTTCCACTCCGCGATCGTGCGCAACCAGCTCGGCATCGGCTCGGTCGGCGCGAAGGTGTTGGCCAGGAAGGTGATCGGGAACATCGTGGTGAACATGACCCCGTTCACCGCCTCCACCGAGCGCATCGCGGAGCCGACCCAGATCCCGATCCAGATCATCGCGAAGCCCCACAGCAGCACCAGCGCGTAGCCGAGCACCGCGTCGAGGACGCTGCCCCGGATCCGCCAGCCGATGAAGAGGCCGGTGATCGACATCACCACGATGCCGATGCTGGAGTGCAGCATGCTGGACAGGCTGCGCCCGACCAGGACCGACGCCGGCGGGATCGGCAGCGAGCGCATCCTGTCGACCACGCCCTTGTCGATGTCGGCGGTGAGCCCGACGGCGACGATGAACGAGGCGAAGGCGATGGTCTGGCCCATGATCCCGGGCAGCAGCCACTCGCGGTAGCCGGCCGGGGACGCGGCGTCGATCGAGGCACCGAAGACGTAGGCGAAGAGCAGCACGAACATCACCGGCTGGATGGTGACGTCCATCAGCATCTCCGGCATCCGCCGGATGTGGATCAGGTTTCGCCGCATGATCGTCAGGGAGGCACGGGCCAGCCCGGCGGGACGGATCTCCGGGCGGGCAAGGGTGGGGGCGCTCATGCGCTGATCTCCTCGTCTTCGGGGGCGGCCTGCTCGGCGCGGTGCCCGGTGAGGTGCAGGAAGACGTCATCGAGGCTCGGCCGCTTGAGGCCGAGGTCGTCGAGCTCGATGCCGGTGTCGTCGAAGGCGTTGGCCACCTTCGTCATGTCGCCCAGCCCGCTGGCCGGTGCGGTCAGCTGGCGGGCGGCGGTGTCCACGTGCGCCTCGCCGGTCACGCCACGCAGCAGGGCCTCGGCGCGGGGCAGGTCCTCGGCGTTGGAGACGGTGACCACCACCGCCGCGCGGCCGGAGGCGTCCTTGAGCTCGAGCGCCGTGCCCTCGGCGATCACCGAGCCCTTGTCGATCACCACGATCCGGTCGGCGAGCTGGTCGGCCTCCTCGAGGTACTGCGTGGTCAGCAGCAGCGTGGTGCCGTCGTCGACGAGCTCGCGCAGCACGTCCCACAGCTCGACCCGGCTGCGCGGGTCGAGACCGGTGGTCGGCTCGTCGAGGAAGAGCACCGGCGGGGTGGCGATCAGGCTGACCGCGAGGTCGAGCCGGCGCCGCATGCCGCCGGAGTACTGCTTGACCACCCGGTTGCCGGCGTCGGTCAGCGAGAAGCGCTCGAGGAGGTCGTCGCTGGCGCGCCGGATGTAGGAGCCCGGCAGCCCGTAGAGGGCGCCGATCAGGCGCAGGTTCTCCCGACCGGTGAGCAGCTCGTCCACGGTCGCCGCCTGGCCGGTGAGGCCCATGCTGCGGCGTACCCCGGCCGGGTCGGCGACGACGTCGTGCCCGGCCACGCGAGCGGTTCCCGACGTCGGCTTGGTGAGGGTGGTCATCATCCGGACGGTGGTGGTCTTGCCGGCACCGTTGGGGCCGAGCAGCCCCAGCACCGTGCCGGCCGGGACGGAGAAGCTGACGCCGTCCACGGCCACCGTGTCTCCGAATCGCTTGACCAGGTTGTCGGCGAGGATCGCGGGCTCGAGGCTCATGGCACCAACCTAGGACCAACCGCCGACAGCGGCGACTGATTTCCGGCGCCTCGCGGCGGTGCTGGTCGGGCTCGGTGGACGACGGCGGATCTCGGCATCTGGGTGACGCATTGCGTGCTCATAGCCGAATGGACCAGCCGGAGCCCGCCAACTCATCGATCCCCGATGCCCGGGCCTGGCGAGCGCTCCCTAGACTTGACCGGTGCCTGCGACCGATCCTGCCGTGCTCATCGACGGTCTGACGATGAAGTACGGCGACAAGATCGCCGTCGACGACCTCTCCCTGAGCGTCGAGCGCGGCACGATCACCGCGGTGCTCGGCCCCAACGGCGCTGGCAAGACCACCACGCTGGAGACCTGCGAGGGCTACCGGCGACCTCAGGGCGGGCGGGTCCGGGTGCTCGGCCTCGATCCCTACGCCGAGCGCAAGGACCTGCTGCCGAGGATCGGCGTGATGCTCCAGGACGGCGGCGCCTGGTCCGGGGTGCGCGCCGTCGAGATGCTGCGGCACATCGCCGCCCTGCATGCGAACCCGCTGCCGGTCGACCTGCTGGTCGAGCGGCTCGGCCTCGGCGAGTGCGGCCGGACCCCGTACCGGCGGCTCTCCGGCGGCCAGCAGCAGCGACTCGGACTGGCGATGGCGGTGGTCGGCCGTCCCGAGCTCTGCTTCGTCGACGAGCCCACCGCCGGCATGGACCCGGCCGCGCGGCGCAGCACCTGGGAGCTGCTCGAGGAGATGCGCGCCGACGGCGTCACGGTCGTGCTCACCACGCACTACATGGACGAGGCCGAGCGCCTCGCCGACCAGGTCCACATCATCGACCGCGGCTCGCTGATCGCCTCCGGGACGCCGTTCGAGCTGACCCGCTCCAGCGGTCACGCGACCATCCGCCTGGTGGTCACCGAGCCGTTCCCGCCGAGCGCTCCTGCGTCGTTGCAGCGGGCCCTGGGCGACCGGACCGAGGTCACCGAGATCAACAACCAGAGCCTGCTGATCACCGGCCCGGCCGATGCCGACACCTTGGCGAAGGTCTCCGCGTGGTGTCAGCAGCACAACGTGCTGCCGGAGTCGCTGACCCTGGGCCAGCGCACGTTGGAGGACGTCTTCTTGCAGATCACCGGACGGGAGCTGCGCGCATGAGCGGCACCTTCACCCCCGCCCCCGGGGCCGCGCCCTTCCACCGCCAGGTGCTCACCCAGGCCTCCATGGAGACCCGGCTGATCCTGCGCAACGGGGAGCACCTGCTGCTCGCGGTGGTGATCCCGATGATCGCGCTGATCGGCGGCACCCTGGCTGCCCGCCGCCTCGACCTGGACTTCGCCAACCGTCCGATCGACGTGCTGACCCCGGGCGTGCTGGCCCTGGCGGTGATGTCGACCTCCTTCACGTCGCTGGCCATCGCAACCGGCTTCGAGCGCCGCTACGGACTGCTCAAGCGACTGGGTGCCTCTCCCCTGCCCCGGACCGGGCTGCTGCTCGGCAAGGTGCTCGCCCTGCTGCTCGTGCAGGTCTTCCAGGTCGTGGTGATCGGCGTGGTCGGACTCGCACTCGGCTGGGACCCGGACCCCGGCGCGGCAGGAATCCTGTACGCCGTGCTGGCCGCGCTGCTGGGCACCTGCGCCTTCGCCGGCCTCGGGCTCACCATCGCCGGCACGCTCCGGGCCGAGGCGACGCTGGCGGGTGCCAACCTGATCTACCTGTTGCTGTTGGCCGGCGGCGCCGTCGTCATGCCACGCGACAGCTACGGGTCGGCGGAGCCGCTGCTGCAGGTGCTGCCCTCGGCAGCGCTCGGCGATGCGCTGCGCGCGGCCTTCCTCGACGGTTCACTGGACGGCGGCGCGCTCGTCGTCCTCGCCCTCTGGGCGGCGGGCGGTGCCTTGCTGGCCGGCCGGTTCTTCAAGTGGGAGTAGACAACGCCATGGATCTCAAGCAGCGCCTCGCCTCCTGGCTGTGGCCCCTCGCCGTCGCGAACCTGCTCGCGAACATCGGCATCGTGGTCACCGGCGCCGCGGTCCGGCTGACCGGATCCGGCCTCGGCTGCCCGACCTGGCCCAAGTGCACCGACGAGTCGTACACGACGCATCCCTCGATGGGCATCCACGGGGCGATCGAGTTCGGCAACCGGATGCTCACCTTCGTGCTGGCCGCGGTCGCGATCGCCTGCTTCTTCGCGGCCCTGTGGGCCAAGGACCGCATCTCCACCCGGTACTCGCTGATCGTCGCGCTCGGCATCCCGCTGCAGGCCGTGATCGGCGGGATCACCGTGCTCACCGACCTCAACCCGTGGGTGGTCTCACTGCACTTCCTGGCCTCGATGCTGATGGTGATGCTCTGCCTGGCGATGCTCGACCATCTGCGCAGCCCCACGCGTTCGGCAGCGCCGGCCCCGATGCGGCTCACCGCCCTGGCGATCATGGTGGTCGGCTGGGTGACGCTCTACCTGGGCACGATCGTCACCGGTGCCGGACCCCACGCCGGTGACGAGGAGGCCAAGCGCAACGGCATCGACCCCGCGCTGATCTCGCAGATCCACGCCGCGTCGGTGTACGTCCTGGTGGCCCTGACCGTGCTGCTGCTGGTGCTGGCCGCCCGCGCGAAGAACCGCTGGCTCACCGTGGTGACGGCGGCGCTGCTGGGCCTGGAGCTGCTGCAGGGCGTGATCGGCTGGAGCCAGTACGTGTTGGACCTTCCGGTGCTGCTGGTCGCCCTGCACATGCTGGGCGCCGGTCTGTTGGCGGCAGGGTTCGCCCGGATCTTCCTCGCTGTTCGCCCGCACACCGCGACGCACAGCCACCACGGCCGGCTGTTGGCCTGGACCAGCGGTCAGGACTCCCCCACCACCTGAGGCCCTCGTCAGGGGCCCTCCGCAGCGCTGTCAGCGCCCGGTGCGCCCTCGGTGGACCCGGCGTCCGCCTCGGCCGCGTCCGCGGCCTGCTCCGCCTCCGCGCCATCGCGGAGGTCGCTGTACGGATCGATCGCCCCGCACTTGACGCACAGCAGCTCGTCCGAGGTGCAGCCCAGGATCATCGCCAGACGGACCACATCGCGCAGCTGAGGCGTCCCGCGACCCATCTCGAGGTACCGGAGCCATTCCGGGCTGTGGCCCATCGTGATGGCCACCGCATGGCGCGACAGGCCCAACGCCTCGCGCCGTTGCTGAACGTGGTTCCCGAGTACCTGGTTCAGATTGAGCATGCGCCAAGGGTGCATGCTCGACCGCGCCACGTCAGGGTCCGACCGGAGACTGCCGCATCTTTTCTGCTGTTTTTGTCACCTGCGTGAGTACGTTCGACAACGAGCCCGTCGGTACTTGTCATCCCCAAAAGAGGGTAGGCGAACCTGAACGATGGTCAGGCCGTAGCCCGTCGAGGCCCTCCGGGACCGTGTTCGCGACCGGCCTTCGACTCGACCCATGGAAATGACGAAAGCCGGATCTTCGCAGATCCGGCTCTCGTTCTTGTGGGCGATACTGGGTTTGAACCAGTGACCTCTTCCGTGTCAGGGAAGCGCGCTACCGCTGCGCCAATCGCCCGTGCTATTTAGTTGTCGTGCTCTGGAGGGTTGTCCAGATTACTGCATTTTCTTGCTTCGAGGTGGGTACGGGATTTGAACCCGTGTACACGGATTTGCAGTCCGTTGCCTCGCCTCTCGGCCAACCCACCGTGGAGGCGTGTAACCTCTCAGAGCGGACGACGAGGCTCGAACTCGCGACCTCAACCTTGGCAAGGTTGCGCTCTACCAACTGAGCTACGTCCGCTTGTCTTCCGTTCGGGCTTTCGCCGTACCGGGCAACGACGAGAACATTAGCCGAACCGGTTCGACGTGCAAAATCGGGGGTCCATTCCGCGTGTTTCGACCGCGCTACGGTTCATCCATGCGCGCATGGATGAACGGGGATCTGCTGTCCGACCCGACCGCTGCGGCGATCACCATCGCCGACCACGGCTTCACCGTCGGCGATGGCGTCTTCGAGGCGATCAAGGTCGTCGACGGGCAGGCCTTCGCACTGACCCGCCACCTCGACCGACTCGCGCGAAGCGCAGCCGGCCTGGGCCTGCCACCGGTCGACCTCGCCGAGGTCCGCGCCGGGGTGGACGCCGTTCTGGCCGGCCAGCCGCTCCCCCTCGGCCGGATCCGGATCACCTACACCGGCGGCCCGGCGCCGATGGGCTCGGGCAGGGTCGACGCCGCGCCGACCCTCGTCGTCGCCGTCAGCGCGATGGCGCCGTATCCGCCGACCGCGGCGACCTGCCTGGTCCCGTGGCCCCGCAACGAGCGGGGCGCGCTGGCGGGCCTCAAGACGACCTCCTACGGCGAGAACGTCGTCGCCCTCGCGCGCGCCCAGCAGGCCGGCGCCTCCGAGGCGCTCTTCGCCAACCTCGCCGGCAACCTGTGCGAGGGAACCGGGTCGAACGTCTTCTACGTGCTCGACGGCGAGCTGCGCACGCCCACCCTGGCCAGCGGATGCCTGGCCGGGGTGACCCGCGCCCTGCTGGTGGAGTGGACCGGTGCGCGCGAGATCGACGAGCCGGCCGAGGTGCTGACGGAGGCCAGCGAGGTCTTCCTCGCCTCCACCACCCGCGACGTGCAGGGCGTGCACGCCCACGACGGCCGCCTGCTCACCGCGCCGGGCCCCCTCACCCAGGAGGCTGCGCGGGCGTTCGCGGTCCGCTCAGCGGCCGACATCGACCCCTGAGCGGACCACGTGCGACGTCAGGTGCGGGCGCTCATACCGCCAGCAGCTGATCGATCAGCTCGTCGACGTCGAGGTGCGCCGACTCCTCGCCGGCCGGGACCAGCCGCAGGGTCTGGTTGACGAAGGCGGTGATGCCGCGGCTCGGGGTCTCGACCAGCAGCTCGCCGTCCGGCGAGCGGAACTCGATGCGCACCATGGCGGCACCGGTGAAGCCGACCGCCGGCCAGACCTCGACATCGCCGTCGCCGACGGGACGGGTCAGGCCGCGGAGCAGAAGATCGCGGGCGAAGGTCCACACCACCTCGCCGTACTCGGTCTGGAACGACGCGGTGACGGCGAACGGGTCGGCAGCGCTGTAGCCCAGGTCGACATCGAGGGCAGCCGCCACGCCGACGTCGACACAGTGCATGGTCACCGACTGCCGAAACGTTGCGCCGGTTCCCTCGGTGCGCTTGAACATCCTCGTCCTCCCAGATCTGTGCTGCCGCTGTGGAAGGAACGCGTTACCCGTAAGGACATGACGCGAAATGCGAAGGAAATCTGCGTCACAGGGGGTCGATTACTCACCCAGCCCCCGCATGGGCTAATGTTCCCCACGACGCGGGCGATTGGCGCAGTGGTAGCGCGCTTCGTTCACACCGAAGAGGTCACTGGTTCGAACCCAGTATCGCCCACCCGCAGAGTTCGGCCCCGACTGCTCAGGCAGCCGGGGCCGTTCGCATTTCCCACCGCTCATGCCGAGAGCCGCGCCAGGAAGTCGGCGATCACCTCATCTAGGATCTGCGCCGAGCGCTGGGGACCGGGCTCGACCCGCACCAACGTCCCGTTCTCGGTGGCGCTCAGGTGCACCTGCAGGCTCTGCTCGACCCCGCTGGGGTGTGCGGCGATCACCCGGACATGGATCAGGCTCGACGTCGCCCGCACCAGCTGGAACCGGCGTGGACGGGCCGCCAGGACCGCCGCCAGCACTTCTCGGGGCGACGCCGGGTACTCACGCTCCACGCTGCTCTTCTCCTCGCTGCGACGCCCACCTCCGGGGCCCGCAGGAGCAACCGTAGGGAGCGGTCGCCGCCCCGGAGGGCAAAAGGGACGGGAGATGACCGTACGTCCCGCCAGAATGGCCCGTTCGGACCACCCGCGGGCTGGCCGAACGTCCTGTCAGTCCTCGTCGGCGAGCGTCTCGTTGTGCGTGCCGGGACGCGGTGCCCACGGCTTCTCGCGGGACGGACGGACCACGATCAGCCGGTCCCCACGCGCGAGCAGGGTGACGACCGGGTCGAAGTAGCGGTAGACCTTCTCGTCGCGCACGACGGCGATCACCTGGTCCGGCAGCGTCTGCGGCTGCTTGCCGACCTCGCTGACCAGCAGATCGCGCTCGGCGACCTCGAGACCGGCGCCGTAGGTCATCAGGTCCTCCATCACCGAGCCCAGGGTCGGCGACAGCGAGGAGAGCCCCAGCAGGCGGCCGACGGCCTCCGAGGAGGTGACCACCGAGTCGGCGCCGCTCTGGCGCAGCAGCGGGACGTTGTCGTGCTCGCGGACCGCGGCGACGATGTAGGCCTTGGCGTTGCGCTGACGCACGGTCAGCACCGCCATCATCGTGGTGGCGTCGTGGTCGGTGGTGACGATCACCTGACTGGCGTTGTCGACGCCGGCCCGGCGCAGGACCTCGCGCCGGGTGCCGTCGCCGCCGATCACGGCCAGGCCGTCCGAGCTGGCCTCCTCGCGCGCCGTCGGGCGCGGATCGACCACCACGAACGAGTCACGGTCGATTCCGTTGCGGACCAGGGTGTCGATGGCACTGCGCCCCTTGGTGCCGTAGCCGATCACCACGACGTGGTCGTTCATGCTTCTCCTCCACCGGGCGACCCGGAACATCTCGCGGCCCTGGTTGGCGAGAACCTCCAGGGTGGTGCCGATCAACAGGACCAGGAAGCCGATGCGGGCCGGCGTGATCACGAAGGCGTTGATCAGGCGGGCACGCTCGGAGACCGGCGTGATGTCGCCGTATCCGGTCGTGCTCAGGGTGACGGTCGTGTAGTACAGCGAGTCGACGAAGTCGACCTCGTTGGTGGGGTCTCCCCCGTCGCGGTACCCGTGCCGGTCGAACCAGACCAGCAGCACGGTGCCGACCAGGATCGACAGAGCGAACAGCAGACGCCGGCCGAGCTCCCACCACGGGGACCGCTTCCGGTCCGGGAGCACGACGTCGCCGAAGGCGCTCGAACCCTCCACGCGTGGCGGAGGTGGCAGATCGCTGTTACCCACGTGCCGCAGTCTGACACGTCCGGCGTCTAGGAGTCGTCGGCACGCTCGTGTGACGTGCCACGTTCACTGCTCCTCGCCGGCAGCACCCCCGAGAGCCGGCGGATCAGCTCCCGCCGCGCGCGGGCCGTGGCGTCCTGCGGGAAGACCTGGTCGACGGCGGCATTGACCGCGGCGCCGATCAACACCGCGATGGAGACCAGGTAGAGCCACAGCAGGACGGCGATCGGCGCGGCCAGCGGCCCGAAGACCGAGCGGGAGTCGGCCGCCGTCACGGTCAGGAACCACCGCAGCACGAACGACCCGGCGATCCAGCAGAACAAGGAGAAGGTGGCGCCGGGCAGGTTGTAGCGCCACAGCGTCCGCACCGGCACCGACAGGTGGTAGAGCGTTGCCAGGAAGCAGATGCAGGTCAGCAGGACCAGCGGCCAGTAGAGATCGCCGAGGAAGGCCAGCTCGTCGGGCACCCACCGGCGCACCAGGGTCGGGCCGATCAGGATCAGCGGCAGGGTGACCGCGCCGGAGACCAGACCCAGCACGTAGAGCAGGAAGGAGAGCGCCCGGGTCTTGACGATCCCCCGGTGCCCGCCCAGCCCGTGCATGATCGTGATCGTGTCGACGAAGACGTTGAGCGCTCGCGAGCCGGACCACAGCGCCAGGATGAAGCCGAGCGAGACCACGTCGAAGCGTCCGCCGGCGAGCACCGAGTCGATGGTCGGCTCGATCACCTTGTTGACCGCACTGTCGGTCATCACCCGATGCGCGATGTTGAGCACCGAGGTGCGCAGCTCGTCGACCTGCGCGTCCGCGAAGGTGGCGCCGAGGTAGCCGATCGAGCCGGCCAGGGCGAAGACCAGGGGCGGGATCGAGAGCAGCGCGAAGAAGGCTGCCTCCGCCGCCAGCCCCGAGACCCGGTACCGGATGCAGGAGCCGACGATGGTGACCACCAGGCGCCAAAGCAAACGGCCGGTCCGAGTGATCAGACCGGCCGGTTCGCTAGCGGACATGCGCTCCAAGCTAGGCGAGCTCGAGACCCGGGTACAGCGGGTGCTTGTCGAGCATCTCGGCCGAGGCCGCGCGGGTGTTGTCGGCGACGCCGTCACCCAGCTCGTAGGAGGCCTTGGACGGGCCGCCGGCCTTGGTGGTGCCGGGCTTGGTGTTGCTGAGCACGTTCACGACCAGCTCGGCGACCTTGTCGAACTCGTCGTGGCCGAAGCCGCGGGTGGTCAGCGCCGGGGTGCCGAAGCGGATCCCGGAGGTGTACCACGCGCCGTTCGGGTCCGACGGGATCGAGTTGCGGTTGGTGACCACGCCGGCGTCCAGCAGCGCGGACTCGGCCTGGCGACCGGTCAGCCCGAAGGAGGTGACGTCGAGCAGCACGATGTGGTTGTCGGTGCCGCCGGTGACCAGGCGGGCGTCGCGCTTGAGGAAGCCCTCGGCGAGCGACTGCGCGTTGTCGGCGACCTTCTGCGCGTAGCTCTGGAACGCGGGCTGACGGGCCTCGGCCAGGGCGACGGCCTTGGCGGCCATCACGTGGCTGAGCGGACCGCCGAGGACCATCGGGCAGCCGCGGTCGACGTCGGCGGCGAACTCCTTGGTGGCCAGCACCATGCCGCCGCGCGGCCCGCGCAGCGACTTGTGCGTGGTGGTGGTGACGATGTCGGCGTGCGGCACCGGGTTCTCGTCACCGGTGAAGACCTTGCCGGCGACCAGGCCCGCGAAGTGCGCCATGTCGACCATGAGCACGGCGCCGACCTCGTCGGCGATCTCGCGCATCTTGGCGAAGTTCACCCGGCGCGGGTAGGCGGAGTAGCCGGCGACCAGGACCAGCGGCTTGAACTCCTTCGCCTTCGCACGCACGGCGTCGTAGTCGAGCAGGCCGGTCTCGGGGTCGGTGCCGTACTGCTGCTGGTGGAACATCTTGCCGGAGATGTTCGGGCGGAAGCCGTGGGTGAGGTGACCGCCGGCGTCCAGGGACATGCCCAACAGGCGCTGGTTGCCGAGCTCGGCGCGCAGCGACTCCCAGTCGGCCTCGGTCAGCTCGCTGACGTTCTTGGCGCCGAGCTTCTCCAGCGCCGGCGACTCGACCCGGTTGGCCAGGATCGACCAGTAGGCGACCAGGTTCGCGTCGATGCCCGAGTGCGGCTGGACATAGGCGTACTCGGCACCGAACAGCTCGCGCGCGTGCTCGGCAGCCAACGACTCGACCGTGTCGACGTTCTGGCAGGCCGCGTAGAAGCGGTGACCGACGGTGCCCTCGGCGTACTTGTCGCTGAACCAGGTGCCCATGGTCATCAGCACGGCGGGCGAGGCGTAGTTCTCGCTCGCGATCAACTTCAGCGACGCGCGCTGGTCGGCCAGCTCTTGGCGGGTCGCCTCCGCGATCCGCGGCTCCACCGAGGCGATCACCTCGAGGGCCTGCGAATAGGCGGAACTGGTCAGGGAGGACAGGTCGCTCATGAGGGCAAGCCTAATGGCCCGCCAGGGCGCCCCGATCCACGACCGGAGTGTGACGCGCGCCTCCCTGTAAGGTCGCCCCGCGCGGGGACGGCGGACACTACTCGACAGTACATCTCACATCGTGGACTTGCGTCTCACGTCATGAGATTTCGTCTTGTCGGTGGGGTGTCCGCCACGTGAGACTGGGTCCGTGATCAGTGCTGCAACCCATGCCTACCTCGTGGTTCGACGCCACGTGGACTTCGGGCGTACCCGCAGCATGATGTGTTGGCCCCGCTGACCCACGCCCGTTCTTCGACTCCACAAGTCCTGGGCGCACGGTCGTAGGCCGACACCGCCGCAACGAAGCAGCGTAGGTCGCCCCGCGTCGCGCGTCTCCTGCTGAGAAGGATCCCGCATCACATGAATGACCAGGCTCCGGCACGCAAGGCTCGCCCCCGTCCCAAGCGCGGCGAAGGACAGTGGGCGCTGGGCTACCTCGAGCCCCTCAACAAGAACGAGCAGTCCAAGAAGGACGACAACCCGCTCAACGTGGAGGCCCGGATCCGCGGCATCTACTCCAAGCGCGGCTTCGACTCCATCGACCCGGCCGACCTGCGCGGCCGGTTCCGCTGGATGGGTCTGTACACCCAGCGCGCCGAGGGCTTCGACGGCGGCAAGACCGCGACCGTGCCCGAGGAGGAGCTGGACGCCCGCTACTTCATGATGCGGGTCCGCTCCGACGGCGTCGTGCTCGACCCGGCCGCGCTGCGCGCGCTGGGCAGCGTCTCGGTCGACTACGCCCGCGGCACCGCCGACATCACCGACCGCTGCAACATCCAGTACCACTGGATCGAGATCGAGGACGTGCCGGCGATCTGGGAGCGCCTCGGCGCCGCCGGGCTGACCACCCTCGAGGCGTGCGGCGACTCGCCCCGTCCCTTCCTCGGCTCGCCGGTCGCCGGCGTCGCCAAGGACGAGATCATCGACGGCACCGAGGCGCTGGCCGAGATCAAGCGCCGGTTCATCGGCAACCCGGACTTCTCGAACTTCCCGCGCAAGTTCAAGACCGCGCTGACCGGCCACCCCAGCCACGACGTGGCTCCCGAGGCCAACGACGTCTCCTTCGTCGGCACCGTCCACCCCGAGCACGGACCGGGCTTCGACCTGTGGGTCGGTGGCGGCCTGTCCACCAACCCGCACCTCGCGGTCAAGCTCGGCGTGTGGATCCCGCTCGACGAGGTGGCCGACGCCTGGGAGGGCGTCGCCTCGATCTTCCGCGACTACGGCTACCGCCGTCTGCGCTCGCGTGCCCGGCTCAAGTTCCTGGTCGCGGACTGGGGCGTGGAGAAGTTCCGCGAGGTCCTCGAGAAGGAGTACCTCAAGCGCGAGCTCGTCGACAACCCGTCCCCGCAGGCCCCGATCGCCCAGGGCGACCACATCGGCGTCCACGAGCAGAAGGACGGCAACTTCTACGTCGGCGCCGCGCCGGTCGTCGGCCGGATCAACGGTCAGACGCTGCTCGACCTCGCCGACGTCGTCGAGCGCCACGGTGCCGCTGGTGCCCGCCTGACCGCCTACCAGAAGCTGGTCGTGCTCGGCGTTCCGCCGCAGGCCGTCGACGCCTTCGTCGCCGACCTCTCCGCGATCGGGCTCGAGGCCAAGCCGTCGAACTGGCGCCGCAACACGATGGCCTGCACCGGCATCGAGTTCTGCAAGCTCGCCATCGTCGACACCAAGGAGCGCGCCCGTCAGCTGGTCAGCTCCCTCGAGCAGCGCTTCCCCGACCTGGACACCCCGATCACCGTCAACGTGAACGGCTGCCCGAACTCCTGCGCCCGCACCCAGGTGGCCGACATCGGCCTCAAGGGCCAGCTGGTGCTCGATGACGACGGCAACCAGGTCGAGGGCTTCCAGGTGCACCTGGGCGGCGCGCTCGGGCTGGAGGCCAGCTTCGGCCGCAAGCTGCGTGCCCACAAGGTCACCAGCGCCGGTCTCGACGACTACATCACCAATGTGGTGCACGCCTACCTCCTCGAGCGTGAGGAAGGCGAGCGCTTCGCGACCTGGGTCGCCCGCGCCGACGATGCAGTGCTGCGCGGCGAGTCCGACCCCCGTACCGAGCTGGCCGGGGTCTGAGCGATGAGTGAGCGCGCAGTGCCCTACCTGTGCCCCTTCTGCGGCAACGAGGATCTCCGTCCTCACGAGGCCGTGGACGCCGACGGCGAGGTCACCTCGCCGCGCGGCACCTGGGAGTGCCGGGCCTGCCTGCGCGCCTTCTCGCTCAAGATGCTCGGAATGCTCCGCCGACCGGAGACGCTGAAGAAGCCATGACCGCATCCACCACCGCAGCAGCTGCCGCCTACCGCGGCAGCCACACCGCCGACCGGTCTCCCGAGGAACTGCGCGAGATCGTGTCCCACATGGGAGCCGAGCTCGAGCTCGCCCCGGCCGAGCACATCATCGAGTGGGCCGTCGCCACCTTCGGCGAGCGGTTCTGCATCACCTCCTCGATGGGCGACGCCGTGCTGGCGCACCTCGCCTCCAAGGTGTCCCCCGGGATCGACGTCGTCTTCCTGGACACCGGCTACCACTTCGCCGAGACGATCGGCACCGCCGACGCCGTCAAGCACACGCTGCCGGTCAACCTGATCACGATCACCCCCACCCAGAGCGTGGCCGATCAGGACGCCGAGTACGGCCCCGAGCTGTACAAGCGCGATCCCGACCTGTGCTGCAAGCTGCGCAAGGTGCAGCCGCTGGCCACCAGCCTGGACGGCTATGACGCCTGGGCGACCGGCCTGCGTCGCGCCGAGACCCACAACCGGGTGATCGCGCCCGTCGTGGGCTGGGATGCCCGCAAGGGCAAGGTCAAGGTCTCCCCCATCGCTCGCTGGAGCGACGAGCAGGTCGAGAAGTACATCGAGGACAACGGCGTCCTGGTGAACCCTCTCGTCTACGACGGCTACCCGTCGATCGGTTGCTGGCCCTGCACCTCCCGGGTGGCCCCGGGCGACGACCCGCGCAGCGGGCGCTGGGCAGGCCAGAACAAGACCGAGTGCGGCATCCACATCTGATTGCACCCCACCTCGACAACGGCGTCGAACCCCATGAGTACTTGCGAAGGGAGGCCGTGGACATGACAGCTCCTGCCATGGTGTGTCTGGCTCACGGAAGCCGCGATCCACGATCGCTCGAGACGATCAACGCGCTGGTCGCCCAGGTCCGGGGCATGCGCCCGGACCTGCGGATCGAGACGGCGTTCCTCGACCATGCCAAGCCGAGCTTCGCGACCGCGGTCAAGAAGCTCGTGCGTGCCGGGTTCGAGGAGATCGTGGTGGTGCCGCTGCTGCTGACCGAGGCGTACCACGCCAAGGTCGACGTGCCGGCTGCCGTCGCCGAGCAGTCCGCCGTGCACGAGGGCGTCCAGATCCGGGCGACCAAGGTGCTCGGGTTGGAGACTGCCTTCCTCGAGGTGCTCGACGTGCGGCTGCGCGACGCGCTCAAGCAGGCCCGCGTCCGCGAGCTCGACGCCCTGGTGCTGGCAGCCGCCGGCTCCAGCGACCAGCTCGCCAACCGCTCGGTGGCACGGCTCGCCCGGCTCTGGGGCGCGCACCACAAGCTGCCGGTCAAGGCCGCCTTCGCCTCCACCGCTCCCCCGGCCACCGGTGAGGCCGTGCGTGCCTTCCGCGGTGAGGGACGCCGTCACATCGCCGTCGCCTCGCTGTTCCTGGCACCGGGCTTCCTGCCCGACCGGGCCGCCGAGCTGGCGATCGAGGCCGGCGCGGTCGCCGTCTCCGAGCCGCTGGGCGCGCACCCCGAGCTAGCCCGCGTGATCCTGGCCCGCTACGCCGTCGGGGCTGTGGAACTGGTCCCCGTCTAGCCGTCACTTCGGGATAGTCCCTGACGTTTTCGTGGTTTTCGACGCTGAAAACCACGAAAACGTCAGGGACTATCTCCACTTGGCTGTGGATAGCGGAGGGGGACGGCGTCAGCGGACGAGGCGGTCCATCAGGCGCTCGAGCTCGGCGGCGGGGTCGGTGGTGAGGCCGCTGTGCACGGGGCTCGGCTGGAGGACGGTGCTGCGGGGTGCCTTCACGAAGCCGAAGCGGGTGCCCATCGGCTGCTGGCCGGCGGTGCCGACGCTCGCGTCGCCGGCACAGACCCTCTCGATGAAGCTGAGACCGTCGCAGATCGAGCGCGGGTCGACGTCGGGCGCGAATGCCGCGATCCGTGGCTCGTCGCAGTGCCAGGCGAAGCCGAGGAAGTCGGCGCGCTGGCTGTAGAGCGCGACACCGACGTTGACGAACTCCTCCCGCTCCACTCGGGGCACACAGCGGATCACCACGTACTGGTAGGCGAGCTCGCTCATGCCGCACCGCCGGGCAGCCACTGCCGGGTGCCGAGGCGGGCGAGCAGGAACTCGACATAGGAGGCTCGCAGGAAGAGCGGGTTGTCCGCGCCCGGAACCGGCTCCAGCCACTCGTCCGGCACGAGCTCGAGGATGTCCTCGAAGACATCGCGGCTCAACAGCTTGCTGATCTCCGCATCGGCGTCGGCGAGCCCTGCCACGTGATCGCGCAGCACGTGGTCGCTGACGTCCCAGGGCTGGTTGGCGAAGCGGTTCGGATCGGTCACCCCACCGGCCCAGCCGTGGTGGAAGTAGAGGCTCGCCCCGTGGTCGATCACCCAGAGGTTGCGGTGCCACAGCAGCAGGTTGGGGTTGCGCCAGGAGCGGTCCACATTGGCGCAGAAGGCGTCCAGCCAGAGGACCTTGGCGGCGTCGGTGTCGTCCTCGGGGAGCTCGCCGTCGAAGCCGAACGAGCCCGGCAGGAAGTCGACGCCCAGGTTGAGCCCGAGGCTCGCGGTGAGGAGGTCCTGGACCTCCTCGTCCGCCTCGTAGCGGGCGATGTCGGCAGTCAGCTCGAGCGCGACCAGGCGCGGCGTCCGCAGGCCGATGGCGCGAGCGAGCTCGCCCACGATCACCTCCGCGACCAGGACCTTGAGGCCCTGACCCGCTCCGCGGAACTTGCACACGTAGGTGCCCAGATCATCGGCCTCGACGATGCCGGGCAGCGACCCTCCTTCGCGCAACGGGGTGACGTACCGGGTGACCAGTGCGCGTGGGATCACGAGATGGGGTCCTCCTCCAGCAGCCGACGGCGCTGCTCAACGGGATCGAAGTCGGCCGGCGGCCATTCGAGTTCGAACGATTCCAGCGCCTCGAGAAGCAGCTGGGCTACGGCAAGGTTACGCAGCCACTTGCGGTCGCTCGGCACGACGTACCAGGGAGCGGTCGCGGTGCTGGTCCGTTCCAGCGCCACCTGGTACGCGCTGCGGTACTCGGCCCACAGCGCACGCTCGTCGATGTCAGCGGGATTGAACTTCCAATGCTTGGCCGGATCGTCGAGACGAGCGAGCAGGCGCTCCTTCTGGGTCTCTGCCGAGATGTGCAGCATGCACTTGACGATCCGCACCCCGGACGCCGCCAGCTCACCCTCGAAGTCGGCGATCGCGGCGTACCTGCGCTCGATCTCCTCGGCGTCGGCCAGGCCGCGCACCCGCCCGATCAGCACGTCCTCGTAGTGCGAGCGGTCGAAGACGCCCAGGTAGCCGGGCTCCGGGACCGCCTTGCGCACCCGCCAGAGGAAGTCGTGCTCCAACTCCTCCGCGGTGGGCGCCTTGAAGGAGGTGATCCGCACACCCTGCGGGTTGACCAGACCCACCGCCTTCTCGATGACGCCACCCTTGCCGGAGGTGTCCATGCCCTGCAGGACCAGCAGCACCCGGGGCGCGGCGGCATCGCCGCGGTGTGCGAAGAGCCGCTCCTGGGCGTCCGCCAGCCGCACGCCGAGCCCGGCGAGCGCCTCCTCCGCGGAGCCCTTGTCGCCGTCGTAGCCGAGGCTGTCGCGTGGGTCGAGCCGATTGAGGTCCACCGCGCCGGGAGCCAGGCGCAAGGACGAGAGCAACTCCGAAGGGAACGGCATGGCTCCATGCTAGGCGGCGACCCCCATCCTGCCGCTAGGATCGGCCGACCCTTCAGCGCTCTGCCCCGCACCATGAAAGGCCACCATGCGTCTGCTGTCTGCTCTCGTCGTGCTTCTGGCGCTCCTCGCCGGTTGTTCGGAGGACGAGGAGCCGAGCGCTCCGGTCGCCGCGCCGTCGAAGACGCCGGAGATCACGGTCGAGGAGAGCAGGCCCGCAGGACCGGCGGTGTGCCGCACCGCGACGATGCGCACCGCGCGCGCCAGCGGGGACGTCTTCGCAACCTGCGTGACTGCGGCACTCGCCAAGCACCGCACGGTCCGGCTCGAGGGCGAGCAGACCGCGGGCGAGAAGGTGATCGGCGCGGTCGCCGGCACGCTCCGGTTCGCGCCCACCCATGCCGTGGACATGACGATCTTCAACGGTGCCGCGACCCTGTTGATGATCGGCGACCGTGCCTGGATGAAGGACGACAAGGGGTGGGTCGTCGCCGGCGAGTCGAGCACCCGGGCCCAGACCGCACAGACCCAGGCCACTCTGTGGCGGGCCTCGAGCACCCTCAAGGCACTGCGGGAGTTCTACAGCACGACCAGCTGGCGGCCGAGCGGAAAGGTGGAGGACGTCAACGGCATCCGGTTGCGCGAGTACGTCGGCGCTCCGCACGGCCCGGGCTCGGCCGGCGTCCCGACCGAGATCTGGCTCAGCCGGGCCAACCTGCCGGTGCGGATGGTCAGCCACGCCCAGTCCGACGACGGCGACACGACGAACACGGTGACCCTCACCGACTTCGGCCAGGAGTTCGAGTACGTCAAGCCCCGGATCCGGCGCGACCGCAAGCGGTAGGGCTACCGGGCCTGAGGCAGGCTCAGCGAGCAGCCGACGACGGTCGAGCCGTCGGGGTCGTCGAACCAGGTGCCCTCGACGAAGCCGGCCTTGGCGAGCATCCGCAACGAGGCCCGGTTGCGGTGGTCCGGCGCCGCGAAGGCGGAGGGCGCCTGCGGGAAGCGCCGCCGGCACTCGGCGACCCACGCCCACAGCGCCATCACGCCGAAGCCGCGCCCCGTCCACTCGGCCTGGCCGATCGCATAGTCGAGGCCGATCGCGTCCGGCTCCGGCGTGAGCAGCGCGTACTCCGGATAGGCGGCGAGCGGGTAGTCCTGCAGGAAGCCGATCGACCGGCCGTTGACCTCGATGATCGACAAGGTGGTGGGCGTGCCGCCCTCGATCTCCGGCAGGTACTGGGCGTGCACCCGCTCAGCCGTCGGCTCGCCGTCCGCGTGCCACCAACGGGCGACATGCGGTTGCTGACGCCAACGGACCAGATCGCCGAGGTCTCCGGTGGTGGCCCGGCGCAGCTGGACCCGCCAGTCGGGGCAGACCGCGAACCGGCGATCCGGGCCGGAGAGATCGACCGGTTGCAACAAGGGCGCCTGGTCACCTGCCAGGCGGGCGGCGGCGGCAGCCCAGGACTCCCCCGGCAGGCAGTCCGTGCGCAGCTCGCCGTCCGGTCCGGCCACCAGCACCGTGGTCATAGGTCGTCCGGGACCTCGAGGTCGAGCGCGGCGAGCTCGCTGCGGACCACTGAGAACGCCACCCCCGGCGGATAGCCCTTGCGGGCGAGCATCCCCGCCAGGCGCCGGGTGGCGACCTGCGGCTCCAGCCCTCGCATGCTGCGCAGCTTGCGCTGCACCAGCTGTCGGGCCGCTGCCTCCTCATCGGCGGGATCGATCTCGTCGAGCGCCTCCTTGGCGACCTCGTCGGCGACTCCCTTGCGGCGCAGCTCCTGTTGCAGAGCGCGCCGCGCCAGCCCCTTCCCAGGCTGGCGGGAGCCGACCCACAGTCGCGCGAAGGCGGCGTCGTCGACGAGCCCGACCTCCTCGAAGCGGTCGAGCAGCCGGGCGGCAAGCTCATCGGGCACGCCGCGCTTGGCCAGCTTGTCGGCGAGCTCCTTGCGCGAGCGCGCCTGACCCGTCAGCTGGTCGAGCAGGATCTTGCGCGCGACCGCCTCCTGGTCGGCCTCCGGCTGCTGCGCCAGATCCGGCGGGGGCGGCTTGGGCTGCCGTTGGCGCGGCCGCTTGGCACCGCCGCCGCGCCGCGAACGCGGCCGCTCGGACGAGTCAGCCGGCTCGGCCCGATCGGCCCCCCGATCGGCCCGCGGCGCTACCGCGCCCTGTCCACCGGTCCAGGCGGCGACGCCCAACGAGACGTCGCCGACCCAGCTCGGAGGGGGCCCGGCCTGATCCTTCTCCGGCCATGCCGAAGTGGCCATCGGATCAGAAGTCGACGTTCGTCGGCTCAGCCGGCTCATCGACGCTCGGCACCACGCCGAGCTTCTCGAGGATCCGCTTCTCCAGCTCGTTCGCGAGGTCGGGGTTGTCACGCAGGAAGTTCCGCGCGTTCTCCTTGCCCTGGCCGAGCTGGTCACCCTCGTAGGTGTACCAAGCGCCGGCCTTGCGGACCAGGCCTGCCTCCACGCCGACGTCGATCAGGCCGCCCTCGCGGCTGATCCCCTTGCCGTACATGATGTCGAACTCGGCCTGCTTGAAGGGCGGGGCGACCTTGTTCTTGACGACCTTGACCCTGGTCCGGTTGCCGACCATGTCGGTGCCGTCCTTGAGGGTCTCGATCCGGCGCACGTCGAGCCGCACCGAGGAGTAGAACTTGAGCGCCCGACCACCGGTGGTGGTCTCCGGGGAGCCGAACATCACGCCGATCTTCTCGCGCAGCTGGTTGATGAAGATCGCGGTGGTGTTGGAGTTGTTGAGCGCACCCGTCATCTTGCGCAGCGCCTGGCTCATCAGGCGGGCCTGCAGACCGACGTGGCTGTCACCCATCTCGCCCTCGATCTCGGCCCGCGGCACCAGCGCGGCCACCGAGTCGATGACGATCAGCGAGAGCGCACCGGAGCGGACCAGCATGTCCGCGATCTCCAGCGCCTGCTCACCGGAGTCGGGCTGGGAGACCAGCAGCGCATCGGTGTCGACGCCGAGCGCCTTGGCGTACTCCGGGTCGAGGGCGTGCTCGGCGTCGATGAAGGCGACGATGCCGCCGGCACGCTGGGCGCTGGCCACCGCGTGCAGCGCGACCGTCGTCTTGCCGGAGGACTCCGGACCGTAGATCTCCACCACGCGGCCGCGGGGCAGACCGCCCAGGCCCAGGGCGACGTCGAGGGCGATCGACCCGGTGGGGATCACCTCGAGCGGTGCCCGGCTCTCATCGCCCAGGCGCATGATCGAGCCCTTGCCGAACTGCTTCTCGATACCGGCGAGCGCTACGTCCAGCGCCTTCTCACGCGGGTCTCCAGCCATCGTCTGCTTCCTCTTCTCTCGTCGTTGTCCAGGCACATCTGCGACGGTAGAGCCCACCTCCGACACTCCCTGATCAGGAGTGCCCCACCTGTGGAGAGAGGTGAGCTGCGTCGTGCCTGTGAGAACACCTTAACCGAACAGATGTTCGATGCGCCTCAAGAAGTCGCGGCGTGTCGGCGGCGCGCGCCGGCGGCATAGGCCGCACACCCGGCGACCCCGAGCGCGAGCAACGCCGCGAAGACGTTGAGCCAGCCGTAGCCGCCGGCCCCGACCAGGACGCCGGCCAGCGCGCCGGCCGCCGCAGCCGTCACGCCCATCAGCAGATCAGCCGCGCCCTGGACGTCGGGGCGCGCCCGCAGCGGGGTCAGCTCGGTGAGCAGGGTGGCAGCGGCCACGGTCGCCATCGACCAGCCCACCCCCAGCATGAAGAGGCCGAAGAAGATCTGCCACGACGTTCCCTCGGGCGAGAGGCCGGCGAAGAGCATCGAGCAGATCAGCACCACCGCGCCCGCGCCGAGCAACGGCGCCCGGCCGAACCGGTCGGCGGCCCAGCCCATGATCGGCGAGAACGCATACATGCCGAGCACGTGCAGGCTCACCACCAGTCCGATCACCCGGAGCTCGGCACCTCCGTGCTGCATGTGCAGCGGCGTCATGATCATCACCGCCACCATGGCCGCATGGGCCAGTGCCATGCCGAGCGCCGCCGCTCCCACCTCCGGCCGGTCGCGGACAGCGTCGAGGGCCGTGCGCCACGACGTCCCGCGCACCGTCGAGGCCGGCTCGTCGGCCAGCTCCCGGGCCAGCAGCAACGGGTCCGGGCGCAGGGTGGCCCACATCAGCACGGCTGCGGCGATCATCGCCAGGCTGCCCAGTGCGAACGGTCCGGCCAGCTCCGGCACCCGCAGGGCGCGGGCCAGATCCTGGGACGGGCCGGTCAGGTTGGGACCGGCCACCGCACCGATCGTCGTCGCCCAGACCACCACCGAGAGCGCCCGGGCCCGGGTGGCGTCGTCGGCCAGATCCGTTGCTGCGTAACGGGCCCCGGAGTTCGCGGCCGATGTCGCGCCCAGCAGCACCGCCCCGCCCAGCAGCAGCGCCATCGAGTCCACCTTGGCAGCCAGCACGCACAACGCGCCTCCTGCCGAGCCGACCAGATAGCCGACCAGCAGTCCGATCCGCCGTCCCCGCATCGCCATCAGCCGGGCCAGCAGCCAGGAGGCCACCGCTGCTCCGAGCACCTGGGCGGTCTGGGCGAGGCCCGCCTGGCTCTCGGAGCCGGAGATCTCCTCGGCCAGCAGGGAGGCGGTGGCGATCCCGATGGTGATGCCGACCGCACCGACCGCCTGCGTCGATGCCAGCGAGCGCACCGCGCGTCGCTGGGCCTGCTCCCGGATCACTTGTCCCGTAGCGGCAGGCCGAGGTTCTCCCAGACCGCCTCCCAGACGACCTTGGGCGCGGTCCCGGCGTCGAGCGCCTCCAACGCGGTCCGCGAGCCGAGCTCGGTCAGCGTGTGCTGCTCGGCCCAGGTCCGGGCGTAGCCGTGGCCGAGCGCGGCATCCATCCGGCTCCAGAACTCGGTGTGCCTCATCCCCGGACGTCCCACAGGTGGTGCACGACGTCGTGCAGGTGGTAACGGCCGAGCGAGGCCACGGTGAACGCGCTGCCGTTCGAGCGCAGGCCACGACGCTCCCACTGCGCATCGCCGACCGCGGCGTAGCGTCCGGCCACCTCGCCGGCCGCCTCGATCAGCGCGAGCTCGACCTCGATCGGGTCCTGCTCGCCATAGCGCTCCGCGATCGCGGTCTCGTCCTGGTCCCAGTTGGCGAAGGTCGGCGTCTCCTGCTCGACCATCAACCGCACGCGCTCGTTGAAGATCCGGTGCACGTCGCGAATATGGGCGCCGTACTCCAGCGGCGACCAGACGTCGGCCGACGGGCGCTCGGCGACGTCGTCACGGCGCAGCACCTCACTCCACCGCTCAGTGGTGCTGCGCAGCAGCTCCGGGAGCTGGTCGGCCGGCACCCGGTCGGCTTCGAATCCGCAGTCGGCGCATGGCTGCTGGAGCACCCAGGTCCAGTCTTTGGTGTCTGGTTCGATCGGCACTGACTCATCCTGTCATCCGGCCCGGAGCCCCCTCAACGCAGTTCACGGCCAGGCCCCGCCGATCTCCGGCCATCCGCGGCTAGGCTGCCTGGCATGTCCGCCACGTTGCTGTTGCGCGAGGTCCGCCTGGTGCCGCTCGCCGCCCAGGACGTCGCGCCTGGGCACCCGATCGACGTGCTGGTGCGCGACGGCCGGGTCAGCGACGTCGCGCCGTCCGGGTCGGGACTCGACGCCGACGCCTCCGACGCCGAGACGGAGATCGTGGAGGCCGAGGGCCGCTGGCTGATCCCCGGGCTGTGGGACCAGCACGTGCACCTGGGTCAGTGGGCCGCGGCCCGGCAGCGGGTCGACGTCGCGGCCGTCGACTCGCCGGAGCAGCTGCTCGCCCTGGTGGCACGCCAGGTCGGCGCGCAGCCGGGGCGGCCGTTCGTCACCTGGGGGCACCGTGCCGGTGCCTGGCGTGCGCTCACCGTCGCCGAGCTCGACGCGGTCAGCGGCAGCACCCCGGTCGGCCTGATCGCCGGCGACGGGCATCAGGCCTGGTTGAACTCCTCGGCCCTGGCTGCGGTCGGCCTCGCCGCGCGCGACGACGTGGTCCGCGAGGCGGAGTGGTTCGACTCCTTCGAGCGCTTCCAGCAGGCGATGCGCGCCAGCGCCACCCCTGCCGACCTGACGGCGGCACAGCGGGAGGCAGCCGCCCGCGGCGTCGTCGGTGTGGTCGACTTCGAGTTCGCCGGCGGGCCGCTCTCCTGGCCGGCCTGGCACGAGAGCGGGGCGACCCTGCTCCGCGTGCGGGCCAGCACCTACGCCGACGGGCTGGACGCGGTGATCGCCGCAGGCCTGGGCACCGGGGACCCGATCGCCGGCACCGGTGGCCTGGTCAGCATGGGGCCGTTGAAGGTGATCGGCGACGGCTCGCTCAACACCCGCACGGCGTGGTGCCACCACTCCTATGCCGGACAGCCGCACCTCGGCGGCGCCACCCACGGTGCGCCGAACCTCAGCGCCGACGATCTCCAGTCCCTGTTGGGCCGAGCCCACGCGCACCGTCTGCATGCCGCGGTGCACGCGATCGGCGACCAGGCACTGAGCGCGACACTCGATGCCTTCGCCGTCACCGGATGCCAGGGCAGCATCGAGCACGTGCAGTTGGCGCGGGCCGCGGACCTGGCCCGGATGGCCGCGCTGGGGATCGCGGCGAGCGTGCAGCCCGCGCACCTGCTCGACGACCGTGATCTCACCGAGTCCCTGTGGCCGGAGCGTGGCGCGGACTGCTTCGCCTTCGCCAGCATGGATCGGCTCGGCCTGGAGCTGCGCTTCGGCTCGGACGCCCCGGTCGCGCCGCTCGACCCCTGGCTCGCGATCGCCGCTGCCGTGCACCGCAGCGCGGATGCCCGCGAGCCCTGGCACGGCGAGCAGGCGCTGACCGTGCGCCGCTCGCTGGCCGCCTCCACCAACGGCTGGGGCATGGTCGCCCCCGGACACCCCGGCGACCTCACCCTGCTCGACGCCGACCCGCTCGCCGTCGAGGCGACCGCCGCCGCAGGCGGCACCCGGGAGGCGGCACGCACGCTCCGCAACACCGTCGTCGCCGGCACCTGGGTGGCAGGCAGGGCCTGTCACCACGACAACGGCCTCGTCGTCTGCTGAACGGTGTCGCGTCGTCGGCTGGCAGGTCCCGCCGTCCACGACCGGGCGGGAGCGACGTCCGCGCTGGTCTAGACTCTGGGGCCATGTCGGCTCGTCCTCGCGTGTTCATCCACATCGGCCTGCAGAAGACGGGAACGTCCTACTTGCAGGCCCTCCTCTGGGACCAGCAGGAGCGGCTCGCGGCCGACGGCGTCGCGCTGGTGCCCGGCGATCGCGACGACAACGACCAGTTGATGCTGTGGATCTCGCAGCGCTACCTGGCCGGTCGTGACCCGGAGTCCGTGGAGACCTCGTTGCAGCGCTTCCGCGACGAGATGGAGGCGACCACGGCGGACCAGATCATCTACAGCAACGAGTCGCTGGCCGACTCCCCCGACGTGCAGATCGCCGCGCTCATGGAGGCGTGCGGGGACCGGGAGCTGCACGTCGTGATCACGGCTCGCGACCTCGGCCGGCTGATCCCGTCGGCATGGCAGCAGCTGATCAAGTCCGGCAGCGTCACGACCTACGAGAGCTTCCTGACCGAGCTGAGCAACGTCCCCGAGAACCCGGCCGGCACCCGTTGGTCGAACCGGCACCTGCCGCACCTGGTCCACCGGTGGGGCAGGTTCGTCGGCAACGAGAACGTGCACCTGGTGACCGTGCCACCGTCGGGCTCGGCGCCCGAGGTGCTGCTGGAGCGGTTCTGCAAGGCCATCGACATCGACCCGGCTCCGTTGCGTGCGCTCGAGGCACCGGTCGCGAACCCGGGTCTGGGCAACGTCTCCACCGAGGTCCTGCGCCAGGTGAACGCCGCGCTGCCGACCGAGCTCCGCAAGACCCGGCGCACCTATGGCTCGGTGGTCAAGCGGTACTTCGCCAACGAGGTGCTGGCCGGCTTCGGCGAGCAGGGCGGTCCCCGGCTGAAGATCCCGACCGCGCACGAGGGCTGGGTCCGCGAGGTCAGTGCGGAGCACATCGCGGCACTGGCCGCCAGCGGATGCCGGGTGATCGGCGACCTCGACGACCTGGTGCCGGCCGCCGCCGCCTTCGCCGACCAGGAGCCCCCGCGGCCCGAGCAGGTGAGCGAGCTCGCGGCCGCCGCGATCGCCGAGCTGTTGACGTCGCGGATGAAGACCCGCCGTGCCCGGGCCCGCGCTGCCAAGCAGGCCGTGGCCCCCGCGCCCGAGGCCATCCCCGGCGCGCAACCGGCCGGGCCCCGCGACGCCGCAGCGGCCGGCCCCCTCGGTCGGCTGCGCCGCCGCTTGCAGCGCTCCTGATCGGCGGGCTCGACCACCGGGCCCAAGCCGACGTTCGGCCCGGCCGGGCTACGACATCCGCCGACTCGCTTCCTGTGTCGGAGCGATGAGGGAGGATGGAGCGGTGCTCGATCCCCTGGCCAGCTTCAGCGCCTCCACGCGTGCGTGGTTCGGTGCGGCCTTCGCCGAGCCCACGGCCGCCCAGCGTGGCGCCTGGACGGCGATCGCCGGCGGCAAGCACGCCCTGGTGGTGGCGCCGACCGGCTCCGGCAAGACCCTCTCCGCCTTCCTGTGGTCCCTCGATCGGCTCACCTCCGTGGCGCCTCCGGAGGATCGCAACCGACGCTGCCGGGTCCTCTACGTCTCACCGTTGAAGGCGCTCGCCGTCGACGTGGAGCGCAATCTGCGTGCCCCGCTCGCCGGGATCCGGCACACCGCCGAGCGGCTCGGCGAGCAGGTGCACGAGGTCCGGGTCGGCATCCGCTCGGGCGACACCCCGGCCGCCGAACGACGCCGGCTCACCACCCGGCCGCCGGACATCCTGATCACCACGCCCGAGTCGCTCTTCCTGATGCTCACCTCGCAGGCCCGCGAGAGCCTGCGCGGCATCGACACGGTGATCATCGACGAGGTCCACGCCGTCGCCGGCAGCAAGCGCGGCGCCCACCTCGCGCTCTCCCTGGAGCGGCTCGACGCGCTGCTCCCCCGCCCGGCCCAGCGGATCGGCCTCTCGGCCACCGTGCGCCCGCTCGACGAGGTGGCCCGGTTCCTCGGCGGCAACGCCCCGGTCGAGATCGTCGCCCCCGCCTCCGAGAAGCGGTGGGATCTCACCGTCGTGGTCCCGGTCGAGGACATGACCGAGCTCGGGCAGCAGGTCGAGGAGGTCGCCGAGGGCCCGACCGCCGGAGCCGGCAACCGGGCCTCGATCTGGCCGCATGTCGAGGAGCGGGTCGCCGACCTGATCGGCGCACACCGCTCGACGATCGTCTTCGCCAACTCCCGTCGCCTCGCCGAGCGGCTGACCGCCCGGCTCAACGAGATCGCCGCCGAGCGCGCCGGGCTCGAGGTCGCGCCCGGGCTGCCCGCCCAGGTGATGGCGCAGTCCGGCAGCACCAGCACGCTCACCGCAGAACCACGCCCGATTCCGGTGATCGCCCGCGCCCACCACGGCTCGGTCAGCAAGGAGCAGCGGGCGCTGATCGAGGACGACCTCAAGGCCGGTCGGCTGCCCTGCGTGGTGGCCACCAGCAGCCTCGAGCTGGGCATCGACATGGGCGCGGTCGAGCTGGTGATCCAGATCGAGTCGCCCCCGAGCGTGGCCAGCGCCCTGCAACGCGTGGGCCGGGCCGGTCACCAGGTCGGCGAGGTCTCGGTCGGGGTGCTCTTCCCCAAGCACCGCGGCGACCTGGCGCAGACGGCAGTCGCCGTCGAGCGGATGCGCAGCGGCGCCATCGAGTCGCTTCGGGTGCCGGCCAACCCTCTCGACGTGCTCGCCCAACAGGTGGTCGCGGCGACGTCGATGGACGCCTGGAGCGTCGACGAGCTCTTCGACCTGGTCCGGCGCAGTGCCCCGTTCGCCTCGCTGCCGCACTCGGCCTACCTCGCCACCCTGGACCTGCTCAGCGGACGCTACCCCTCCGACGAGTTCGCCGAGCTCCGCCCGCGGATCGTCTGGGACCGCGTCACCGGCATCCTCACCGGGCGTCCGGGCGCCCAACGCCTGGCGGTGACCAGCGGCGGCACCATCCCCGACCGAGGTCTCTTCGGCGTCTACCTGGCCGGCGAGCAGGGCCCGGGCAAGCGGGTCGGCGAGCTCGACGAGGAGATGGTCTACGAGTCCCGCGTCGGCGACGTCTTCGCCCTCGGCGCGACCAGCTGGCGGATCGAGGACATCACCCACGACCGGGTGCTGGTCACGCCGGCGCCGGGCGTGCCGGGCCGGCTGCCGTTCTGGAAGGGCGACACCCTGGGCCGGCCCGCCGAGCTCGGCGAGGCGATCGGCGCCTTCACCCGCGAGCTGGTCGGCCTCAAGCCTGCGGACGCCGAGCGCCGCAGCCGCGACGCCGGCCTCGACGACTGGGCGGTGTCGAACCTGCTCACGTTCCTCGGCGAGCAGGTCGCCGCCACGGCGGTGCTGCCCAGCGACCGCAGCATCGTCGTGGAGCGCTTCCGTGACGAGCTGGGCGACTGGCGCCTGGTCGTGCACTCCCCCTACGGAACGCCCGTGCACGCGCCGTGGGCGCTGGCGATCAACGCGCGGCTTCGGGAGCGCTACGGGGTCGAGGCCTCGGCCCTGGCCTCCGACGACGGCGTCGTGCTGCGGATCCCGGACACCGACGCCGAGCCGCCCGGCGGCGAGATCGTCGTCTTCGAGCCGGACGAGATCGAGGCCCTGGTCACCGGCGAGGTCGGCGGCTCCGCCCTGTTCGCCAGTCGCTTCCGCGAATGCGCCGCCCGCGCGCTGCTGTTGCCGCGCCGCGATCCGGGGCGTCGCTCGCCGCTGTGGCAGCAACGCCAGCGTTCCGCGCAGCTGCTCGAGGTGGCCGCCAAGTACCCGTCGTTCCCGATCGTGCTGGAGGCCGTGCGCGAGGTCCTCCAGGACGTCTACGACCTGCCTGGGCTCATCCGCCTACTGCAGCGCATCGAGCGGCGCGAGGTGCAGGTGCTCGACGTCGCCAGCGACCGGCCCTCCCCCTACGCGGCGAGCATGCTCTTCGGCTACATCGCCCAGTTCGTCTACGAGGGCGACTCCCCGATCGCCGAGCGCCGCGCCGCCGCGCTCAGCCTCGATCAGGGCCTGCTCGCCGAGCTGCTGGGTCGCGCCGAGCTGCGCGAGCTGCTCGACCCGGACGTCCTCGCCGAGGTCGAGCTGGAGCTGCAACGGCTGGTCGAGAGCCACCGGGCCCGTGGCGCGGAGGGCGTCGCGGACCTGCTTCGCCTGCTCGGCCCGCTGAGCACCGCCGAGGTCGCCGAGCGCAGCACCGAGGAGCCTGCACCCTGGCTCGCCGAGCTCGCCGCAGCGCGGCGGATCGTCGAGGTGCGGATGGCCGGCGAGGAGCGCTGGGCGGCGATCGAGGACGTCTCCCGGCTGCGCGACGCGCTCGGCGTTCCGGTGCCACCGGGCACCCCCACCGACTTCACCGAGCCGGTCGCCGATCCCTTGGCCGACCTGATCGCGCGCTACGCACGCACCCACGGCCCGTTCACCGTCGAGCAGGTGGCCGAGCGCCTCGCGCTCGGGCCTGCGGTCGTGCGCCAGACGCTGCGTCGCCTGGCCGGCGCCGGCCGGGTGCTCGAGGGTGAGTTCCGGCCCACCGGCACGGGCGAGGAGTGGTGCGACGCCGAGGTGCTGCGCCGGCTGCGCCGCCGCTCGCTGGCCAAGCTGCGCCACGAGGTCGAGCCGCTGGAGCCCGAGGTGCTGGCCCGGTTCCTGCCGGTCTGGCAGCACGTCGGCGGCCGGCTGCGGGGCGCCGACGGCGTGCTCAGCGTGGTCGAGCAGCTGGCCGGCTGCCAGGTGCCCGCCTCCGCGCTCGAGCCGCTGATCCTCTCTTCCCGCGTTCGCGACTACGAGCCCGCGATGCTCGACGAGCTCACCGCGACCGGTGAGGTGCTCTGGGCGGGGCACGGCTCCCTGCCCGGCAGCGACGGCTGGGTCTCCCTGCACCTCGCCGACCAAGCGCCACTCACCCTTCCCGAGCCCGAGGCCACCGAGCACACCGCCACCGAGCAGGCCCTCCTCGACGCACTCGCGCCCGGCGGAGCCTGGTTCTTCCACCAGCTCGCCGCCCAGGCAAACGCCGCCTTGGAGTCGCCGGTCGGCGAGCGTGAGCTGGCCGAGGCGCTCTGGGCCCTGGTGTGGTCCGGTCACGTCGGCAACGACACGTTGGCGCCGCTGCGGTCGCTGGCCCGCACCGGCACGCCGAGCCATCGCACCCGTCGTCCGCCGCCGCGCACGCGCAGCGCGCTGGCCCGCGGCCGGGTGACCCTGCCGCAGACGGCCGGCCGCTGGGCCCTGCTGCCGGAGCTCGACACCGACCCGACCCGCCGCGCCCATGCCCGCGCCGAGGCGCTGCTGGAGCGACACGGAGTGCTCACCCGGGGAGCCGTCGTCAGCGAGCGGACGCCGGGTGGCTTCGCGGCCGCCTACCGGGTGTTGAGCGCCTTCGAGGAGAGCGGACGCGCCCGCCGCGGCTATTTCGTGGCCGGTCTCGGCGCCGCCCAGTTCGGCACCACCGGCGCGGTGGACCGGATGCGCACCTTCGCCGAGATCGCGGCCGGTGAGAAGCCGCAGTGCCTGGCATTGGCCGCCACCGACCCGGCCAACCCCTACGGGGCCGCCTTGGAGTGGCCCACCCGTGAGGATGCGGCCGGGCACCGCCCTGGGCGCAAGGCAGGTGCCCTGGTGGTGCTCGCCGACGGCGCCCTCACGCTGTATGTGGAGCGAGGTGGGCGCACCCTGCTCACCTTCAGCGACGACGCCGTGGTGCTCACCGCGGCGGCCCGCTCGCTCGCCGACGCCGTCCGCACCGGCGCCTTGGGGAAGCTCACCGTGGAACGCGCCGACGGCAGCCAGCTGCTCGGCCGTACCGACGATCCGGTCCGGCAGGCGTTGCTCGACGCCGGCTTCATCACCACCACGAAGGGGTTGCGAATCCGTGCCTGAAGGAGACACCGTCTGGCGAACAGCGCGAGCACTCGGCACCGCGCTCCTGGGCAGCACCTTGATCCGCACCGACTTCCGGGTGCCGGCGCTGGCCGAGGTCAACCTCACCGGCGAGCAGGTCACCGGGTCGGAGGCCCGCGGCAAGCACCTGCTGCTGCGCATCGGCGAGGAGCGCGTGCTGCACACGCATCTGAAGATGGAGGGTGCCTGGCACCTCTATCGCCCCGAGACCCGGTGGCAGCGTCCCCCTGCCCAGGCCCGGGTGATCCTGCAGACGCCGCGCTGGATCGCGGTCGGCTTCTCGCTCGGCGTCGTCGAGCTCTGGTCCAGCGGCACCGAGGAGCAGCACCTGGCCTACCTCGGCCCCGACCTGCTCGGCCCCGGGTGGGACGTGGACGAGGCGATGACCCGGCTCCTGGCCGCCCCGCGGCGTCCGATCGGCGAGGCCCTGCTCGACCAGCGCAACCTGGCCGGCATCGGCAACCTCTACCGCAGCGAGGTGCTCTTCGTGACCGGCACCAACCCGTGGCTGCCGGTCGGCGAGGTGCCGCAGCTGCGCCGGGTGGTGGAGCGCGCGAAGGCGATGCTGGAGAACAACAAGGAGCGCTCGGTCCAGGTCACCACCGGCAACCTGCGCCCGGGGCACCGGCACTGGGTCTACGACCGGGCGCAGCAACCCTGCCGACGCTGCAAGAACCCGATCAGCAGCGCATCGATGGGCGAGCCTGGGCGTGAGCGCACGGTCTTCTGGTGCGCCGCCTGCCAACCGGAGGACCCGACGCCTCCCCCGTTCAACCCCGAGCGGGCCTAGGCGGCCGGAGCCACCAGAGCGCTCGCCGCAGGAGCGATCGCGGGCACCTCGAGCGCCCGCTCCTCGACGGCGGCTGCTGCGCTGACGGTGCGCAGCAGGTCGGAGAGAGCGACGTCGAGCGCGTTGCAGAGCGAGGCCAGCAGCTCGGAGGAGGCCTCCTTCTGGCCGCGCTCGATCTCGGAGATGTAGCCGAGGCTCACCCGAGCCTCCGCCGACACCTCGCGCAGGGTCAGGCCGCGCTTGATCCGCTCCGCACGGAGCGCGTCACCGAGCAGTCGCCGGAAGAGCGTCATGGCCTGTCCTTTCTTCGCACCTGTGGTGCCCAACGCTACCGGTTGGATGATTCTTCCCACGCGCGGACTCCGAATTCGAGCATCGCCAATGCCTCGCGGGCTGCCAGGTGGCGGACCTGATCGCGGTCTCCGACCAGGGCGAGCTTGCGGGCCTCGACCCCGCCCGGGCCGGCCAGACCGACCCACACCGTCCCCGCCGCGATGCCGCCCTGGGGCCCGGGCCCGGCGACGCCCGTGGTGGAGATCCCCCACCTGGTCCCGAAGCGACTGCGCACGCCTTCGGCCATCGCCTCGGCGCACTCGCGGGAGACCACCCCGATGTCGCGGGTGATCGTGGTCGGCACCCCCAGCACCTCCTCCTTGATCCGGGTGGCGTAGCAGATCACGCCACCTGCGTAGACGTCGGAGGCACCGGGGACGCCGGTGATCATCGCGCCGATCAGGCCGCCGGTGATCGACTCAGCTGTGGCGACGCTGACAGCAGGGAGGAGCGGGTGCACGGCTCCACCCTAGGAGACCGACCCTGATCACGGCCGCCCGTGTCCGCGCTTGCCGTGCTTGTGGTGCTTCGCCGGGTGCACCGTGACGCCCACCAGCGAGGACGTGGATCCGTCGTGGGTGGCGTCGCCGAGGTAGACCGCGCTCAGGTGCAGCCGGCCCGGTGCGGTGAACCGGGGCAGCCGGACGACGGCGACGCCGCCACGCCTCAAGGTGGCCGTGGCGAGAACCGTGCTCCCGTTGCGGATCTCGACCGTGCCACCCGGCCGGGCGCCCTCCTCGGCCCTGACCCGCACGATCGCGGTGGCCGATCGCCCGACCCGCACCCGCGACGGCGCCACCTTGAGCGAGGTCGTGGTCGCGATGGCGCTTGCCTCCCCGCCCAGGTCCAGGCCGACCACGACCGGGTCGTGGTCCGAGGAGCGGTAGGGAGTGTCGGCGTGGAAGTCGGTCGCGTGGTAGTTCCACCGGCTGTACTCGAAGAGGATCGACTCGCCCGCGTTGATGTTCCACACGTCGGACCCGGTGGCCAGCGCTGCCGCAGCCGGGTTCAGCAGGATGTGGTCCAGGGAGCCGGAGAGGCCGTCGAAGACGTAGCTCCACTCGTCTCCCCCGAACTTCTCGGTGGCGTCCACGAAGCCGGCGGCGTAGAGCACCTGCAGCGGGTCCTCCTGGGTGTAGGCGTTGAAGTCGCCGCCGAGCAGGACTGGCCCGACGCCGCTGGCCTGCTGCTGGGTCGCCACCCAGTCCCGCAGCGCCTCGGCCTGCCGGATCCGGTCCGGGTTGGCGTTGCCCTGCCCGGTGCCGTCGTCGACGCCGGAGCCCTTGGACTTGAAGTGGTTGACGACGTAGAGGAACTGCTCTCCGCCGCCGACGGGCTCGAAGACCTGGCCGATCGGCTCGCGGGCGTTGCTGAACGCACCGGTCCCGCTGCTCTGGTCACCCAGCGCCACCGCGTCGCCGACCCGGGTGACGGCGTCCGGGCGGTAGATGATCGCGTTCGTGATCACGTCCTGCTCGGCGACGGGAGGCAGCTGCGCCGAGGAGGGATTGGCCGCCCAGGTCCCCGCGCCGGCGTCGGCGTTGAGCGCTGCCACCAGGCTCTGCGTGGCCTCGTCGGCCTGCTCACCGAGCGCGGCGGAGTTCTCGATCTCCATCAGGCCCACCACGTCGGCGTCCAGGGCGTTGATCGCCTTGACGATCTTCGCCTGCTGCCGGGTGAGGTCGGCCGGGTCCCAGGCACCGCGCTGGGCGCAGCCGTCGTCGACGTTGTTGCCGTCGCCGTCGCGATCCCGGTAGGCCACGCAGCCGCCGTCGCCGATGTTGTCGTCATCGGCGTCGCCCAGGGTGGTGAAGTAGTTGAGCACGTTGAACGAGGCGACCTTGAGTCCGGGCTCGCCGTCCGCTGCGATCCGGGCCTGGTCGGGCCCGCTGCTGCGGACGTTCTCGAAGGTGGCCGGGCTGGCCGCGTTGTCGGGGCCGAGCACCGGGCTGGTGGGCTGGAAGCGGTAGCTCGGGGCGGACGGCGCCCCGCCCTGGGTGAAGATCACCGGCTCGGTGAACTCCACGCGTGCGCCGACGGTGACCGGCTCCTGCTGCGACACGTAGGCCGGGGTCAGGTCCCCCTTGCCGGCGAAGCTCACCGAGGAGCCGTCGTCGAGGACGATCGCGCGGGCCTCGTTGTCGGCGACGACGGCCGCGATCGCCGCCGCGTCCTGGGCGTCGGCGACCTCGGTCGGCTGGATCAGCGGCGTGGTGCCCTGTGCCAGGCCCACCTCGCCGTAGCGGGAGTCGGCCTGCCCGGCCTTCGATCCGTAGTAGGTGTTGTTGACGGTGAAGTCGCCCTGCGGCCGGTACAGCATCCCCTCCAGCGACTCCTTCTGGGCGGCTGTCGCCGGCCAGGCCGAGGTGGCCGCGACCGGAGCCGGCGCCGACCCGGCGAGCGGCACGATGGCGCCGGCCGTCGCGACGGTGAGCTGGGTCGCCCCCGCGTACTCGGAGACCGCGCCGGTCACCTGGACGTGGTCGCCCGGGCGCACGGTCACCGGGCCGGCACCCTGCGCCTGGTAGACGAAGATGCCGCGCGACGCGGTGTGGACGCTGAGGTCCAGCTCACCGCCGCTGCCGGGGACCTGGAGGTAGAACCCGTAGAGGCCGCCGCTCGGATAGGCCGCCGTCACCACGCCGCTGGTGAGGACGGTGGTCCCGACGTGCGGCGAGGTGGCTCCGGTGCCCTGGATCTGCTCGATGCTCAACGGGGTCGGCTCGACCGGCTCCGGCGTGGTGGGGCCGAGCCCGGCGCCCGGGGTCGGCGCGAGTGCGTCGAAGTCGTTCGCGTTGTCGTCGCTGTCGCGGTTGACGACGTCCTCGGCGGTGATCCGCTGATGGCTCGCCGTCACCGAGTTGCCCGACGTCGGCGTGGTCTCGGCCAGGTTGCTGGAGCCCCAACCGACCAGATCGACGACGGCCCCCTGGGCGTCGGCAGGGTCCGGATCGACGGCCGAGGTGGCGTTCGCGAGGAAGAGCGTGCCGCCGCCACCGCCGGGGTTGAGCGAGCTCGTCTGATCCGGGCTCGGCAGGGCGGAACCGTTTGCGCCGTTGCTGTCGCCCTGCAGCACGAAGTAGTCGCCGGGCGCCACAGTCCCGGAGAGCGGCACGACGCCGGTCGCGGCTGCGGTGCCGGTCGGTGACCGGTACTGGAGCGAGTAGCCGGTCAGGTCGATCGCGGCGCTCGTGGGGTTGTAGACCTCGACGAACTTGTTGCTGAACGTCGCGCCGGCCGAGCCGCCGTTGACGTAGGCCTCGCTGATCACGAGGCCGGAGCCGTCCGGGGCGGCGGTGGCGTGGGACAGGGCGAGCCCGGTCAGGGCGCTGCCGGCCACCGCGCACGCGGCGAGGGTGGCGATGCGGTGCTGTGTGGACATGCGTGTTCCTCCGAGTGCGAAACGACTGCTTGCGGTCATCACGGTGACGCTGCCGAACGTTTCGCCCCTGAAATGGTCGACTTCAGGGGCGAAACGTCAGGGACTGCCGGTCAGCGGCGGATGCGGAAGGTGATCCGCTTGGTGGCGGGCTTGAGGTGCGCGTTGCCGGCGTAGCTGATCCGGGCGGTGACCTTGCCGGGCTTCTTGAAGGTCCCGAGCCGCAGGGTCGCCCTGCCGTTGCGCAGGGTCGCGGTGCGGGTCCGGCCTGCGTAGCGCACGGTGACCTTGCCGGTCGCCTGGGACGCGCCGCGGACCTCGACCTTGAGCCGCACCGTGGTCCGCTTGGCGCGGATCTTCTTCGGGGTGACGCTGGCCCGGATGGTGGAGGCCGTCTTGGGTGCGACCGGCACCCAGAAGCGCACCGTAGTTCCGGTGGTGTCACCGGTGAAGGTCACCGGGATCTGCGAGCCGCGCACGGCGGACGCCGGGACCTTGACGGCGAGGGTGGCCTGGCCGACCTCGTCGCCGATCACGTCGTCCGAGGTGGTGGTGATCGCGACGCTGGTCGGAGCGCCGCCGGCCACGCTGAGCGATCCGGTGGCGTCCACCTGGTCGCCGAGTGCGGTGTAGGAGAGCGACGAGAGCGCGACCTGTGCGGTCTCGCCGGGCTGGTAGGCCGCCTTGTTCGGGCTCACGCCGACCGCGTGCTGGGTGAAGTCCGGCGTGAGCGGCTCCGCGCGCCCGTCCAGGTAGTCGACCATCGCCTGCAGGTCGGTGACCCCGGTGTCCTTCTTGTTGGTGCCGGAGGCCAGTGTCGTGAAGTTGTCACCGCCGGAGGCGAGGAAGGAGTTCACCGTCACCGCATACGTCGCGCTCGGCGAGAGCGGCACGTCGTCCAGCCAGATCCGGGTGATCCGCGCGCCCTTGGCCTTCGCCGGGTCATAGGTGTAGGTGAAGCCCTCGGAGACGCCGAGGCGCAGGAACGGACGCGACGCTCCGGCCGGCTGCCACTGCTCCTCCAGCACCGCCTTGATCTGGGCGCCGGTCAGCTCCATCCGGACCAGGGTGTTCGCGAACGGCTGGACGTCGGCTGCCTGGCGGTAGGTGAGCCTGCCTCCGGTGCCGACCATGTCCTTGCGCAGGCCGCCGGGGTTCATGAAGGCGATCTCTGCGCCGCCCAGCGCCGCGGGGGTCTGTGCCCGCTGCACCTCCGCGACCAGGTTGCCCAGGGTCGACTCACGGCCACGGTTGTCCGAGCCGCTGCTGGTGAGCGGACGCCGGAACGGCCCCGCGATGTCGCCGATCTCGACGGCGCCCTTGACGTCGGCCGACGCCTTGGCCGCGTCCACGATCGCCTTGGTCGGCTCATCCACCGGGTAGTTCGGCGGGTAGGTGTCGGGGGCCGGCGGCACGCCGGGGACCTTGGTCGTCAGCGGCAGCAGCGTCGAGGTCACACCGACCAGATCGTCGGTCGCGGTGTCGTAGGAGAACTGCAGCTGGTTCAGGTTGTAGCCGTACTGGCCCGCAGAGACGACCGGCCGGCCGCCGATGGTGTGGTTGTAGGCCAGGTGCGTGTGGCCGGAGATGATCGCGTCCACATCGGTGTCGACCCCGTTGACGATCTTGCCGAAGTCGGAGGCCGGATCCTGGGCGGACTCGATCGCGGTGGTGGCCGCACCCTCGTGCACCAGCAGCACCACGATGTCCACGCCGTCCGCGGTCAAGGCATCGGCCTCGGTGTTGACGGCCGAGACGATGTCGGTCGCCTCGATGTCGGCGATCCCGTCCGGCGCGACCAGCTCGTCGAGGTGCTCGGTGACGGCGCCGATGAAGCCCACCTGGACCTCCTCGGCGGTGCCGGCCCCGAAGGTCTGCACCCACGACGGCTCGAGGCCGTCGGCCTGGGTGCCGTCCGCCTTCTTCTTCACGTTCGCGCCGATGTACTCCCACTCGGCGCCGCCGAACGGGTTGGTGTCGGCGTCGTAGGGTGCCATCACCCGGTTCACCAGGTCGTCGTAGCCCTGGTCGAACTCGTGGTTGCCGACGGCGGAGACATCGAGGCCCGCCTCGTTCAGCGCGTCGATGGTCGGCTTGTCCTGGTTGATGAAGGACTCGAAGGTCGAGGCGCCGATCAGATCGCCGGCGGCGGCGAAGACGGTGTTCGGATTCTCGGCGCGCAACTCCTTGACGGCGCCGGCGATCACCGCCGCACCGGCCTCGGCGGAGCTGGCCGAGATCCGGCCGTGGAAGTCATTGATGCCGAGCACCTGGACGTCGACGACGTCCTCCGGGGCGGCCTGTGCCGGGGCGGTGGCCACTGCGGCCAGGCCTCCGATGGTCAGTGCGACGGCGGCCACCCCGGCCGCCGTCCTACGTTGCGTGACAGACATGTGGACTGATCTCTCCCTACCCGTTCGGGACCGTAGTGGGCCCTGTCGGCGCCGGGTTCAGACCACCTGTCGAAGGTGTGCTGGGGCCGGCCCGAGAGCAACGGGAGGGTGAAGACGACGCTGCCGCATCCGAGGAACGCCGCAAGCGTGCGATGTGCCACGAAAAGGACAACTACCCGAGACCAAGGAACGGCTGACGCCGCCAGGATCTCAGCACGCTAGCCCGATCCGGAACGGGCTCGGAACCCCTAGCGGGTCACGAAGTGGTCTCGGTGCGCTCGCTGAGGCCCGCGCGCTGGCGCCAGGCGTCGCGGAAGAACTCGTAGCCGGACCACAGCGTCATCACCACGGCACCGGCCAGCAGGACCTGGCTGGTGTAGTAGAGGATCTCGCCCGGCAGCTCCATCCAGCCGTCGACCTGCCGGAACGGCAGCACCAGGCCACCGAGCGCCACCGCCTGCAGGGCGGTCTTGATCTTGCCGCTCTGCGCAGCCGCGATCACCACGTTCTTCATGATCGACAGGCGCAGCAGGGTGACGCTCCACTCGCGGGCCAGCACCAGGATCGTCACCCACCACCAGATGTCGCCGGTGATCGAGAGACCGATGAAGGCCATCCCGGTGATCGCCTTGTCGGCGATCGGGTCTGCGATCTTGCCGAAGTTCGTGATCAGCCCACGGGCTCGTGCGATGTCGCCGTCGATCTTGTCGGTGATCATCGCGGTCGCGAAGAGCGCGAACGCGACCAGGCGCCAGGTGACGGAGTCACCGCCGTCCTGCAACAGCGCCCACCCGAAGAAGGGCACCATCACGATGCGCAGCGTGGTCAGCGCATTCGGCAGGTTCCAGTTGCTGACACCGGCGTCGGTCACGGGGCCCCCAGGATCTCGGCGACCAGATCGACGCCCTCGGTGTCGATGACCTCGGCGAGCAGGATGTCTCCGATGGCCGTGCCGGCCGGAACGCTCACCACGGTCGTGGTGCCGTCGACCTCGGGGCCCTGGTGGGCGGCGCGGCCCTCCGCGTCGTCCCCCTCGAGCCGCTCGACGAGCACCTCGACCTGCTCGCCGATCCGCTCCTCCGCGCGCTGCGCGTTGAGCTCCTCGACGAGCGCGGTGACGTGCTCGGTGCGGGCCCTGATCTCGTCGGCGTCGAGCTTGCCCGGCAGGGTCTCGGCCTCGGTGCCGTCCTCGTCGGAGTAGCCGAAGACGCCGGTGACGTCGAGGCGAGCCGCCTCGAGGAAGTCACACAGGGTCTGGAACTCCTCCTCCGTCTCGCCGGGGAACCCGACGATCACGTTGGAGCGCACGCCGGCCTCGGGGCGCAGCGAGCGGATCTGCTCCAGCAGCCCGAGGAAGCTCTCCGGGTCGCCGAAGCGGCGCATCCGGCGCAGCACCGTGGCCGATGCGTGCTGGAACGACAGGTCGAAGTACGGCACCACGCCCGGGGTCTCGGCGATCGCCTTGACCAGGCCGGGCCGGGTCTCGGCGGGCTGCAGGTAGGAGACCCGCACCCGGGCGATGCCGTCGATCGCGGCGAGCTCGGGAAGCATCGTCTCGAGCAGCCGCAGGTCGCCGAGGTCCTTGCCGTAGGAGGTCGAGTTCTCACTGACCAGGAAGAGCTCGCGCGCGCCCTGTTCGGCCAGCCAGTGCGCCTCGGCCAGCACGTCGGAGGGACGGCGGCTGACGAAGGAGCCGCGGAAGCTCGGGATCGCGCAGAAGGAGCAGCGACGGTCGCAGCCGCTGGCCAGCTTCAGCGAGACGGTCGGGCTGGTGTCGAGCCGGCGCCGCACGGTGCGCGGGCCGGTCGCCGGGCCGTGGCTGCCGATCTCCTCGGCGGAGGCGTGGCCGGGCACGCTGATCGCGTCCGCGTTGCGCTCGGTCGGGGTGATCGGCAGCAGCTTGCGCCGGTCGGTCGGCGTGTGCGGGTGCAGCTGCTCCCCGGAGACCACGGCGCGCAGCCGCGCGGCGATCTCGGGGTAGTCGTCGAAGCCGAGCACCGCATCCGCCTCGGGCAGCGACTCGGCCAGATCCTTGCCGTAGCGCTCCGCGAGGCAGCCCACCGCGACCACGGCCTTGGTGCGGCCGCTGTCCTTCAGGTCGGCCGCCTGCAGCAGCGTGTCCACCGAGTCCTTCTTGGCGGCCTCGACGAATCCGCAGGTGTTCACCACCACCGTGTCGGCGTCGGCCGGGTCGTCCACCAGCGCGAAGCCGTCAGCGGCCAAGCGGCCGGCCAGCTCCTCGGAGTCGACTTCGTTGCGGGCACATCCGAGGGTCACCATCGCCACGGACAGCAGTCCGGTGGCGGATTCGGTTTCAGAGGTCGTCATGGCTGTTCTGAATTATGCCGTGTCGACCCCACCGGGGCCGATTCGACGTCGGCTCACCGCGCGGAGCGGTAGATCTTGGTCACCTTCTTGCCGGCGGGACCGACCGTGCCGCGCTCGACGCCGTCCACCATCACCGTGACCGCGGCGCCGTCGCTGACCGTCACCTTGAACGGCGGCGTGACGTCCAGGCGGTGCACGTCACCGGCGAGGACGTCCTCGGCGAAGACGACCCGGCCCTTGGCGTTGACCACCTTGAGCGAGGTCGAGGCGGTGGCGGTGATCTTGGCGGTGACGTTGGCGACGCCGGCCGAGGAGCTGGGCTCCGAGGTCGAGCCGTTGCTCAACGAGGCGGCCGGGTTCTGCACCTCGGTGTCGCGGTCCATCGCCAACCGGGCGATCGACCAGGCGAGGACGACGGCCATCACCGCGGCGACCAGCACCGACCAGTTCGGTCCGCCCCGGGTCGAGCGGATGCCGCCCGAGCCGGTGGCCAGCTCCGCCTCGAAGACCCGGCGGGGGTCGATCGGGGCGTCGGCATAGGTCTCGTCGTAGGCGGCCAGCAGCGGCGTCACGTCGACGCCGAGAACCCGGCTCAGCGTGCGCAGGTGCCCACGGGCGTAGAAGTCTCCACCGCAGGGGTGGAAGTCGTCGACCTCGATCGCCTCGATCACGTGCGGGCGGATCCGGGTGCGCTCGGCGAGCGAGTCGACGCTCAGGCCCAGGCGGGTGCGGGCCGCGGCGAGCTGCGGACCGATGATCGGGTCAGGAGCGGGCTCGGCGAAGTCGTCGATCTGGATCGGCTCCACCGGGGCGGCGATCAGCGGACGGGGTGCCTGCGGCGCCTCGGCGACCAGGCTGACCGAGCCGGGACGGCGCAGCTCGCGACCGTCGGGGACAAGGTCGTCGCCCTCGGGGGCGACGCTGCTGTGCACCTCGGAGCGGCGCGCACTGCGCAGCTCGCGGACCGGTGCCGGCGTCGGAGTGAGGACGATCTCGTCGGTGTCCTCGACGTCGTCGTGCTCGGCGACCGGCTCGGACCAGGCGCTCGGCGTCGCCGCGGCCACCGGCCGGGGGTGCTCGGCGACAGCCGGCTCGAACGACTCGGCCTCGGCGAAGGACTCGGTCTCGACCACGTCGGTCTCGACGACCGGCTCGGGCGCGCGCGCCACGCGGACCTCGGTGACCTGGGTCCGAGCGCCGGCCAGCACCCGCAGGCTGGTGGTGAGGTCCTCGCTCAACGCCGGGACCCGGGTCGCGAGGCTGAGCGGCACCGCAAGCTCGGCGTGGTGCAGGCGCTTGTTCCACCAGACCTGGCGGCGGCCCGCAGCGTCGAGCTCCGCCAGCACCGCGTCGGCGTCACGCGGCACCAGGACCAGGCGCCCATCGCGCCAGAGTCCGGCGCGCGGGGTGTGCTCGACCTCGGCCAGCTCGGTCCAGGGAAGCCCGGTCCAGGCCTTGCCGAGGCGCAGCCGGACGCCCTGATCGTCGGCGACCAGGAGCGGGGTCCGGGCGTCGAAGAACTGGGCCAGCCAGTAGCCGCCCATCGCCGCCGAGGCCGCGAACAGCGCCCAGTCGAGCACCGCACCGGTGTCGCCGGCTCGCCCAAGCCAGGCGATCGCGACCGCGGAGGCCAACGCCCCCACCAGTGCCGCGAGCCCTCCGTTGCGACGGACCGACACCTCGGTGGCGACGTTCTCCGTTGCGCTCACATCTCCCCCTGCAAGGTCGCGATCACACTGTCCAACTCATCCGGCTTGATCAGCACGTCACGGGCCTTGGAGCCCTCGCTCGGGCCGACCACGCCACGGCTCTCCATGATGTCCATCAGGCGCCCGGCCTTCGCGAACCCGACGCGCAGCTTGCGCTGCAGCATCGAGGTCGAGCCGAACTGGGTGGAGACCACCAGCTCGACGGCCTGGACGACCAGGTCGAGGTCGTCGCCGATGTCGTCGTCGAGGTCGCGCTTGGCTGCGGCCGGCGCGGTGACCTCCTCCACGTAGGTCGGCTCGAGCTGCGTCTTGCACATCGCGACCACTGCCGCGATCTCCGCCTCGCCGACCCAGGAGCCCTGCACACGGATCGGCTTGCTCTCGCCCATCGGCAGGAAGAGACCGTCACCCTGGCCGACCAGCTTCTCGGCACCGGGCTGGTCCAGGATGACGCGGCTGTCGCCGAGCGAGGAGGTCGCGAACGCCAGTCGGGACGGCACGTTGGCCTTGATCAGACCGGTGACCACGTCCACCGAGGGGCGCTGCGTGGCCAGCACCAGGTGGATGCCGGCCGCACGGGCCAGCTGGGTGATCCGGACCACGGCGTCCTCGACGTCACGCGGGGCGACCATCATCAGGTCGGCGAGCTCGTCGACGACGACCAGCAGGTACGGGTACGGGGTGAGCACGCGCTCGCTGCCCGGCGGCACCTCGACCTTGCCGGCCCGGACCGCCTTGTTGAAGTCGTCGACGTGGCGGAACCCGAAGTTCGCCAGGTCGTCGTAGCGCATGTCCATCTCGCGCACCACCCAGGCCAGTGCCTCGGCGGCCTTCTTCGGGTTGGTGATGATCGGCGTGATCAGGTGCGGGATGCCCTCGTAGGCGTTCAGCTCCACCCGCTTCGGGTCGACCATGATCATCCGCACCTCGTCGGGCGTGGAGCGCATCAGGATCGAGGTGATCATCGAGTTGATGAAGCTGGACTTTCCGGAGCCGGTGGCACCGGCCACCAGCAGGTGCGGCATCTTCGCCAGGTTCGCGACGACGAAGCCGCCCTCGACGTCCTTGCCCAGGCCGACCACCATCGGGTGGTGGTTGTTGCGCGCGTTGTTGGAGCGCAGCACGTCGCCGAGGGAGACGATCTCCTTGTCGGCGTTGGGGATCTCGACGCCGACCGCGGACTTGCCGGGGATCGGGCTGAGGATCCGGACATCCGCCGACGCCACCGCGTAGGCGATGTTCTTCTGGATGTTGGTGATCTTCTCGACCTTGACGCCGGGGCCGAGCTCGACCTCGTAGCGCGTCACCGTGGGACCGCGGGTGTAGCCGGTGACCTGGGCGTCGATGTTGAACTCGGTGAGCACCTGGGTCAGCCGGTCCACGACGGCGTCGTTGGCCGGCGAGGTGCGCTTGGGCGCGGAGCCGGGCTTGAGCAGGTCGCTGGACGGGAGCGAGTAGGCGATGTCGCCCGACAGCGCGAGCTGCTCCACCCGGGCGGGCAGCTCGGCGTGCGGCGGCGGCGCCAGGTCCGGCTTGGCGGGCGGCACGATCGACGGCGGAGCGACCGGCATCGGCGCCGGCGGCGTGGCCGCCACCGCAGGCGCGGGAGCAGGCAGGTCGGCGTCGTAGTCGAAGGGCGCGTCGTCGACCGGGGTCTCCTCGGCGGCCTTGCCGCGCTTGCGCTTCTTGATCTCGCGATCCTCGACCAGCGCCGAGTCGTAGGCGGGGTCGCCCATGTCGGGGTCGATCTCGACGGGAGCGTCCTCGCCCTTGCGACGCGAGCGCTTCGGCCTCTCCTCGTGCGCCTCGTCGTAGTGGTCGTAGCCCATCACCCGGTCGCGGAGCTCCGCGAGCCGCTCGGGGATCAGGTAGACCGGCGTCGAGGAGATCACCAGGACGCCGAAGAGCGACACCAGGGCGAGCAGCGGCACCACCACGTAGGGCGTGCGCAGCAGGTCGAGCAGGAGGCTGGAGATGACGAACCCGACGGCGCCGCCGGCCTGCTGCAGCTCCTCGGTGTCCCCCATCACCGGGCGCGGGCTGCCGTTGGCGATGTGGACGATGCCCAGGATGCCGAAGCAGAAGGCGGTCCAGCCGATCACCTGACGACCGGCCGGGCCGTTGCGCTCGGGGTCGCGCATGTTGCGCCAGCCCACGTAGACCAGCAGCATCGGCACGAACCAGGCGACCTTGCCCAGGGAGCCGGCGACCGCGGTCCGGGTGGCGTCCATCATCCCGCCGGGCAGGCGCCACCAGACGGCGGCGGCGACCACGACGGCGAGGCCGCACAGGAAGAGCCCGACGCCGTCACGGCGCTGCTCGGGCTCGATGTCGCGGGCGCTGTGCCCGATCGAGCGGGCGACGGCGCCGAGCCCGTGGGCCAGGCCCATCCAGAGGGCGACCAGTCCACGCGCGATCGCGGTGAAGAAGCGCGCGAACGGCCCGGGGCCGTTGCGAACCGCCCGAGGGGCCGGACGGCCCTTCGGGGCGCTCTTGCCTCGGGAGGGGGTGGACTTCTTGGTCGTGGTACTCCGTGATCGGGTGCTCGAACCTGACCCGGAGGCTTTCGCTCGGGACGTGCTCTTGCTCCGCGACCCCGGCGGGGAAGACGTACGGGTCGCCATGCTGGCGACTCTAGGGGAAAGTCACCACAGTCTCAGGGACCACACAAGTGCGTGTCGCTCACTTGCATAGCAAGGCGACCACCTGTGCCTCACAGGTGAACTTCTCGCAACATGCCGTTACCCACTTGTTTCTTCCGGCGCTGGACCGATGCGACGACAAACCCTAATGTGCTGCAGGTCACGCCTTTTGCATGATTCATCTCGGACATCATCTCTCGGAGGGCTCAACATGCGATTCCTCAGGCAGGGCTTCGCCCTGACCCTGGTGGGCGCCGGCCTCGCAGCAGTGCCAGCACTCACCACCGCCACCTCCTCGGCGGCGGCTGACGACTCCACCCTGGTGGAGCAGATGCGCAAGAACGCGGACACCTCCGCGCTCGTTCAGCGCGAGGCCGCCACCGGCGCGGTCGGCTTCATCCGCGCGACCAACGGCGGCGACCTGCTCCCGGGCAACAACGGGACGCCGGCCGCCAAGGCCGATGCCTACCTCGACAAGTACTCCACGGCGTTCGGAGCGCCTCGCGGCCAGCTCCAGCGGGAGTCGGCCACCAAGACCCAGCACGGCACCGTCGTCAACTACACGCAGAGCTACAAGGGCGTGCCGGTCTTCGGCAGCCTGCTGCGCGCCCACGTCGACGACGCCGGCAACCTGACCTCGGTCAACGGCGAGGCGGTTCCGGGCCTGGACCTGGCGGTCACCCCACGCTTCGACAAGGCTGCCGCCTCCGAGCGCGCCGTCGGCATGGTGAAGGCCGACCCCACCGGCGAGAAGTCGGCCAAGGTCAACACCGCGGGCCTGAAGGCCAAGACCACCGAGCTGATGGTCTACCGCACCGGCCTGGTCAAGGGCGAGCGCGGCACCAACGAGCTCGCCTGGCGGGTCGAGGTGACCAACGAGAAGAACATCCGCGACGTCGTCTTCCTCGACGCGATGACCAACAAGCCGCTGAACCGGTACTCGATGATCCACAACGCGCTCGACCGCGCGCTGTACGAGGCCGACGAGGAGCGCAACCTCACCCAGGTCTGGGGCGAGGGCGACGAGTTCCCCGGGGCGCTGAACCAGGACCAGCAGAACCTGGTGCTCTCCGCCGGCGAGGCCTACTGGTTCTTCAAGAACACCTTCAACCGCGACTCCTACGACGGCGAGGGGGCGCGGATGAACACGATCAACAACGATCCCGCCATCCAGTGCCCGAACGCCAACTGGAACGGGTCGACCACCAACTACTGCAACGGCGTCACCTCCGACGACGTGGTGGCGCACGAGTGGGGCCACGCCTACACCGAGTACACGCACGGTCTGATCTACCAGTGGCAGGCCGGCGCGCTGAACGAGTCCTACTCGGACGTGTGGGGCGAGACGATCGACCTGATCAACAAGCGCGAGGACGAGGGCGAGGGCGACCTCTACAAGAAGCGCCCGGTCAACACCTGCTCCACCCACTCCCCCGGCGTCCCGCTGCTCACCATCACCGCACCGGCGTCAATCGCCCGCGACTGCCTGACCGGCGGCGCCTCGTTCGGCAAGCAGCTCGACACCACCGGCATCAGCGGTGAGGTCGTCGCCCCGACCGACGCCGCCGAGGAGGGTGGCACCACGACCGACGGCTGCTCGGCCTACGACCAGGACGTCACCGGCAAGATCGTGATCGTCGACCGCGGCCTGTGCGCCTTCACCGACAAGGCGGTGCGCGCCACCGAGGAGGGCGCGGCAGCGCTGATCATCGGCAACCGCGACAACTCGCCGATCGGCATGTCGGGCGACGACACCACGCTGGTCACCACGGTCTCGATCGGCCTCGACGACCGCGAGGCGATCCGCTCCGCGCTCGCCGGCGGCCAGAAGGTGACCGTCACCATGAAGGACAACGCGGACACCCGCACCGACTCCTACCGCTGGCTGCTCAGCGAGAAGTCGACCGCCTTCGGCGGCGCGATCCGCGACATGTGGAACCCGACCTGCCACGGTGACCCGGGCAAGGTCTCGGACGCCGAGTACAAGTGCAGCACCGACGACAACGGCGGCGTGCACGGCAACTCGGGTGTCGCGAACCACGGCTACGCCCTGCTGGTCGACGGCGGCACCTACAACGGCGTCACCGTGAACGGCATCGGCCTGGACAAGGCGGCGAACATCTACTTCACCGCGATGAACGAGTACCAGACCCCGGTCAGCGGCTTCCCGGACCACGCCGACGCGCTCGACGCGTCGTGCGCCCAGCTGACCGGCAAGCGGATCTACAAGCTCTCCACCAAGCCGAGCGACCGTCAGGCGTTCAACGGCACGATCACCGCCACCGACTGCGCCCAGGTGCGGGCGATGGCCAAGGCCGTGGAGCTGCGCAAGGACCCGGTCCAGTGCAACTTCAAGCCGATCCTCAACCAGCCCGCGGGCTCGCCGTGCGGCTCGGGCTTCAAGAGCCGGGTGGCGTGGAGCGAGGACTTCGAGGACGGCCTCGAGGGCTGGACCCAGAGCGCGGAGTTCCCCGACCCCGCGGAGGACTACAAGACCTTCCCGTGGGAGGCCACCCGCGAGGCGCCTGAGCACGACTCGTGGGCAGCCTACGCTCCGGACCCGGCCAAGTACGGCGACTGCATCCCCGGTAGCGACGACTACTCCAGCGCCGCGTCCCTGGAGAGCCCGGAGATCACCGTTCCGGACGGCGCCAAGCCGCTCTTCTCCTTCGACCACTACGTGGCCACGGAGCTCGGCTTCGACGGCGGCCTGGTCCGCGCCAGCGTCAACGGCGGCGACTTCTCCCCGGTGCCGGAGGCGGCGTACCTGGTCAACGGCCCGAACGACACGATGGCCGCTGCGCCCAACAACACCAGCCCGATCGCCGGTCAGCCCGGGTTCACCGGCACCGACGGCAACGAGCTCAAGGGCAGCTGGGGCACCACCCGCATCGACGTCGCAGCGCTGGGCGCCGAGGCCGGGGACACGGTCCAGTTCTCCTTCGTGATGGGCCGCGACGGCTGCAACGGCTTCGACGGCTGGTACGTCGACAACGCCGAGCTCACGGTCTGTGACGCGCTGCCGCCGCCGGTCGCCTCCAAGGTGAAGGCGGTCGCCAAGCCGACCAAGATCAAGAAGGCCGGCAAGTCCAAGGTCACGGTCACCGTCACCGCCGCCGGCACCACCCCGACCGGCAAGGTCACGGTGATGCTGAAGTCGAAGACGCTGGCCAAGGGCACCCTGTCGAAGGGCAAGGTCGTCCTGACCATCAAGGGCAAGCAGCTCAAGCTGGGCAAGAACAGGCTCACCGTGAAGTATGCGGGCTCGGCCACGGTCAAGCCCGGGAGCACCAAGGTGACGATCACCCGCAAGAGGGGCTAGTCCCTCCCCGAAGGGTCTGCACCGAATGAGCGGCGGGTCGAGGCGAATGCCTCGGCCCGCCGTGCGCTTGTGTGGCCCCGGAGCCGGCGACCCGGCGTCAGACGACGGCGGCCAGCCAGGGCACCACGATGAACGCCGTCGGGATCGAGAGCACCGCGACGGCGGCACCGAGCAGCGCGAACGCCTGCAGCCGGTGCGGGCGGTCGTCGCCCAGCAGCTCGACGCGGGCCAGCAGGTGCGAGCCGCCGACTCCCAGCGCAGCCTGGGGCGCCCGCCCCTCGGCCAGTGCCACCAGGGCCCGGCCCAGGGGCAGCGAGCCGCTCTGCCGGACGGCGGCCCGATCGGCGATCACCTCGACCAGCAGCTGCACCTCGCGCATCGCGGCACCGCTGGAGACCCAGGCCGGGAAGGCCTCGCGCAGCGCGCTGAACGCCTCCAGGACCAGGTCGTGTCGGGCACGCAGATGGGAGCGCTCGTGGGCCAGCACCGCGGCGAACTCGTCGTCGCTCAGCACGCCCTGGGCACCGGCGCTGACCACGATCCGGTTCTGCCCGAAGCCCGGGACGCAGTAGGCGACCGGCAGCTCAGCCTCGATCACCCGCAGGTGTCCGCTGCGCTCGCCGACCAGGTCCAGCTGCTCGCGGTGCCGCCGGCGCAGCGCCCGCAGCGAGGTGCCCACGCGGTGCGCACTGAGCAGCATCCGGCCGGCGACCACCACGGTGAGCAGCAACGCCGCCCCCGCCACCCACCAGCTGACCACGACGTGCTGGGTGAAGAGCGCCAGGCCGGCCCCGAGCGCGGCGAGCACGCCGGCAGCGGCGATCGCCTGCCAGAGCAGCATCGCCGCCAAGGGCGTGCGCCGCAGCCGCGGCACCCGGGCGAGCAGTGCCGGCACCGGCCCCGCCAGGGCGATCGCCAGCACGGCGAGCAGGACAGGGGTCATCTCAGCGTCGCTCGAGCTCCGCGAGCGCCTGACGCAGGGTGGCGAGGTCCTCGGCGGATGCATCGCCCACGAACGCGGCCAGTGCCGTGCGCCGGTCGTGCTCCGCGAACTCGTCGAGGGTGCCGCGCATCAGCTCCGCCGTCATCTCGCCACGGCTGGCGCGGGCCCGGTAGGTGTAGGCGCGTCCTTCGCGCAACTGCTCGACCATCCCCTTGCGGGCCAGGCGATCCATCACGGTCATCACGGTGGTGTAGGCGATGTCGCGCTCGTCGGCCAGCAGTGCGTGCACCTCGCGGACGGTCAGCAGGTCGCCGTCCTTGGCGTCCCAGAGCACGTCCATCACGGCGCGCTCGAGGTCACCGATCTTCTTGCGGGAAGTGAGCATGACCTGATTGTACCTACGAAACCCCACGTACTACTGTTCGTAGTAGTTACTACACTTCGTAGTACTCCCCCTGAGAGGCAGGCTCATGGAAGTCGTCGACATCGCGCGGTGGCAGTTCGGGATCACCACCGTGTACCACTTCCTCTTCGTCCCGGTCACGATCGGACTCTCCCTGATCGTGGCCGTCTTCCAGACGATGTGGTTGCGCAGCAAGAACCCCGATCACCTCCGACTCACCAAGTTCTTCGGCAAGCTGTTCCTGATCAACTTCGCGATCGGCCTGGTCACCGGCATCGTGCAGGAGTTCCAGTTCGGGATGAACTGGTCGGACTACTCGCGCTTCGTCGGCGACGTCTTCGGCGCACCGCTCGCGATCGAGGGCCTGCTGGCCTTCTTCTTGGAGTCGACCTTCCTCGGCCTGTGGATCTTCGGCTGGGACAAGCTGCCCAGGGCGCTGCACGCCTCGTGCATGTGGCTGGTGCACCTGGGCACCCTGTTCTCGTCGTACTTCATCCTCGCCGCCAACTCCTGGATGCAGAACCCGGTCGGGCACACCTACAACCCGGAGACCGGGCGCGCCGAGCTCGTCGACTTCTGGGCGGTGATGTTCAACAAGGTGCAGATGTGGACCTTCCCGCACGTGATCACCGCCGCCTACCTGACCGGTGGCGCCTTCGTCCTGGGCATCTCGGCCTGGCTCTACCTGCGCAAGCGCACCGCTGACGCCGACCGCCCGATGTACCTGACCGGTACCCGGGTAGGTGCCTGGTTCGTGCTGATCGCGGGCCTCGGCGTCGCCATCACCGGCGACCTGCAGGGCAAGATCATGACCGAGGTGCAGCCGATGAAGATGGCGGCCGCCGAGGGCCTGTATGAGACCTCGGACAGCTGTGCCCCGTTCTCGGTCTTCACGATCGGCACCCCGAACGGCGAGGAGGAGAAGTTCGCCGTCACCATCCCCTGCCTGCTCTCGTTCCTGGGCACCGGCACCTTCGACGGCAAGGTCCAGGGCATCAACCCCCTGCGTGAGCAGTACCGCGAGACCTATGGCCAGGACCCGGGCGCGACCTACTACCACCCCGAGGACTACGTGCCGGTCATCCCGGTCACCTACTGGTCGTTCCGGTTCATGATCGGTCTGGGCATGGCCGCAGCCGGTGGCGCCGCGCTGCTGCTCTGGGTCACCCGCAAGGGACGACGTCCGGCCAGCAGGTGGTGGGGAGTGCTGGCGGTCTCGCTGCCGGTGCTGGCGATCTTCGCCAACAGCTTCGGCTGGATCTTCACCGAGATGGGCCGCCAACCCTGGGTCGTCTACGGGCTGATGACGGTCAACAACGCGGTCTCGCCGGGGGTCAGCACGACCGAGGCCTGGATCTCGTTGATCACCCTGACCAGCCTGTACGCGATCCTCGCGGTGATCGAGATCAAGCTGCTCGTCACCTATGCCCGCAAGGGCGCCGACCCCTACGTCGAGCCACCCAACCCGACCCTGCGCGGCGACGACTCGGACGACGACGCTCCGTTGGCCTTCGCCTACTGAGCCACCGGCCAGAAGAAAGAGACAGTCATGGAACTCACCACACTCTGGTTCATCGTGGTCGCCTTCTTGTGGATCGGCTACTTCACCCTGGAGGGCTTCGACTTCGGCGTCGGCATGCTGATGCCGGTGCTGGCCAAGGACAACACCGAGCGCCGCGTCATGATCAACACCATCGGCCCGGTCTGGGACGGCAACGAGGTCTGGGTGCTGGTCGCCGGTGGTGCCACCTTCGCGGCCTTCCCCGAGTGGTACGCCACCTTGTTCAGCGGCTTCTACCTGCCCTTGCTGCTGATCCTGGTCGCCCTGATCGTGCGCAACCTCGCCTTCGAGTACCGGCACAAGCGTGACGACGCCCGCTGGCAGGCCAACTGGGACCGGGCGATCATCTTCGGCTCGCTGATCCCGGCCTTCCTGTGGGGCGTCGCCTTCGCCAACATCGTCGGCGGAGTGCCGATCGACGCCGACTCGGAGTTCACCGGCACCGTCTTCACCCTGCTCAACCCGTTCGGCCTGCTCGGCGGAGTGGTCACCACGCTGCTCTTCGCCACCCACGGCGCGATGTTCGTGGCCCTGAAGACGGTCGGCGACATCCGGCACCGGGCCCGTGCCCTGGCCATCCGGCTCGGGCTGGCCGCCGCGGTGGCGGCCGTGGTCTTCATGGTGTGGACCCAGGTCGACACCGGCGACCTCTCCTCGGCGATCGCCTTCACCGCCGCCGCACTGGCCCTGGTCGCGGCGCTGCTGGCCGCGGTCAAGGGGCGCGAGGGCTGGGCCTTCACCGGCACCTTCGCCACCATCGCGCTCGCCGTCACCGGGCTCTTCCTGGCCCTGTTCCCCGACGTGATGCCGTCGTCGACCGACCCGGCGTACTCGCTGACCGCGACCAGCGCCGCGGCCACCGCCTACACGCTCAAGGTGATGACCTGGGTCGCGGTCTTCTTCACCCCGATCGTGCTCGGCTACCAGGCGTGGAGCTACTGGGTCTTCCGCAAGCGGATCGGCACCCACCACATCCCGACAGCCGAGCTGGAACACGCCCGATGAGGCCGCTCGACCCCCGGGTCCTCCCGCACCTGATGCCCGCGCGCACCGCGTTGGCCGCCGTCCTCGGCGGCAACGTGGTGGCGGGAGTCCTGGTGGTCGCGCAGGCGTTCGCCGGCGCCGCGCTGGTCGCCGGCGTGCTGGCCGACCCGAGCGGGAGCGACTGGCACCCGGCAGCGATCGGCTTCGCCGTCGTCACCGGGCTGCGGGCGTTGGTGGGCTTCGGGGTGGACGCCGCCGCGGCCCGGGCCGCGACCCGGGTCGGCACCCACCTGCGACGTCTGGTGCTGCGCTCGGTGCTGGACACCCCGGCCACCGAGCTCACCACCCGGCGCACCGCCGAGCTGGCCACCCTGGCCACCCGCGGGGTGAGCGCGGTGGAGCCGTACCTGATCCGCTACCTGCCCACCCTGGTCCTGGCCGGCGTGCTGCCGGTGCTGACCATCCTGGCGATCGCCACCCAGGACATCTGGAGTGCGCTGATCGTGATCGCCACGCTCCCCCTGGTGCCGATCTTCGCGATCCTGATCGGGCTGACCACGAAGGAGCAGGCGGACAAGCAGTGGCGTGCCCTGAGCGCCCTGGCCGGCCACTTCCTCGATGTCGTGCGCGGTCTGCCCACCCTGGTCGCCCACCGCAGGGCACAGGCCCAGGTGCCGCAGATCAACGCGGTCACCCAGCGCTATCGCAAGGCGAACACCGAGACCCTCAAGCTGGCCTTCGCCTCCTCCGCAGCACTCGAGCTCATCGCCACCATCTCGGTGGCGCTGGTCGCAGTCGTGGTCGGTCTGCGCCTGGCCGCGGGCGGGCTCGACCTGCAGACCGCACTCACCGTGCTGCTGCTGGCGCCTGAGGCCTACTGGCCGCTGCGCCGGGTGGGTGCGGAGTTCCACTCAGCCGCCGAGGGCACCGCCACCTTCGAGCAGATCCACGACCTGCTCACCCCGGCCGCCGGCGGAGCGGTGCCGGCCTCGATCGACCCCGAGCCGCGCCCGGTCCGGCTCCAGGCTCTGACCCTCACCTGGCCGGGGCGCGACGAGCCCGTGCTGACCGGGCTCGACGCCACCATCCCAGCGCGCGGCATCACCGCGATCGTCGGGCCCTCGGGCAGCGGCAAGAGCACGCTGCTGCAGGCGTTGCTGGGCGAGCTGCCGATCACCGCTGGATCGCTCGACCGGGGAGGCCTCGACGACGACCAGTGGCAGCGCAGCGTGGCGCACGTTCCGCAGCGTCCGTGGATCGCGCCGGACACCATCGCCGCGAACCTGCGCATCGCCCAGCCCGACGCCGACGAGGCCGCGCTGTGGGACGTGCTCGCCGCCGTCGACCTCGCCGGGCTGGTCGCCGCCCTCCCCGAGCGTCTGGAGACGCCGCTGGGCGAGGACGGTCTCGGCCTCTCCGCGGGTCAACGCGCCCGCCTCGCCCTGGCCCGGGTGCTGCTCGCCGATCGGCCCTACGTGGTCCTGGACGAGCCGACCGCCCACCTCGACGAGCAGACCGAGCAGCTGATGGTCGAGATCCTGACCGCGATCGCCGAGACCCGGACGGTGATCGCGGTCGCGCACCGCGACTCGGTCATCGAGGCCGCCGACCACGTGATCCGCATCCACGCCGAGCGCAGCGACACCGACGGCGTCGCTGTCGAGCACCGGCCGACGACCACCGTGGCCCTCCCCCGAGCCGCGGGCGACCGGCCGCAGGGCAGCGAGGAGGAGCAGGCACCCAGCCGGGGCCGCTGGCTGCTCGCCCTGCTGCTCGGCACCCTCGCCTCCGCCTCCGGGGTCGCCCTGACCGCCACGGCCGGCTGGCTGATCGCCCGCAGCGCGGAGCAGCCACCGGTGCTGATGCTGACCGTGGCCATCGTCGGCGTCCGCGCCTTCGGCCTGGCCCGGCCCGCCTTCCGCTACGCGGAGCGGCTGCTGTCGCACGACGTCGCGCTGCGGGTGCTGGCCGAGCGGCGCAGCGCCGTCTACGCCGCCCTGATCCCGCTGGTCCCCGCCCGTCTGGGCCGACGCGGTGACGTGCTGACCGGCATCGTGGACGACGTCGACGCCGAGCTGGACGCCCGGCTGCGGGTCCGCCTGCCGGTGGTCACCTGGCTCGGCGTCTCGGTGCTGGCCGTCCTGGCCGCGCTGATAATCCTGCCGATGGCCGCGCTGCCGATCGCGGTGGTCAGCCTCGGCGGCGGCGCGCTGGCCTGGACCGCCGGGCGGCTCGGCGCCCAGCGGCGCGAGGAGCGCTTCGTCGCCGCCCGGGACGAGATCGGCCGGCGCTGCACCGACCTGATCGCCGCGGCCCGGCAGCTGGTGCTGTGGCAGGCCGACGAGCGGGCCCTCGACCAGATCGAGGCGACCAGCGGGCGGCTCGCCGCGGCCGGCACCGGATCGGCGCGCAGCACGGCCGCAGGCCGGGCCCTGGCGCTGGCGGTGGCCGGACTCGGCGTGGTCGCGGTGGCCGTGCTCGGCTCCCCCGCCCTCGCCGCC
>NZ_BAAALG010000014.1:13612-19578 GCF_039528155.1 Nocardioides dubius | reverse complement strand
GCCCCCGCCCTCGCCGACGGCGACGTCTCCGGCCCGCTGCTGGCCCTGCTCCTGCTGCTCCCGCTGGCGCTGGCCGACGTCACCGCTCCGCTGGCGGACACCGGAGCACTCAGCGTGCGCACCCGTGCCGCCCGCGCCCGGATCGAGGCGTTGGTGCACACTCCCCCGGCCGTCACCGACCCCGCCGCCCCGGAGCCGCTGCCGACCGGTCCGAGTGCGATCCGGCTCCGCGACGTCAGCGCCGAGTGGGTGCCCGGCACCACCGCGCTGCGGGGCGTGGACCTGGATCTCGCTCCGGGCCGTTGGGTCGGCGTCACCGGACCCTCCGGCAGCGGCAAGAGCACGCTGGCGATGGTGCTGGCCCGGTTCCTGCTGCCCACCGAGGGCGCCGCGCACCTGGGCGAGGTCGACTACGCCGCGCTGGCCGGCGACGACCTGCGCCGCGTCGTCGGCGTGGTCGACGACGACCCGTACCTGTTCTCCTCGACCGTCGTGGAGAACATCCGGCTCGCGGCCCCGGAGGCCGACGACCTGACCGTCGAGCTGGCGATCCGCTCGGTGCGGATGGGCCCTTGGCTGGACGCGCTGCCGGACGGCCTGCACACCCGGATCGGCGAGGGCGGCACGGCGGTCTCCGGCGGCGAGCGGGCCCGGCTCGGCCTGGCCCGCGCGGCGCTGGCGCAGCACCCGGTGCTGGTGCTGGACGAGCCGACCGCGCACCTCGACACCGCGACCGCGACCGCCGTCGCGCGCGACATCCTGGCCACCAGCCAGGGTCGCTCCCTGGTCTGGATCACCCACGACCAGGTCGGGCTCGCGGCGATGGACGAGGTGCTGGAGATCGACGCCGCGGACCTGCTGCGGGTCTGAGAGACGCGTGTGGCGGCTGGCTCCCCCTAGCGGGGAGGCAGCCGCCACACAGGCGTCTCGGTGGACGCGTCAGGACTCGACGACGACCGGCACGATCATCGGCCGACGACGGTGGGTGTTGGCCACCCAGCGACCGATCACCCGGCGCACCTGCTGCTGCAGCTGGTGGGTGTCCTTGACGCCGTCCGCGAGAGCGCGGTCGAGCGCGTCGATGATCGGCTGCTTGATCGCGTCGAAGGTGGTGTCGTCCTCGGCGAAGCCGCGGGCGTGGATCTCCGGGCCGGCGGCGACCTTGCCGGTCACCGAGTCGATCACCACGATGACGGAGATGAAGCCCTCCTCACCGAGGATCCGGCGGTCCTTCAGCGACGCCTCGGTGATGTCGCCGACCGACTGGCCGTCGACGAAGACGTAGCCGCAGGAGACCTTGCCGGCGATCTCGGCCTTGCCGTCGATCAGGTCGACGACGACGCCGTCCTCGGCGATCACCACGTTCTGCACGCCGGTCGCCTTGGCCAGCTCGCCGTTGGCGAGCAGGTGCCGGATCTCGCCGTGCACCGGCATCACGTTGCGCGGCTTGACGATGTTGTAGCAGTAGAGGAGCTCGCCGGCCGAGGCGTGACCCGACACGTGCACCAGCGCGTTGCCCTTGTGCACCACGCGAGCGCCCCAGCGGGCCAGACCGTTGATCACCCGGTAGACCGCGTTCTCGTTGCCCGGGATCAGCGACGAGGCGAGGATGACGGTGTCGCCCTCCTCGATGTGCACGAAGTGGTGGCTGCGCTGCGCGATCCGGCTGAGCGCCGACATCGGCTCGCCCTGCGAGCCGGTGGAGACCAGCACCTGCTTCTCCGGCGCGAGGGTGGCGAGCTCCTTGGCGTCGACCAGGACGCCCGGCGGCACGTTGAGGTAGCCCAGGTCGCGGGCCACGGCCATGTTGCGCACCATCGAGCGGCCGATGTAGGCCACCTTGCGGCCGTGCTCGACGGCGGCGTCGAGGATCTGCTGGACGCGGTGCACGTGCGAGGCGAAGCAGGCCACGATGATCCGCTGGTCGCTCTCGTGGAAGACCCGGTCCAGGACCGGTGCGATCTGCTTCTCGGTGGTCGTGAAGCCGGGGACCTCGGCGTTGGTGGAGTCGGTCAGGAAGAGGTCGACTCCCTCCTCGCCGAGGCGCGCGAAGGCACGCAGGTCGGTGATCCGGCCGTCCATCGGCAACTGGTCCATCTTGAAGTCGCCGGTGTGCAGGACCATGCCCGCGCCGGTGCGGATCGCCACCGCGAGGGCGTCCGGGATGGAGTGGTTGACCGCCACGAACTCCAGGTCGAACGGGCCGAAGCTGATCCGCTCGCCCTCCTTGACCACGTGGTGGACGGTCTCCTTGAGGCGGTGCTCGCGCAGCTTGGAGCCGAGCAGCGCCAGGGTCAGCTCCGAGCCGACCAGCGGGATGTTGCCGCGCTCGCGCAGCAGGTAGGGGGTGGCCCCGATGTGGTCCTCGTGACCGTGCGTGAGGACCAGCGCCTCGACGTCGTCGAGACGGTCCCGGATGGACTCGAAGTCCGGCAGGATCAGGTCGACTCCGGGGTGATGGTCCTCCGGGAAGAGGACGCCGCAGTCGACGATCAGCAGACGACCGTCGTACTCGAAGACGGTCATGTTCCGACCGACCTCCCCGAGCCCTCCGAGCGGGGTGACGCGCAGGCCGCCGGGGGCCAGCGGTCCGGGGGTGGTCAGTTCAGGATGGGTGTGGCTCATCTACTCCTCAGATCAGGCCGGACGCGGCCAGCCCCGCACGAAGCGCGGCGTACTCCTCGTCGTCGAGAGGAACGAGCGGGCTGCGCACGTTCCGGTTGTTGATGACACCGAGCAACTGCAACGTCGCCTTTGCCGTGGTGGCTCCGTAGTTGGGGACGCCCATGATGGCGTCGATCGCGGGGAGCATCCGCGTGAAGATCTGTCGGGCACCGACGGTGTCACCGGCGAACCAGGCGTCGAACATCGCCTTGATCTCGTTGCCGGCGGCGTGCCCGGCGACCGAGACCACGCCGCAGGCGCCGTGCGCCAGGAAGCCGAGGGTGTTGGCGTCGTCGCCGGAGTAGACCGCGAGGTCGAGCTCGGTGTTGATCCGCAGGGCGCGCACCAGGTCGCCGACGGCGTCCTTGACCGCGATCACCTTGTCCCACTGGGCCGCCTCGGCGTAGGTGTCGAAGGCGATCGTGGTGCCGGTGCGGCTCGGCACGTCGTAGAGCATCACCGGCAGCTCGCTGGCGTCCACCACCTGGCGGAAGTGGTGCAGCAGGCCCTTCTGGCTGGGCTTGTTGTAGTACGGGGTGACCAGCAGCACGCCGTCCGCGCCGTTCTTCTCCGCCTGCTGGGCCAGCTCGACCGAGTGCACGGTGGTGTTGGTGCCGACGCCGGCGACCAGCTTGATGCTCGGGCCGACGGCGGCGCGCACGGCGGCGAGGATCTCGCCGTCCTCCTCGATGGTGGTGGTCGGCGACTCACCGGTGGTGCCGGAGACGACCAGGCCGTCGTGGCCGTTCGCCACCAGGTGGGCGGCGATCGCGGAGGTGCCGTCGAAGTCGACGGAGCCGTCCTCGTGGAACGCGGTGGCCATCGCGGTGAGCACGCGACCGAAGGGCGCTGCGGGTGCAACTGACGTCATGAGGTGAAGGCTATCGCTCCCCTGCTCCGAGGTGCGGCATGACCTCGGTCGCAATGAGTTCGAGGTGCTCCAGATCGGCCAGGTCGAGCACCTGCAGGTAGACCCGCTGAGCGCCCTCGGCGGCGTAGGCGTTGATCTTCGCGATCACCTCGTCGGGGGTGCCGGTGAGGCCGTTCTCGCGCAGCTCGTCGACCTCGCGGCCGATCCGTGCCGCCCGGCGGGCGATCTCGGCCTCGTCACGGCCGACGCAGACCACCAGCGCGTTGGACCAGATCAGCTCGTCGGGGTTGCGGCCGATCTGCTCGCAGGCGGCGCGGACCCGGGCGAACTGGTCGCGGGTGGTCTCCAGGGAGACGAAGGGCAGGTTGAACTCGTCGGCGTAGCGCGCTGCCAGCGCCGGGGTCCGCTTCTTGCCGAGGCCGCCGATCAGCACCGGCGGGTGCGGGCTCTGGACCGGCTTGGGCAGAGCGAGCGAGTCGGTGAGCGTGTAGTGCTCGCCGGCGAAGTCGAAGCGCTCCCCCAGCGGGGTGCGCCACAGCCCGGTGATCACCGCGAGCTGCTCCTCGAAGCGGTCGAAGCGCTCCTTGGTGCTCGGGAACGGGATGCCGTACTGGGTGTGCTCGGCCTCGAACCACCCGGCGCCGATGCCCAGCTCGATCCGGCCACCGCTCATCTGGTCGACGCCCGCGACCTGGATGGCGAGCACGCCCGGGTGGCGGAAGGTCGCCGAGGTCATCATCGTGCCGAGCCGGATGGTCTCGGTGTCGCGCGCCAGGCCGGCCAGCGTCGTCCAGGCGTCGGTGGGCCCCGGCAGTCCGTCGGTGCCCATCCCGAGGTAGTGGTCGGAGCGGAAGAACGCTCCGAAGCCGAGGGACTCCGCCGCCTTGGCCACCGCGAGGAGGTCGTCGTAGGTGGCGCCTTGCTGGGGTTCGGTGAAGATCCGCAGTTCCATGCCCCCAGCCTTTCATGCCGCTCAATGGCGTCTCTACGCTGCCAGCATGCGGATTCCTCGGAAGGTCTTGGCCCTCGGGCTGGTGCTCGTGGTGCTGCTGTCCCTCGGCTGGTGGTGGTCGGCAGGGTCCGCCCTGGACGACGTGGAGGTGACCTCCGACCAGCAGATGGTGTGCACCAGCCGGACGGTCGAGCGACCCGACCTCCGGGCTGACGACGCGGCGTTCGACCGGCCCGTGCAGGCTCCTCGCCTGGACCCCGATCTCGACTGCGAGCTGATCCTGCGGGTCAGCAATCCCCAGCGGTTGCCGGTTCGGCTGAGGCAGATCGAGCTTCCCATGATGGGTGCCCAAGGCGGTGCGGGGGTGCGAGTGGCGAGAGTCACCGTCGGCAAGGAGAGGCTCGAGATCGGCAACGACGTCGACGGCGTGATCGACGTCGACCGGACCCTGGGGCGAGACGACTCGTTCGCCTTCAAGGTGGAGTACGCGTTCCGGCCCGGCGGCTGCACGGCCACAGGGACCATGGGAGTGCCGCCAGCCCGCGCGGTCGTCTCGGCGTTGGGCCGCGACCGGACCGTGGAGATGGACGAGTGGATCCACCTCGCCGGCACCAAGGCCAGCTCCTGCTAGTCGGTAGGGGCCACCGGCGCCCCACGGCACGATCCGTCAGGCGCCCTGGGCCGCCGCTCAATGTGACCTCAGCGCCGCGTTTCGTTCTGAAACTGCGCGCTGACGTCACATTGAGGACGGCGGCGCCGGGTCAGCAGTAGGCGGTGAGGTAGAACGCGGGCTGGGTCAGCCCGTGGCTGGAGATGTTGGTGGTGCCCACCGCCACATCGGTGTTGATCACCGTGAGCACCTGGCTGGCGACCATGTTGAGGTTGTTCAGCGGCGTCACGGAGAAGGTGCACTCCTCGACGTTGCGCGGGAAGGTCAGGGTGTAGATCGAGACGCTCAGGGATGAGGTGGTGCCCGCGGCCGCCGTGGTGGTGTGCGCCACCGTTCCGTTGATGTTGACCTCTGCGGTCAGGATCTCCAGGTCCGCCCCGGCGCCTTCGGCTCCGGGCGGCCCGGCAGGTCCGGTCGGCCCGGTCTCGCCGGTAGCGCCGGTGGCGCCGATCGGGCCCGCGGGTCCCGTGGGGCCGGCCACGTCGCAGCCCCGCACCAGGCCCTTGGCCGTCTTGCCTGCCGAGGTGACGGTCACCTTGCAGTCGTCGGGTCGCCAGCCGCGGAGCGTGAAGCGGTACCTGCTCTCGTCGTTGGCGGTCCGCGTCACGTCGGCACCGGCCAGCCGAACCTTCGCTCCCGGCTTGGCACGCCCGGCGACCACGAGCTCGCCGCCGGAGATCCGCGCGGCCGAGACCGTCGGGCCCGATGCCGGGGCAGCACTGGACGCCGTGGCCAGGGTGCCGAGGGCCGCGGCGGCAGCGCCGACACCGGCCAGGTAGGTCCACCTGAGACCGGTCTAGCGCGTCAAT
>NZ_BAAALG010000014.1:0-13567 GCF_039528155.1 Nocardioides dubius | reverse complement strand
ACGAAACGCGACGCTGAGGTCACATTGAGGTCATCGACGCTTGACGTTCACCCAGGTGATGCCGTTGCTGGGTGCCAGCGTGCTGGTGGCGGCCGGGGTGAAGTAGGCCTCCACGCCGATCTTGCCGGGCTTCTTCTGCTTGGGCAGGGTCACCCTCAGCACGCCCTTCTTGGCCGACCAGAGGCTGACCGTCTTCACCGTGCTCCCGTTGATCCGGAAGGTGACCTTGCCGGTCGGCACCACCTTCTCAGCGCCGGTGACGGTCACCGTCGCGGTGATCTTCCTGCCGACCTTGACCGGCTTGGCGACCTTCAGCTTGGTGGCGCTGGTGCCGGTGACGGTCGGCTCCGGGGTCTCCGGCTCCGGCTCGACGACCTCGCCCGGCACATAGGTGGCCGGCGGGTTGCCGATCGTGGTGAACCAGGTCTTGGCCTGGGCGATGTCGTCGGTGAAGGCCCTCGAGAGCAGCAGGAGCAGCCGCGCCTTGGTGCCCTGCAGGTCGCCGCCGGCGATGATGCCGTTGCCCGACCCGGTGACGTTGCCGGTGCCGGTGCGGGTCGTCGAGACGAACCAGACGCCGTTGCCGACCGCCGCCGTCCGGGCTGCGCCCATGGTGCCGCTCAGACCGCCGGCACCGGTGCCCATGGTGACGATGCCGGTCGCACCGTCGCCCACCAGGCCCTCGATCATCGAGCCGCTGGCCTCCTGGTAGGCGTAGGCGATCTCGACCTTCGGCAGGTCGGCCGGGGTGATCGTGGAGACGTCGAACGGCGTCGCCCACGCATCGCCGTCGCACTTCGCCACCCGTGCCGGCGCGTGGTTGAGCACGGTCGCGCCCTCGTCGATGTAGCCCAGCGGGCCGTTGGACGGCGAGCCGAAGGTGTCCATCCGGGTGGTGTTGGTCTTGCGCACCTCCCGCGCCGCGTGGATCTCGTCGTTGAGCATCAGCACGGTGCCGAAGCAGTAGGTCTGCTGACCGGCCGCCAGCTTCACCGCGTTGTAGAGGTTGGCCGGGCCGTCGGTGCCGATCACCGGCTGCTCCGACGCCGTGGCGCCTGCTGCCCACGGACGCATCGCACCGGTGATCACCACCGGCTTCTTGCTCTGCACCGTGAGGTCCAGCCAGTAGGCGAACTCCTCCATGGTGTCGGTGCCGGTGGTGACCACCACGCCGTCGGAGGTCTTCAGCGCCTCCTCGACCGCCAGGGTGAGCTCGCGGTACTTCTCGATCGTGTAGCTGCTCGAGCCGCCGTTGCCGAACTGCACCGAGTCGACGGCGGCGACGCCGTCCAGCTCGGGCCGCAGTTGGTCGAGCAGGTCGGTCATCAGGTAGGTGCCGGCCCGGTACGAGCCGAACGTGTCGCGGCCGGTCGCCTTGCCGGCAAGGGTTCCGCCGGTCGCGACCACCGTCACCTTGGGGCTGCCCGGTGCGGCAGCAGCGGCGACCGCCTGCTGGTAGGTCGCGCTGCTGATCACGACCTGGGTCTCCGGCGACGCCGTCGCGCCGGTGCTGGCGCCAATGGCCAGGACGCTCAGCCCGAGCCCGGCGATCGCGACCGCGGAGAGTGCGCGCTTGCTGTTCTTCTTCGTCATCTCAGTCACCATCTCGCTGGGCCGCTCAGGCGCCCTGGTCGGAGGAGTCGGGGTTGCCGATCTCGGCGAACCAGGTCTTGGCCTGGTCGATGTCGTTCGTGAAGGCGCGCGACAGCAGGAGCAGCAGCCGGGCCTTCGGGCCCTGCAGGTCGCCCCCGCCGATGATCCCGTTGCCACCGCCGGAGGCCGTCCCGGTGCCGGTGCGCGACGTGCTCACGAACCAGACGCCGTTGCCGATCGCTGCGGTCCGGGCAGCGCCCATGGTGCCGCTCAGGCCACCGGTTCCGGTGCCCATGGTGACGATGCCGGTGGCCCCGGCATTGACCGCGGACGTGATGCCGGCGCCGCTGGCTCCCTGGTAGGCGAAGGCGATCTCGACCTTCGGCAGCTGGGCCGGGGTGACCTCGGAGACGTCGAACGGGGTGAACCAGTCGTCGGTGTCGCAGGTGCTCATCCGGGCCGGGGCGCGGCGCAGCGTGGTCGAGCTCTGGTCGATCCAGCCCGCCGGGCCGAGCATCGGCGTCTCGAAGGTGTTCATCCGCGTCGCGTTGCCCTTGCGCACCTCACGCGCGGTGTGGATCTCGTCGTTGAGCATCAGCACGGTGCCGAAGCAGTAGGTCTGCTGCCCCGCCGCCAGCTTCACCGCGTTGTAGAGATTGGCCGGGCCGTCGGTGCCGATCACCGGCTGCTCGGACGCCGTGGCGCCTGCCGCCCAGGGACGCATCGCGCCGGTGATCACCACCGGCTTCTTGCTCTGCACGGTGAGGTCCAGCCAGTAGGCGAACTCCTCCATGGTGTCGGTGCCGGTGGTGACCACCACGCCGTCGGCGGTCTCCAGCGCCTGCTCGACGGCCAGGGTGAGCTCGCGGTACTTCTCGATGGTGTAGCTGCCGGAGCCGCCGTTGCCGAACTGCACCGAGTCCACCGTGCCGAGCGCGTCGAGCTCGGGACGCAGCACGTCGAGCATGTCGGCGATCGGGTAGGTGCCGGCCCGATACGAGCCGTAGGTGGCACGCCCGGTCGCCTTGCCGGCAAGGGTTCCGCCGGTCGCGACCACCGTCACCTTGGCATCGCCGGGCGCAGCGGCCGCCTGGGCGACCGCCTGCTGGTAGGCGACGCTCTCGATCTGGAGGGCGGCCGCCACACCAGCGTCGGGCTCCTCGGAGCCGGTCTGCGTGAGCACCACCGCACAGGTGGCGCCGACCGCGGCTGCCGCTACCGCCGTACGCCCCTTGCGCAACCAGGTGTGAGCACGTGGCTTCTTCACATCCATCTTCCCTCCAGGTCCTCGTTCTCCCCGATGAGAGGAACCTAGGAAGCGAAGATCACCGCGCTGCGCCAGCGCGAGGTCGGCGAAGTAAACGCGCGCGGTCGTTCGTTACCGTCGCAACACCTCAAATGAGACTGCTCGATGTGACCTCAGCGCGCAGTTTCGTCCCGAAACCGCGCGCTGAGGTCACATCGAGCAGAGAGTGGACGTCAGTGGGCGGCGCGGAGCAGCGGGAGCACGTTGAACTCCAGCATGGGGGCGAGGTCGTCGTAGGCGCCGTCGAGGGTCGTCCAGCGCAGCTCGGCGATCTCGGCAGCCGCCTCGGGCTCACCGGGCAGAGCGGCGCTGAAGACCGTGGAGTGCAGCAGATGGCCGGGCTCGTTGGCGGCCTCGGAGGTGAACTCCCCCAACAGCTCGAGGTCGCGCAGCTCCAGGCCGACCTCCTCGCGGGTCTCCCGGACCGCGCACTCCAGCGGCGTCTCCCCGGACTCCGGCTTGCCGCCGACCAGCATGAACTTCGAGGTGCCGCGCTTGCGCACGGTCAGCACGGCGCCGTCACGCACCAGCGCGACAGCGGAGACGACGATCGTAGGAGCCATCGCACCAGTCTCAGCCATCGATCCGCTCACGGCTCCAGCGCCCGGTCCACCAGCTCGTGTGCCTGTGCCGCGGAGAGGCCCAGGGCCCGCACGGTGGCGACGTAGACGTCGGCAGCCTCACGGGCGGCACGGTCCGAGCCGGCGCCCAGCACCACCGTGCCGGCACGACCGCGGGTGGCCACCACGCCACGGGCCTCCAGCTCCTTGTAGGCCCGCGCGACCGTGTTGGCGGCCAGCCCCAGCTCGACGGCCAGCGCCCGGACCGCCGGCAGCCGCTCCCCCGGCGCCAGGGTGCCGGCGTCGACGGCGGCGGTGATCTGCTCCTTGACCTGCTCGAAGGGCGGGGTCGAGGAGCCTGCGTCGATGTGCAGCCTCACCGGCGCTCCCACCACACCCAGTCCAGCGGCGGGTCCAGGTCGGGGCGCGACTCCCGGTGGGTCTCGCGCCACTCCTCGGGCGCGAACTCCGGGTAGAGCACGTCGCCGGTGGCGTCGTCATGCAGCTCGGTGAGCACCTGGTGGGTCGCGACCGGCAACGCCAGCGCATAGATCTGCGCCCCGCCGGCCACGAACACCTCGGCGTCGCCGGCCAGTGCCAGCGCCTCCTGGAGCGTGTGCGCGACGTCGACGCCGTCCGCGCGCCACCCGGCGTCACGGGTCAGCACGATGGTGCGCCGTCCCGGCAGCGGGCGCCCGATCGAGTCGTAGGTGAGCCGCCCCATGATCAGGGTGTGGCCGATCGTGGTGCTCTTGAAGTGGGCGAAGTCCTCGCGGCTGCGCCACGGGATGACCAGGCCGTCGCCGATCACCCGATTGCGGGCGTACGCGGCGATCAGGGTGATGCTCATACGGCGATCGGCGCCTTGATCCCCGGGTGCGGGTCGTAGCCGCGGATCTCCAGGTGCTCGAGGTCGAACGCGTCGATCTCGGTCACCGACTCGTCCAGCCACAGGGTCGGCAGCGCGCGCGGCTCCCGGGTGAGCTGCAGCCGCGCCTGCTCGAAGTGGTTGGAGTACAGGTGCGCGTCGCCGAGCGTGTGCACGAACTCCCCCACCCGCAGCCCGGTGACCTGGGCGACCATGTGGGTGAGCAAGGCGTACGAGGCGATGTTGAACGGCACGCCGAGGAAGACGTCCGCACTGCGCTGGTAGAGCTGGCACGACAGCCGGGCCGGGCCGCCGTCGTCCGCGGGTGCGACGTAGAACTGGAACATCGTGTGGCACGGCGGCAGAGCCATCTCCTCGACGTCCGCGACGTTCCACGCCGAGACGATGTGACGCCGTGAGTCCGGGTTGCGGCGGATCCCCTCGACCAGGCCCTTGATCTGGTCCACGTGGCTGCCGTCCGGCGTCGGCCAGGAGCGCCACTGGTAGCCGTAGACCGGTCCCAGGTTGCCGTCCGCGTCGGCCCACTCGTCCCAGATCGAGACGCCCCGCTCCTGCAGCCACTTCACGTTGGTGTCGCCGCGCAGGAACCACAGCAGCTCGGCGAAGACCGACCGGGTGTGGATCTTCTTCGTGGTGACCAGCGGGAAGCCCTCAGTCAGGTCGAAGCGCATCTGGTGCCCGAAGATGCTGCGGGTTCCGGTGCCGGTGCGATCGCTCTTGTCGACACCGCGCTCGAGGATCGTCGTCATCAGATCGAGATAGGCCTGCACGATGGCAGCCTAGCCGTCCGCTGGGGTCACCATGGCACTCTGTCCGACGTGAGCGCGCCGATCCTCTTCGCCCTCGTCGCAGCGCTCGTCGTGTGGACGCCGTCGTGGCGGCGGCTTCGTCACGTCGTCACCGCCGTCCACGAGGGCGGGCATGCCCTGGCCGCGGTCCTCACCGGACGCCGGCTGGGCCCGATCCGGCTGCACCGCGACGCCTCGGGACTCACCACGCATCGTGGCCTGGCCACCGGCCCGGGCCTCTCGCTGACCACCGCGGCCGGCTACCCGGCACCCGCGCTGGCGGGCCTCGGCGCCGCCGCGCTGATCGAGCGGGGCTGGCCACTGGCGGTGCTATGGGCTGCCCTGGTCGCCGCCGTCGCGCTGATGCTGCGGGTGCGCAACCTCTACGGCTGGCTGCTGCTCCTGGTCGCGGTCGCCCTGCTGGTGGCCGCCACCCGCTTCCTCAGCGCGGAGCAGCAGGGCTGGTGCGCGCACCTGCTGGCCTGGCTGCTGCTGCTCGGCGCACCTCGCACCGTCTGGGAGCTGCAGCGGCACCGTCGTCACCACCACGACCACGGCTCGGACGCCGACCAACTGGCGCGTCAGACCCGGGTGCCCGCGTTCGTCTGGGTGGCGCTGTTCGGCGCGATCACTCTCGGCTGCCTGGCGGCCGGCGGGTACCTGCTGCTACGGCCGCAGTGACATCGGGCCGTAGATGAGCTCGTCGTCCTTGAAGAGCGTGACGGACTCGATGCCCTCCTCCAAGAGGTCGGGGAACATCTCGCCCAGCCAGGACTCGGCGTCGGCCTGGGTCTCGAACCCCTCGCCCTGCAGGGCGTAGTCATGCGGGACGAAGGCATCGCCGTCCTCGTCGTGCATCTGCCACCGGAACGGCATCGGCACCTGGGCACCGAGATTGGCGAAGCTGGGCGGTTGATCGGGAGCCATGTGCCCACTCTAGGGTCTTTCCCATGTCGGTAAGGCTGATCGGAACCGGCGCGGCGGACGGTTGGCCCACTCCGTTCTGCACCTGCGCCTCGTGCACCGCGGAGCGGGCGGCGGGCCGGGTGCGCGCGCAGGCGTCGGCACTGCTCGACGAGCGGGTGCTGCTGGACTGCGCGCCGAGCACCCCGCTGGCCGCCGAGCGGCTCGGCATCTCTCTGGCCGGCGTCACCCTGATCCTGCACACCCACCAGCACTCCGACCACTTCAGCCCGGCCACCCTGATGTACCGCTCCTGGGTGCGCGAGGAGCCGTTGACCGTGCTCGGCCCACCCGACGTCGTCGAGGCGGCAGGCCATTGGCTCGCGCCTGAGGCAGCGGTCACCCTGCGAGCCGTGCAGCCCGGCGACACCGTCGAGCACGAGGGCTACACGGTGCGGGTGCTGGAGGCCCACCACCGCACCGGCCTCGGGCGCGACGGCGCCACCGAGTGCGTGCTCTACGACCTGACGACCCCGAGCGGCGAGCGCCTGCTCTACGCCACCGACACCGGCCCGCTCCCAGCCGCCACGGTCAGCGCCGTGACAGGTGCCGACTTCGACCTGGTGCTGCTGGAGGAGAGCTTCGGCGACCGGCTCGACCACGGCACCCGCCACCTCGACCTGGCCACCTTCCCCGAGCAGCTGCGTCGGCTGCGGGCGGTCGCCGCGATCACCGAGCGCACGGAGGTCGTCGCGACCCATCTCTCGCACCACAACCCGCCGACCCCCGAGCTGTCCCGCCGGTTGGCGGACTGGGGCGCGCGGGTGCTCGACGACGGCGCGACCGTGCTGGGCGAGGCGCAGCCCGCGGTGCCCACGCCGATCCGCACCCTGGTCCTGGGCGGCGCCCGCTCCGGCAAGTCGGTGGAGGCGGAGCGGATGCTCGCCGACGCGGCCGGGGTCACCTACCTGGCCACCTCCTACCCGCCCGGCGACGACGGCGAGTGGGTGGAACGGGTGCGACTGCACCAGGACCGTCGCCCCGCGCACTGGTCCACGGTCGAGTCGCTCGACCTGGTCGGCGAGCTCGGTCGGGACGGCGATCCGCTGCTCATCGACTGCCTCACCCTGTGGCTGACCCGGGTGATGGATCGTCACGACGCCTGGGACGACGCGGCCTGGGCAGGCGGCGGCGACGCTGCCCTGCGCGCCGACGTCGCCGAGCTGGTGGCGGCGTGGGCCGCAACCACGCGCCGGGTGGTCGCGGTCAGCAACGAGGTCGGCCAGGGCGTGGTGCCCGAGGGCTCCGGCTCACGCCGCTTCCGCGACGAGATGGGCAGACTGAACGCCGCGATCGCTGCGGTCACCGAGGACGTCCGCTGGTGTGTGGCCGGAAAGGTGCAGAACCTGTGAGCTCGACCCTGAGCAACGCCGTCCGCCTGATGCTCGGCACGCTGACCCGGATCCCGGTGCCGCCGCCGTCACGGGTGGACCGAGCCGTCGCCGGCTGGTCGCTGGCGCTGGCGCCACTCGGCGGGGCGCTGCTGGCTGGCGTGCTGATCGTGCCGTGGTGGCTGCTGACCGCCTCCGGCATCGGATCGCCGCCGTTGGTGGTTGCGGTGCTCGCGGTCGGCGCAGTGGCGGCGCTGACCCGGGCGATGCACCTCGACGGGCTCGCCGACACCGCCGACGGGCTCGGCTCAGGCCGCTCGGGCGAGGCTGCGCTGACGATCATGAAGCAGTCCGACATCGGGCCGTTCGGCGTGGTCACGCTGCTGATCGCGCTGCTGCTGCAGGTGGCGGCACTGACCCAGCTGCTGGCGATCGGCCCCCAGTTCGCGGCCGCCGCGCTGCTGACCGCGTTGGTGCTCAGCCGGTTCATGCTGGCCCCGCTCGGCACCGGCGCCTTCCCGCCCGCCCGCCGCGACGGACTGGGACAGGCCGTGGCCGCGAGCGTCACCCCGGCGCTGCTGGGGATCGCCGCTCTGCTCGCTGCGGTCGCGATCGCCGTCGGGCTGCTGGTGACGATCGGCTACGGCAGCCTGGGCAACACTTGGGTCGCACCGCTCGCCACGGCCGACGCCGTGCTCCGGCTGACCGTTGCGGGGGTGGCCGGGATCGTGGCCGGGCTGTGGACCGCGACGACCGCCCGCACCCGATTCGGCGGCGTCACCGGCGACGTCTACGGCGCGGTGGTGGAGACGACCGCGACCACTGTGCTGGTGGTGGCCGCGATCGCCGCGTACTGACGTGCTCCCGTAGCGCAAGTCGCGCGCCACAAGCGCAAGCTCGGGTCAGGACTCCCGGACGGAGGTGTCCACGAAGGGCGGCTTCACCACGGTGAAGACCTCCTGGCGGCCGCGGACGTCGACGCTCACCTCGGCGCCGTCGGCGACGAAGTCCGGCAGGATCGCCAGGCCGATGCCCTTGCGCAGCGTCGGCGAGAAGGTGCCGGAGGTGATCTCGCCGAGCGGCACGTCGGGGGTCAGCAGGACGCGCATGCCCGGACGCGGGATGCCGCGACCGGTGGCGAGCAGACCGCGCAGGGTGCGCTTCGGCCCCTCCTCGGCCTTCTTCGCCAGCAGCACCTCACGGCCCCAGAAGGCCGGCTTCTTCCAGCCCACGGCCCAGCCGACGCGCCCCTCCAGCGGCGTGGTGGCGAGGCTGATGTCCTGTCCGTGCAAGGGGTAGCCCATCTCGGTGCGCAGCGTGTCGCGAGCGCCGAGGCCGCACGGGGTGATGCCGTACGACAGGCCCGCCTCCAGCAGCGCGTCCCACAGCGCCAACGCCGTGTCGTTGTCGACGATCAGCTCGTAGCCGCGCTCGCCGGTGTAGCCGGTCCGGCAGACCACGACACCGGTGTCGTTGAAGGTGCCCTCGACGAAGCTCATGTAGTCGTGCCCGACGGGGAGGCCGAGCCCCTCCAGCGTCTCGTCGGACTTCGGGCCCTGGACGGCGAAGACCGCGTAGTCGCGGTGGTGGTCGGTGAGCGTGATCTGCTCGGGCAGCGTGGCCTGAAGCCGGCGCACCACCTCGGGGGTGTTGGCGGCGTTCGGGATCAGCAGCACCCGCTCGTCGGTGTGGAAGTAGGCGATCAGGTCGTCGACGATGCCGCCGGTCTCGTCGTCGCAGCACAGCGTGTACTGCGCCTGGCCGTGGCCGATCCGGCCGAGGTCGTTGGTCAGCGTGGCGTTGACGTACTCCGCTGCGCCCGGCCCGTTGAGGACCACCTTGCCGAGGTGGCTGACGTCGAAGATGCCGACGCCGTCGCGAACCGCGGCGTGCTCCTTGACCACGCCGGTGGCGTACTCCAGGGGCATCGACCAACCACCGAACTCCGAGAACTTGGCCCCGAGCTCCACGTGGCGTTCGTGGATCGGCGAGGTCAACAAGGATGCGTTGTCGCTCATGCCCGGAACCTATCCCAACGACGCCCGGCGGTGTGCACGGCGACCACTGACACGACGGGAGCCGGCCGCGGCTAGAGTCGAGAGGTGACGTCCTACACCCTGCGCAGTGCATCGCCCGCCAAGACCCGCGCCGACGCCGTCGTCGTCGGCATCGTGAAGACCGCGAAGGGCCTGGCCCCGGCGACAGGCGCTGAGGAGATCGGCACCGCCTACGGGCGCAAGCTCCGGCCGCTGCTCTCCTCCCTCGGCTTCGCCGGCAAGGTCGGCGAGATCGCCAAGGTGCCGACCACCGAAGCGGTGAACACCCCGCTGCTGGTCCTGGTCGGCCTCGGCGACGAGGCCGCCGTGACGCCGAGCGTGGTGCGTCGCGCCGCCGGCTCCGCGGTCCGCGCGGTCGCCAACGCCGCCACCTTGGCCATCGCCCTGCCGGCCGACTCGCCCGAGCTGCTGCGCGCCGTCAGCGAGGGCGCGCGCCTGGGCGCCTACTCCTTCACCGAGTTCAAGCGCGACTCGGCCCCGAGCACCCCCGGCGTCGGCGAGGTGGTCGTGCTGAGCAGCATCGCCCGACAGAGCGAGGCGAGCGCCGCCTTCGCCGAGGCCGAGCTGGTGGCCGAGGCGACGAACGCGACCCGGCGCTGGGTGAACCTGCCCGCCAACGAGCTCAACCCGCCGTCGTTCGCCGACGCGGTCCGCGACGCCCACGCGACGATCACCAAGGGCAAGGGCGCGCCGGCGATCGAGCTGCAGATCTGGGACGAGGAGCAGCTCGCCGCCGACGGCTGCGGCGGCATCCTCGGCGTCGGCGGCGGCTCGGACGCGCCACCGCGCCTGGTCAAGCTGACCTGGGCGCCCAAGGACGCGACCCAGCACATCGCCCTGGTGGGCAAGGGGATCACCTACGACACCGGCGGCTACACGATCAAGCCGCCCGGCTCGATGACCACGATGAAGGAGGACATGGCCGGCGCGGCCACCGTGATCAACACGCTCTTCCTGGCCGCCAAGCTGGGCCTGCCGGTGAAGGTGACCGCGTGGGCGCCGATGGCCGAGAACATGGTCTCCGGCCGCGCGATGCGTCCCGGTGACGTGCTCACCATCCACGGCGGCACCACCGTCGAGGTCTCCAACACCGACGCCGAGGGCCGGCTGATCCTGGCCGACGCGCTGGTGATGGCGGCGAACGAGAAGCCCGACGCGATCGTCGACATCGCCACCCTGACCGGCGCGATGGTGGTCGCCCTCGGCGACAAGCTCGCCGGTGTGCTCGGCACCGACGACGTGGTGGCCGGCCTCAAGGCCGCCTCCGAGACCGCCGGCGAGGGCCTGTGGCCGATGCCGATCCCGGAGGAGATGTACGACCGCGTGCACAGCAGCAAGGTCGCCGACCTCGCCCAGCACGACTGGGTGCGCTGGGGCGGTGGCCTCTACGCGGCCGCCTTCCTGCGCGAGTTCACCGACGGCCTGCCCTGGGGCCACCTCGACGTGGCCGGCCCGGCGTTCAACACCGGCGGCCCGTCGGGTCACGTGCCCAGCGGCGGCACCGGCTTCGGACTGGCCACCCTGCTGGAGTTCGTCCGCGCCCACGCCTCCGCCTGACCCCGAGGGCGCAGTCCCAGCCGCCTCGGCGGCTAGTTGCGGCCCTCCTTCTGCCGCTTGTTCCAGTCCCGCATCCGCTGCGGGATGCCCACCACGGCGGCGTCGTACGACGGCACCTGGTGCTTGTTGGCGAAGTTGTGGGCCCACTGCACCGACGGCACCCGCCGCCGGGTCCACTCGCCGTCGTGCGCGACCAGGAGCAGGGTCACGTCGCTGACCGCCGTCCGCGGCTCCACGAACCCCTCGACCCCGCGCCGGGTGGTGACGAAGTTGCGCAGATGCTGCTCGTCGGCCGCGTCCGAGGCGCGCACCGTCGTCGAGCCGGTGCGAGCGGCGTTGCCATCGGGGCGGCGCATGCCGGTGCGCCGGAAGCGATCGAACAGTCCCATGAGCACAGTCTGACGCATCCATGCCAGCCACCCGCGCCCCACGTTCATCCGCGATGGTGCAAAGATGGGCGTCGTGTCCGATGTAGCGGCGGTTGCGGAGAGCCAGTCCGACCCCGAGGTGTTCGACCTGGTCGTCCTCGGCGCTGGCTCCGGTGGATATGCCTGTGCGTTGCGAGCAGCCCAGCTGGGGCTCTCGGTGGCGCTGGTCGAGCGGGACAAGCTCGGCGGGACCTGTCTGCATGTGGGATGCGTTCCCACCAAGGCGTTGCTGCACGCGGCCGAGGTCGCCGACTCCGCGCGTCATGCGGCGCAGTTCGGCGTCCAGGCCAGCCTGGACGGCATCGACATGGCCGGCGTCAACAGCTACAAGGACGGCGTCGTCTCGCGGCTCTTCAAGGGCCTCACCGGGCTGATCGGCTCGCGCGGGATCACCGTGGTCAACGGCACCGGGCGGCTCACCTCGCCGCGGACGGTCGAGGTCGGCGGCACCACCCTCGAGGGTCGCCACATCGTGCTGGCCTCCGGCTCGTACAGCCGCTCGCTGCCCGGCCTGGAGATCGACGGCGAGCGGGTGCTGACCAGCGAGCACGCCCTCACCCTGGACCGCGTGCCCGGCTCGGTGGTCGTGCTCGGCGGCGGCGTGATCGGATGCGAGTTCGCCAGCGTCTGGAGCTCCTTCGGCGCCGAGGTCACCATCGTCGAGGCGTTGCCCCGGTTGGTGCCGGCCGAGGACGAGGCCAGCTCGAAGGCGCTGGAGCGCGCCTTCCGCAAGCGCAAGATCAAGGCCCTCACCGACACCCGCTTCGAGTCCGTCGAGCGCACCGATTCGGGTGTCGTGGTGACGGCCGGCGGACAGCGGATCGAGGCCGACCTGCTTCTGGTCGCCGTGGGTCGCGGCCCCAGCACCGACGGACTCGGCTACGCCGAGGCCGGAGTGAGCATGGAGCGCGGCTTCGTGCTCGCCGACGAGCGCTGCCGCACCAACGTGCCCGGTGTCTTCGCGGTCGGCGACATCGTGCCCGGCCTGCAGCTGGCGCACCGCGGCTTCGCCCAGGGCATCTTCGTCGCCGAGGAGATCGCCGGGCTCGACCCGGTCGCGATCGACGAGGCCGGCATCCCCCGGGTGACCTACAGCGACCCGGAGATCGCCTCGGTCGGGCTGAGCCAGGCCGCGGCCGAAGAGCGCTACGGCGCGGACGAGGTGGAAGCCCTCACCTATGACCTCGGCGGCAACGGCAAGAGCCAGATCCTGAAGACCCAGGGTTTCGTGAAGCTCGTCCGCCGCAAGGACGGCCCGGTCGTCGGCGTGCACCTCGTGGGCGCCCGGGTTGGCGAACTGATCGGCGAGGCGCAGTTGATCTACAACTGGGAGGCCCATGCCGATGACGTGGCACCCCTGATCCACGCGCATCCCACGCAGAACGAAGCCCTCGGCGAAGCCCACCTGGCGCTCGCCGGGAAGCCATTGCACGCACATTCCTGATAGACCTTGCACTAGTTAGACCACGAGCCCAAAAGGACACCCATGGCCAGCGAAGTCACCCTCCCCGCTCTCGGCGAATCCGTAACCGAAGGCACCGTCACCCGATGGCTGAAGCAGGTCGGCGACACCATCGCCGTCGACGAGCCGCTGCTGGAGGTCTCCACCGACAAGGTCGACACGGAGATCCCCTCCCCCATCGCCGGCACGCTGCTGGAGATCCGCGCCGCCGAGGACGACACCGTCGAGGTCGGCGCCGTGCTCGCCGTGATCGGTGAGGCCGGCGAGGGTGGCGCACCCGCCGCTCCCGCCGCCGAGGAGGCCCCCGCCGAGCAGGCCGCTCCCGCCGAGGAGCCCGCCGCTCCGGCCGCCCCCGAGGCACCCGCTGCCCCCGAGGCTCCGGCTGAGCCGGCCGCTCCGGCTGCGCCCGCCGCCTCCGGTGGTGCCGCCTCCGGCACCCCGGTCACCCTGCCCGCGCTGGGCGAGTCGGTCACCGAGGGCACCGTGACCCGCTGGCTCAAGCAGGTCGGTGACGACGTCGCCGTGGACGAGCCGCTGCTGGAGGTCTCCACCGACAAGGTCGACACCGAGATCCCGTCGCCGGTCGCCGGCACGCTGCTGGAGATCAAGGTCGCTGAGGACGAGACCGTCGAG
>NZ_BAAALG010000013.1:403476-441427 GCF_039528155.1 Nocardioides dubius | reverse complement strand
GGCGCCGCTCGACGGCGGTCCGGCCGACCGCGAGGCGTGGGCGCGCACCGGCGCCAGGCGCATCGCGGTCAGGTTGACCAGGTGCACCGGAGCAGCGTCGTCCGCCTCCTCGACCGCCGGACGCGGACGCACGTCCAGGACCACGCTGCGCGCCACGTGGTCGTGCCAGCCGCGACGCTGACCGCTGCGGTCCTCGATCGCCGTCCAGGCCAGAGCGGCCAGGCCGAGGCCGAACATCGGCAACGAGCCGACGCCCACGATGAAGGAGCGCAGCAGGGCACGACCCACGCCGATCGGACCGCCGGTGTCGACGTCGACGACCCGGATGCCGGCCAGCGCCCGGCCCGGGCTGGTGCCACGAAGGCCCAGCCCGACCGCGAAGGCGAGCGAGACCACCAGCACCACCGCCACGATCACGACGATCCCGAGCAGCACCTCGTCCTCACGCAGCAGCCACCACCAGGCGGCGACGGCGGTCAGCGCGAAGGCGCCCCAGCCGATCAGCCGGTCGACGAGGAACGCATGGAACCGGCGGTCCGGTTGCGCGACAGGAGCAGTGGCCGCCATCTCAGGGACTGGTGACCTGGATCGTGAGACCGTCGCCGAGGTCGATCACCGAGCCCGGCAGCAGCTGGGCCGGCACACCCGGCTGCAGCGTCTCGGGCGCCAGGCCGGGCAGGACCAGGACCGTGCCGTTGGTCGAGCCGAGGTCGCTGACCACAGCGGTGCCGTGGTCGGCACCGGAGCCGGGCCGCACCTCCAGGTGCGTCGAGGAGATCTCCTGGTTGGGGCTCGGCACGGTGACCAGGCGCGGCTGCTCCGTGGAGGTGAAGCGGCGAGCCTCGGGCGCACGGCCGATCAGGATCGCCCGGTCGACGTCGACCACATCGCCGCTGGAGAAGAGGAGTCGGGCCACCGGCTGTGCGGTGACGCTCGGCGCCGGGGGCTGGCCGGGGATGCCCGGGTGCTGGCGCTGGAACTGGCTGGAGTCCCAGTTCCCGGTCACCGTCTGGCCGTCGTGGTCGGAGCCGGCCGGCGGCTGGGCCTCGGCAGGCGGCCCCCATGAGGCGGGCGCGGCGGGCGCCTCGTCCTCGGGAAGGTCGGGGAAGCCCGGCACCGGGTTGCGGGGCAGCGGCGGCTCCGGCATCGGCGGAAGCGGCGGCACGTCGGGCAGCGGAACCGCAGCAGCGCCGAGCGCTCCCGGAAGCGGCGGCATCAGGTCCGGGCCGTCGTCGGTGATCGCGGGCATCACGTCGGTGGCCTCGGGGTCGGCGACCGGCTGCGGAGCAGCGATCCAGTCCGACTCCTCGGTCGCGGGCGCGGAGAGGGCGTCGACAGGCTCGGCCTCCTCGGCCGGAGGCGCGACGGGCTCAGCGGCCGGCACCGGCTCCTCGACGGGCTCGGGCGGAGCGACCACCTGCGGAGCGGCAGCGACCGCCGCGTCGAAGTACGGGGTCCCGGCGTCGGCGACCGGCGCCTCCGGGATCGACTGCGCGCTGAGGTCGAGGGGCGCGCCGGCACCCAGTGCGACGACCTCCACCACAGCCGGGTGGTCGACCTGAGCGACCCGGACCAATCCGCCCGGCAGCAGACCGACGACGGCCTCCTCGACCTCCTGCAGCAGCAGCCGGGCCTGGCTCACCGAGGAGAGCGACTGCTCCAGCCACGTCGCTGCGTCGCGGCCGTCCAAGGTGACGACGTCAGCGGCCACCGTGAACTCGGCGGAGACCGCACCGCGCAGCACCACCCGGGCGGCGTCGCCGTCGACGCTCAACAGGGCGAAGGCGGGCAGCGCGCGGAGCCCGCCGCTGATCAGGGCATCGAGGACCTCATCGAAGTCGGCACCTGCGTCGACCAGCTCCCACAGGCCCGCGACCCGCGGCTTCTCGCTCGGCGGCAGGTAGACCTGCACCTTCGCGCCGACGATGCCGAACCAGTCACCGGCGTGGAACGAGGTGGAGTTCTCACTCATGGCAGTGCACCCAACTTCTCTTCGAGACTCACCGGTTCGCTCCGTCTGGCCTGCGAATCGGACTCGGACCATCCCACCACATCGACCACGATCGCCGTGGCGTTGTCCTCCCCGCCCCCACGCAGCGCGGCCGCAACCACCGCCTCCGCGGCGTCGCGGGGATCGGGCACCTCGCGGATGAGCGCACCCAACGTGTCGCCGTCGACCATCCCGCTGACCCCGTCGGAGCAGATCAGCAGTCGCTCTGCCGAGGCGAGCGGAAGCAGGAAGTAGTCCGGGTCGGTGCGGCCCGCCGCGCTCAGCGCACGGGTGATCACGTGACGCTCGGGATGGGTGGCGGCCGCAGCGGCGTCGATGGTGCCGCTCTCCACCAGCTCCTGGACCACCGAGTGATCGACCGAGACCTGCTCGAAGCGGCCCTGATGCACCTTGTAGATGCGGGAGTCGCCGAGATTCGCCAGCAGCCACTTGGGGCCCTCCTGGTCGGCGCAGAGCAGGGCTGCCGCGACCGTCGTGCCCGCGTAGTAGCCGGTGCCGTCGGCCTGCTGCTCCACGACATGCTTGGCGATCCGCTCCTGCGCGATCGCCAGCACCCGCGCCACCGCGCCGATCCCGTCCGTGGCGTCGAAGCCGTCGGCGACCAGGCGGGCGAACTCCTCGACGACGATCGCACTCGCGACCTCGCCACCTTGATGGCCGCCCATCCCGTCGGCGACCACGAAGACCGGGGACGAGGCGAGGTAGGCATCCTGATTGGCGCTGCGGACCAGGCCGACATGGCTGGCCGCGCCGCAGTTCAGATGGACCACGCGCACCGTCCCGTCGTCGCCGGCCGGCTCTGCCGGGAGTCTGACCGCGGATGGGGTGAGCCGGGTAACGTTGCGCCGATGAGCGCGAGCACACCGACGCACCGGTCGCTGGCCGACCAACTGCGTAGTTGGCCGGAGCCCCGGCTTGCCCGGCTGTTGCGCGATCGTCCCGATCTCGCCACTCCCGCTCCCTCCGACTCCTCGGCTCTGGCCTCGCGGGCCGCCACCCGCGCGTCGGTGCTGCGGGCACTCGATCTGCTCACCGCCGCCGACCTCTCGGTCCTTCATGCCCTGATCCACGGTGGTCAAACCCCACCACCCGAGGCGATCGCACGACTCGTCGATCTCGCACTGGTGTGGGAGGCGGGCGACGGCCCCCGCGCGCTCACCGTGATCACCGACCTGCTCGGGCCGCGCCCGGCCCCCGAGGCCACCAAGCCCCACCTGATCACCTCCGAGCAGCCGCCGGAGCGGGTCGCACAGGCGGCGGCCGGGGCCGCGTTCGACCTGGTCCGGCGCGTCGAGACCTTGCTGGAGACCTGGGGCACCGCTCCCCCGTCCGCGCTGCGCGCCGGAGGCCTCGGCGTCCGGGACCTGCGTTCGGCGGCCGCGCTGCTGCACGTCGAGGAGTCGAGCGCGGCACTGCTCATCGAGCTCGCCGCCGAGGCGGGTCTGCTCGCCACCGGCACCTCCGGCGGACTCGCCGAGTCGTGGCTGCCGACGGACGCCTACGACGCGTGGACCCGCAAGAGCGTGGCCGAGCGCTGGGTGGCGCTGGTCGGCGCGTGGCTGCGCACGCCGCGGTTGCCGGGACTGATCGGCAGCCGGGACACCTCCGGCAAGGCTGCCAACACCTTGGCCCCCAACCTGGTCGATCCGCATGCCCGCGACACCCGCGAGCTGGCGCTGCGCCTGATCGCCGAGCTTCCTGAGGGCCAGGCCCTCGCCGCCGGGACGGGTCTCCCCTCCTTGGTGGCGCGTGCCGCGTGGCTGCGCCCGCGACGGCCGACGACCCAGGGGCGACTGCTGGCCTGGGCGGTCAGCGAGGCGGCGGAGCTCGGGATGGTCGCCCTCGGGGCACTCGCGCCCGGCGCCCGCCTGCTGGTCGACGGCGACGTGGACGGCGCCACGGCTGCCCTCGACGCGCTGCTCCCCGCCCCGCTGGACCACGTGTTGATCCAGGGCGACCTGACCGCGATCGCACCGGGCCCGCTGGTGCCCGACCTCGCCGCCCGGCTGATGCAGGTGGCGGAGGTGGAGTCGCGCGGCGGCGCCACCGTCTACCGGTTCACCGGCTCCTCGGTGCGGCGCGCTCTCGACGTCGGCTGGAGTGCCGCCGAGCTGCACGAGTTCCTGGCCGGCTGCTCCCGCACCCCGGTGCCGCAGGCGTTGAGCTACCTGGTCGACGACACCGCGCGCACCCACGGCACGATGCGGATCGGCTGGGCCGAGGCGTACCTGCGCTGCGACGACGAGACGACGCTGAGCGCCCTGCTCGGCCATCGGGACGCCGTGGCGCTGGGGTTGCGCCGGATCGCGCCCACCGTGGTGGTCAGCACCACCCCGATCGACGAGCTGCTGCCTGCGCTGCGCGACCTCGGCGCCGCGCCGGTGGTAGAGAGCTCCGACGGCACCGTGCACCTGGCCGCGCCGACCAGTCACCGGGCGCGGACGCCGCGGCGCCAGTCACGCGGGAACGAGGAGGCACGCGAGGCGGTCACGATCACGTCGGCGGTCGCCGCGATCCGGGCCGGCGACCGGGTGGAGGTGCAGCGCCCCGAGCGGCCCGCCGCCACCACGCCCGCGCAGGCGCTCGCCGTCCTGCGCCAGGCCGTCGAGACCGGAGCCACGGTGCTGATCGGGTACGTCGACAACCACGGCACCAGCTCCGAGCGCCTGGTCGAGCCGCGCCGCGTCGAGGGCGGCCAGCTGATGGCCTACGACTACCGCAGCGAGGACATCCGCGGCTTCGCGGTGCACCGGATCACCTCGGTCTCCACCCCCACCCGCTAGCCGCCTCCCGGCCTGGCTTGCCTCGGCCCGGTCTGGCCTGTGGATGACTCGAACGCCTACGGCCGACTTCCCGGTAGTCCCTGGGTGAGGCGCGAAGCGTGGTGTTGGAGCGAGTCCAGAACGGTCCGGACCGCGAGCCGCTCGGCGCGGTCGGGGCGCAGGATCGCGAAGATGTAGCGGGCGGCGTCGACGACGCGCAGCGGGCGCAGCACCACCTGGGGGCTGTGCGGGCAGGTGAACCGCGGCAGCACCGCGACCCGCTCAGTGCCCTCGATCAGCGCCTCCACCAGCAGGTTGTCGCGGATCCGCTGGACCACCCGAACCTCGGCCCCGTTCGCCGCCTCCACCGCGAGCCGCACGGTGTCGAAGGGGAAGCCGATCGGCACGCCGACCCATTCCTGGTCCGCCAGCAGGTCCGGCGTCAGCTCGGTGCGTCGCGCCAGCGGGTGGTCGACGTCGAGGGCGATGTCCAGCGGCTCGCGAGCCAGCCGGATGCTGACCAGGCCCTCGGTCCCGGCCGGCGCCCGGCGGGTCAGGCTGTGGGCGATCACGATGTCGTGGTCACCGACGAGCTCCGCATAGGCCGACTCGGCGACGTCCACGTCGGCGCACTGCAGCTCGATCGCCCCCGCGGAGAGCTCATCGAGGACGCCGGGCAGCAGCACGCTCGCCGCGCTGGGCAGCGCAGCCACGGTGACCCGGCCGGTCGGCTGACCGAGGAACCCGTCCCATGCCGCTTGGATCCGCTCCGTCACCCGGGCCAGCTCGCGTCCACCGGCCGCCAGCACCTGTCCCGCCTCGGTGAGCCGCAGCCCACGGCCGTCCGGCTCCACGAGCGGCACGCCGAACTCACGCTGCGCGGTGCGCAGCTGCTGCGAGACCGCGGACGGCGTGCGGTGGGTCGCCCGCGCCACCGCCGTCACGGTGCCGCGTTCGGAGAGCTCCCACAGCAGCGCGAGGTGACGATGATCCATGAAGGCAACCTACAGATCAGGCTGCCAACATTTCACTAGTCCTGAAGGATTCCGCCGCCGATGATGGACAGGTGCCGATCTCCCACCGCCTGTTGGCTGCACTCGTCGCCGTCCTGTGGGGCGTCAACTTCCTGGCCATCCACGCCTCGCTCCAGCACTTCCCCCCGCTCTTCCTGGTCGCCCTGCGCTTCGCACTGATCGCGATCCCGACGGTACTGCTGATCCCGCGCCCCGCCGTGGAGCTGCGTTGGCTGATCGGCTACGGCGTCGGGTTCGGCACGTTGCAGTTCCTCTTCCTGTACTGGGGAATGGCGGCCGGGATGCCAGCCGGCCTCGCCTCGCTGGTGCTGCAGTCCTCGGCCCCGTTCACGGTGCTGCTCGGCGCCGTCGTCTTCGGCGACCGGGTCACCCGACGGCAGCTGACCGGCCTGCTGATCGCCTCCGCCGGCCTGGCCGTGGTCGGTTGGCAGCGGGCGGAGGCGGCGTCCCTGCTGCCCTTCCTGCTGGTCCTGGCCGGCGGCTTCGGGTGGGCGATCGGCAACCTGGCCAATGCCCGCGCCCAGGCGCCGAACCCGCTGCACCTGACGCTGTGGATGTCGGTGGTTCCGCCGATCCCGATGCTCGCCCTCTCCCTGCTCGTCGAGGGCCCGGGCGAGATCGCCGCTTCGCTGACGTCGTGGGGAGCGGCGAGTGCCGCACCCGCGCTGGTCGGCCTCGGCTACACGATCCTCCTCGGCACCCTCGCCGGATCGGGGATCTGGACCTGGCTGATGGCCCGCCACCCGGCCGGAGTGGTCGCACCGTTCTCGATGCTGGTGCCGGTGGTCGGAATGACCACCGCCTGGCTCGTGCTCGACGAGACGGTCAGCACCGGCGAGCTGTTCGGCGCCGGCGTCGTCGTCCTCGGTGTGCTGCTGGGCAGTCGGCTGCCCCGCCCCTCTCCGGCCGATCCGCGCGCGGCGGCAGATCGCGACCCTGAGCTCTCCACAGGCCGCTGACGAACGTTCGGCCCCTGAAACACGCGGTCTCAGGGGCCGAACGTCAGGGACTATCCCCCAGGCGGCGACAAGAGGGCGAGATCAGTCGTAGGTGCCGTCGCCCAGGTAGAAGCCGGAGTCCTCGGCGGGGAGGTAGTCGGGCGAGCCCAGGAAGGCGACCTCGTAGCCACCCCACCCGGCCTGCTCCAGCGGTACCTCGCAGACCACGCCGCCGTCGGCATCGCTCACCTGGTCGGCGCAGGTCGGCACCCGGACCTGGGTGTAGGCGTTGAACGAGGTCAACCGGACGACCTGCCCCGACAGCGGCTGCCCGGCACCGTCGAGCAACGTGCCCCGCAGCCGGATCCCGCCCGGGCCGACATCGTTGATCACATAGCGCGCCGTCATCGACGTCGCCGCCCGCTGCACCACCAGCACCTGGGCCGCAGAGACGCTGGCAGCACGGGTCTGGTCGCCCGCATAGTGCGCGGTGATCGCGTGCTCGCCTCCGCCCAGCCCCTCCGCGGTGATCCGGGCGACCATCCGGCCGTCCTCTGCCACCAGCTCGGCCGTGCCGAGAACCGTGGCACCGCTCCGGAAGGCGACCGTGCCGCCGGCCAGGCTGCCATCGGCGGCGTCCACCGCGGCGCTCAGCTCGACGTCGTCGCCGAAGGTGATCTGCTGCTCGCCGAGCCACAGCCCGGTCACCGTCGCCGTCCGCGCCACCGCCTGCTGGGTGCTGGCCGTGGCGGCCTGGTAGTTGAAGTTGCCCAGGTAGTCCGCGCGCAGCGTGTGGTTGCCCGGCTCGAGAGCCGTGGTCACCACGGTCGCCGTCGCCGTGCGCGGTCCGGCAGCCACCAGGCTCGCCGCACCGAGCAGGCGGCTGTCCGCCCACACCTGCACGGTTCCGGTCGGTCGCGTCGTCGACGGCGCGAGCGCGCTCACGGTGGCCGTGACGGTGACCGGAGCCCCGTCCTCGGCCGGGCTCGGACCCGAGGTCACCGACATCTCGGTGGCACCCTGGGTGACCTGCTGCCCGGTCCCCTGATCCAGGACGCCGGCGCTCGCCACGAAGCTGGCGTCGCCGCTGTAGGCGGCCTCGATCGTGTAGCGGCCCGGGGTCAGCGAGGAGAACTCCGGGCTGGTCGCGACACCGTCGACGATCGCACGGGCGCCGCCCAGCGGCGCGCCGTTGACGGTGAAGCGGACCGTGCCGCCGACCTCACCGGCGCCGGGAGCCACCGGGCTCGCCGTGGCCGTGAACCGGACCGGGGAGCCGGTCGGCACCGGGTTGTCCGACGACGTGACCACGACGCTCGTCTGGGCCCGCTGCACCTTCTGCACCAAGGTCGCCTCGGCGCCCTGGAACGAGTCGTCGCCGTCGAAGGAGACGGTCACCACGTGGCTGCCCACGCTCAGCTCGTCGAGCACGAGCGCACCCTGGAAGCCGGTCTCGGGACCGACCGGGACACTGCCCAGCTCGACGCCGCCCTCGGTGAAGGTGAGGGTGCCGCTCGGGCTGCCGGCGCCCGGCGCCACCACCGCGACCCGGCCGGTCACGGTTACCGGCTGGCCGAAGACCGCGACCGGGGTGGTGCTCTCCACCTCGACGCGGGTCGCCGCCTTGTTCACCTGGTGGCTCACCGGAGCCGAGGTGCTGGTGACGAAGTCGGGGTCGCCGGACAGGTAGCGGGCCCGGATCACGTGCTCACCGCGGGTCAGGGTCCCCAGGCTGAGCTCGGCGACGCCGTCCTCGAGCTCGACGAACATGCCCTGCGCGACGCCGTCCACCAGGAACTGGATCGCACCGGCCGGCTCGCCGCGTGCCGGGCTGACCGGCGTGACCACGGCGCGCAGGGTCACGCTCTGACCCACCACCGACGGGCTCGGGGCGACCGTGACCTCGGTACTGGTCTGCGCCGCGGCGACCGACAGGTCGAGCTGTGCGGTCGAGCCCGCGAAGCGGCTCTCCCCCGCGTAGTCCGCGGTGATCCGCCGCGCCCCGGCGTGCAGACCGGTCGGCGCCGAGCGCGCGACGCCGTCCACCAGGTCCACCGGCGCGCCGACCGGCTCGCCGTCGGCGAAGAACTGGACCTCGCCGCTCGGCTCACCCGCGCCGGGAGCGACCGGAGCCACGGTGGCGGTCCAGGTGATCGGCTGACCGGCCACCGGAGAGCCGACCGACGAGGCCAGATCGAGCGAGGTCGCTGCCCGGTCCACCCCGTGGGTGCGGCTGCCCGAGGCGCTGGCGGCGAAGTCGGCCGTGCCGTTGTAGGTGGCCTCGATGTGGTGGTTGCCCGGCGCCAGGTTGCTCACCGTCAGGGTGGCGGTGTCGCCGCTCAACGCGACGGCGGTGCCGTAGGGCTGTCCGTCGATGTCGAACTGGACCGCGCCGCCGAGGGTTCCGGCACCCGGTGCCAACACCGACACCGTGGCGGTGAAGGTGACGGCCTGGCCGCTCACCGTGGTGACCCGGTCGCTGTCCAACGTGGTGCTGGTCGCGGCCTTGCCCACCCGCAGCTGCTGCGCGGCGGCGGTCGCGGCGAGGAAGTTCCCATCCCCCAGGTAGCGCGCCGTGATCGCGTGGTCACCGGTGCTCAGCGCGTCGGTGCTCGGCGACACGGCGACGCCGCCCTGCACGGTGGCCGGCGCGCCGAAGTCGTCGCCGTCCACCAGGAACTGGACCTGTCCACCGGGCGCGTCGGTGCCGTTGACGGCGGCGACCTGCGCGGTGAACGAGGTCGGCTGCCCGTGCACCACCTCGGCCGGCGGGAGCACGCTGATCGCGCTGGCGTTCTTGCCGACCGTGAACGGCGCCGACGCGCTGTCGCCGCGGTAGAACGCCGTCTGCACGAACTGCGCCGTCACCGTGGCCGCACGCGGCGGGCCAGCGATCGGCAGGCTGGCCGAGGCTACGCCCTGAGCGTTGGTGGTCGCCGTCACCGAGCCGCCGCCGGAGATGCTGAAGACCACCGGCTGACCGGCCAGCACATTGCCGGCCAGGTGCGGGTCGGCGAGCCTGGCACTCACCGACGCCACCGTGTTCTGCGCCGCCGAGAGCGCCCCGGTGTAGTCGATCTCGACGATGTTGTCGATGCTCACCGCGCGGGTGGTCACCTTGGTGTTGTTGCTGCACAGCACGGTCCCGGTCCGGTTCCTCTCCTCGGCCCGCACCGTGTACGCACCGTTCGGGTGGCTGTGCGTGTCGATGCTGTAGCTGAACGCCCCGGAGCCGTCCTTGGTCTGGGTCGCCACCACCGCGTTGCTGGAGTTCAGCAGCTGCAGGATGGTGCGCGGCTTGTCCTTGTTGGCGCACAAGGTTCCCTCGCTCGCGCCGCTGGCGCCCAAGGTGGCGGTGCCACGCAGCACCGCATTGGCGGCGGGTGCGTTGACGTCAGCGTGCGCGGGGGTCGCGCCGAGGCCGACTGCGGCACTCAACGTGGCACCCACCACGGTGGTGACCAGCACCGGCACGAGTCGCCGTCGGTTGATGCGCGTCATTGGATCAGCCCTCCTGCGGCCGTTGCGGATTCGGTGGTGGCGTCGCCGGCGAAGCTCACCTTGTAGCCACCGTTGAGGATCAGGCCCAACAGCTGCGTGGAGCCGTTGCAGGACGCCACACCCGCGGCGTCGGTCGACACCGTGCAGACCGTGGTGGCGCCGACCTTGAAGACGATCGGCGCGCCCGCGAGCGGGGCCCCGTCCGCGGTCAGCACCGCGCGCAGCTGCCCGAGCGGCAGGCCCAGCGGAAGCAGCCGCACCACCGACGCATCGGCACTCAACCGGGTGACCCGCTTGGTGATCGTCAACGTGGTCGAGCCACTCGTGCTCGCGACGTGCGCCGCGCTGCCCTGGTAGTGCGCGGTCACCGGATGGGCACCGGCCGGCAGCTGGTTCACGGTGAGTCGCGCCACCGAGGTCAGGCCGTTGGCCGGCGGCAGCGCGACCTCACCGAGGACCACGCCCTGGGCCTTGAAGACGACGGTTCCCGACGGGGAGCCGAGGCCAGCCCGCGCCGAGGTCACGTTCGCGGTGAGCTCGACCGCCTGCCCGTGGCTGGCGCTGGTGCGCGAGAGGGACAGCGTGGTCGTGCTGGCCACCTTGGCGACCTGCTGGGTCAGCTCTGCTCCGCGGGGCGCGAAGGACCGATCGCCGGAGTAGACGGCGCTGACCTGGTGGGCGCCCGGAGCCAGTGCGTCGACCTGCGGGCTGCGCGCCTCGCCGTCCACCAGGGCGACGGCGTCGCCGAGCAGGCGACCGTCGACGCTGAACTGGACGAAGCCGCTCGGCTCGCCGATCGCGCTGCGCAGTGCCGCCACCCGGGCGGTGAACACCACCGGGGTGCCGTACGGCGCGGCCTCCTGACTGCTGGTCACCACGACGGCGACCTCCGCCGCGTCCACGGTCTGGGTGAGGATCGCACCGCTCCCGCCGAACCCGACGTCGGGCACGAAGGTCGCGATCACCGTGTGGTCGCCCGGCTCGGGGGCCGCGATCGTGGTGCTCTCCGCGACGCCGTCGCCGTCCAGCACGACCTGACCGCCGAGCGCGACGCCGTCCACGGTGAAGCGGACCAGGCCGGCCGGGACGCTGCCGTCCTCGGCGCTCACCCGTGCGGTGAAGGTGAGCAGATCGCCGAACCCTGCCGGGTTGGCGGTGCTGCTGACCTCGGTCGTGGTCGGCACGATCGCCGCACCGGCGATCACCGTGTGCGAGGTCGGCGCCGAGTCGCTGGCACGGTAGCTCGCGTCACCGGCATAGCGCGCCACCACCTGGTAGCTGCCGGGCGCCAGGTCCGCGACGCTGACGCTCAGCTGGCTGCCGGACTCCTGCGCCTCCAGGTTCCCGGCACCGATCACCTCGTCGTCGGCGTAGAGGGTGACGACGCCACTCGGGCTGCCCCCACCAGGCGCCTCGGCCGCGACCTGCGCGGTGACCGTGAAGCTCTGGCCCTCCGCGGACGGCGACGGCGAGATCACCACGGCGGTGCGGGTCTGCGCGGCGCTGACCTGCTGGCTGAGGCTGGCGTTGGAGCCCGCGAAGTTGGCGGTGCCCGCATAGACCGCGCTGAGGGTGTGGTCGCCGGCGCCCAGCGCGAGCGGGGCGAAGACCGCGGCCCCGTTCTCGATCGCCACCGGAGCACCTCGGTTCTGACCATCGACCCGCAGCTGCACGGTGCCCGAGGGCACCCCGCCGCCCGGCGCCTGCACGGCGACCCCGGCCGTCAGGTGGATCGCCTCACCGGCGACCGTGCTGGTGGAGCTCGCCTGCAGGTCCACGGTGGTCGCGGCCTTGGCGACAGCGATCGCCTGCGGTGCCGACGTGCTGGCCCGATGGACCTCGTCGCCGCCATAGCTCGCGACCAGGTCGTGGGAGCCGGCCGGAAGCGTGCTCAGCGCCAGCTCCGCGACCCCGGAGCCGTCGATGCCCGACTCACCCAGCACCTGGCCGCCGGAGCGGAAGGTCACCGTGCCGGTCGGCGTCTCGCCTCCGGCGCTGGTCACCGTGGCCCGCGCGGTGACCTGCTGACCGTAGGTCGCGCTCGCGGTGGAGAGGTCGAGCCGGGTGCTGGTCACGACCAGCGGCGGCCGGACCGCGAAGGCCACCGTGGGCGAGGCCGACGGGGCGTGGTCGTCGGTGCCCAGGTAGCGCGCCTGCACGTGGTGCTGGCCGAGGCCTAGCGTGCCGATCGCGGCGCTGGTCGCGGAGCCGTTGCTCAGCGTGACCGGAGCACCGAAGTCCGCGCCGTCGACGGCGAACTGGACCTGTCCGGCCGGGTTGCCGGTGCCCTGGACGTGGGCGGTGAAGGTCAGCGGCTCACCGAGCGTCGCCGGCGACTCGGACGGCGTCACCGTGGTGGAGGTGCCGATCCGGCCGATCACGAACGGTGCGGTGCTCTGCGCGGCGGTGAGCCCGGCCGTGCCGGCGAACGACACGCTCAGCGTCGCCGGTCGCGGCGGGCCGACCACGCCGAGCTGGGCGGTGGCGACGCCGTTGGCGTCGGCGGTCGCCGTGACCGTCTCGGAGCCGAGGGTGAAGGTGACGCTGCGCCCTGCGGTGCTGGCACCGGTGAGGTCGCGCAGCGTGGCGCTGACGGTCGCTGTGCTGCCCTGCTCGGCAGCGTTGGGACCGGTGTAGGTCAGCGTGGTGCAGTTCTGCGGCGTGACCAGCACGGTGGTCGCGGCGCGTGCGTTGCCCGCGGTCGCGGTCACGCCCCAGGAGGCCCGGATGCCGGGCCGCTGCAGGCCGTCGCCCTCTGCGGGCACGGCCAGGGTGGCCGCGTAGTTGCCACCCGCGGTGGTCTGGGTGGTGGCCCGCACTGTGCGCCCGGGCTGCGCCTGGCTCTGGTCGAGGACCACCTCGACCGGGACACCGGCCGCGAAGCTGGCCAGCTGGCCGCTGACGGTGATCTCCCGGCCGGCGCAGGTGCGCGAGTCGCTCGCGGACGCCGTCAGCCCGTTGCTGCCGGCGGTGACCGCCCCCGAGAGGTTGCGGGTCAGCGTGAGCGAGGCGCCGTCGAGCGGCAGCTGCAGCACCTCGCGCGCGTCGTTGCGATGCGCCGGCGAGTACCAGATGTTGTTGACCGTGCTGCCGTCGGCGCTGGCCGCGGCGATGTAGTCGGTGGCGACGGTGCCGATCGGCACCGTCACGTTCGCGGCGCTCACCGAGACCGGAGCGGCGAACGGCAGGGTGCCCTCGAAGGTGTCGGTGCCGCTCCCGCCGAGGCTGCCTGCGTCGTAGCTGAAGCCGCCGGTGTAGCCGATCTGCTCGTCGTGACGCCAGCTGTCGCCGGGGTTGAGCGGGAAGTCGTGCGTCTTCCAGCTCGGCGTCGGGTTGAGCTCGAGGTTGATGTTGGCGGTGATCGACTGGGTGATGATGCTGACCTTGGCCCGGGCGTTCAGGTTCTGCTGCTGACGCTCCTGCAGCACCGCCAGGTCGGAGCGGCGCACGTACCGGGTGCCCGTGACGTTGCCGCTGAAGTTGTCGAGCGTCGCGTTGCCGACGCCGTCCACCGCGACCGAGCCGCCGCCACCGGTGATGGTGCCGGTGATGGCGAGCTTGTAGGCCTCCTGGCCCTCGAAGGTCTCGACGCCGGCGACGGTGTAGGTGACGTTCTCGTTGATGGAGACGTCGGTCCCGGTCGCCTGGTAGCGGAACGTGGTGGCGTAGGTCCACGACCAGCCGTTGTTCCAGCTCGGCACGTCATGGCCGGTGGCCTGGTCCGCGGTGGCGGGTGCCGGCGTCGCCACCAGCATGCCGAGCCCGACGGCGAGCGTCGCCGCCGCACTGATCGGACGGCGTCGCGCGTGGCCCCGTGGCGCGCTTGAGAGTCGGTTCCTTCGGCTTGGGATGCAACGCAGCATCCTGGCGGTCGACAGCACCATGCCCCTATCTCTCGCTCCGCCGCCCGAGCAAGCGGGCCCGGTGGCCCGCCGGCGACCCGGGCAGTCAAGCGGAGGAGTGATAGAGGTCTCAATGGGTGTCTGGACCACCGAGAAGGTTGGGGTAACCAACCGCTGGGAGGCTCGTTGAACAGCGCCGCGAAGTCGCGCCCTGCCGTCGTCAAGCGGCCGCTGACGAACGTTCGGCCCCTGAAACACGGGGTTTCAGGGGCCGAACGTCAGGGACTATCGCGGGAGGGGTCCCGCTGGGGTCACTTGGCGACGATCACCGAGGAGCCGTGGCCGAAGAGGCCCTGGTTGGCGGTGATGCCGATCCGGGCACCCTCGACCTGACGACCCTCGGCCTGGCCGCGGAGCTGCCAGGTGAGCTCGCAGACCTGGGCCAGCGCCTGGGCCGGCACGGCCTCGCCGAAGCAGGCCAGGCCACCCGACGGGTTGACCGGGATCCGGCCACCGATGGTGGTGTCGCCGTTGCGCAGCAGGCTTTCGGCCTCGCCGCGCTTGCAGAGCGCGAGGTCCTCGATCCAGTCCAGCTCGAGCGCGGTCGAGAGGTCGTAGACCTCGGCCACCGAGACGTCGGACGGGCCGATGCCGGCCTCCTCGTAGGCGGCCTGGGCGATCGACTCCTTGAAGGTGAACTCCGCTGCCGGAACCGCTGCGGTCGACTCGGTCGAGAAGAGCGGCATGTCGATGACGGTGTTCGGGAAGGTCGGGGTGACCGTCGAGATCGCCTTGATCCTGACGACGTCGGTCAGCCCGTGACGCTTCGCGTACTCCTCGCTTGCGATCACCACCGCGGCACCGCCGTCGGAGGTGGCGCAGATGTCGAGCAGGTGCAGCGGGTCGGAGACCACCGCGGAGTTCACGACGTCCGCGACGCTGACCTCCTTGCGGTACCGCGCGTAGGGGTTGTTCAGGCCGTGCTTGGCGTTCTTCACCTTGACCGCGGCGAAGTCCTCGGACGTCGCGCCGAACAGGTCCATGCGACGACGCGCGTAGAGCGCGAAGTAGCCCGGGTTGGTCATGCCCATCAGCTTGAAGCGCAGCCAGTCCGGGTCGTCCCAGCGCTCGCCGGCGTTCGGCGCCAGGAAGCCCTTCGGGGTGGTGTCGGCGCCGACCACCAGCGCGACCTCGGCCTGACCGGCCAGGATCCGCGAGCGGGCGGTGTCCAGTGCCTGCGCACCGGTGGCGCAGGCGGCGTAGGAGGTCGCCACCCGGGCGCCGTTCCAACCGAGCGCCTGGGCGAAGGTCGAGCCGGCCACGTAGCCGCCGTAGCCGTTGCGCACCGTCTCGCCGCCGACGATCAGGTCGACATCGGTCCACGGCACACCGGCGTCGGCCAGCGCCGCACGGGCGGCCTTGACGCCGTACTTGACGAACGAGTGGCCCCACTTGCCCCACGGGTGCATGCCCACACCGAGGATCGCGACGTCGTTGCTCATGCCTGTGCTCCCTTGCTCGCCTCGGTCGGCAGCCACTTCCACATGGTCTTGACGGTTCCGTCCTCTTCCGTCCAGGCGGGCTCGACGACGAGCTCGACCGGGGAGCCGACCTTCACCGAGTCGACGCCGTAGCCACTGGCCAGCTGGCCGAGCACGACGATGCCCTCGGGGAGCTCGACCGCGGCCAGCGCGAACGGCTGGTACGGGTCGGAGGTCGGGGTGTACGGAGCCGGCGGCTGGTACTGGGCGTCGGTGTAGGACCACACCGTGCCGGTACGCGACAGCTCGGCGTCGACGAACTCCTCGCCGTCACACGCAGGGTTGCGGCAGTAGTCCACGCCCTTGGGGAACGCCAAGGTGCCGCAGGCCTGACACTTGCTGGCAATCAACGCCGGCTCGGAGCCGGTCGTGAACCAGCCCTCCACCGCGGGGGTCTCAGTCATCTCTCCACCTTCGTCTCGGCGGCACCGTCCACCGAATCATCTGGAACACTCTCCCCCCAGTGTGCCACCAAGCAAGCATTAGGTCGCCCCCTGGGTTCCGGTGAGCCGCACCACACCCGCCCGGGGGCGGAGCAACATCCCCACGACTGTGACTGCGCCCTCGGGGTCAGCCGAAGCGGCCGTTGACGTAGTCCTCGGTGCGCGGGTCCTGCGGGTTGCCGAACATGGCCTGGGTGTCGCCGTGCTCCACGATCACCCCCGGCGTGCCCTGTGCCGCCAGGAAGAAGGCGCACTTGTCGGAGACCCGTGCGGCCTGCTGCATGTTGTGGGTGACGATCACGATCGTCACCTCCTCGGCGAGCTCCAGCATGGTCTCCTCGATCACCCGCGTCGAGGTCGGGTCGAGCGCCGAGCACGGCTCGTCCATCAGCAGCACGCGGGGCTTGATCGCCAGCGAGCGGGCGATGCAGAGCCGCTGCTGCTGGCCACCCGAGAGACCACCGCCCGGGGCGTCGAGGCGGTCCTTGACCTCGTTCCAGAGCCCACCGCGGCGCAGGCAGCTCTCCACCAGGTCGTCCTTGGTCGCCTTGGTCGCGCGGGTGCCGGTCAGCTTGAGACCGGCCAGCACGTTCTCCCGGATCGACATCGCCGGGAACGGGTTGGGCTTCTGGAACACCATGCCGATCTCCCGGCGGGCATCGATCAGCCGCTTCGCCGGGTCATAGATGTCCTCGCCGTCGAGCAGCACCTCGCCGGCCAGCGCGGCCGAGGGCACCAGCTCGTGCATCCGGTTGAGGATCCGCAGGAAGGTCGACTTGCCGCAGCCCGAGGGGCCGATCAGAGCGGTGATGCTGCCGGCCGGCATCGTCAACGACACCTGCTCCAGAACCTTGTGCTGGCCGAACCAGGCGGTGATGCCCCGCGCTTGAAGGCTGGCCAGACCCTCGCCGGAGCGCTGCCGCAGCCGGCGCATGCCCTCGATCTGGGCCGGCACCGACGCCGGGTCGGCCGGCACCGGCTCGATGGTCGTGGTCTCGTCGGTGGCACCGGCCTGGGGCCCGGTCAAGGTCTCCGCGTTCACTCTTCTCCTGCTTTCTCGAGGGGCTCAGCACGAGCGCTGTCCCCGCATGGGGACCGGCGCCTGGAACCAGTCAGACGCCGGCCCTACCCGGACCGGGCACCGCGCTGGGAGCGCGGCGCCCGGGGTCTCACTTCTGGGTGACGGTCGCCTTCGCGCTCGCACCCTTGATCGAGCCGGTCCCCGCGTACGAGATCACCAGCTTGTTCTTGCCCTTGGCCAGCTTCTTGAGCTTGAGGGTCGCGACGCCGTTCTTGACGGTGCCGGTGCCGACGACCTTCTTGCCGACCTTCACGGTGACCTTGCCGGTCGCCTTCACGCTGCTGCCGACCAGCGCCACCTTGACCTTGCCGGTCGCCCTGGCGCCCTTCTTCACGGTCTTTCCGAACGCCGCGGTGACCTTGCTGGCGGCCTTCGCGACCGTCAGCTGCGCGGTGAACGCACCGGCCGCGTAGGTCGCGTCGCCGGCGTAGGCGACCTTCACCGCGTAGCGGCCGGCCGCCACCGTTGCGGGCAGGGTGAGCACCGCCTTGCCGTCGGTCAGCGAGCCGCTCACCGAGGTGCTGCCGACGGTCGCCCGCACCGTTCCGGACGGCGCCTCGCCGGCCCCGGTCAGGACGACGGTCGCCTTGGCGGACTTGCCGTAGCTCGTCGCCGACGGGGCCAGGGTGACGGTGCCGGCCGCAGCCGCCTTGACCGTCACCTGGACGGCGACCGACTCGGAGGCCTCGAACGGCGCGCCCACGGCAGGGGCGAAGCGCGCGGTGTAGGAGTGCGTGCCCGGAGCCACGCCGGTGAGGTTGAGGACAGCACGGCCCTGCGCCAGCGAGGCCTGGCCGACCTTGGTCTCGCCCTCGTAGAAGGCGACGGCACCGTCGGCCGCGTTGCCGCCGGCGTCCACGGTGGCGGTCAGGGAGACCGAGCCGGGACCGGTGGTCGCCACCAGCGCGGTGCTGGTGACGGCGAACTCGTTGGTGGCGAAGTTGGAGGTGGCGCTCTGGGTGGGCTCACCGCAGACGCCGCCACCCTCGACCCGGGCCAGCTGGTCGAAGCCGGCCGCCTCGATCAACGGCCGGGCCGCGTCCGAGCAGACGAAGCCGGTGCTGGAGAAGATGGCCTTGATCGACGCGTTCTCCAGGTCGGCCTGGCGCACCACGTTGTACAGCGCGCGCTTGGCGCTGAAGCCGCCGTCGACCAGGCGGACCGTCCCACCCAGCGCGGCACGACCGGCCGAGAACGGCGCGATCGCGTTGGCGTTGGCCTTGATCTGGGTGTCGTCGTGCTCCTGGACCTCCTGCACGGAGAGCGCCAGCGTCGCCGCCGAGCCACCGTTGATCCGCTTCAGCTCGGACTCGAAGAAGGAGCGGGTGCCCGAGCCGGACTGCGGGATCATCGGCACGATGGTGCCCGCGGTGCCGCCGACCTGGCTCCAGTTGGTGATCTCGCCGGTGTAGATCTTCAGGATCTGCTGCTCGGTCAGGGTTACCGGGGCGTTGGTGGTCTTCGCGGTCGCCATCTCGAGGACGTCGAGGGCGAACGGGAAGGCGAAGAGCCCGCCGCTGACCTCGGCCGCGTTGAGCGCCGAGCTCGACCGGGCGTAGTCGACCTGGTTGTTGTTGCCCGCCCCGTAGAGCAGACCCTTGCCGGCGCCGGAGCCGTTGGGCCGGGCGATCGCGGCCGAGCCCTCCTGCAGGACGACGGTGCCGCCACCGGTCGCGTCGAACGAGGCGAGGCGGGCGCTGGTGCGACCCTCGTTGTAGCCGGCCACGGCCTGGCCCTCGACGGTGTGGCCGTTGGCCAGGTAGGCCAGCGCGAACTGGCTGGTGTCCGAGCCGACGCCGACGACGTCGTCGGCCTTCGGGGTGAACGCCGGGTCGGCGTTCGCAGCCGGGGTGCTCGCCAGGGTGGCGACGGCAGCCGCCGCGACAGCCAGACCGGCGACGTACCTACGTGCAGACATCACTTTCTCCTCATTGATTCAGTGCTGCAGTTGTTGGTTCGAACTGTGGGGGCCTGATCGCTAGACCAGGTTGGGAAGCAGCCGCATCGCGGCGTCGGTGGTCGCCCAGCAGAGCGCCACCGCGACCGGCGTCGCGACTACCCAGGTCAGCGCCGCGGACCAGCGCTGACGCGCGGCGACGATGGCCAGCGTGGTGAGCACGAGCAGGCCGAGCAGGAGCGCCAGGCGGGGCAGGATCCCGTGGTCGGTGCCCATCGCCTTCTCCTCCTCGCCGACCGCCGAGAACCGGCCGGCGGGCGCCGGGAAGCCCTTCTCTGCCTCGGCATCCACGTAGACGACGTCGCCGCGGGCGAGCGCGCCGAGGCGGCCCTCGCCCTCCGAGGTGGCCAGCGTCAGCCGCGCCACCTCGCCACTCGCCGGTTGCGGCAGCGGGTCGCCGGCGCGGCGGATGCCGATCACCGAGAACCGGGTGGTGCCCTGGCCGGCGACGACCTCGATCCGGTCTCCGACCGAGAGCTCGGCGAGCTTGGCGAAGGGGGCGCCGTAGGTTCCGGACCTGCCGTAGACGAGCGAGGTGCCGACCTGGCCGGGCAGGGCGGTGTCACGGCGGTGTCCGGGACCGGCCAACAGGTCGCCCGACGTCGTCCCCTCGACCACCACCTGATCCAGCTCGAGCGCCGGGATCCTCAACAGGGCGACAGGTGCGCCCTGGTCCACGATCGGGCCGACCGGCGCCACCGCGGAGGCGAGCTCGGCACGGAAGCGGTCGTGCAGGATCTGCTGCTGCCGGTCCTGGGAGATCGCGCTGAGGACGAACAGCTGGGCGAGGAACCAGACCGCGAGCAGGCCGAGCATGGTCAGCGACGTCGAGAAGAGCCGCAACTGCTCGTCGTCGGCACGGGCGGGCGCAGGCCGCGCCACCCGTGCGCCGGTCGGGGCCGCGGTCGTCATCGGATCCTCCGCAGCCGCATCATCACCCGGGCCGCCGAGGAGAGGAGCCCACCCAGCAGGGCGATGCCCAGTGCCAGCGGCAGGGCCACCCGGCCGAGCCGCGAGGAGCTGTCCGGGGTCGCGGTCACTGAGGAGGCGAGCTTGGTCGGGTCCTGGGCGGTCGTCGGTCCGTCCTGGTCCGGGTTCTCGGCGTCGTCCGGGTCGGGTGCCGTCCCGGGCGCGTCGGTGCTCGGATCGGTGGTGCCGTCGTCCTCGCCGTCGCCGGGCTCGGCTGCGGTGGTGGGGGCCTGCTGTGCCTCGACCAGGTCAGCCACCCGCTGCGCCGTCGCGAAGAGCGGCGCGGTGACGCCGGCGCGCCGGATCGGCAGGTAGCCGGCCGGCAGGTCGCCGTTGCCACGGCCCGGTCGCTGTCCCTCGGTGGTGGCGACCCGGATGAACTGGGCCACCTTCTTCGACTCGGCCTTGTCCGCACCGTGCAAGCGCGCCGCGGTGTAGACGACCATCGTTCCCGGGTATGCCTTGCCCGAGGCACGGACCGCCTTCTGCTCGATCACGAACGGGCCGGTGCGCTCCTTCTGCTTCGCCAGCTTGACCGCCGCCGCCATCGAGGCCTCGCTCGGTGCCACGAAGGAGCCCGGCTTGGTCTCCAGCGCGGCGTCGCGCAGCCCGAAGCGAGCCGAGTCGCCCAGGCTGACGATGCCGAGCACGAACCGGGTGCCGAGACCCTGACGCTCGACGCGGCCGAGCTTCCAGGGGTCGCTGCTGGTCGCCCGCTCGCAGCGGGTCTGCACGTTCGGCCAGGCGTCCAGCACGGCCTCGGCGATCTTGCGCATGGTCGCGACCGGGGCGGCCAGCTGGGTGAAGTACGGCGCCGGGTTCTGTTGCAGGCACTCACGCTCGGTGCTCGGCACGTACTCGTCGAGCAGCGGCCACTCCCGCGTCGGCAGTGCGATCGCCTTGTAGGACGGGTTGATCACCATCCCCCACGGGTCGGGCTTGCCGGCGATGAACGCCCGCGCGGCGGGGTCCGCCTGCAGGTAGGAGGTGAGGCTCTCGATCACGTCGCTGGACTCGGAGAGCGAGAGCACCGTGGCAGCCGCCTCCCGTGCGGTGTCGTCCAGCCCCGGGTTGAGACGCTGGAACTCCGGGTCGCGGTTGATCGAGAGCGGGTTGTCCTCGATGCCGGGGTGGCCCCGCCCCAGGTCGGAGCCCAGGTAGGACTGGGTGAGCAGCTTCGCCAGCAGGCGTGCGTTCAACCGCAGCTGGCCGTACTCCCCCGCATTGTCCGGCCGGTCGATCGAGTAGCCCACCGAGAAGCCGGTGATCGCCGTCGGCGCATAGCCGACCGGGGCGTCGCCGGTGCTCTCCCGCTCACCCGAGACCAGCGCCGCAGCACCCTGGCCGGTCTCCATCAGCTTGAAGCCCGCCTCGTCGGGCATCCGGTTGTGCTGGAACTTGAACCGGCTCTTGCTCAGGCAGTAGGCGGGCGACCACTGCAGCGCCGCCTGGGCCAGCAGCTCGGAGCCGTAGAAGCCCGTAGGCGGCCGCGAGTCCTGGATGTCGCAGGTGTCGGCGGGCAGGCCGAAGGTGACCGGGAAGGTGAACCGGTTGCGCCAGTTCGACTCGCTCCACCACAGCTGCGGGGAGACGGCCAGGTCGACGCCCTGCTGGGAGAAGTTGCTGGAGCCGGGCAGCCAGCGACCGGCACGGCGGCACTCGCGGTCGTCGTCCAGGCAGCTGATCCCCATGATCGGCACCACCACGATCGAGCAGGCCACCGTCGCCGAGCAGCCCAAGGAGCCGTTCTCGACGTCGGAGCGCACCTCGAAGCTCACGCTGCCGGTGCCGTCGGCGCCGGTGAACGCAGCGACCTCGGCCGGCGGATAGGCCGCGCCGACGGCAGCCTCCGGCGGCATCGTCTCGGCGGTGCACGCCAGGTGCTCCTTGCCGTCGCGGGCCTGGAACGGGGTGACGTGGGAGGAGAGGCTGGCCGGATCGTTGCACTCGGTTGCCGGGAACGGGTCGCGTCCCGACTTCGCCTCCCGGGCGGCGTCGGTGGCGAAGAGGTCGTGGCGCCAGACCGCCGTCCGATCGCTGACGGCGAGGCTGCGCTGCTGGCGGGTGGAGGTCCAGCAGGTCTCCGGACGGACCTGCGCCGAGGCCGGGGCGTCAGGGTCGTCGGTGCCGCGGCACTGCATGACGACGACCGGGTACTCCTGGCTCAAGCCGTTCTCGCCATAGGGATCCGCCGCCCTCGCGCCACTCGGGCGGGCGCCGCTCCACGACACCTTGACCCGCTCACGCCCGCGCAGCTGGTCGGCGTGGCTGACCTGCACGGTGACCTCCCGGGAGTCGACCACCTCCTCGGCGCCGTCCGCGGCGAAGACCCGGCTCAGGGTGCGGGTCTGGGTGAGGCCGCCGGCCTCCCCGGTGCGCTCGGTGCTCGGCGTCGCGCTGGCGGTCGCGGCAAGGGCGCCCGCACCCACCAGCCCGGCCAGGGTGAGGGCGAGCGATCCACGCCAGAGTCGCTCGAGCCAGCGCGGGTCGTGGTTGCTGCTCATGCCTGCCTCCGCAGCATCTGTCGCCGGCGCAGCCAGGCCGCTCCGAGGCCGGGCAGCAGGACCAGCGCAAGCAGCTCGCCGACGGCGAGCCAACCGAAGACCTTCCGCTCTGCCGCGCGGTCGGCGCTGACCTCGGTGGGGTTGGCGAACACCTCGGCGCTGGTGGCGGTGGTCTGAGCGGTGACCGGCTGCCCGGTCTCGGGATCCACCGCAGGTGGGGCGCCGTCCTCGGTGCCCGGTGCTCCGGGCGCTCCGGGCGCCGTCGTGCCGGTGTCCTCGGTACCGGGCGCGGAGCCGTCGTCGGTGGACGGCTTGCCGGTCCCGGTCTCGGTGCCGCACGGCCCGGCCCCGACCTTGTCGCACGCAGCCGGCATCGGGGCTTCCTTGGCGAGCTTGTTCTCGTTGAGGTTGCCGGAGACGAAGGTCGGGTTGTTGCACCGGCTGACGTCGCGGTTCTTGGCGTCCACGCCGCCGTCGGCCTTGGCCAGCAGGTTCAGCTGCTCGAAGCCCGCCTTGACCAGATTGAGCGGCAGCGGCGAGTAGCCGAACGGCCCCGCCTTGGTCTGGCCCTCGCACAGGCCGTAGTACATGAAGTCCATCAGCGTCTGCCGCTTCGCCGTCGTCATCCGGCGGTCGTCGGCTCCGGTCGGCAGGATCATGTAGGAGTACGACGAGAGCGGGTAGGCGCGTGGGTCCTTGGCCCGGTAGACGCCGTCGAGGATCTGGGTCAGATACATCTGAGAGCCCTTGTCCTTGTTGATCTTCGCCTGGGTGAGGGCGACCGCGACGTTGTACTGGGTGGGCTCCACGTAGTAGCCGCCCTTGTTGAGCACCTTCACCACCGGGAAGTTCTTGTTGACCGGGTAGGAGTACTCGACGTACGCGATGGTGCCGTTGCCGGCGAATCCGGCGACGGTGTTCATCACCTGGTCCGAGCCCGACTGCGCGAGCGCGCGGCCCTTGCGCGGGTAGTAGGACGTGTAGCCGCTGCGGCCGAAGAAGGGCCGCCACAGCGACGGGTACTCCTTGTCCAGCCAGGTGGTGAACTGCGCGGTGGTGCCCGAGCCGTCCGAGCGGACCACCGGGGTGATGTCCAGCGAGGGCAGCGCCCGACCGTTGTTGTCCTTGGTGATCGCCGGGTCGTTCCAGTTGGTGATCTTGTTGGTGAAGATCTTGGCCAGCGTCTCCCCCGAGAGTCGCAGCGTCTTCAGCATCTTGCCGCCCACCTTGATCTGGTAGGTGAACGCCGTGCCGCCGGCCACGATCGGCAGGTACGCGTACTCGCGTCCGTTGCTGGTGTCCGGGTTCCCGAACTCGTCGGTTCCCGGGTACGGGATCTCGCTGATCCCGAAGTCGGTCACGCCCTGGGCGAAGTTCTTGCGCCCCATCGAGGAGCCGCCACCGCTGTAGGTGACCGGCATCCCGCTGGAGCTGACGTCGGCGATCCACTGGTCCACGATCACCTGGGACCAGGTGGAGCCGGAGCCCTCGATCTGGGCGTAGTCGGGACGCGCCGCCTGGGCGGACGCCGACTGCAGGGCCGGCGTCAGTGCCGTCAGCAGAGCGGCGAAGGCCAGCAGGACGCGGCGGGATGGGCGGTTCAACGGTTCCTCCAGACAGTGGGGACGAGACGCCGCAGCCGATGCCGCAGGCGCGGCTTGTTGCTGCGCGGGCGAGCGATCAGGCGCGCGATCACGAAGAGGGCGAGCACCAGGCCCAGCAGGACGGTGGCGGCTGCGAAGGCCCGGGCCTCGGCCATCGGCTCACCGCTGCGCACGGTGCTGAAGATGTACAGCGGCAGGGAGTTCATCACGCCGTCGGTCGGGTTGAGAACCAGGAAGCTGGCGGCACCCGAGGTCAGCAGCACCGGCGACGTCTCCCCGATGCCACGGGCGATGCCGAGGATCAGGGCGGTCGCCAGGCCGGGCCGCGCCGTCGGCAGGACGACGTGCCACACGGTGCGCCAGCGGCTCGCGCCCAGGGCGAGGCTCGCCTCGCGCAGGTTGCCGGGCACGACCCGCAGCACCACGTCCGCTGCGCGGGCGATGATCGGCAGCATCATCACGCTCAGCGCCATCGCGGCGGCGATGCCGGACTTCGGGATGCCCAGCGCCACGATCAGCACGGTGTAGATGAAGAGGCCCGCCACGATCGAGGGCAGGGCGGTCATCGCCTCGACGACGGTGCGCACGATCCGCGCGAACCGGCCGCCGATCTCGGTCATGAAGACCGCCGTGCCGATCCCCAGGGGCACGGTGACCGCTACCGCGATGCCGATCTGGATCAGCGAGCCCATGATCGCGTGCAGCACGCCACCGGAGGTGAACGGGTCGCGCGGACCGACTCCCGCCATGTCCTCGGTGAAGAAGTTCCAGTGCAGCAAGGGCTCCCAGCCCCGGTGCACGACGAAGCCGATCGTGCTGATCAGCGCGACCGCGACGAGGACCGCGGCTCCGGTGATCACCGACTCCATCAGCCGGTCGACGAGGTCGACGCGGCGCGCGGTCATCGCGCTGGTCACGGCAGTCATCAGCAGTCCGCAGGCGAACCAGACGATCACCAGCCAGGGCAGACCGGTCAGCGGAACCAGCCGGGTGGTGATCAGCCAGGCCAGGGCACCGGCCGCCAGCCAGACCGACCAGCGCAACGCGCGCTCCTCGGCGGTGGGCTTGCCGAGTCCGGGCCGTGGCACCGGTGGCTCGACGTCGACGTCACGATGCGGGATCTCGGTGGTGCCGCGGGGCTGGGGAGCCAGGATCGGCTCGACCTCGCTCGCCAACAGCGCCATCAGGCCTCCGCTCCGGCGCCGGAGCGACTGCGGTTGACCACGATCGCGGCCAGGGTGTTGATCACCAGAGTGATCCCGAAGAGCACGAAGCCGGCGGCGAGCAGCGCCGAGAGCTGGGCCGGGCTGGCGTCACCGAAGCGGCCGGCGATCAGCGCGCTGATCGAGTTGGTTCCGACCTCGAGCACACGCGGCTTGAGGTCGAAGGCCGGGGAGATGATCAGCAGCACGGCGATGGTCTCGCCCAACGCTCGGCCCAGGCCGAGCATGGTGCCGCCGATGATGCCGCCGCGACCGAACGGCAGGACCACGTTGCGGATCACGCCCCAGCGGGTGGCGCCGAGGGCGAGCGCCGCCTCCTTCTCGCCGGGCGGCGTCTGCGCGAAGACCTCCCGCATCACCGCGCAGGCCATCGGCATCACCATCATGGCGACCGCGATGCCGGCGCAGAAGGCGCTGGAGACGTAGCGCGACGGGTCCCATACCGCGGCGCCCGGATCGGCGTCGACCTTGAAGAAGGGCAGGAAGCCGAAGTTGCGGTGCAGCCACAGGGCGAGCTCGGCGGCGTAGGGCATCACCAGGAAGTAGCCCCACAGGCCGTAGACGATGCTCGGCACCGCAGCCATCAGGTCGACCAGCGAGACCAGCGTGGGCCGCAGCTTCGCGGGCGAGTACTCGCTGATGTAGAGCGCGGTCGCCAAGGAGAGCGGGAAGGCGATCGCCAACGCCACGAAGGCGATCGAGAACGTGCCCCCGAGCACCGCACCGATGCCGAGGATGTTGGCCTCGGGCTGCCAGGAGGTCTCGGTGAAGAACGAGAAGCCGTAGCGCTTGAGCGTCGGAACGGCCTGCCAGGCAAGGAAGACGCCGATGCCGCCGGTGATCACCAGCACCGTTGCGCCGACCGTGGTGGCGGCCAGGGTGAAGACCCGGTCGACGCCGGTGGCGCGCCGGGACAGGGGCCGTGGAGCTACCTCCACGGCGGATGGTTCGGGTCGGAATGTGCTCACGCGTCCGGGCTTCTGGGCAGGAGGGAGGCCGGGCAACGCACCGCGAGCAGCATCGCTGGCAGCGCCCCGACGAGAACAGTGCCGACGCCCGAACGGCGGCGACGTCACTGTGCGCAAGCCAGGCGAACGGATCAGGCGCGCCGGGTGAACGCCCCGCGAACACCACCCGCCGAACGAGCACCGCCGCGCCCCGAAGCCGTCGCTGACGAACGAAAAGCCCCTCCCAGAGGCTCTGGGAGGGGCTGAACGTCAGGGACTATCGGGAGGGGGACGCGAAGCGGGACATCGGGGTCTCGCCCTGCTCGGCGAGGCGGGCCATGCCCTTCGCGCGAAGATCCAGGGCCCAGCCGACCTGCTGATGCCAGCCCTCGTGGTCACCGGCCAGGGCGCGGCGGGCGTGGTGCGGCCACTGGGAGTTCTCCAGCATCTCCCGGCCCAGGGCGATCAGGTCGGCGTCGCCGTCGACCAGCAGCGCCTCGGCCTGGTGCGGATCCACGATCAGGCCGACGGTGGCCACCGGCAGCCCGCTGCCGTCGCGGATCGCCCGGGAGAGGTCCGCATGGAAGGCGAAGCCTCGACGGACCCGGGTGTCGATCGACCGGTCCTGGCTCACTCCGCCCGACGACACGTCGATCAGGTCGACGCCGGCCACGGCAAGCTCCTTGGCGAAGGCCACCGAGTCCTCCACGGTCAGGCCGCCCTCGATCCCGTCGGTCGCCGAGACCCGGTAGAACAGGGCGACGTCGTCACCGATCGCCGCGCGCACCGCGCGGACCACCTCCAACGGGTACCGCTGGCGGTTCTCGACGCTGCCGCCGTAGCGGTCCGTGCGCTGGTTGGAGATCGGCGACTGGAAGGAGTGCAGCAGGTAGCCGTGCCCGCCGTGCAGGTCGATCACCCGGAAGCCGGCCTGCACCGCCCGACGCGCGGCGTCGGCCCAGCTCTGGACCGAGGCCGCCACCTCGTCGGTGCTCAGCTCGCGCGGCTCGGGCCAGCCGGGACCGGCCGCAACCGCGCTCGGCCCGACCACCTGCCAGGGCTCCTCGCCGGTCGCGGCGTCGTCCGCCGTCAGCGGGCTGCCGCCCTGCCAGGCCGCCTGGCACGACGCCTTGCGGCCGGCATGCGCCAGCTGGATCCCCGGCACCGCACCGTACGCGGTGAGGAAGGCGGCGACCTGCGCCAGCGCGGCCCCCTGCTCGTCGTTCCACAACCCGAGGTCGGCATGCGAGATCCGCCCCTCGGGAGCCACCCCGGTGGCCTCCACCATGACGACGCCGGCGCCGCCCAGCGCGAAGCGCCCCAGGTGCACCAGGTGGTAGTCGTTCGCGACGCCGTCCTGGGCGCTGTACATGCACATCGGCGAGACCATCGTGCGGTTGCGCGCCGTCACGCCCCGCAGGGCCAACGGCTCAAAAAGTAGCGACATCTCTTCTCTCATGGGTGGGGAGCGCCTCGGGCCATTCTCCACGCGCCGGCGTCCGCTCCGAGGCTCGTCCCACCATCCTCCGGAGGAGCCACCGGGATGGTCACCCGGTGTTCCGCTGAATGGCGCACCGTGGTGCACATCGCTGATGCTGACGAACGTTTGGCCCTGAAATCGGCCGGCTCAGGGGCCGAACGTCAGGGACTAGCCGGAGTCGGCAGCTACGAGGCGACCCGGGTCGCGTAGGCGGTGGCCGCACGGAAGACGGCGTCGGCGTACTCGGTGGACCGGTTGTAGGAGAGCACCGCGCGTCGCCAGCCCTCCCCGGTGGTCAGGTCGGCGCCGGAGGCGCACAGGTAGCGCGCCGCCGTCCAGGCGGCGTCGTCGAGGTCATGCGGGTTGGCGACGCCGTCGCCATCGGCGTCGCTGCCCCAGCGCTCCCAGCTCTCGCTGATGAACTGCATCGGTCCGACCGCGCGATCCCACCGCGCATTGTCATGCCACTGCTTCGATGCCTCGGTGGCACGGATCGCGGCGAAGGCGCCGCTGCCGTCGAGGACCGGTCCGAGGATCGGTCGGCTGCTGGTGCCGTCCGCGTTCAGGCTGCGCCCCTTGATGGTTCCGTGGTGTGACTCGTTCCAACCGATCCCGGCCAGCGTGTTCCAGGCCATCTTGCACTCCGGCAGGTCCCGGCCCGCCAGGATCGCGGCACGGCCGTAGGCGCGCATCGCCACCTCGGGGATCCCGGCCGCCTCCGCCGTTCGCGACACCCAGGCCTCGTCCGGCTGGACGGCGTTCTGGGACCGGACCGGGAAGGCGGGACGGGCGGCGGCCACCGTCGGGGGCACCTCGAGCGCGACCACCGACGAGCTCGGCTCGTCCCGGTCGCTGATCGTCCACCAGGCCATCGCCCCGACGATCACCAGGGCGCCGACGACCATCACGCCAGCCAGCACCATGGTGGCGAATGCAGCAGCCCGGTTCACCGGGACAGGATAGGCGGCGGCCCCAGGAACGACAGTGCCGGCACCGCGTCCGCGATGCCGGCACCGGTGAGGAACAGGAGGGTCAGTCGGTCCCGTGCTCGCGAACGAACGCGATGATCGACTCCGCCAGCTCCGGGCGGCAGACGATCAGGTCGGGCAGCGAGGTGTCGGCGCCGTTGTAGACCAGCGGCGAGCCGTCCACCCGCGAGCAGAACAGCCCAGCGGCGCGGGCCACCGCGACCGGGGCCGCGTTGTCCCACTGGTACTGGCCACCGGCGTGCACGTAGGCGTCGGCGATGTCACGGACCACGGACATCACCTTGACGCCTGCCGAGCCCATCGGCACGAGCTCCGCGTCGATCGCCTCGGCCAGCGCCTGGACGAAGGCCGGCGGGCGGCTCCGGGAGACGGCGATCCGGGGACGCTCGGAGGTGCGCGGCGGAATCACCGACGGCGTGCCGGTGTTGAAGGTCTCGCCGAGGGCCGGCTGCGCCACCGCACCGGCGACCAGCTCGCCGTCCTGCCACAGCGCGACGTGCACGGCCCAGTCGTCGCGCGGCGGCTCGGAGAACTCGCGGGTGCCGTCGAGCGGATCGATGATCCAGACCCGCGAGGCGCTGAGGCGCGCGGCGTCGTCGGTGGCCTCCTCGGACAGCACAGCGTCGTCGGGGCGGTGCTTCGCCAGCAGCGCGGCCAGCACGTCCTGGGCGGCGCGGTCGCCGGCGTCCTTCAGCTCACGGCCCTCGAGGCCCTGGGTACGCACCTCGAGCAGCACCTGACCGGCCTCTTCGGCGAGCCAGACAGCGAGAGCGTGGTCATCGGTTGCCGCTGCTGCGGGAAAGTCAGTCACGGCGCCGACCCTACCGTCAGCGATTGAACTTCTGCTGAGTGCGTTCCAGTCCCTCGGAGATGAGGGTCTCGACGGCATCCGCGGCGTCGTCGATCTGGAACGGCAGCTCCTTGCGCTCCGTGGTCGAGTAGTTCGACAACACGAAGTCGGCGACCTCCTGGCGGCCCGGCGGGCGCCCGATGCCGGCCCGGATCCGGAAGAAGTCGCCGGTGCCGAGCGAGGAGCGCATGGACTTGAGTCCGTTGTGGCCGTTGTCGCCGCCGCCCTGCTTGATCCGCAGAGTGCCGAAGGCGATGTCGAGCTCGTCGTGGATCGCGATGATCCGCTCCGGCGGCACCTTGTAGAAGGTCGCCACCGCCTTGACCGGTCCCCCGATCTCGTTCATGTAGCTGCGCGGGCGCACCAGCACCACCCGCGGACCGGGCACCTGCAGGCGACCCTCGACGACGTCCGCTCGGCCCGACTTGTGGGTCCGGAAGGAGCCGCCCATCCGCTTGGCCAGCTCGTCGTTGACCAGGTAGCCGATGTTGTGGCGGTGCCCGGAATAGGAAGGGCCGGGATTCCCGAGCCCGACGACGATCCATACCTCGGATGCGTCAGTCATGGTGTCGGTCCTCCCGGCCTTCCGGTGCCGCCAAGCGGCGAAGATGTTCATTCCCCGCTCGGCGACGGGGTCACTCGGCGGCGTCGGCCTCGGCGGCGTCGCCCTCAGCCTCGGCGGCGGGCTCCTCGCCGGTGTCGGCAGCCTGGGCCTCGGTCACGTTGACCAGCAGCAGGTCGCCGTCGGAGAGCAGCACGGAGCCCTTGGGAAGCGTCAGGTCGCTGGCGTGCAGCTGGGTGCCGGCCTCGGCGCCCTCGATCGAGATCTCGATCGACTCGGGGATGTGGGTGGCCTCGGCCTCGATCTGCACCGTGGTGTTGTCGGTGACGACGAGGGTGTTGCGCACGGCCTCACCGGTGACGACGACGGGAACGTCGACGGTGACCTTCTCGCCGCGCTTGACGGCGATGAAGTCGAGGTGCTCGATGACGCGGCGGATCGGGTCGACCTGGATCGCCTTGGTCAGCGCGAGCTGGTCCTTGCCGTCGATGTCGAGCTCGAGCAGGGCGTTCGCGCCGCCGTGCTTCAGCGCCATCATCGTGACGTGGTACGGCAGGGCCAGGTGGGCCGGCTCCTCGCCGTGGCCGTACAGGACGGCGGGGATCTTCTTGTCGGCGCGGAGACGGCGGGCGGCGCCCTTGCCGAACTCGGTGCGGACCTCTGCGGCGATCTTCTCAGCAGACATGCTGGTGCTCCTCATGCGTGGTGGACAGTCGGGACCCGACTCCAGAGACAACTGATGCCGCGCACCCGTGAGCAGACGCGCGGCACCTTGCGGAACCAGGCCCTGTCGATCACGGAGTCTGCTGCGGCTGCAGCTGCTCCCTCGCCGAGGCAACTTCAGGAGTCTAGGACGCCGGGGACGCCGTCACCAAATGCCCGGCGCTCCCCGGTCGACCTCCGGACTCAGGTTCAGCGCAGCACCGTCAGCCGGAGCTTGTGGCGCAGGTTGTCGTACTTGGGAGTGCCCTGGCAGGTGAGCGAGCTCCCGGTCCAGCAGCTGAACGCGGTGCTGCCGTTGCTGACGGTCACCTCGATCGCCTTGACCTTCTTGCGGGTGAACGCGACCTTCTTGACCGCGTCGCCCTTGCCGTTGAGGGAGACCCACGCGGTGGTGATCTTGCCGTTCTTGTGGAAGGTGCGAATGGTGGCACCCGGGTTCGCGGCCTTGCCGGGCAGGTTCAGCGCGATCTTGAGGCGCACCTTCTTGCCGTAGCTCTTGTGCGGCACCATCCGCGCCGTGTAGCTGGTCAGGTGGTCGAGCCGGTCCATCCGCGAAGTGGTCCACAGCGCCTTGGTGCGCTTGGTGAACTTGGCGCCCAGTGCCGGCGCCTTCGGGTAGGCCGAGCCCTCGCTGTAGAACTTGCCCGGCAGCCGGTTCGCGGCCGCGAACTGGTTGTAGGTGCGGGCGAAGCCACCGGGGAACGCCTTCGGCAGGGCGTTGATCTGTGCCTGCACGGCCTGCAGCGACCAGTTGTCGGCCATCCCCGGGCTGGCGTCCGCACGCTCCCAGACCCGCCGCATGAAGGTCAGCGGAGCGATGCCGGTACGGGCCGCCTTCTCCGAGAGGTAGCGCAGGAAGATCCAGGAGCCGTAGACGCTCGCGCCCGAGGTGTCGTAGTAGTCGAGCGGCGACCACGGGGCCCGCATCTGGCTGCCCTTGAGGTACTGGCGGTTGTCGTTGATCGCGTCGTAGAGCTCGTCCTCGACCCAGGCCGCCGACCCCTCCATCAGCCAGCGGTCCTCGAACCAGTCGTAGGCGCCCTGGACGGCGTGGAAGTACTCGTGGGCGACCGTCACCTGCAGGGCCGCGGCCGGGGTGGTCGAGTAGCCGACGAAGTCGTTGTCGACGACGCAGTAGGTGCTGGCGGTGTAGATGCCGGAGACATAGGGAGCGGTGGGAGCGCAGTAGCCGTAGAGCCCGTAGGACTTGAGGTCCATCAGGTAGACGTCGAGGTCGGCGGTCCCGCCATGCTGAGCGGCCGAATCCGCCAGCGGCGCCTTGAAGCCTGCGGCGATCAACCGGGTCCGCACCGACTGCACGGTCGCCACGGTCGCAGCGACATCCGCCGGCGACGCGGAGTCGTCGTAGCTCGCGCCGACCTGGCTGGTGTAGTGCACGCACACCCCGGAGGCGCACTGACTGCTGATCGCTCCGTCGATCGCGCGCTGGTCCACGCCGCTGACGACCTGTCCCGGCACCGGACGCGCCAGCAGCGCATCGGCACGCTTCGCGTCGTCACCGCTGAGCTCGCCGCGCTTCAGCCACAGCTCGCGCAGCGCCATCGTGGCGTCCGGCGCGCTGCTGCGTGGCACGGCCCGGGCCCGCAGGCCACCGGCCAGCGAGGGGGTGAAGATCGCCTCGGCCTCGGCCAGCGCCTCCTCGGCACTCTGCTCACCCGGCCCGTCGTGGGAAGACGACGTCGCCGGAGGCTGCTCGAACCCTCCTGACGGCGTCGCGGAGCCCAGCCCCGCATCCGCGCCGGCGGGTGCGACCGCCAACGAGAGAGCAACGACCAGACCAAGCCCGGCCCCGACCAACGAGCGAATCCTCATGCAGCGACCCTAGGGCACCGGTCTGGACCTCGCACCGGAGCCCGCAAGAACGGCGGGAGGAATCCCAGGAAGAAGAACGACGGCGACGCCGCCGGAGCGGGTCGCCGTCGTCGAGACGTTGCAGGTGCGTCGACTACGCCTGGCCGTCGAACATCGAGGTGACCGAGCCGTCCTCGAAGACGGCGCGGATCGCGCGGGCCAGCAGCGGGGCGATCGAGAGCGTGGTGAGCTTGTCGAACTGCTTCTCTGCCGGCACCGGCAGGGTGTCGGTGATGACGACCTCGACGGCCGGGCTGTTCTTGAGCCGGTCCACGGCGGGGTCGGAGAGGATCGCGTGGGTGGCGGCGATGATCACGCCGGCCGCGCCCTCCTCCATGATCGCCTCCGCAGCCTTCACGATGGTGCCGCCGGTGTCGATCATGTCGTCGGTCAGGACGCAGATCCGGCCCTTGACGTCGCCCACGACGCGGTTCGCGACGACCTCGTTGGCGACGTCGGTGCGGCGGGTCTTGTGGATGAAGGCCAGCGGCACGCCACCGAGGCGGGCCGACCACTTCTCGGCGACCTTGATCCGGCCGGCATCCGGGGAGACGACCGCCAGCGGCTGGTTGCCGTACTTCTCCTTGATGTAGTCGGCGAGCACCGGCAGCGCCATCAGGTGGTCGACGGGGCCGTCGAAGAAGCCCTGGAGCTGGTCGGCGTGCAGGTCGACCGTGATCACCCGGTTGGCACCGGCGGTCTTGAACATGTCGGCGACCAGGCGTGCGGAGATCGGCTCACGGCCGCGGTGCTTCTTGTCCTGACGGCTGTAGCCCCAGAACGGCATCACCACGGTGATCCGCTTGGCGCTGGCGCGCTTGAGCGCGTCCACCATGATCAGGTGCTCCATGATCCACTCGTTGATCGGAGCCGTGTGGCTCTGGATCACGAAGGCGTCGCATCCGCGCACCGACTCCTCGTAGCGCACGTAGAGCTCGCCGTTGGCGAACTCGTAGGCCGAGGTCGGCACCAACTGGGTGTCGAGGCGCTTGGCCACCTCTTCGGCAAGTGCGGGGTGCGCCCGCCCGCTGAAGACCATGAGGTTCTTCTCGGTGGCCCGCTTCAATCCCGTCACCGGTTGCTCCCTAGCTTGTTGCGACTCACTCCGCCACAGCCGATTCTGCCTCGCGAATCGCGATCAGGAAATCGGGGGTCTTCGCGATGAGACGCCGGTTACTTTTCGTCGTCCGAGTCCAGCGCCGCACGCCGAGCAGCCCAGCCCGCGATGTTGCGCTGCGGAGCGGCACTGACCGCCAGCGCGCCGTCCGGCACGTCGCGCCGGACCGTGGTGCCGCCGCCGGTCACCGCGTCGTCGCCGATCGCGACCGGGGCGATGAAGGTGTTGTTGGAGCCGGTCTTGGTCCGGTTGCCGACCGTGGTGCGGTGCTTGTTGCGACCGTCGTAGTTGGCGAAGATCGTGCCAGCCCCGATGTTGGTGCCCTCGCCGATCTCGGCGTCACCGACATAGGAGAGGTGCGGCACCTTGGAGCCGGTGCCGATGGTGGCGTTCTTGGTCTCCACGAAGGTGCCGATCTTGCCGTCCGCGCCCAGGGTGGTCCCGGGGCGCAGGTAGGCGAACGGGCCGACGGTGGCGCCGTCGCCGATCACGGCCAGCTCACCGTGCGTGCGCACCACCCGTGCGCCGACGCCGATCTCGCAGTCCTTGAGGGTGGTGTCCGGACCGACCACGGCATCCTCGGCGACCACGGTGGCGCCTATCAGCTGCGTGCCCGGAAGCAGGGTGACGTCGCGATGGAGCACGACGTCGGCGTCCACCCAGGTGGTCGCCGGGTCCATCACCGTGACGCCGGCCCGCATCCAGTCCACCAGGATCCGCCGGTTGAGCTCGCGCCCCAGCGACGCCAGCTGCACGCGGTCGTTGGCACCCTCGGTCTGCATCACGTCGTCGAGCAGGTGCGCGCCGACGGTCAGCCCGGCGTCGCGGGCGATCTGCACGGTGTCGGTCAGGTAGTACTCGCCGCCGGCGTTGTTGTTGCCCAGCTGCCCGATCGCGCCGGTCAGGAACTCGGCGTCGAAGGCCAGGATGCCGGAGTTGATCTCGGCGATCTCACGCTGTGCCGGGGTCGCGTCCTTCTCCTCGACGATCGCCTCGACGTCGCCCTCGCCGTTGCGCACGATCCGGCCGTAGCCGTGCGGGTTCGCCACCACACCGGTCAGGACGCTCACCGCCCGCTCGGCGGCGTCGTGCTCCTCGGCGAAGGCACGCAGGCTCTCGCCCCGCAGCAGGGGGGTGTCGCCGGTGACCACGAGCACCGTGCCGCTGGCGACGCCACCGATCGCGCTCAGCGCGACCCGGACCGCATCGCCCGTGCCGTCGAGCGACTCCTGGACCGCCAGCACGGCGTCCGGGGTGTGCTCGAGGATGTGCGGGCCGACCGTCTCGCGTTGGGTGCCCACCACCGCGATGATCCGCTCCGGCTCCGCCTCCTGCACCGCGTGCAGGACGTGGCCGATCATGCTGCGCCCCGCGATCGGGTGCAGGACCTTCATCGTCTTGCTCTTCATCCGCGTACCACCACCTGCGGCGAGGACCACGACGGTGAGGTTCTTGGGCATGCTTGATTCCTCCGGCGACAGGCACGTCCACCCGACGCGGGCAGACCAGAGGTGCCAGCCTAACGGGGACGGCGGCTCCTGGCGGTCACGGTGCGCAGACCAGGGCCTCCGCGCGGCATTTGTGCCCCAACTCGTCACCTACGCGTCAGAATCGAGGACATGACCCTGACTCCGCTGGCCGCACAGCTCCTCGACGCCCAGGTCGCCTGGCTGCTGGCCCGGTTCAGCGGCGAGGAGGCCGAGGCCGTCGCCGACGACGTGCTCGACGACCTGATGGCGCTCGGCGAGCAGGTGCGCCTGGCCGAGCTGATCTCCGCCGACGACGCCAAGGCCGGGCTGCGCCTGATCCTGGAGCAGGTTCCGCCGAGCACCGCCGCCAGCACCTTCGTGGCCGTGGTCGCCGAGGTGGTCAAGGCCGGCCCGAGCGAGTCGTTCACCCTCTCCGACCTGATCCAGCGTGAGCACGTGGAGGCCCTGGCCACCGAGGCCTTCGGGCTGGCCGACGTCGCGGAGAGCTTCCTCGACCAGATCGCGGAGAGTCCGCTGGTCGCCACGGTCGCCTCACGCTTCCTGGGCAGGGTGGTCGCGGACGTGCTGGCCACCAACCGCGCGGTGGCGGAGAAGGTTCCCGGACTCGGCTCGCTGGTCTCCCTGGGCAGCAGCATGGCCGGCAAGGTCGCGAGCGCCGCGGACAAGCAGTTCGAGGCACTGCTCGGCGACACCGCCGGACGTGGTGCGACCTTCGCCATGCGGCGGCTGAACAAGGTCGTCGTGGAGACCCTCAAGGATCCGGCCGCCCAGCAGGCGGCGCTGGAGATCTTCGACCTCTACGCCGATCGCCCGATCGGCCGGTTCACTGCTGGCGCCTCCGCCGAGGACCTGCACCGGGTCGCCGGCCTGGTCCAGGACGCCGTGATCGCCGGCGCCGCGAGCGCGCCGGTGGGCTCCTTGGTCGACTCTCTCGTCGACGGCTTCTACGCGGTCTATGCCGAGACGCCGCTGACCACGGTGGTCGAGGACCTCGGCATCGGCCCCGACGACGTCCGCGGGCACCTGCACCGGGCACTGCCGCCGCTGCTGAAGGCGGCGGTCGGCTCCGGCGAGGTGGAGCGGATCCTGCGGCTGCGGCTCGAGCCGTTCTACGCCTCGCCGGAGGTCGCGTCCCTCACCCGTTGATGGGTGCCGTACTGCACCCATCGACGTCGAGTGGTGCAGAGAGGCACCACTCGGCGGGTTCAGTGGCCGACGGCTCCAGGGACGGCGTCCACGAGGTCGTGCGTGATCGCGTGCTGTGCCTTGAGCCTGGCCAGCTCGCGGTCCCGGATCGGATAGGCCGCGTCCGCGATCCGCTCCCGCCCCAGCAACCGGGTACGGGCCTGGTCGAGCACCATCAGGCCCGGTGCCGCGAGGCGCACCACGTGCTTGGCGACGCCGTCGGGGATGTGCAGGCTGTCGGCGGCGTCCTCGCCGAGGAAGACCCGCGACATCCCGTACATGAGCGTGGTGGCGAGCGGCTTGCCGACGGTGGCGGGCAGGGGCAGGAGGTTCGCCAGCTCCGGCGCCAGGTAGCCCTCGGTGAGGGCCCGCACGAACTCGCGGCTGTACGCGTCGGGGCCGGGTGAGGTGAGCCGGTACAGCTCCTCGATCCGGATCTGGTCGGCCTCGCCGACCGGGTTGAGCTCCTCGTCGACGCCGATCAGGTACCCGACATAGCGCCAGAGGTGGTAGACGTCGGCCAGCTCGGCGGGCGTGAGCCGGACCCCGATCTTGGCCATCGCGGCCAACGAGATGTGCCCGAACTCGGCGAGCGTGAAGGCCATGTAGGGCTGCGGGATCGGCACTCCCCAGGCGTCGTGGTCCCACTGCCCGGCGGCCTCGATGTGGCGCCGCACGTGGGCATGGATCAGCCGCACCCGGACGGTGTGCCCGAAGCCCGGAGCCCCGATTGCCATCCCGCCGCGGCGGACCACCTGGGAGAGCCACTCCCCCACCTCGATGGAGCGGACGGCAGGCTGGCTGCCGTAGCGCCCCGTGAGCAGCAGCGGCTTGGCGGCGATCGGGTTGATCGCGCCGCGCAGCAGCGAGGCCGCGCCGAGCACCAGACCCCACTGGGCGCTGTAGCGCACCAGCACGTCGGCGGCGCGGTCCAGCCGCTCACGCTCCAGCCAGTCCGGGTCGGCGCCGACCTGGGCGATCAGCGCGGCCGCGCTCGCGGTGGTGACCTCGGCGACGTCACCGGCCAGGAAGGCCCGCACCTCACGCCCGGCCAGCTTGGCGTCGGCCACGACGGCGTCCGCGAGTGGGTCCGCACGCCACATCCCGGCGATCCAGCGCTCCCCCGCCTCGCCGTGTCGTCGCAGGAGTGTCTCGGTGTTGACCAGCGCCCTCGGAGCGCTCGGCGTCTCACTGCTGCCCATGGCTCCATTGAAGCAGCCGGCGTGACGACTGTCACCAAAACTGTGACAGTTTTACTGTCGCAATGACTCGGGGCGCATCTCGCGCCGTCCGGGGCCTACGGGCTGGCCTGCGCCTATCGGGAGA